>NZ_JAPDDP010000009.1 GCF_027587195.1 Solirubrobacter phytolaccae | reverse complement strand
GCCTTCCGCGTGCCCCGCCGGCCGCCCCGGCCCCGCGCTCGCCGCACGCCCGCGCCGCGCCCGCCACGCCGCACCTGCGCTCGTGCCGCGCCGGCTCGTGGGGGCCGTGCGATGACCCCACGGCCGCGCATCCTCGACGAGGTCGGTGCCGAGCTCGTGCGCGCCGCGCGGGCCGACGAGGCCGCCGCGCGCGCTCGGCGCGGCTGGCTCGCGCGCATTCCCCGCGCGGTCGTGCTCGGATTCGGCGCCGCGCTGCTGCTCGCTGCCGGCGCGGTCGCGGCCGGGCTCGTGATCGGCCGCGACGACCCGATCCCGCCCGCGCCCGCCGACCAGGTGCCGGCGGAGCTCGCGCCGGTGCCGGGCACCGCCAAGCTGAACGAGCTGAACGTCCCGGACCCCGACGGCGGTCCGGCGTGGGACGTGCGCACCTCGCGCAGCACCACCGGCGCGGTCTGCGCCACGGTCGGCCAGGTGCTCGACGGTGAGCTCGGGCTCGTCGGGCTCGACCGGCGGTTCCGCGCGCTGCCCGCCGGCGCCGCGGACACGTGCAGCACGCCACAGCCGCACGGCGCGACCCTGGCCGGCGCACGGGCGTTCCAGGGCGGCGGGCGGCTCAGCGCGCTCACGGTCGTCAACGGTGTCGCCGCGCCCGACGTGCGCGAGGTGATCGCGGTCGGCGGCGGGCGCACGCAGCGGCTGAAGCTCGGCCCGGACCACGCGTTCCTGGCGATCTTCAAGGGGTCGCCGGACCAGCTGCGCCCGCGCGTCGTCCTGACCGACGCGACCGGCAAGACCACGACGCTGCGGTTCGCGGACACGGGCGAGTACCTCGCGCCCGACCCCAGCGGCGGCGCGCCGTGGACGGTCCGGCGCGAGACCGTGCGCGTGCAGTCCGGCCTGCGATGCGTGCAGGCCCAGCGTCAACGCGGGCCCGACTCGCCGACGCCGCTGCCGGCCCACTCCGGTGTCGTGAACTTCTCCCCGCCCTCGGTGCCGCTGCGCTGCGGCGCGCAGGACCGCGCGTTCCTCGACGTGCGCCGCTTCGTCCCGTTCAATCAGCGAAGCGGGCAGACGTCGTGGTGGGGGCTGAACGCCGCGCGCACGATCGCGTGGGGCGCGGCGCCGCCCGGTGCGGTGGTCGAGCTGCAGGCGCCCGGTCCCGCCCGCCGGATCGCGGTCGACGAGCGCACGCACGCGTTCGTGGTGATCCTCGACGGGCACGTCGACCCGCGCACGGTGCGCCTGACCGTCGACGGCCGACCGCTCACGCCGCTCACCGGCGTCACCGGCCGCCGGGGCAACCCGCTCGAGCCCGCGCCGGCGACCCCGCCCGCGTGGCGTTCGGTGGCCTCGGTGGTCGAGCGCGTCGCGATCCCCGACCCGTTCGTGGCCGACCGCGCGACGGTACGGATCGCCCGCCAGGCCGACGATCCGACCGGCGGCGCCGCGTGGCGGCTGCGCTCGTGGCGCGCCGGACAGAACGCGAAGCTGCCCAGCAACGGACCCAACCAGGAGCGCGAGTTCCGGTGCTTCCAGATCGGGCACCCGGGTCCGGGAGGCACGCTCGTCCTGCCGCAACCCGGCGGGCGCGACCGCACGCTCGACCTCGCGCGCGACGCGTACTGCAACGGGCCCAAGTGGCTCGCCAAGCACGCCGGCGGCGCGATCTCCCGCGTCGAGGTCGACGACCCGCTGTCGGCCCACGCGCGACCGCTGCGCACCGTCGTCGCCGGCCTGCTCGGCGCGGGGGTGCGCAGCGCCGAGCTGCTCGGCGCCGGTGCACCGCGTCCACTGGCGCTCGGACCCGACGGGACGTTCCTGCTCGTCGTGCCCGGCGACGAGGCCTTCGGCGAGCTCCGCGTCCGCCAGACCCGCACCGACGGCACCGTCCGTACCTCCCGCGCCAACGACCTCGCGGCCCCGTGCCGGCTCCAGCCCGGCCGCAACGTCCGCGTCGCGGACCCCGACGGCGGCCCGCCCTGGGTCTACGGACGCTCCAGCATCGGCGACCGGTCCTGCGCCTTCACCGCGCGCGCCATCGCCGGCCGGCTCGCCTACCTGAACCCCGAGGACGCCACGGTCATGTTCGGGCCGGGCTCGTACTCGTCCGCGCCGCCCGGAACCCGCAGCCGCCGGCCGTCGCGCAAGCCGCGCCTGCGCTTCGGGGTCTCGGGTCCCGGCAGCGAGCCGGCGTGGACCGGTCCTGACGCACCCCCGCTCGCACCGCAGATCGCCCGCCGCACGCTCCCCGGCCGCACCATCGTGACCGGCGAAGCGCCGCCCGACGTCGTCACCGTCACGATCCGCACGCCGCGCGACGTGCGCACCGTCAAGCCCGTCGGCGGCCTCTTCATGGCCGTCTACGACGGCGCGTTCTACACCGGCGAGATCGTCGTCACCGGCCGCCGCGCCGACGGCACCACGCTCACGGAACGCCAGCCCGCGACCTACCGGTAGCGGCGCACGCTCACTCGTCCGGCTCGTCGGCGCCGATGAGGCGCTCGAGCCGGACCGACGGGTTGCGCTGCGCGAAGCGGTCGAGGATGAAGCGGTTCGGGAACACCGCCAGCTGCGTGCCGTCCGCGCGGACGAACACGTCCGTGTGGCCGGGGTCGGCCAGCACCTTCGCGGCGCCCTCGGCGTCGGTGCGGCGCGCCGCCTGCCAGGGCAGCATCTCGGTCCGCACGTCGGCGCCGAACTCGGTCCGCAGGCGCTCGACGGCGACCTCGAACTGCATCGGGCCGACGCCGGCCAAGACCGGGACCGGGTCCTGCGAGTGCTCGCGCCGCAGGACGTGCACGACGCCCTCCTGGTCGAGCTGCTCGAGCCCGCGGCGGAACTGCTTGTGGCGGTTCACGTCGCGGTTGGAGACGGTCACGAAGGACTCCGGCGTCAGCGTCGGGATCGGCGGGAACTGCACCGGCGCGCCGAGGTAGAGCGTGTCGCCGACGCGCACGTCGCCGCCGATGATCACGCCGAGCACGTCCCCGGGGAACGCCTCGTCGAGCACGACGCGGTCCTGGCCGAACACCTCGTGCGCGAAGCTCAACGCGAGCGTGCGGTCGGTGCGAGCGTTGGTCACGCGCATCCCGCGCTCGAAGCGGCCCGAGCAGATCCGGATGAACGCCACGCGGTCGCGGTGGCGCGGGTCCATGTTGGCCTGGACCTTGAACGCCAGCGCCGCGAACGGCTGGTCGACGGGGCGCAGCTCGCCGTCCTCGGTCGCGCGCGGGCGCGCAGACGGGGCGATGTCGCGCAGCGTGTTCAGCAGCTGGCCGATGCCGAAGTTCCAGGCCGCCGAGCCGAACAGCAGCGGGATCTGCTCGCCGCCCAGGAACGCGTCCTCGTCGAACTCCGCGCCGTCGACGTCGATCAGCTCGAGCTCCTCGCGCGCGGTCGCCCACGCGGGGTCCGAGCCCTCGTTCTCGACGTCCACGACCTCCTCGAGCGCGGCCGCGCTGCCGCCGGTCACGCGGGTGAAGCGGTGGAAGGACTCGTCGCGCCGGTCGATCACGCCGCGGAAGTCGCCCGGGATGCCGACGGGCCAGGTGAGCGGCACGAGCGGCAGCTCGAGCTGCTCGGTCAGGTGGTCGACGATCTCGAGCGGCTCCATGCCAGGGCGGTCGTACTTGTTCACGAACGCCATCAGCGGGATGCCGCGGGCGCGGGCGACGCGGAACAGCTGCTCGGTCTGCGGCTCCACGCCACGGGCCGCGTCGATCAGGATCACGGCGGCGTCGACGGCCGCGAGCACGCGCAGCGTGTCCTCGGAGAAGTCCTTGTGGCCGGGAGTGTCGAGCAGGTTGAAGACGACGTCGTCGTACTCGAAGCGCAGCACCGTCGAGGTGACGGAGATGCCGCGGCGCTGCTCGACCTCCATCCAGTCCGAAGTCGCCGACTTGCGGCCCTTGCGCGCGGTCACCGAGCCCGCCTCGCCGACCGCCCCCGCGTACAGGAGCAGCTTCTCGGTGAGCGTCGTCTTGCCCGCATCCGGATGCGAGATGATCGCGAAGGTACGGCGACGCGCCGCCTCCCGCACCAACGTTGGATCTGCCGCGCTCATGAAAGTCCAGAGTACGAGCGTGGATACGCTGGTCGGGCCAGTGTCTCCCTGCCGTACCCGAGACTTCCGCTGAGCCGCCAACGTTCCGGTTTCCTGGCGGGCCTCGCGGCGTACCTGCTGTGGGGGCTCTTTCCGCTCTACTGGCCGCTGCTCGAGCCGGCCGGTGCGGTCGAGATCCTCGCGCACCGGATCCTGTGGTCGGTGGTGCTGCTCGTCGCCGTCCTCGCGTTCACGGACGGCTTCCGCTGGGCGCGTGAGCTGGAGCGCAAGAAGCTCGCGCTGCTCGCCCTCGCGGCGGCCCTGATCACGGTCAACTGGGGCGTGTTCATCTACGGCGTGAACTCCGGCCACGTGGTCGAGACGTCGCTGGGCTACTTCATCAACCCGCTCGTCACCGTCGCGCTCGCCGTGCTCGTGATCGGCGAGCGGCTGCGGCGCGCGCAGTGGGCGGCGGTGGCGATCGCGGCCGTCGCCGTGGTCGTGCTGACCGTCGCGTACGGGCGTCCGCCGTTCATCGCGCTCACGCTCGCGTTCTCGTTCGGCTTCTACGGGCTCGTCAAGAAGCAGGTCGGGATCGGCGGCACGCAGAGCGTCGCGATCGAGACCGCGTTCCTGTTCACGCCCGCGCTGCTGTGCGTGATCTGGTTCGCCGGCAGCGGCGAGGGCACGTTCGCCCACGAGGGCGCCGGCCACGCGCTGCTGATGGCGGGCGGCGGCATCGTGACCGCGATCCCGCTGATGCTGTTCGGCACGGCCGCGGTGCGGATCCCGCTGACGACGATCGGCCTGCTGCAGTACCTCGCGCCGATCATGCAGTTCGGGATCGGCGTTGGCATCCGCGGCGAGGAGATGCCGACCGCGCGCTGGATCGGCTTCGGGCTCGTCTGGGTCGCCGTGATCGTCTTCACCGCGGACAGCGTGCGCGCCCGTGCCCGGCTCGCGCCGGCCCGCGCGCTAGCGGCGAAGCAGTAGCGACAGCGCGACGAGCTCGCGCTGCGTGGAGGCCGAGGTGACGGCCGGGCGTTGGCTGGGCTGAGGCTTGGTCATGGGCGTTCACCCATGGTTGCGCGCTCTGCCCCGCGTGTGGATCACCCGCGGGGCTGAAGTCGTCAACCCCGCAGCGTCCTGACCGCCTCGGCCTGCGCGAGGGCGGCGCTCGGGTGCGCGTAGAACGCCAGGTGCGTGCCGGTCTCGAGCGTGAGCAGGCGGGCGTTCGGGATCGCGGCCGCGGCGTGGACGCTGTGCGCCACGGGCAGCTCCGCGTCGGCGTTGCCGTGCACGATCAGCGTCGGCTGCGTGATCCGCTCCAGCTCGAGCGTCTCGATCTCCGTGAACAGCCGGCAGTCGCGCTCGTAGCCGGCCTTGCGGGCGCGGCCGAGATCGACGGTGCGCGCGAGGTCGAGCACGAAGCGGCGCTTGACGTCGTCCTCGAGGATCTCCGCCAGGCGCGCCTTGCGCTGCTCGGGCGTCAGCGTCCCTTCCGTCTTGAGCGTGCCGTCGATCAGCTGCTCCGGCTGGTGCTCGGCCAGCATCCGGATGATGCGGGCGCCGACCTTCGTCCCCATCAGGAAGCGGTTACCGAGGTCGAGCGGGGCGACCGTGAACGCCTCGCTGACGGCGGCGATCGTCACGAGCGCGCTGATCCGGTCGGGATGGAGCGCGGCGAGGCGGTACGCGACCGGCCCGGCGCCGGACCAGGCGAGCACGCCGGCGCGCTCGATCCCCAGGTGGTCGAGCAGCGCGACGAGCAGGTACGCCTCCGCGTCGAAGCCGGGGTAGTCGCCGAGCGGCGTGTCGAGGTAGCCGGGGCGCGAGACGAGGATCGCCTCGAAGCCGGCGGGCAGGAAGCGCGCCATCAGCTCCGCCTGGTCGATGCCGCCGGGCGTGCCGTGCAGGACGAGCACGGGCGTGCCGCCGCCGATCGTGCGGTATTCGATCGGGCCGGCGTCGGTCGCGGCGATCTGGGTCGTGTTCAGCGTGTCGGTGGTCATGCGACCGAGTCTCCGCCCGACCCGCCGCTCCGTCCTCCGTAGCGCGCTACGGAACCGGTTCCCGACCGCTACGGAGGCTTAGAGGTAGCCCATCGGGTCCACGGGGTTGCCGTTGACCCGGGTCTCGAAGTGCAGGTGCGCGCCGGTCGAGTTGCCAGTGTTGCCGACGTAGCCGATGACGTCGCCCTTGCTCACGCTGGCGCCGACGGACGTGCCGTAGCGGACCTGGTGGGCGTAGCACGTGGAGAGCGCGCCGCCGTGCTGGACGCAGGTGTAGTTGCCGTAGCCGCCGGTCCAGCTCGCGAGGACGACCTTGCCGGACTCGGCCGCGCGGATCGGCGTGCCGACGGCGGCCGCGATGTCGATGCCGGCGTGCAGGCGGCCCCAGCGCTGGCCGAACGGGGACGTGAACGTGCCGCCGACGGGCCAGATCATCGAGCCGCTGCCCTGGCGGATCGGGCCGGGCGTGCCGGAGAAGCCGGCGAGCCGGGCCTGGATGCGCTGCTCTTCCTTCTGCAGCGAGACGAGATGGCTCTCGAGCTTCTTGCGGGACGTGCGCGTGGATACGAGCGCCTGGCGCTTGTCCGTGCGGGCGGCCTCGTGCTGCTGGCGGCGGTCGACGAGCCGGTTCTTGATCGCGAGCACTTCCAGCCGCTGCTGCGAGACGAGCTTGGTGACCTTGCGCTGGCGCGCTTCGAACTTGTCCAGCCGCTTCTCGGTCGCCGTCGCCTCGGCCTTCGCCTTCACGACGCGGTCGAGGATGCGCGCGTCCTGCTGGCTGACGCGCTGCATGAACTCGGTGCGCGTGATCAGGTCCGCGAAGCCCTCGGACTCGAGGATCACCGTCACGAGGTCCGGCTCGTCGGTCTTGTAGAGGTAGACGAGCCGGTCCTTGAGCGCCGCGCGAGACTCCGCCAGCCGCGCCCGCAACCGCGTGAGCCGGGCGCGCTCCTTGCGCAGGTCCTCCTGCAGGCGGGACAGCTCGGCGCGCTTCTTGGTCAGGTCGGCCTCGATCTTCCCCTGCCGCGCCTGCAGCGTCGAGATGTCGCCCTGCAGCGTGTTGATCCGGCGCGAGTAGCCCTCGATCGTGCTCGTCAGCGACCGCTCGCGGCGCTTCTTGGCCTCGATCTCCCCGCGCTTCTGCTCGATCTTGCGCTGCAGCTGCTGGCCGTTCGAGGCGACGGGCAGAAACAGCCATACGACGAACGGCAGCGCCGCGAGGGCGAGGATGAGGCGACCGTGAGACATCCGGCGAGCATCCTAGGCGGGGACCCCCGTTTTCCCCGCAAGGCGGCATTCAGCGGCGCACGCGATAGCGCACGTGGACGACCCCGTGCTCGCCCGCGAGCACGCGCGTGCGCTCGAGATCGGCGGGCTGATCGGCGAAGAGCCGCCGCCCCGCGCCGAGCACGATCGGGACGATGTGCAGCTGCAGCTCGTCGAGGACGCCGGCCGCGAGCGCGAGCTGCGCCGTCGTGTCGCCGTGCACGAGCACGTCCTTCTCGCCGGCGGCCTCCTTGGCGGCCGCCATCGCGGCGCGCACGTCGCTCACGTAGCGGATCAGCGGCCATTCGCTCTCGGTCTTGGTCCGGCTGAGGACGAAGATCGGCACGCCGTCGTGATGGTCGCCGCCCCAGTGCCCGGCGGGCTCGATCGTCCCGCGTCCGCAGACGACGGCGCCCGTCGCGAGGATCTCGTCGAACAGCTCGCGGTTCACGCCTTCGACGGCGACCTGCTTGTGGTCCGGGCTGGGCACGATCCAGTCGTGCAGGCGCTGCCCGCCGTCGCCGAGCCCGTTCTCCAGGCTCACGTTCGGGCCGGCGATGAAGCCGTCGAGGGACATCGACATGTCGAGGACGGTGGCCATGGTGCGTCTCCTTTGGGTTGCGTTTCTACCTGGGCGACGAACGGGAGGCGCCGATTTCGACAAAGTTCAGGGTGCCGTCCCGATTGCGTGCGCGGCGCATTCGGCGTTGACTTCACACCGTGGCGACGCACGCGCAGCTCGAGGCACGGGAACCGCAGGCCGAGCACGATCGGACGGAGCGTGGGCGACGCTCCCCCGATCCGGCCGTCGCGGCCGTCCTCGAGCTGCAGCGCGGCGCCGGCAACCAGGCGGTCGCGCGCGTGCTCGCCCGCCGCACGCAGCCCAAGCCCCAGCACACCGGCATGCGCGACGACGGCCGGATCGCCGAGTACGTGCGCAAGGCCGTGATCTTCATCCGCAACAACCCGACGGCGCCGCTTAACCACTTCGCGCGCTTCCTCGGGGCCGCGGCCAACGTGCAGCTCAACACGCTCGGCGTGCCCGACATGAACGTGGTTGTCAAGGCCAACGGGGGCGGCGGCGCGCACTTCTCCGCCGAGTTCTGGCAGATGTTCATCGACGAGGACGGGTTCACGCACCGCGAGGGCGTCACCACGCTGGGCGAGCTAACCGACGACGAGGCCGCGATCATCGCGATGAACGTCTGGCACGAGGCGCGCCACGCCGAGCAGCGCTTCCGCGTCGCCCGCGTCGAGGCGGGTGCGGGCCGGCCGATCGGGTTTCCCCAGATCGACGCCGACGTCGGCGAGGCGGCCGAAGCCCAACCGCTGACTCAGCGCGCGATGCCGGCGCACGAGGTCCGCGAGACCGAGGCGTGGCGCGAGAACCAGCTCGGCGAGGACTCGGTGTACCGCCAGGCGGTGACGGGCTGGCAGAGCGAGGTGCGGCAGGCTTCAAGGCTCGCGCACGGCGTCGCGCCTGAGGAGGTCAACCAGCAGAAGAACCCGCTGCAGCCGGCAGACGTGCGCGACCAGATCGGCCGGATGCTCAAGGGCTGGAACAAGCCCGGCGCGGGGATGGAGGTCGTGCGCACGCATCTCCCCAGCGCCGAGCGGCGCAAGCGGACGACGATGATCGCCGACATCAAGCTGATGATCCAGTGCTTCGCGACCGCCCAGGCGGAGCTCGCCGCCCTCCCCGCGCAGCCCGGCCGCGCGGACTTCGCCAAGCTCGCCGACGCGCTCCGGCAGCTGGTCCGCGCGATCGACGCCGCCTACCGCAACCAGCCGGTCGAGAAGGATGCGCACGAGACCGGCGGCGCGGCCTTCGACGCGTTCCACGGCGAGCTCGCGAAGCAGCGCGCCGCGAAGCCGTGACGGACAACGCGGACGCCATCGCGCGGCGCTTCACCGACGGGGCCGAGTTCCTGGCGACGGTCGAGTCGCGCGCCACCGAGTCGGCTCGCCGCTGGGCGTTGAAGCTGCTGGAGCCGTTGCCGATGGGCATCGGCGGCTACCTGGTCGGCGTGCGCACGAAGGACGGACGGGACGCCGTGCTCAAGCTCTCCCCGACTGCGCCGCCGCAAGCTCGTGCGAACCGGCTGGAGGTGTACGCGCTGCGTCGCTGGGCCGGTGCCGGCGCGGTCAACCTGCTCGCGCACGACGCCGACGCCGGCGCGCTGCTGCTGGAGCGGTGCACGCCCGGCGTGACGATCGACTCGCTCCCCGACGAGGAGATGATCGTCGCCGGTTGCGCGCTCGCCCGGCGCCTGCAGCGCGTGGCCGACGCCAAGGACCGGACGACGCTGCCGGGCACCGGAGACGTCGTCTGCCACGGAGACCTGAACCCGGGCAACCTGCTCTCCCACCGCGACGGCTGGGTGGCGATCGACCCGCTCCCGGTCCTGGCCGAGCCGGCCTACGACGCCGTCTCGCTCGTCTGGTCCAAACGTGACTGGCTGCTCTCCCAGCCTGATCCGCGGCGCGTCCTCGATCGGCGCCTCCAGCTTGCGGCCGCGGCGCTCGCGGTCGACGCCGACCGCATCCGCCTACAGACACTGAGACGGATCGAGGCGCTGCTCACCGAGCGAGCCTCGTGGGGCGGTTACGACGAGGCGCCCTTCGTCGCGCTGGCCGCGTTGCTCGATCAGCCGGAGTAGAGCGCGCCGCAGGGCGAGGTCGTAAGCGCCGTGCAACACCCGTCGGCCAGGTACTCAGGTGCTGGCGGTCCCGCAGCTCCAGCCGAGCCAGGAGCCACAGGACGCCGTCGACGGGCAGCGCCGCTCCTCTGCGACGATCTCGCTCAATGTCGATCGACCCGTACGGTGGGCGCGAGCCGACCAGCCACGAGCGCCGCGCCGGTGTGCCGTGGGACGCGTCGTACACCGACGGCCCGGCGCCCTGGGACGTCGGCCGGCCGCAGCCCGCGATCGTGCGCGTCGCCGCGACGTTCATCGGCCCGGTGCTCGACGCCGGTTGCGGGACGGGCGAGAACGCGCTGCACGTCGCCGCACGCGGCGTACCGGTGCTGGGCGTCGACGTCGCCGGGAGCGCCATCGCGATCGCGCGCGACGCGGCCGCGCGGCGCGGGATCGAGGCGGAGTTCGAAGTGGCGGATGCGTTGCACCTGGAGCGGTTGGACCGGACGTTCGCCACAGTCCTCGATTGCGGACTGTTCCACACGTTCGACAGCGAAGAGCGGACAGCGTACGTGGCCGCACTGACGGCCGTGACGCGTGCCGGCGGCCGGCTGTTCGTGCTCTGCCTCAACGACCAGCCGCACCCGGTCAGCGAGGCCGAGCTGCACGCGGCGTTCGCCGGCGCCGCCTGGCGCGTCGCGACGGTCGTGCCGGAGCGGATCGAGACCCGCTTCCACGCGGGCGGCGCCGTCGCCTGGCTGGCGACGGTCGAGCGCCTTCAGTAGCGCCACCGGCGCAGGACGCCGCCGGACACCTCGGCCAGCTCGCGACCGGCCCGGTTCTGGCGGGTCGGGCGGAAGCCGTCGATGCGGCCGACCATCGCGCCCGCGGCCACATCCCACAGCGTCAGGCCGTCGTCGCCCGCCGCGAACAGGCGGTCGCCGTCACCGAAGAAGTGGCCGGAGGGACCCGCGAACGCGGTGAGCTCCTCCCCACCCGCGGCGAAGAGGCGGGCGCCGTCGAGCATCCAGTCGTCGTGGGTGCCGATGCCGCCGATGGCGATCCGGTCGTCGTCGAGCCAGCACAGGCCGTGGTTCCAGTAGTACGCGCGGTCCGTGAGCCGCACGTGCGCGTCCAGCGTCAGCGGCCAGACGGTCGGGATGCCGTACGGATGCCAGACCCAGCCGTCGTCCAGCAGCCGGCGGCCGTCCGGGCTGACGAGCAGGCGGCCGTGGAAGTAGTCGAGCTCGCGTTCGTGGGCGACCAGCGCCTCGCCGGTCGACGCGTCCGACAGCGCGAGGCGGTTCCACGCCGTGCGATGCACGGCCACGGTCCGGCCTTCGTGCTCGCCGAACGCGAACGACAGCGGGACGGTCTCCGGGTGGTAGTCGCCCCCGTCGAGCGTCAGCGTGCGGCGGCCGGTCGCGAGGTCGCACACGGCGCCGTGATGGCCGTGGTCGTTCGTGACCGCGGCGAACGCGCCGTCCGGCGACACGTGCAGGCGCGCGGCGCCGCCCCAGAACGCGTGCGCGGGCTCCGCGGGCGGCAACTCGACACGGCACACCGGCTCGAGGTCGCGATGGATCGTCCCGTCGCGCAGGACGAACAACCACGCGTCGTCAGCGGGCGCGAAGTCGAGGATCTCCCACGGCAGGCGCGTCAGCTCGACCCGATCGTCGAACGGCTCCGCCCGCTCGCGCACCTCCGGCGCGCCGCGGATCCCGACGAGGTCGGCGTCCTCGAGCTCGGCCTCGCCGACGGCGACCAACGCGATCGTCCCGCCGCCCTCGCGGTGCGCGACGCACTCCGCGCACAGCCGCTCGCGCTGAAGGCCCACGCCGGTGAACCACTCGTAGTAGGACGGACCGTCGACGCTCGAGGTCAGCCCGACGAGATGGCGACACACCGGTTTCGTGCCCACCCGCTCAAGCCTACGTACGTGCCGCTGCGCATTGCCGTAATCGGCTACTGAGGACTCGCCGCCCGAGCGGAAGAAGGATGCGCCCTGTTGCTCCCTCTTCCCTTTGAAAGGCCCGCATTGACCCTCTTCTCCCCCACGCTCGCGGCACTCGGCGCGAGCGTGATCGTCCTGCTCGGCGTCGTCGCCCCCGCCGCTGAGGCGGACGCGAGCGCCCCGTCCGGAGCGAGCATCGTCGCCCCCGGCGCGAACGACTTCGTCGGCACGGACGACGTCCGCGTGCGAGTTCGCGCGGGCGCGAAGGTCACCGCGATCCAGGCGTTCAACGGCACCCACGACGTCACGCGACGGTTCAAGCGCCACGGGCGCGTGTGGAGCGCCAAGCTGCCGCGCTCGGTCATCACCCCCGGCACGAACAAGCTCGTCGTGCACGCGCTGGCGGGCAAGCGCTCGGGCGAGGCGACGACGATCACGTTCATCGCCGGACGCGCTTCGGCGTCCCCGCTCAAGCTCCGCTCGGGCCGCACCGTGAAGGCGGGTCAGATCCCCGTCGCGATCGCCACGCCCACGGCCGCCCGCGCGGAGCTGCGGGTGAACGGCACGCGGGTCGCGAGCGCGCGCAACGGCGTAGCCGCGAAAAAGCACGAGTGGCTCGTCTCCCGCCAGGACGGGTTGCGCGCCGGCCGCAACACGCTGACAGTCCGGACCTATGACCAGGACGGCCGCCACGCCACGAAGCGCTGGACGGTCACGCGCCCGGCGGGCGCGCCGTTCGCCGAGGCCGGCCCGCAGTCGCGCACCGCGAAGGCCGGCCGCTGGCTCAAGCTCGACGGATCGGCCAGCAAGGGGCGCAAGCTCGCCTACGCATGGCGCGTCGTCGAGGCGCCCGACGGCGCGAAGCCACGGCTGCGCGGCGCCCGCTCGTCGACGCCGCGGTTCATGCCCGACCGGGCCGGGACCTATCGGCTCGCGCTGCGGGCCACCCACCGCGGGCAGGCGCGGGCGAGCGCCGCGAGCGCCGCGTCCGAGGACGTCGTGACCGTGTACACCGCGCCGACGTTCGGAAGCCAAGGCCTGTACGTCGACACCGCCCTGACGCTCGGCAGCGCCGCGTCGATCAGCTACGGCGGTGAGTCGTACGCCGCCGCGAGCCCGACGAGCCCCGACCTCTTCCTGCAGATCGAGCCCGCCACGTTGACGGTCAAGCAGACCGGCGATCACACGCAGATCACGCCGCAGGCCGGAATGATCACGATCGGCGTCTGGACCAACGCCACCGTCCCCTACACCACCAACCAGCACGGCTCGATGGTGTGGATCGGGACGCAGCTGGTGGCCCACAACAGCTCGGTCGGCACCCCGGTGTCGAACCTGCGTGGCTGGCTGACGCCGACGACGCCGACGGGCGTGACCGCCAAGTGGGTCGGGGCGGACTACCTGCAGGTGCAGACGCGCACCGCCAACCCCGACGCCACGCAGAACACGATGTCGATCAACGGCACGGCGTACTCCGCCGCGCTCCCGGCGGGTGCGATCGCGGGCTACCACGCGCTCGCGCTCGACAACGCTGGCGCTCCGCGGTGGTCGAACCTGTACCCGATCTATGGCGTCGCGGGGACCGACACCGCGATCGAGAACCTGCTCGCCGTCGAGCTCAAGGCGCAGGCGGCCCAAGGTGGCACGCTGCTGATCCAGGGCTTCGGCAACCTGCCGTCGGTCGCGCAGGGCAGTGAGCTCGGCGCGCAGCTCGACGCGCTCGGTGGCCGCTCGGACGTCGCGTACCGGCTCAACGGGACCCACGACGCCAACGGCGGCGCGTACGCGCTGATCGCCGCGCTCCGGAGCAAGGGTCTGCTGTTCGGCTGGCACGGTGAGGAAGCGTCGTTCGAGCGCACGGGCGGCGGCGCGCTGACCGCGTTGCTGTGGCGCGATGCCGAGGCCAACGACTACATCGTCCAGCACGCCGACGACGCGGACATCAGCGCCGGCCCCAACCGCTACCAGTACCTGCCGCTGATCTACGGCGCCCCGACGGCGTACACGAACGTCATCCGCGACGCCGACAACGACGCGCTCGTGTCTGCGACGCCCGGCCAGAGCGCGGCGATGGCCGCGATCGTCGCCTACGCGATCCAGCACCGCTGGACCGTCTCCGATCCCGGCTCCAAGTGCCCGGGCGACCTCGACGCGATCCGTGCCTCCTACTGCACGACCAGCTCCCAGGACCTCCAGAACCTCAAGGACGGCATCACCAACCAGCTGCCCGCGTACACGACGACCGACGCCTACACGCAGCAGGACCTGACGGACGCGAGGATCAACTTCGAGAACGAGATCGCCGACGTGGCCACCGTCCAGGCCGACCTGGCGACCTACGCGAACCTGTACGCGGTCAAGGGCAGCCTGCAGGCGATCGTCGACGCCAACGTGATCGGCCAGACGATCGAGGAGAACAAGCAGCTCACGCTGATGAGCCAGGGCTCGACGAGCACCGACACGCTCAACATGATCAACGCGAGCCTCGCGATGATCTCCGCGTTCCCGGATGTCGGCTTCATGGCGTCCTTCGTCGGAGGCATGTCGGCGATGGCGCAGTCGGTCGCCAGCGCGGACAACCCGACGCCGACGATCGCCAACGAGGTCGAGCTGACCGAGGCGAACGCGCTCGCCACCGTCGCCGCGACCTACTCGGGCGCCGCCGGCAGGTTCGGCGACATCGGCAACTACCTGGTGCAGGATCCGCAGAAGCTCCTGACCGTCGCCTACGCGCTCTCGAAGGGCGAGCTCACGCTCACGCCGGACCGGCAGGAGGACCTCTCGGCGAGCGCCACGTACGGCATGCGCCAGTTCCTGTGGGGCACGATCCTCTCGACGAGCTACGGCGCGTTCATCGCCGACCCCGCGCTCGGCAGCAACCCCGAGTGCTCCTACGGCCTGAGCAACGAGTGGTACCCGATGAAGGGCCTCGGCGCCACGGGCAACAGCCACTGGGCCTGGGCCACGCCGGACACCGGCGGCAAGGCCTTCAACTGGTGGATCGCGATGCTGCAGACCAGCGACCCGCTGCAGTACGCGTACACGCACACGGGCATCGGCCTGCCGACCACGGTGACCGACCCGCTGTTCTCACCGATCAACCCCGCGCTGCCGGTCGACCAGCAGGTCAACGTCGGCGCCGTCGCTCCGTACTTCTGGATCGACTACCTGCCGTTCAACACGCTGCGCGCGGTCAATACCGCGAGTGACCCGAACCCCACCAAGGGCTGCTTCCTCCCGGACTGAGGTATGACGATGACGACGCTCGAGCAGGTTCTCCAACCCCGCACGCGGCGTCAGCTGCTCGGCGACGCGGGCCGGCTGTCCCTCGCGGGTGTGCTGGCCGGGCCGACGCTGAACGCGTTCGCCGCCACCTCCGCCCCGTCCATCCCCGCCCCCGCCCTGCCGGCGGGGGCGGGGTGGAAGAACCAGGACTATTGGGCCTTCGCGGACTGGGCGATGACCGCCGCCGACACCGGCTGGAACGAGCGCACCGGCTTCTACGGGGAGGACATCCGCACGTCCTGCGCGATGCTCTCGGCGCACTCGATCGCCGCCCAGGTCGGGTACACGGGCGGCCCGACGCGCAACGACGTCCGCGCCAAGCGGATGGCGGAAGGCCTCGTGCAGACGCCGCCGTTCAAGCCCGCGGCCAACGGGGTGAGCACCGGCACCACGGACCCGCACTCCAGCAGCCAGGTGCACACGCCGGGCTGGACCGGCTCGCCGACGTCCACCAGCGGCGTCCAGCACGTCTCGATCGACCCGAAGGTGGCGGAGGCGCTCGCCCGCGCGTGGCTCGTCCGGGACGTCATCGGGCTCAGCGCGGAGACCGCGGCGAAGATCGTCCAGTGCATCCAGTCGACGGCCGAGGGCGTGTTCTTCAAGTACCCGAACATGCGCCTGAACCAGATGAACTGGTACATGGAGCTGTACGTCTGGGCCGCCGTCACCGCCGACGACCCGACCAAGTGGATGCCGCAGTTCCGCGACCAGCTCAGCCGCTGGTGCAAGGGCGCCGAGCAGGTCACCGCGCCGTGGGAGATCCCGAACCTGAGCCCGAGCTGGAGCTTCCACCGCGACCCGCTCTCCCCGCTCGACACGCCCGAGAACATCGAGTCCAACGAGTACGCGTGCATCATCCTGGACTCGCTGTCGTACCTGCGCGAGGCCAAGCAGCACGGCCTCGTGCTCGGCAGCCAGGAGAAGAGGGTCCTGCGCGCGTGGTCCAAGCGCGCGCTCCCGGCCTACTTCACGCACTCCGGCTACCCGAACTGGGACACCGGGCTGTTCCTGCTGCGCTGGCACCTCGGCCGTTACTGGGCGTGGTCGCTGGGCGGCCTGTTCGCGATCATGCTCAACGACGAGCAGGGCGACGCGACGGACGCGGCGACCGCGAAGTACATGTTCGACCGCGCGCTCGGCACGTACACGCGCTGGGCGGAGCTGCAGGGCAAGGCGGTCCCGCAGACGCCGATCTATCCCGTCAAGACCAAGCTCACGCCGAACCCGCCGGACATGGCGTCGCGGTTCGTCTTCCTCGCCACCCGCGCGGTCTGGCGGGACATCGAGAAGCTCCCCGCGAAGGCGCCGGCGGCGATGTACGCGTACGACCCGTCGATCGGGCGGCTGACGATCACGACGCGGCGCTACAACACGGCGATCCTCGCGCAGAACAACGGCGCGTTCCCGTACGGCGGCCTGGACCTGTGCCGGCTCTCGGACGCCGACCAGCGCGTGGCGGGCGCGATCGGCGGCACGGGCTCGGCGAACTTCGGCGTGATCGTGTCCGACGCGAGCGGCAAGGGCGTCGTGGCGAGCTCCACCCCGCGCACCAAGAGCGGGCCGCCGCCGCTGACCATGACCAATGGCCCGCGCGGGCCGATCAAAGACGGCGCGCGGTACCCCGCCGACCCGTACGCGGGCGCGTTCTCCAGCCTCGAGGTGACGGGCGAGCGCAGCGGCGGCGGCGTGACCGTCAACTCCACCAACGCCTTCCGCGAGGAGAGCATCCTCTCCACGTGGACGGTGCGGCGCACGAGCGGCGCCGCGCGGCTGAACGTCGACGCGCACTTCCCGTCCTACGGCGCGGGCGCGCGGGTGACCGCGGTGCTCAAGACCGGACGCTCGCGGCGACTGACGACGCGCTCCGGTGCCGTCGACCTCGCCGAGGTGGCGTACTTCTGGATCAAGAGCGGTGACCCCGAGACGGGCTACGTCGTCGTCCCGCGCAGCTTCCCGGCGGGCGCGAAGACGGCGATCGTCAAGCCGGCCGTGCAGCCCGCGGCGCCCGTGCCCGGGCCGACGCTGGTCGTCGAGCTCGCGCGCCGCAACCGCGCCTTCAAGCAGCAGACGCTGCAGGTGGCGATGGCGATCGCGGGCACCGCCGCCGAGGCGAAGGCGATGGCCCGCGCGCTGCGCTGAAGCTTCAGGGGCCGGGATGCGTGCACATCCCGGCCCCGTGTCTCAGCTCACGGCGTCGTGGTCGACAGCGTGAACGTCAACGTCTTCGCGTACGTGCCCGTCCGGAGCGCGTCGCCGGCCTTGATGCGCTGCTTGAACGCGATGTCCACGCGCTCGTTGGCCACCGGGCCGGTCCAGCTCGTCTTGGACAGCTCGACCCGCAGCGGCTCGGGCAATGAGAACGTGCCGTTGGTCAGGCGGCCGGGATCGCTGACGGACAGCGCCGCGTCGCCGGCCGTGCTGATCACGGTCGCCTTCGTGCCCGCCGTGTACTCGCGCTCGACGCCCGGGGTGAACGGCGCGAACGTCGCGGGACCGTCGAGCGTCAACGCCAGCGTCGCCGGCACGGTGCCGCCGACGGGACCGTCCGCGGGCACGACCTGCGTGACCGTGACGTCGAACGACCCGGTCGCCGTGTAGCCGCCCGCGTTGGTCGCCGAGCACGTGACCTTCGTCGTGCCGACGGCGAACGTCGCGCCCGACGCCGGCGTGCACGTGACCGGCACCGCGCCGTCGTAGAGGTCGCTCGCGGTCGCGCTGTACGTCACCGGCGCGCCCGCGGCCGTCGCCGCCGTCCCCTTCACGTCGCTCGGCAGCGACAGCGTGGGCCGGCGTTCGGGCTGGGTCCCGTCACCGACGAACTCGAAGAAGTTGATGTTCGCGATGTAGTGGGTTCCGGTTGCCCTGAACACGAGCACGAGCCTGATCAGCTCGTCTGTCACGCCGGTGAGCGGCGCGTCGAAGTACCGGTAGCTCTGGAAGCCGCCCGTGCTCGTCACGGTCGTCTGCCCGAGCAGCGCGCCCGTCGCCGAGCCCTTGCGGACCTCGACCGTGCCGCCGATCGTGTTCGTCGCCAGCCGCAGCCGGATCGTGCTGATGCCCTTGAGGTTGACCCCCGAGTAGCTGAGCACCTGGCCCGTGCGGATGAAGCCGACGTTGAGCCCGCCACCGAGCGTGTCGCCCGTGGCCTCCGTGCGCACCGCGGCGTCCGTGTCGTAGTGCTCGGCCTGCTTGCGCGCGGGCTGCAGCGCGCTCGTCGCCGTGCCCCGGATGAGCGGGACGTGGTCGCCCGTGCCCTTGTCGGCCGTGTAGGTCGCCTCGAGCGTGTAGCCGCGCAGGTCGGCGGCCGCCGCGGGCGCGACGATCGTGCCGGTGCAGCCCGTGCCGGTGCCCGCGACCGTCGTGCCCGCGAGCAGGCGCACGGTCACGTCCGCGCAGCCCTCGGGCCCGCGCCCGTCCACCACCACGTGGAACGGCACGCGCCCGGAGGCGGGAACGACGAGCCCCGCGCCCGGGGACTGCAGCGTGACCTTGGGCCGCGTGCCGCTGGGCGAGGTGAACGACGCGCGCTTCCACGCCTCCGCGTTGCCGGCGGCGTCGACCGAGCGGTACTCGACCGTGCGCTCGCCCGCGGCGGCCGCGAGCGTGACCGCGGCCGTGTAGGCCTGCGCGGCGGCGTCACCCGCGAGCCGCCACTCGGTCTTCGCCACACCCGACGTCGCGTCCGCCGCCGTCAGCGTGAACCTGACCGCGCCGGTGAACGTCTCACCGCTCACGACGCCCTCGAGCGCCGCGGCGGTCGCCGGTGCGGCCTGATCGAGCTTGAGATCGAGGGAGCGGCCGGTCGACGGCAACCCGTCCTTGCGCGCCCGGTAGTCGAGCCGGAACACGCCGTCGGTGGCGAAGCGCACGGGCGCGGTGTACGCCGTCCAGGCACCGGTGCCGATCCGGTACTCGCGCGCGGCGTCCGCGGTGAGCGTCACGTCGACCGGCGCCGTGTACCAACCGTTGGCGCCGGTGGGCTCCGCGACGGTCGCCGTGGGCGGCGCGACCGCGGACGGACCGGCGGCGAGGCCGGGGCCGACGAAGTCCACCCAGTTGAGGTTGTAGAGGTAGCCGCTCGCCCCGCGGAAGACGAGGAACAGGTCGAACGTGTCCCCCGGGTCGATGATCGGGACGTCGACGTAGCCCCAGTTCTGGAAGCCGCCCGTGTTCTGGACGTTCGCGCTGCCGAGCAGCTGGCCGGTCTTGGAGCCCTTGCGGACCTCGATCCGGCTCGTGGCGTTCGGCGACGCGATCCGGATGCGCAGCGCGTCGAGGTTGACCAGGTTCACGTCGGCGAACGAGATCGCCATGTTGTCGGTGAGGAAGCCGATGTTCTGGTTGCCACCGAGCGGGTCGGCCGCGATCTCGTGGCGGATCGTGCCGTCGGGGTCGTGGTGCTCGACCTGCTTGCGCTTGGGGTGGAAGACCGCGAGGTCGTTCCCGCGCATCGGGGCGACCTGCCCGTTGGGCGAGCCGCGATCGGTGTACCGGGCCTCGAGCACGTAGGTGATCTGGTCGGTGTCCACGTGCCCGCCGTCGGGCTCGAACACGAATGAGCCCTCGCAGCCCGTCTGCTGCTGCATCGGGTGGCCGTGGTCGTCGTGGCCGAGGATGAGCTCGACGACGACCTTCGAGCAGTCGATGCCGCCGGTCGTGGTGGAGCCGTCCTCGACGTCGTCGACGCGGACCTTGTAGGCGATGCGGTCGCCGAACGCGAACACGCCGCCCGCGACCGGCCACTCGATCTTCACGGCCGGCTGCGTGTTGCCGACCGAGACGACGGCGTTCGCCGTGCCCGTCCGGCCCTGCGCGTCCGTGACGGTGAGGATCGCCGTGAAGTTGCCCTCCTCCGTGTACGTGTGGCTCGGGTTGGGCTCGGTCGACGTGCCGCCGTCACCGAACGTCCACTTGTACGTGAGCGGGCTGCCCTGCGGGTGGTAGGTGCCCGTGCTGGAGAACTTGACCGTCAGCGGCCGCGAGCCGGAGAGCGGGCTCGCGCCGGCCTTCGCGACCGGGTTGACCTGCCCGCCGGTGTAGTCGATCCGGATGACCTGCGCGTCGGGGTTGTTGCCGTTGAAGCCGCTCCCCCACTCGATCATGTAGAGCGCGCCGTCGTGGCGGCCGAACTTCATCTCGTGCGGGCGGATGAACGGCATCGCGGTGAGCAGCGGCGTCGTGTCGAAGAGCGTGCCCTGCTCGTCCAGATGGAACTGGTAGAGCCGGTTCTGGCCCCACTCGTAGAACAGCGCGCTGCCCTCGAAGTACGCCGGCCAGCGGCGCTCGGCGGGCACGGCGGGATCGAAGACGTAGCGCGGGCCGCCCATCGGCGCGCCGCCTCGGCCCAGCTCGGGATGGCCGACGCCACGGCCGTACCAGAGCGTCGGCTCCACGACCGGCGGCAGGTTCGTCAGGCCCGTGTTGTTGGGTGAGTTGTTGACCGGCGCGGCGCAGTTGAACGCGGCGCCGGACTGGCCCGTCGCGAAGTCGTAGTCGACGAACGGCGCGCCGCCGTGGCAGTACGGCCAGCCATAGTTGCCGGGCGCCTTGATCAGGTTCCACTCGACGCGGCCATCCGAGCCGCGGCCCGGGACGGCGGCGTTGGCGTCGGGGCCGTAGTCGGCGAGGTAGACCCAGCCCGTCTTCTGGTCGACGCTGAAGCGGAACGGGTTGCGCAGGCCCATCGCGTAGATCTCGGGCTTGGTGCCCATCTGGCCGGGCGCGAACAGGTTGCCGGCCGGGATCGTGTAGGTGCCGTCGGGCTGCGGCGTGATGCGCAGCAGCTTGCCGCGCAGGTCGTTCGTGTTGGCCGCGGAGCGCTGCGCGTCGAAGGCCTCACGGCCGGGGCGCTCGTCGATCGGGGTGAAGCCGTCCGAGGCGCCGGGCGAGGTGTCGTCGCCGATCGCGAGGAACAGGTTGCCGTCCGGTGCGAACTGCAGGTAGCCGCCGGAGTGGCAGCACTCACCGCGCTGGTGGGGCACCTGGAGGATGACCTTCTCGGAGGCCGGGTCGATCGTGTCGCCGACCATCGTGAAGCGCGAGAGGTGCTGGCGTGGTGACGGGATGCTCGCGGTCGGCGGCGAGTAGTAGAGGTAGACCCAGCCGTTCTGGGCGAACTTCGGGTCGAGCACGATGCCGAGCAGCCCGTTCTCCTGCGCATCGTGGACGGGCAGGTTGAGCGCGGTCTTGGTGGTGCTGGTGGCCGGGTCGATCACGCGCACCTGGCCGGCGCGCTCGACGTAGATCACGCGGCCGTCGGGCGCGATGTCCAGGCCCATCGGGCTCGCGACGTTGTCGTCGAGCACGACCTTCTGGAAGTTGTTGTTGACCGTGCCGCCGCAGTCGTTGGCCTGCACGCCCGCGGCCCAGAGGATGCCGCCGAGGAGGTGCTTGCGGAACTGCGGGTCGGTGAACGACGCGTCGGCGTGGCCGCCGCCCGTGTACCACGAGCGACCGCCCTGGTAGTACGAGCACCAGGCGATCGGATGGTCGGTGCCCATCGCGCCGCCCGTGTACGTCGTCTCGTCCAGGGTGGCGAGGACGTGAACCCTTCCGCGCGGGTTGGTCTGGAAGTTGTACCACTCGTCGTTGCGCGTCCAGCGGGCCGGAAGGTCCTTCGTGGAGGGGTGCGCGTGGTCGGCGACCTCGACGGTCGCCGACTGCGGATCCGGGTGCCCGGAGAAGTACGCGCCGACCAGCCCGCCGTACCAGCTCCACGTGTACTCCGTGTCGCTCGCGGCGTGCACGCCGGCGTAGCCGCCGCCGGCCTGGATGTAGCGCTCGAACGCGGCTTGCTGCGCGTTGTCGAGCACGTCGCCGGTCGTCGAGAGCCAGACGACCGCGTCGTAGCGCGCGAGGTTCTCGTCCGTGAACGCGGCCGAGTCCTCCGTCGCGTCGACGGTGAACTGGTGCTCGGTCCCCAGCTCGCGGATGGCCTGGACGCCGGCCGGTATCGAGCTGTGACGGAACGCGGCGGTCTTCGAGAAGACCAGCACGCGTGGTTCATCGACGGCCTGTCCGTACGCGGCTCCAGCCGCGCCCCACGTGGCCACCAAGACAGCGCACAGCACGATCAGCCTTCGGCTGAATGCACGCATCCCTCTCCCCACTTTCCCTTGCGAGACCCTTTAGTACGGCGAACCGCCAAATTACCTATGCTTGAAAAGGTTTGTCAAGGTTTGAACGAATATGCAAGAGATTGTCAGACAATCTGTGATAGAACGACCGCGTGCCCGTTCCGCCCGCCATGCGCCGAGCGCAGATCCTCGAGCGCCTGCAGCGCGAAGGCGGGGTCTCGCTCACCGAGCTGGCGCGGGAGCTGGGCGTGTCGGCCGTGACGATCCACCGTGACGTGACCCAGCTCGCCGAGCAGGGCCAGGTCGAGCGCGTGTACGGAGGCGTCGTGGCCACCTCGTCTAACGGCGACGCGCCCGCGATCCCGCCGACCGGCTGGGAGCAGCGCACCGCCCAGGCCGGCCCGGCCAAGCGCGCGATCGCCGCCTACGCCGCCCGCCAGGTCCTCCCGGGCGCGACGATCTTCCTCGACTCCTCCTCCACCTGCCTCGCCCTGGCGCGTGAGCTCGTCGCGGGCTCCGTGTCCGGCCTGACGCTCGTGACCAACTCCCCCGCGATCGCCTACGAGCTGGTGGACGACCGCATCGTCGTCGTCGCCGTGCCGGGCGAGCTGGACCAGCACATGCGCATGTTCGCCGGGCGCTGGACGACGGACTTCATGGCCGGCCTGAACTTCGACGTGGCGTTCGTGTCGGCGGCGGGGCTCACCCTGGACGCGGGCCTGACGACCTCACGCCGCCCGCTCGCCGACGTCATCAACACGGCGCGCGCGAACGCCGAGCGCACGGTCGCCCTGATCGACTCGACCAAGTTCGGGCGCGCCTCGCTGCTGACGATCGCCGGCGCACAGGACTTCGACACGGTCATCACGGACGCCGAGCTCGACGCCGGCGTGGCCGCCGAGTTCCGCGCCGCGGGCGTGCTGCTCGAAGTCGCGGGCTAGCTACGCCGGGAGCGCCGCCGCGAGCCGCTCGATGTCGCTCGCGGTCGTGTAGTAGTGGGGCGCGAACCGGATGCCCCCGCCTCTGAGCGAGCACCGCACGTCGGCGTCGAGGAGCCGGCGGTGCAGGGCCGCGTCGTCGTCGCCGGTGGTCGCGATGAGGATGCCCGACCAGTGCGATCGCTCGCTCGTTCGAGTGGGGGTCAGGCCAGCGGCGATGAGGAGCTCGGTGAGCTCGGCGGTGCGGTCGAGCACGAGCGTCTCGACGGCCTCGCGTCCGAGCTCGAGCACGATGCCGACGGTCGCCCCGAGCCCGGCGATGCCGACCATGTTCTCGGTGCCGGACTCGAACCGTCGCCCGTCGCCGGCGAGCTGCGGCTCGTGGTCGAAGTCGAACGGCCGCTCGACGCTCAACCACCCCGCGGTGGAGGGATGCAGGCGGCCCATGGCCCGCTCGGACAGCGCCACGAACCCGATGCCGAGCGGGCCGAGCATCCACTTGTGGGCGCTGACCGCCAGCACGTCGATCCCGGTGGCGTCGGCGTCGAGCGTCAACGCGCCCGCCGCCTGCGTGCCGTCGACGACGAGCAGGGTGTCGCGGGCTCGGCACAGCTCCCCGAGCGGTGCGAGGTCGTAGCGATAGCCCGAGGAGTACTGGACGGCGCTGATCGCCAGCACCCGCGTGCGGTCGTCGACCAGGGCCGCGGCGGCAGCGAGGTCCGCGTGCCCGTCGACCATCGGCACCTCGCGCAGCTCGACGCCACGGCGGCGCAACTGCGTCCACGGGTAGAAGTTCGACGGGAACTCGCCCGCCGGGACGACGACGTTGTCGCCCGCGGACCAGTCGACGCCGTTGGCCACGAGCGCCAGGCCGGTGCTCGTGTTCTGCGTGAACGCGACGCGGTCCTCGTGTCCACCGACGAGCGCGGCGACGAGCGCGCGGGCCCGGGCGATCATCGCTCCCCACCCGGCCGCGGCGCCGATGCCGCGTCGGCCGTGGGCGGCAAGCACCTCGGCCATCGCCGCCTCGACCCGCGTCGACACGATCCCGACGGCGGCCACGTCGAGATATACCTGGTCCCGCGTGGCCGGGTACAGGTCGCGCACCCAGTCCTCACTCACGCCGATCACCGCCTGCAGTCTGGCCGACAGCGGGGACGGCACGCGCCTACGATGCGACCCCGTGCAGCTCGAAGCGCTCGTCGGCCAGTTCGTCGTGGAGATCGGCGTGCGCCAAGTGTGGCCGTTCCTGGGGTTCTGCGACAACCGCCCCACGCCGTCCACCGAGGTGCGCTTCTACTTCGACGCGCCGTTCAGCACGAGCGAGCCGGACTGGTGGCTCACCGAAGGCGACCCGGACGCCGGCCTCCCGCACCTGCTGGAGCTCAACGGCATGACCGTCACCGCGGTCGAACGGGCCGAGGACCGCTCGCTGACGATCGTCTTCGACGACGGCGACGCGCGGCTGACCGTGTCGGGCGAGCCGACGGCGCACACCACCGGTGACGTGTGGTGGTTCGGTTCAGCGGGCTGAGAGGCCGCGGTCGAGGACGTCCACCAGCCGCGCGAAGCTCTCGTCGAGATCGAGGTCGATGCCGAAGCCGCTGCCGACTTCGAGGGAGACGAACCCGTGCAGGGCCGAGCGGACGATGCGGGCGGCGTGGATCGCCGCCTCGTCGTCGAGCGCGTAGCCGCGCAGGACGGCGTAGAAGACGTCGAGCGCGGCGGTGGCGGCGTCGGCCGCGGGGCCTTCGAGGTTGGTCACGTTCTGGATGGCGGCGTAGGTGCCGGGATGAGCGCGGGCGTAGGAACGGTAGGCGTCGGCGAGGGCCGCAAGCGCGTCGCGGCCGGCGCGCCCGGCGACCGCCGCCTGCAAGAGGCCGGTGACCTCGCGCGCGCCGCGGGCGGCGATCTCGCGTCGCAGGCCCGCGAGGCCGTCGACGTGCACGTACAGCGACGGCGACTTCACGCCAAGCTGCGCCGCCACCTTCGCGAGCGTGACCGCTTCCAGGCCCTCGGTGTCGGCCAGCGTGGCGGCGGCGGTGACCACCGCCTCACGGTCGAGTCCGGCGCGCGCCATCAGGCCGTCGCTACGGTCGCGCCGGCCAGCTCGAGGGCCCTGTCGATCCGCGCGACGGGGTCGCGCACGACCGGGCCGTGGCCGACGACCATGACCGACGGCTGAAGCGCGCGCACCGTCTGCGCCGACGTCAGCACCTCGTCGCCGTGCCAGGTCGCGGCCGCCGCCAGCGGGAACGGGAGCCGCAGCTTGTCGGAGGTCATCACGCGCCCGTAGGCGGTGAAGGTGTCGCCGGCGATCACCGCGCGGTCGCGCGTGTCCAGGAACGCGACGTGGCCGGGCGTGTGCCCCGGAGTGGCGACGACCTCGAGGCTGCCGACGCGATCGCCCGGCTGCAGCCGCCGGTCCGCGCGCGTCTTGACGGTCGGCCAGCTGCCGGGGAACTTGCCCTCGGTCTCGCCCGCGAGGATGCGCTCGTCGAGCTCGGGGACGAGCACTTCGACCTCGCTGCCGAGGCGCTCGTGCAGCGCGTCGAGCAGGCCGATGTGGTCGCCGTGGCCGTGCGTCAGCGCGATCCGCCGGATCGGCGCTCCCGCCCGGCGCGCTGCTTCGAGCAACGCGTCCGGGCGCCGGCCGATCGTGGTGTCGACAAGGGTCAGGCCGTCGTCCTCGCGCACGAGGAACGCGTTGACGAAGTGCCAGCGCGTGAGCTGGGTCAGATGGTCGGTAACGGGAGTGGTCTTCATGAGCGGTCCTTTCCTAAGGTGCTTAGGAGTATACCTAACACCATTAGGTTCGTCAAGGAGCCCCCGACGTATCATCCCGGCCCCACGGGTCCTCAATGGGGCATGTCCAGCTTGTCGGCAGCCTCGCTGCCCTCCCCCGACCCGAAGCCGGTGATCACCGCGCTCGGGACCTTCACCGCCGCGGTCATCGTCGTGTTGACCGCGTTCGCCATCGTGGACTGGTCCGCGGCACAGACCGCCTTCGTGACCGCCGAGGCCGCCGCGCTCCTCGGGTTCCTCGCGGCGCTGCTCTCGCACCTGAAGCCGGGCACCGCCAAGGAGAACGTCGCGCTGGCGGGCACGATCACGGCACTGGTCTCGTCCACGCTCGCCCTGGGCACCGGCTTCGGCTGGTGGAGCCTGACGCAGGACCAGGCCGGCGCGCTGCTCGGCACGGTGACGGCCATCATCGGCGTGGCCGCGGCGATGATCGCGCGCGAGCACATGACCGCGGACACGACACCGGGCACCGAGTAGTCGGCGTTCAGCGGCGACGACGTGCTCCGCGCACGTTCGTCGCCGACCAACGCACGGTGCGACTTAGCGAACGGCCTCGGCGAGCTTGCCGCGCAGCGTCTCCGCGGTCACCTGCTGCCCCGTCCCGGGGGTGCCGAAGCTCGCGTCCTGCGCCGTGGGGTCGAGGTACGGCGTGCCGTAGGCCGGCGTGTCCCGCTCGAAGCGCCAGCTCTCCGAGAGCGGGCC
Source organism: Solirubrobacter phytolaccae (assembly GCF_027587195.1). Lineage (GTDB taxonomy): Bacteria > Actinomycetota > Thermoleophilia > Solirubrobacterales > Solirubrobacteraceae > Solirubrobacter > Solirubrobacter phytolaccae. Next base: position 110,746 of record NZ_JAPDDP010000009.1, on the reverse strand, counting down.
GGCGTCCACCGCGTCATAGCCGATCGAGTCCAGGAACGCCGTGGCCGTCGCCTTCGCGGCGTCGTCGTCGCCGGCGATCGCGAGCACGGAACGCTCGGGGTCCCCACTCGGCCGGCCCAGCTCGGCGAGGTGCGCGAAGCCGATGTTGTTGAACGCCTTCACGACGTGCGACTCCGGCAGGTGCGCCTGCAGCAGCCCGCTCACGGTGGCCGACTGGTCGTCGAGCTCCGCGATCTGCCCGTCCCGCTCGGGGTAGTAGTTGTTGGTGTCGATCACCGTCTTGCCGCGCAACGGCTCGACCGGCACCTGCTGGTAGGCCTTCAGCGGCACCGTGACCACCACGATGTCCCCGGCCTCGGCCGCCTCGGCCGGCGTCGCCGCCCGCGCACGCGGACCGAGCTCGGCGACCAGGTCGGCCAGCGTGTCCGGTCCACGCCGGTTGCTGAGCACGACGTCGTGGCCGGCCGCCACCGCGAGCCTCGCGACGGTCCCGCCGATCAATCCACTGCCAATAAGCCCGATGGTGCTCATGTCGACTCCAAGTTCGATGTCCATCGAAGCCTACCCCGCAACTTACGCTCGATAAGCGAGGGTCGTCACGCGGACCGATTGGAGATTCACGCTCAAGGTCGCGCACCGAGCGCCCGATAGGGGTCCTGGGCCTGCTCCACAGCGCCTCGGCCAACACCCTCTCCTCCTCGCGGCCGAGGACCCCAATGTGGAGCAGGCCCTCCTCCCCCCTTCCCGTGCGACGATGTCCACGTGGCCTTCGTCCCGGACGACTTCCACGTGCCGGCAGGACTCGAGGCGGACGGCTTCCTGCTCGAGCCGCTCGGCACCGAGCACAACGTCGATGACCACGAGGCGTGGTCCTCGTCGATCGAGCACATCCGCGCCACGCCCGGCTTCCCGGACGGCAACTGGCCGCGCACGATGACGCTGGACGAGAACCGCGCGGACCTCGAACGCCACGCCCGTGACTTCGCGGAGCGGGACGGGTTCACCTACACGGTCCTCGACCCGTCGGACCGCCGCGTGATCGGCTGCGTGTACATCTACCCCGACATGAGCGGCAGGCACGACGCCGAGGTCGCTTCGTGGGTGCGCGTCACGCACGCCGAGCGCGATGCGCCGCTGCGGACGCTCGTGTCCCGCTGGCTCGACGAGGCGTGGCCGTTCGAACGGGTCGCGTACGCCGGACGGGCGTAGGCGTGAACGCCGTTCGCGCTGCCGAGGCCGGCGCGGCCGGGGCGGTGATCTCCGAGGCGATCCTGCTGCCGACCGGAGTGCTCGTCGCCGCGGGGAACGCGGGCGTCTTCCTGCTCACGCCGGACGGCCGCGAGGAGGCCCGATGGGACGTACGGGCGAGCAGCCTGACGATCGCCGACGACGGTACGTCGGCGCTGATCGTCGGTCCACACCGGAGCGGGTTCGCGCTGCACCGGCTCGACCTGGCCACACACGAGCTCACTCCCCTTCCGACGCTCACGGGCTACGGCATCGCGCCGACGTTCGACGGCACGACCGTGACGATCGAGGGCCACGAAGGGCTGCGGGCGTTCGACCTCACGACGGACCCGCCGCGCATCGCCTGGGCCGAGTTCGAGCGCTCCGACGCGACGGTGCAGGAGCATCAGCGCTCACCCACGCGCCTGTCGGCGATCGTGTCCTTCCGCCGCGGCGAGGACCCGACGGTGGTGGGCGTCGAGCGCTGGACGTGGGAGCTCCCGTCGCGCCGCGTGATCGATCGGCAGGCGGACACCGAGACGTGGGGCGACATGTTCACCGTCGCCGCGCCCTTGCGGGTCTCGGCGACCACCGCGGACGGGACGCTCGTCTACATCGACCGTCTCGACGGCGACCTGGTCGAGTGCGTCAAGCCGGTGGACGGGCCCGAGACCGTGCGGCCGCTCGACGACTACGCGGAGGTCGACGTCGACGGCGATCGCTCCGCCCTCCTCCAAGAGACCGCCATCGACGCGCGGGTCACGGTTCGTGACGCAGCGCATGCGCCGGTCGCCGTCGTCACGTTCCCCGGCACGCGGTTCGCCCACTTCCGTGCCCACGGCGGCACCGCGACCGCGTACGCGCAGGACGGCCGGATCGTCGCCGTCGACCTGCGCACCGGCGAAGCGCTCGCGAACCTCGCGGTGCTCGACCCTAGTGCTTGACGTCGATCACGATCCGCGTCGGGCCGGTGAGCCGGAACACGCGGAAGCCCGTGCGACGACGGAGCCCGAGGCCGAACGTGACCTGGCCCTCGAAGTCGCCGGCGTTCTTGATCTGGCGGAGGTTCGAGCACCCGGGCGTGATGACGCTCGGCAGCAGGTTCGTCCCGCCCGACGTGTGCCCGCGCGCGTCGCGCACGATCACCCGGATGCGCCGGGTGCCGAGCAGTGACACCGGATCGCCGGAGCCGTCCTCGACGATCTGGCTGACGTAGCGCACGTCGTACCCCGGCGTCGCGGACCGGGCGCGGATGACGAACCGATCGAACGTGGAGTGACAGCCCGCGGCGGCTCCGAACAGCTCGGCCTGCCCACCACCCGAGGGGGACGTCTTCGCCCCGGTCGTGAACGGCGGCAGCGCCTGCGCGCTCGCCGGCGCCAGCAACACCAGCAACCCGACGAGGAGCGATGTTCGTGCCGCCACCATGTTCGTCAGGTATACCTGAGCCCTCAGGGTCGGTCAACGAACCGCGAGGTGTGCCCGTCCCGGCCGCGGGGTATCAGCGGCGCCGTGCACACGACCGCGCGTTCAGGAGCGCCGAGGTGGGTGAGCGGCCCCTGCCGGCTCGCGGTGGTCGTCGCGCTCGCGCTGCCGGCGTCCGCGGACGCCGCGCCGCTCAGCGAGCTGCCGTTCCAGCGCCTGCCGGACGGCACCGCGTGCCTGGCGCCGACCGGCGCTCCCGCGGAGCTGTCGCGCTGGGCCGGGGGCGGAGCGGAGCTGCTCACGGCGACGGCGAGCGGCCTCGGGCGCCCGACGCTCGTGCCGCTCGGCGAGCTCACGGGCTGCCCGCGCGCGGACGCGGACGCGACCGGCGCGGCCGTCGTCGCGGGAGCGACGGAGGACGCGCTGCGCGTGGCGCTGCGCGAGCCGGGCGGCACGGGTTTCGGCACGCCGGTGACGCTCGCCGCGGCCGAGAACGTCTTCGATCTCAGCGTCGCCGTCTCCCCGCACGGGGACGCGGTCGTGACCTGGGCGGAGTACGCGTTCTCCCCGCGGCGGGTGCGGCTCCGCGTGGCCCGGCGCGACGCCGGCGGCAGCTTCGGCACTCCCACCGATCTCGTGCCCTGGCGGCCCGACCGGGGCTCGACCGGCGTGCTGGCAGCGATGGCGGCAGATGGCGAGGCGGTCGTGCTCACCCGCGAGCCCACGGGGACGAGCAAGGACTGGGCGAGCACCGACACGGTGCGTACCGGCGCCCGCGGGACACCGCTGGGTCCCGCGACGCCGCTGCCACCGGACGTCTACGGCCTCGCGCTGGGCGTCGGCCCGGACGGGCGTGTGGTCGTGGCGGCGACGTCGGGCGGCTCGGTCGCCGTGCTCGAACGCCCGCGCGGCGGACCCCTGAGCGCGCCGCAGCCCGTCACCGACCCGAAGGCAGCGGTCAACGCGGACCAGCTTGCGGTCGCCTTCGGCGCCGACGGCCGCACCGTCGTCGCCTGGCACGAAGAGGGCGCCGGAACCACGGGTGCGGCGGTCCGCGACGGCGCGACCGGCTTCGGTCGGCCGATCGTGATCGTGCCCCCGCCGAAGCTGCCTCCGCTGCAGGGCGTCGGCTTGGGCCTGCCGGTCGTCCGGCCGCTGCCGCCGCTGCAGGCCGCGGTCGCGCCCGACGGCCGCGTCTCGGTGGCGTGGACGGACGGCGACGTGCGGCTCGCGACGCTCGCCGGCACCGCGGTGGTCGAGCGCGCGCGCCTCGGCAGCCGCCTGCGCGACCCCGAAGGGCTCTCGCTGCTCGCCCTGCCCGACGGCCGGCGCGCGCTCGCCTGGACGAACCAGGACCGCTTCGACGATGACTCGCCCGCGCGGACGCACTACGCGCTCGAGGGCGCGCCGGCCGCGCGCGAGCCCGCGGCGCCGCGCGTGACGATCGGCACGCCGCGCGAGAGTGCCCTCCGCCCCGGCCAGTGGCTCGTGCTGCCCGTCCGCTGCAGCGCCGCCTGCGACCTCAGCGTCACGTACGGGAACACCCGCTCGGACGACGGCTTTCAGCACGCGCTCTCGCGGGCCGGCACGGTCATGGTCCGGCTCCCGCCGTCCAACCGCGGCATCGCACCGGCCCGGCCCGGTCCCGTGAAGATCACCGTGCGCTCGAGCGCCCCGGGCGCGCGGACGGTCACCCGCACGGTCGCCACCCCGCGCCTGCGACGGCTCCCCGCACTGCCGCTCCCACGGATCGAGGACGTCCGCGCACGCCGGCTCAGCGGTGGCCGCGTCGAGGTTCGCTGGCGGATGAGCTCCGACGCTCGCGACACGCTGCTCTCCGTGACCGGCACGCGCACCCGCGCCGAGTCTCAGGACGACAACCCGGCCGTCGACGCGCTATGGGGCCAGCGGCGCCGCAGCTACCGCGTCGTGCTCGAGGACGCCGCGGACACGCGCTGGGTCCGCGTCGAGGTGATGCAGCTGATCGGCGAGCGCAAGCGCACGGTCACGGTCCGCCTGCCCGTTTGACGCAACCAACGCGCACCGAGTGCGTTGAAGCTGCCCATGATCCGAGTATTGACCGCAGCTTTCGTCGCCCTCGCGTTGCTCGCCCTGCCGGCCGCCGCGTCCGCCGCGACGTTGCCGAAACCCGCGCGAGATTGCACGAAGGACGGCCGGATCGACGGCAAGTACTCCAAGGCCGAGCTGCGCAAGGGCGTCAAGGCGCTGTCGACCAAGGCGAAGCGGCAGAAGGAGTGCAAGACGCGCCTGAACCGCGCCCTCAAGCGTGGCGGCGACGGGCGCCTGAGCAGCTCCAGCCGCAGCACGAAGACGATCCTGCGCGACTGCGCCAACGACGGCTGGCTCGACCGCCGCTACCCCGTGAGCGCGCTGCGCACGGCACTCAAGAAGCTCCCGACCGAGCTCGAGGAGTACAGCGACTGCGGCTCGTACCTGCGCGCGGAGATCAAGGCGCGGACCAAGAAGCCCAAGCGCGACTGAACCCCCCACAGTCGGGGGGATCGAGTCGTCGCCGACACGGATCCGGAGCCGCCGCGGATAGCGTGGGAGACGTGGACGCAAGCGCTTGCGTCCGCATTCCTCCCCAGAATCCCAATCACAAAGGAGACCACCGGTGATCAGCCGCCTCCTCGATCTCCTCACCCGCCAGTTCCCCGCTCCGGGTGAGTTCCAGCCGGGCCCGCGCGGCCCGTACCTGCACTACGGCGAGCGCACTCGGGTTAACTAGCCCGCGTGAGCGACGCGATCCCGCCCTTCCCGAGCGTTGGGCGCGTGTTCGCGGAGCAGCGCCTCGTCGGCCCCGGTGACACTGCGGCCGACGGGCGCGTTCGCCTGGACGCGCTCGCCGACTGGCTGCAGGCCGTGGCGTTCGCGGACATCCTCGACGCCGGCCTGCAGGACTTCGTCCTGTGGGTGGTGCGGCGCGTGACCTTGCGGATCACGCGCTTTCCGCGGCTCGGCGACCGTGTGGAAGTCCGGACCTCGTGCAGCGCGCTCGGCGCACGTTGGGCCGAGCGGCGCACGAGCCTGCCCGGTGTCGAAGCCGTCGCCCTGTGGGTGGCGATCGACCCGCACACGCTGCGCCCGGCCAAGATCGACGCGCTCGCCGACGTCTACGGCGAGTCCGCCGGCGACCGCCGCGTGCGGTCCGGGCTCGTCCACCCCACGCCGCCCGACGACGCGCACGCGCAGCCGTGGACGTTCCGGCGCGCGGACCTCGACCTCGCCGAGCACGTCAACAACGCGGCGTACTGGCAGGCGCTCGAGGAGGAGGACCTGCCGCCCGCGCCGCTGACCGTCGAGGTCGAGCACCGGGTCCCGTCGACGCTGCAACCGGCGACGCTGCTCAGCGACGGCGACCGCCGCTGGATCACGCACGCCGACGGCACGGTCGCGGCGTCCTTCCTCCTCCTCGCGTAACCGGCGGACCGGACGGTCCGCCGGAGGTCAGTAGTCGCGGGCGGAAAGTCCAGTAGTCGGCTACGGAGTCGCGTTGGGGTCGAGAAGCGCAAGCTCTCCTCACCAACCAACCGCGCATCTCAACCCCAAGGAGATTCCCCATGCGCAGCAAGCTCCTCGCTGGACTCACCACCGCCGTCGCCACCGTCGCCATCGCCGCTCCCGCGGCGCACGCGCAGGAGATCATCGCGCCGGCTCCCACCCCGACGAACGAGATCTCCCCGGCGAACCCGGCGACCCCGAACGGCGAGATCTCGCCCGCGAACCCGGAGACGCCCCAGGCCTCGATGGGCTTCGGCAAGTGCTCGGTCGCCAAGAGCAGCCACGGCTACGTGTACGCCGTCTGCCCGGTCAACGCGAACGCCATCCCGTACGGCGAGACCGTGAGCCTGTCGTACAAGATCAACGGCCTGCACACGTTCAAGCCGCGCACGCACGCGACGTGGAGCAACGCGTCCGGCACGGTCACGCTGACCAACGACGGCAGCATGCCGGGTCAGACGCCGGGCAGCACGACCAACCTCACGCAGAACATCAAGATCGCGTTCAAGAACCCGTCGGTCGCGAAGGTGCGCAAGGACCTGATCATCGCCATGACCGGCCAGAGCGGCAACGTCCCCGTCACCAACCCGGTCGCCGGCGCTTGATGGGGGTCTGATCCCATAGCCCCGCCGCACGGCGGCGCCTAGGTTGCGTGCGAGGTCCCCCGAGAAGCGAGGAGATCACGCATGGGTCTGTTCAACCGACTGCTGCACCGCGAGCCGGACGCCGAGACGCCGGCGCGCGGCGTTCCGTCCCCGCCCGCGGACGTGGAGTGCACGGCGTGCGGCTGGGACATGCGCGAGGCCTACCACGACGACCTCAGCGGGGCCGATCACGAGGCGGTGCGCTGACCGACGTCCCGTACATCCTCACGCTCGACGACGGCTCCCCGGAGGCCCGGGCGTGTGAGCGGATCGGCCTGCGGCTGGCGGAGGGACTCGAAGTCGCGTGGGCGCCGATCCCGGTCGTCCCGCGCGACGAGGAAGGACGGCCTGGGCGGAGAGGCACGATCGCGGAGCACGACTGGGTCGTCGCGGTCGTGATACCCTGGAGCGGCGACGCGGCACGGCTACGACAGCTGTGCCGCGCGCTGCCGCACCCGCTGCTCGCGGTCTCCCCCGCCGCGTCGCGCCGCATCCGGCAGCGCGTCAGCGTCAGCCAGCGGGTCGTGCTGCACGTGGCCGGACCGGACTCGCCGGCGAGTGAGCGGGTCGCGGAGGTCGCGGCCGGCGCACTCGGCGACTGGCGGTCCGAGATGGGCCCGGCGGCGTTCGCGCGCGGGCCCGAGCGCGCGGGCTCTGACGTCGAGCTGATCGTCACCCCCCGGGCCACGCTGGAGGACCGGCGCTCGCGGCGGGCCTTCGAGCACGTGCGCGCCCCGGTGCTCGTGGTGCCGGACGGCGGCGACCGCGCGTGGCCCGACGGCGATCGCGCTTGGGCGCCGCCGCTCACGTTCCTGCGCTGACCTCCCACCTACGGGGGAGGCACCTCGTACCCGCGTTCTGCGGCTTCTGTAGACACCGCACATGGTGTTCGTCGCCGACATTGACGTTGAGGAGGGAGAGCGCGTCGCGTACGCGTGCCCACACCCCGCCATCGCCGTGCAGCGTGCCGCGGACGAATACGAGGACTGGGCGACGACCCGTGCTCGCCAGCTCGATCCCCACGCGCCCCACGTCGCTTTCCAGCCCACGAGCGCCAGCGCCGCCGCGCGCCGCGCCAAGTGGCTGCGCACGCTCGACCCCTCGCAGGCCTTCAGCTTCGGTCGGGTGACCGTGGACCCGAACGGGTTCCGCGTCGAGTTCCGCCGCGTGGACGACGTCACGGAGCTGGACCGTGACGCCCGCCACGCGCTCGTCTAGCTGACCGTCAGGTAGTACCCCGCGGAGGTCGCCGAGACGTTGCCGGCCAAGTCCGTGGCCCTGGCCGTGAACGTGCGGCTCCCGCTCGGCGTGCCGGTGAAGGACTTCGTCCACTTCCCGCCGCTCACGGAGCTCGTGCCCCGGGAGGAGCCGTTCTCGAACACCTCGACGATCGTGCCCGCCTCGGCCGTCCCGGTGAGCGTGAACGACGAGCCGGTGCTGGAGATCGGCGCGGTGATGACCGGCGCCGCGGGCGCGCGCGTGTCGACCTGGATCACGCGCCAGCTCGAGTCCGGCGACGTGCCGCCGAGCGTGCGCGCCTTCGCGGTGAACACGTACCCGCCGTCACTCGGGACGGTCACGGCGCGTGACCACGTGCCCGCCGCGGTCGCGGTCGTGGTGCCGAACGACGTGCCGCCGTCGAAGAGCTCGACGGTGACGCCCGGCTGTGAGGTGCCGGAGAGCGTGAACGTGGCGGTGCGGCTCCAGCTGTAGGACGCGGGCGCGGTGATCGCCGGCGCGCTCGGCGCGAACACCGGGACGGACGGCGTCGCGACCGGGGTGGCCGTCGGGGACGGGGACGGCGTCGGGGTCGGGGTGCGAACCGGCGTCGCCGTCGGGGTCGGAGCAGGCGTCGTGACCGGAGGTGCGGTCGGCGTCGGCGTCGGGGTGCGAACCGGCGTCGCCGTCGGCGTGGGCGTCGCGGTGGGCGACGGCGTTGCCGTGGGCGTCGGCGTGGGCGTGCTCGTCGGCGAGGGCGTGCTCGTCGGCGTGGGCGTGCTCGTCGGCGTGGGCGTGCTCGTCGGCGTGGGCGTGCTCGTCGGCGTGGGCGTGCTCGTCGGCGTGGGCGTGCTCGTCGGCGTGGGCGTGCTCGTCGGCGTGGGCGTGCTCGTCGGCGTGAGCGTCGGCGTCGGGTCCGCCACCACGCGGCACGGCGTCGTCGGCACGGTCGGCGGCGGCTCGTAGTCGTCGCCGCTCGGCTTCTGATCAACGTCGTAGAAGACGTACACGAGCATGTTCGCGCCGGAGTAGGGCCACCACGTCGGCCGGTGGTCCGTGTTGCTGATGGCGGCAGGGCTGACGCCCGGGTACTCAATCACGCCGTAGAACGGGCGGCTGCCGTCGGCGACGCTGCCGAAGCTGATCGGGGTGACGCCGTCGCCGCGGGCCACCGAGGTCAGCTTGGACGCGGCGCAGTACGTGATGCCCGCGATCGAGACGACGAGCTCGCCCGTCTTCGCCCGCCCCGCCGCCACCAAGCGACGGGCTGACGACGCCGGGAAGCTCCCGGGCGGGGTGGCGGCGGTGATGACCCGCCCGCCGCCGTCGACGACCGAGTAGCTCAGACGCTGCTGGGTGCCGTCGTAGACGAACCGGGCGACACCGCCGAGGTCGGCGACGACCTGCTCGCCGGGGCGGCCATCGGGCTTGAGCCAGGCGGAGAAGTTGTGCGTGAGGGGCACCTCGAACTGCGGCGTCTGCAGCCGGCCACCGGCGAACTGCAGGGCGTCACCCCACTGGCCCTGGGCGCTGGTCGGCTGGGGCCCGGCGACGGTGATCTTCCGGGCGTGGCTGGAGATGTCGGTCAGGACCGGCTGCGGTACCGGCACGGGCCGGCCTTCCGGGACGAGCATGTAGCCGTGCCAGGCCGCGGTCTTGCCGGGATCGCAGTAGCTGCTGCAGGTGTCACCGACGATGACGCCGTCCTCGTTGATGCCGTAGGCCCCCTCGAGCTGCACGTCGTCGGGCAGGTTGGTGGTGATGTCGTTCAGGTCGTAGATCTCGCCGTCCGCCCACATGACCGCGTGGCCCTGGTTGAGATAGGGGCTCGTCGGCGTCCGCGCGGACCCGACGATCTCGCCGCGCTCGTTGAGGTCGGTCGGGTAGCCGCCGTCGCCGAGCGACGGCAGCGCCTCGATCGGCCCTCCGCCTTCCCAGATCACCGGCTCGATCTTCAGCGAATCCCCCTGCGAGGAGCCGACGATCGTGCCCGCGTCATTGATCGCGAACGCCTGCGTCGCCTCGGTGTCCGGCCCGAGCACGCCGAGATCGCGCAGCTTGCCGTTCTCCCACACGAACGCGTGATGCGGCCCGCCTGACTTGAGCGACCAGCCGACGACCTGCCCGCGCTCGTTGAGGTCCTCCGCCGTCGTGGACCCGCCGAACGATCCGAGGTCGGTGAACGTGCCGTTGCGGTAGAGGAAGCCCCGGTTGCCCTGGTCGCCGATGATCCAGCCCGCGTTGTTGATCTCCTTGCCCGAGCTGGGCACCGACCCGCCGAGCGCCTGCCCGAGATCGGTCATCTTCCCGTCCCGGTACACGAACAGGTGCGACGGCTCGTAGTTGCTGACCGGATGCGTGTGGCCGACCACGTCGCCCGCGTCGTTGATGCCGTTGCCGATGCTCTGGCCGCCGACGTTGATCGCGCCCAGGTTGGTGACCTGCCCGTCCTGCCAGCGCAGCGCCTTCATCACGCCCGGCGTGCCCCCATGGCCGGCCACCTGGCCCGTCGCGTTGACGTCGTTGGCGACGCTGATCGAATCCCACCCGAAGCCGCCGATCGGCACGTAGGTGTACGACCGTTCCTGCGCTTCCGCGGTCCCAGCTGCCAACAGCGTGAAGCCCACGGCGAGTAGCGCCCTCATCCCGTCCCCCCTGGTTCGTGTGGAGCAGCGCCCGGAACGTACCCACGGTGTGGACAACATCTCTTACGAAGGAATGAACTCGGTCCCGGGGCGTCTGGTTCTGGCAATGACCATTCGCACTCGACTCCTCTCCGGCGGTGTGCTCGCGGCGAGCATGCTCGCCGTCCTCACCGCCTCCGCGCAGGCGGCCGTGACGTCGTCGTTCAACAGCAACGGCGTGCTCACGATCACGGGCGACAACCTGGACAACAACATCGCCGTCAGCCGCAACGCGGCCGGCCAGATCCTGGTCAACGGCGGCGCAGTCGCGACCGTCGGCGGCACGCCGACCGTGGCCAACGTGTCCCTCATCCAGGTCTTCGGCCTGGCGGGCAACGACACGCTCACGCTCAGCGAGGTCAACGGCGCGCTGCCGAGGACCAACCTGTTCGGCGGCTCCGGCAACGACGTGCTGACCGCGGGCAGCGGCAACGACCAGCTGTTCGGCGAGGCCGGCAACGACACGCTGCTCGGCAAGGGCGGCTTCGACCTGCTGTTCGGCGGCAACGACAACGACACGCTGACCGGCGGCGACGCCGACGACCAGGCGTTCGGGCAGGCCGGCAACGACCGGCTGGTCTGGAGCCCGGGCGACGACACCGACCTCAACGAGGGCGGGACCGGCACCGACACGGTGGAGGTCAACGGCGGCAACGGCACCGAGCAGTTCACGACCACCGCCAACGGCACCCGCGTGCGCTTCGACCGGCTCGACCCGGCGCCGTTCGCGATCGACATCGGCACGTCCGAGAACCTCACGCTCAACGCCAACGGCGGAGACGACCGCGCCAGCGCCACCGGCAACCTCGCCGCGCTGATCAAGATGACGACCGACGGTGGGACGGGCAACGACAACCTGCTCGGCTCCAACGGCAACGACGTGATCCTCGGCGGCGACGGCAACGACTTCGTCGACGGCCAGCAGGGCAACGACGTCGGGCTGACGGGCGCCGGCGACGACGTCTTCCAATGGGATCCGGGCGACGGCAACGACGTCATCGAGGGCCAGGACGGCAGCGACACGATGCTGTTCAACGGCTCGAACATCAACGAGCGCATGACGGTCCAGGCCAACGGCGGCCGCGTGCTGTTCACGCGCGACATCGCGAACATCGTCATGGACCTCAACGACGTCGAGACCATCGACGCCAAGGCGCTGGGCGGCGCGGACACGATCACGGTCAACGACCTGTCCGGCACGGACCTGCGCACGGTCTCCCCCGACCTCGGCCTCAACGACAACGCGGCCGACAACGTGATCACCAACGCCACCAACGGCGATGACGTCGTCACCGTGCTCGGTTCCGGCGCCAACGCGTCCGTGCTCGGCCTGGCCGTCCGCACCGACGTCGGCAACGCCGTCGCGGGCACCGACCGCCTGACGGTCAACGCGCTCGCCGGCGACGACGTGATCGACGCGTCCCAGACCGCCGCGAACGCCATCGCGCTCACCCTCACGGGCGGTGCCGGCGACGACATCCTGATCGGCGGCGCCGGCAACGACACGCTGCTCGGCAACGACGGCGACGACGTCGTGCTCGGCGGCCCGGGCCAGGACGTCACCGACGGCGGCGCGGGCGACAACGTCGTCATCCAGCTCACGAAGGCCGCGAAGACGGTCAACGGCAAGACCGTCCTGAGCCTCGACGGCGAGCGCACGGTCCTGCCGCGCGCCAAGCCGTCTCAGCTCATCAAGTAGCGACCGTCGAACATCGAGGCCGGCGCCGACGCGGGGGGAGCTCCGCTCAGCGCCGGCCTCGTTCGCTCACGGCTGAGTGGTGCTCAGCGTGAAGGTGACGGTCTTCGAGTACGAGCCCGTGCGGAGCGGGTCCGTGCGCTTGACCAGCTGCTTGAACGTGACGTCGACGCTCTCGTTGGTCGTCGGCGCCGTCCAGGCGGACTTGGAGAACTCGACGCGCAGCGGCTCGGCGAGCGAGAACGCGCCGTTGGTCAGGTACCCCGGGTCGCTCGCGGAGAGCGTCGCGTCGCCCGCGGTGGAGAGCACGGTCGCCTTGGTGGTGGCGGTGTACTCCTTGTCCACGCCCGGCGTGAACGCGCCGAACGTGCCCGGAGCGCCGAGCGTCAGCGACAGCGTGGCCGGAACGGTGCCGCCCACGGTGCCCGGCTCGTCGCGGACCTTGCCGAACTTGAGCTCGTTCATGAGCTTGAACGCGACCTTCGACGAGGCGAACGGATCGAGCGCGAGGTCGTACTCCCAGTGGTAGTAGTCCACGTCGGCCGCGGCCGCGAAGATGTCCGCCCACCGGGTCACGTCGTTCGGGCCGCCGGCGTCGGTGACGCGCGACATGTCCGTGGACGGGATCGTCTGCGGGTTCTTGGTCGGATCCGAGCCCTTGACGTGCAGCATCGAGATCCGCTTGGAGTACTTGCGGATGAACGCGATGGCCGCGTCCTGGTCGTACTTGAGGCCCTCGAGGATCCAGTGCACGTCGATCTCGAAGGTGACCAGCGACGGGTCCGTGTTGAGGATGACGACCTCGAGCGCGGGCACCGTCTCCAGGACGCCGTCACCGTTGGTGTCGTACTGGAGCTTCGTGGAGAACTCGGCGTCGTGGTTGTGGCCGTAGACCCACAGGCCCTGGGCGCGCGCCTTGGTGCCGAGGCGGTTGAGCACGGCGCCCATGTTCCTGGCGCCCTCGACCGTGTTCATGTTCGTGCCGGCCGGCCAGCCGCCGGAGCCGACGTACTTCAGGCCCAGCGCCTTGGCCTCGGCGAGGCGGGCGTCCCACGAGCCCTCGTCGACCGTGCCGTGATCGGCGACCGCGTGCAGGCCACGGCTCTCGAACTTCTCGCGGTACTCCGCGGCCGTCCAGCCGAAGGTGCCGTTGAAGTTCTCGAACGACTTGAAGCCGTTCGCGGACATCTGGTCGAACACGTTCAGGACGGCCGTGCGCTGGCCCTCCGGCGAGTTCGGCGTCCCGCCCGGCGGGAAGAACGTGCCGTCCCCGAGCGGGAACGCCCCGAACACCGGGATCAGGAAGTTGTAGAGCTGGAAGGAGATCTTGTCCTTCGGGATCTCGCCCGTCGGGGTCTGGGCGCCCGCGGGCGCCGCGATCGCCGTCGCGGCCAGGCCCGCGGCGGCGAGGCCGGCGAGCTTCGAACGAACCTTCACTTCGTTTCCTCCTTGAGAGTGCCGATGCCGTCCCCGTCGAACTGGATGGAGTCGACGAGGAACAGGTCCTTGGCGAGTCCCCCGTCCACGGCCTTCGGGACGAGGTACAGGGTGTGCGCGCCACCGGGGTCGGTGACGGGTGTGGTCACCGTCGTGAACGCCGGCACGTACGCGCAGTACGGGCCGTTGTCGGTGACCTTGATGTCGATGGCCTTCAGGAGCGGGCCGGTCGGCGAGTCGAGCCGCAGCTCGAGCGAGCCGCCCGGCGCCCCCACCGTCGCGCCGCAGGACGCGACGTTGACGGTGATCCCGGAGATCCCCCGGAGATCGATCTTGCGGTTGACGGCGACCCAGTCGCCCGGGTCCAGGCTGGACGCGTAGGACGGCGCGCCGAGGAACGAGGTCCCGGACGCGGTGCCCGAGCGCGAGGTCATGAGCTCGCCCTCGTGCTTCTTCGCCTGGACGACGGTCTGCTGGATCGTGGTGAGCGCGGGCTGCCCGTTGGCGCCCTGGTCGGTGTAGGTGACGCTGATGCCACCGGCCAGATGCCCGCCGTGGTTGATGTCCTCGGCGACCGTCTGCAGCGTGCCCGAGCAGCCGAGCAGGTTCTGCTCGCCGTGGCCGTGGTCGTCGTGCAGCAGCACGAACGTGACTTCGACCTTCGAGCAGTCGCCCGGGCCGTCCTCGGCGTCCTCGACCGTGACGGTGAACGGGATCTTGTCGCCCCAGTCGAAGAAGCCGCCTTCGGCCGGGGTCGTGATCGTGATCTTCGGCTGCGTGTTGCCGACCGTGATCTGCGTGGTCTTGATGTCGATGTTGCCGCTGGAGTCGGTCACGGTCAGCTTGGCCGTGTAGACGCCGTTGGCGGTGTAGATGAAGCTCGGGTTCGGGTCGATCGAGTCGACCGAGCCGTTGTTGTCGAAGTCCCAGGCGTAGCTGATCGAGTCGCCCGGGTCGGGGTCGCGCGAGCCGTCGGACGAGAACTGCACGTTCAGCGGCGCGCGCCCGTTGGTGACGTTCGTGTTCAGCTGCGCCTGCGGCTTGCGCTTGCCGCCGACGTACTCGAACTTGTACATGCCGGCGTCCGGGTTCGGGCTGAAGAAGCCGTCGCCGTAGGTCAGCAGGTAGAAGGCGCCGTCGGCCCCGAACTGCATGTCCATCGGGCCGTCGCACTCGAACGGCAGCGACGTGCGGTCCGCGGAGAAGTCGCCGCAGTCCAGGATGTCGTTGATCTTGAAGATCCCGCCCTTGTCGTCGAGGCGGACCTCGCGCAGGACGTCCTGGCCGAACTCGCCGAGGAAGACCGCGTCGTCGTAGTACGCGGGGAACTTCGTCTCGCTCGGGTTGCTCGGGTCGAACGTGTACTTGACCGCGCCGTGCGGAGCGACGCCGCCGCGGTTGCCGAGCTCCGGGAACAGCTGCGGGCAGGTGCCGCCGGAGCCGTCGTAGTAGGCCAGGCACGGGGTGCCGAGCGCGGGCTCCGCGTTGTCGCGGAACGAGTACCAGATGTCCGGCGCGGTGAGCGCGGGCGCGTGGTCCAAGCCGGTGTTCCAGCGCGACTCGTTCTTCGGCCCCTTCGTCGGGTCTTCGCAGTCGTGCTGCGTCGGGGTCGCGTCGAGCGGCTTGCTCGTGTTGAAGTTCCAGCGGTAGTACGGGAGCGACGGCGAGGCGCACAGCGGCCAGCCGTAGTTGGACGGCTTGCGCACGATCTCCACGCGCCCCGTGCCCGCCGGGCCGCGGAAGTTCTCCGGCACCGCCGAGTCGGGCGAGTAGTCCGTCACGTACGCGACATCGTGCTCGTCGACCTGGATCCGGAACGGGTTGCGGAAGCCCATCGCGTAGATCTCCGGGCGCGTCTTGGCGACCGGCTCGCCGTTGATGAGCGGGAACAGGTTGCCCTGCGGGATCTCGTAGGAGCCGTCGCCCTTGACCTTGATGCGCAGCACCTTGCCGCGCAGGTCGTTGGTGTTCTGGGCGGTGCGGCGGGCGTCGACGTACGGCGCGTTGAACCAGCCACCCTCCTGGGTGGTGGCGATCGTGGCGCCGGTCGCGGTCAGCGCCGGCACGCTGCGCTCCGCGTAGGCGCCGTCGAACTGCACGGTCGCGCTCGCGGCGGAGCCGGTGACGATCACGTCGCCGGGCGCGACGTTCGCGAGCGCCTCGAGCGCGGCCTTGATCTGGTCCGCCGTCGCGGTGGCGGTGAGCTGCGTCGTCGTCTGGCCGTCGAAGGTCAGCGTGAACGGCGCGGTCGCCGTGACCGTCTGCTTCTCGTCGAGCTTGGAGTCGTTGAACGGCGCGAAGCCGCCCGAGTTGCCGCCGCCCGACGGGGTGTCGTCACCCGTGACGAGCCACAGGTTCCCATGCTTGTCGAAGTCGATGTCGCCACCGACGTGGCAGCACGCGCCGCGGTCGTTGTCGACCTTGAGGATCTTCTGCTCCGAGCCCAGGTCCAGCGACGGGGTCTCACCGTCGACGAACTTGAAGCGCGAGAGCTGGAAGTAGCCGCTCCACTGGTCCTGCCACACGCACGGGTCGGCGGCCGTCTCGGGCGCGGAGCCTGCGCCGGTCGTCACGTTGGCCGTGGTGCCGTCGCACTTCTTCACGCTGACGGTCTGCGGCGCGTAGTACAGGTAGACCCACTGGTTGGTGGCGAAGTCGTTGTCGACCGCCGGGCCGTACAGGCCGTCCTCGGAGTTCGTGTAGACCGGGAGCGTGGCGATGACCTTCGTCTCGCCCTTGACCGGGTCGTGCAGGCGCAGCTGGCCGTTGCGCGCGGTCTGCAGCACGCGGCCGTCCGGCAGGATGTCGAAGCCGATCGGCTCGTTCAGGTTCGGCGGGGCCGAGATCTTGGTCTGCTGGTAGTTGGCCACGACGGTCGCGCCGCAGTCGCTGTAGATGCGGTCGGCGACGCCGCCCGTCCACTCGATCGCGCCGGCGAGGTGCTCCTGCGCGTCCTTGGTCGTGAACGAGGACAGGCCGGAGTAGAACGAGCGCCCGCCCTGGTAGTTCTTGCACCAGGCGATCGGGTGGTCGAAGCCCATCGTGCCGCCCGTGTAGGTGTGCTCGTCGACGGTCGCGAGCACGTGCGCGACGCCGCGGACGTTCGTGTCGAAGTTCGGGAAGGCGTCGGTGACCTTCCAGGACTGCGGGAGCGTGCGGGTGGCGACGTGGCCGCGGTCGGCGACCTTGATCGTGGCCGGCGCGGACGCGGCGGGCGCGCCCTTCGCGCGGGCGCCGAGGACGCCGGTCAGGAAGTCCCAGCCGGGCTCGGCGGCGATCGCGTCGCCGAGGGCGAGGAAGCCGCCGCCCTCCTTGAAGTAGCTCACGAACTCGTTCTGCTGCGCATCGCTGAGCACATCGCCGGTGACGCCCGCGAAGACCACCGTGCGGTAGCGCTTGAGGTACGCCTCGCTGAACGCGGTCGCGTCGCCGGTCACGGCCACGCCGAACTTCTCGGTCTTGCCGAGCTCGCGGATCGTCGCCACGGTGGTGTCGGCGCCCTTGTGGAAGACGAGCACGTCGAACTCACCCGTCGTCGCCGGGAAGTCGAGCGTGGGCTCGATCGGGCCGGGCGTCGCGGTCGGGGTCGGCGTCGCGGTCGCGCCGGGGGTCACGGGCGTGGGCGTCGGGGTCGGCGCCGGGGTGACGGCGGGCTTGCGCACCGTCAGGCGCTTCGTCGAGTACTTGCAGGCGCCGGACACGCAGGTGCGGACGTAGTAGCTGCCATTGGCAAGGCTCGCCGGGACCTTGACCGTGGCGCTGAAGCGCAGCGTCTTGCCGGCCTTCACGCGCGCCAGCGTCTTCGTCGTGAGCTTGATCGCCTTCGACGTCTTCGTGCGCCGCAGCGTGATCGTCAGCTTCGGCCGCTGCGTCGTGCGCGCGGCGTTGATCAGCTGGCCCTTGAGCGTGAACGACGCGCCGGGCGCGGCGGTCGTGGGCGGCGTGCCCACGGTGCGCAGCTTGATCTTGGGTGTGCTCTTGGCCGCGCCCGTCGCCGGCGCACCCAGCGCCAACGCAGCCGCGAGCAGGCCCACAGCGGTGCCTGACCTGAACATGTTCTCCTCTCGATGTGCGTCCACACCGGCCCAGACACCGGCGTGGACGTTCCTCCACGCCAGCAACCTACTGACCCGTAGGTCGTTCCGTCAAGTACCAGACCAAAGATTGCGCGGGGTAGGCAAAAAGCTGACGCGTGTCACTCCACGCCCTCCCCCGGACACGGCTACTGTTGACGCATGCCGCGGACCCCGACGTTCACCACCGCCGAAGGCCGCGCGACGCGTGATGCCATCCTCGACGCGGCGGTCGTGGCCTTCGCCGCCCGCGGATACCGGGGTGCGTCTATCGACTCGATTGCGGCAGAAGTCGGCGTCTCCCGCCAGGGGGTTTTGCATCACTTCCCGTCCAAGGTGAAGCTGCTGATCGCCGTGCTGTCGCGCCGCGACGAGCAGGATCGCGAGCACGCGGAGCAGCTCAGCCAAACCGAGGGCATCACGCTCACCAACGCGGTGCGCAAGACCGCCGCGTACCGCGCCGAGCGCCGCGGCCTCGCCCAGCTCTACACGATCCTCTCGGCCGAGAGCGTGGATCCCGCGCACCCCGCGCACGAGTACTTCGTCGACCGCTACCGGATGATCCGCGCCGAGTTCGCGACGATGATCGCCGGCGCGCAGGCCGAGGGCCGCGTCCCCGACGCGCTGCCGGCCGAGACGCTCGCAACCGCGCTCGTCGCCGTGCTGGACGGCCTGCAGCTGCAGGACCAGATCGACCACGAGGCGATCGACGTCGAGCAGGTCTTCTCGGATCTGCTCGACTTCTTCGTGAAGGAGTAGCCGCAACGGGCTCCGGGCCCTGCCAGGATCTCCGGCTTGCCCACCACGGTCCGGGAGCTGCTGCTCGAGCTGGGGGTCGCCGAGCTGGCGGCCGGGCGGCCCGTGCACGAGGTCGAGGCCGCGGTGTGCCGCGTGGGCGCCGCGCTCGGCGCACCGGACGTGCGGTCGGCGGCCACGCCGACCGGGATCTTCGTGAGCCTGGGCGCGAGCGAGTCGGTGGGGTTCGCGTCCGTCGGGCCACAGCTGCGGTTCGACCAGGCCGCGCGTGTCGAGGAGCTGACGGGCGCGCTGCTCGCGGGCGAGCTCGACGCGGAGCGCGCGCTGGCCGAGCTGCGGGCCGTGCGCGAGATGCCGCCGCGGCTGCGGCGCTCACTCGTGGCGCTGGCGCTCCTCCCCCAGGCCGCGGGCGTGGCGCTCGTGCTGCAGCCGACCGTGGCCAGCGCGCTCGCGGCGACCGCGGCCGCGCTGGTGGTCGCGGGGCTCGACCTCGTCGCCGACCGCGCGCAGGTGCTGCGCGTGCTCACGCCGGTGCTGGCCGCGTTCGCCGCCGGCTGCCTCGTGTTCGCGGCGGCGCGGCTGGACCTGCTCGACGCGCCGCTGCGCACCGCGCTCGCGCCGATCGCCGTCCTGCTGCCGGGCGCGCTGATCGTCACCGGCATGAGCGAGGTCACGGCCGGAGCGATGGTCGCGGGCGCCGCGCGGCTCGCGTTCGGCGCGGTGCAGGTGCTGCTGCTCAGCTTCGGGCTGTTCCTCGCCGCGCGGGTGGTCGGCATCGGCCCGGACGAGCTCGCGAACACGCGGCTCGACGACCTCGGCCGACTGGCGACCGTGGCGGGCGTGCTGCTCGTCGGCGTCGGCGTCTACGTGCACCTCTCCGCCCCGCCCGGCGCACTCCCGTGGCTGCTGCTGGTGCTGATCGTCACGGCGACCGTGCAGGCCGCCGGGCAGGAGGCGGGCGGACCGGTCCTCGGCGGGTTCGTCGGCGGCGTCGCCGCGGCGTTCACCGCCGCCGTCGTCAACCGCCTCCCGCACGGCCCACCGCAACTGGCGATCTTCCTCCCGGCCTTCTGGCTGCTCGTCCCCGGCAGCCTCGGCGTGCTGTCCGCGACCGAGCTCGCGGCGGACGCGTCGACGGGCTTCGCGACGGTCACGGCGGCGGTCGCGGCGATCATCGCGATCGCGCTCGGCGTGCTCGTCGGCGGCGCGGTCGGCGCGGCGCGAAGATAAAGACCCAGGGCCTTTATCTTCGCGCGTGACCGTCGTGGCTACGGCGTCGTCGTCGCCAGCGTGTAGGTCAGGCTCTTGGAGTAAGAGCCCGTCCGCAGCGTGTCCGTCGCCGCCAGCGGCTGCTCGAACGTGAGCGTCGTCACGTCGGACGTCGCCGGCCCGGGGTACGTCTTCACCGTCAGCGGCGAACCGCTCAACGTGCCACCGTTGACCTTGATCGGCGACGCCAACGCGTGCGATCCGTTCACCAGCTTGCCCGGGCTGAGCGGGCTGATGTCGTGGATCGACAGCACCGCCTCACCCGCGGTCGACGTGACCGTCGCCGTGGAGGTCGCGGTGTAGACCTTCGCCGTGCCCGGGACGAGCGCGCCGAAGTTGGGCGCCGCGCCCACCGACACGGACAGCACCGGCGCGACCGAAGCCGCCGCGTACTGCGTCGTGCGGGCGCTGACCGTGACGACCACGCGCTGGTAGCTCGTCATCGCCGGCGTCCCGTCGTCGGTGACCTCGAGGATCAGGTGGATCGTCTGGCCGGGCACGGCGTTGACTGGCACGACGCTGTTGGCCGGCACCTCGAAGGACACGTTGCGC
This sequence comes from Solirubrobacter phytolaccae, assembly GCF_027587195.1. Taxonomy (GTDB): domain Bacteria; phylum Actinomycetota; class Thermoleophilia; order Solirubrobacterales; family Solirubrobacteraceae; genus Solirubrobacter; species Solirubrobacter phytolaccae. The sequence continues at coordinate 90,243 of NZ_JAPDDP010000009.1, read as the reverse complement.
CCGCTGCCGTTCAGCACGACGGCACCCGGGTACGTGTCCGCGTCCGTGTACTGCCACCACTTGAACGTCAGCGCGTGCCCGTCCGGGTCGGTCGCCAGGCCTTCGAGCTTGACCGTCTCGCCCGGCGCCGCCGTGACGTTCAGCGGCCCGTTGACCGACACGACCGGCTCGTGGTTGGCCCCCGCGAACGTCGGCGTGACCGTCCACTTCATGCGGGCCGCGAAGTCGTTCTGCGCGGTGCGGAACCAGCGCGCGGACGCGTAGTTGTTGTTCGGCGTGCCCGTCGCCGGGTTGACGTCCTGGGCGCTGCGACCGGCCCAGCCGCCGTAGGAGGGATCGTCGCCGGCGCGCAGGCCGTTGTCGATCTGGTTCATGAAGATCGGCGTGTCACCTTCGGAGATCCACGCGCCGGGCGCCTGGATGCCGGTCCAGACCGCGTAGCCCATCTCGGTCAGCTGCGCCGCCGTCAGGCCGCTGAAGCCGAAGAAGTCGAAGATGTCGCCGGGGACCATCTGCTTGCCGTCGCCCCATACGCGGTAGAAGCTGCCGAACGGGCCGACGTCGGACACGTTCGCCTTCATCCACGCCGGGTCGAGCAGGGAGCGGTCGGCCGGCAGGATCGCGTTGCGCGCGCCGTAGCCCCACACGCCCGCCGACATGTTGCGGTAGTAGACGTCCGGCCAGTTCGGGCGGATGTAGGTCGCGTACGTGTTGTCCTGGTCGCCCCAGGACTGGATGTACGCCTTGCGGACGACCTTCTCGTAGATCGCCGGCCACTGCGGCGTGCCCTCGTACTGCTGCTTGATCGACTTCAGCGCGCGGGCGACCGAGCTGTGCCCCGCGCCCGTGAGCAGGTAGACCCGGGCCGGGTTGTCGTCGAGCAGCAGCTCCTTGATCCGATTCGAGCCGGCCGTGTCCTTGGAGATGTCGGTGTCGAACTCGATGTTGCCCTTGTAGATCTTCGAGCGCAGGTCCGCCGGCGCCGGGTAGTCCGCGTTGTGCACCTTCAGGTTCGGATAGACCTGCTCGTAGAGGTCGACCGCCTCGTCGATGAAGCGCTCGCCCTCCTTCCAGCGCCACGACGTGCACGGGCACAGGTTGCGGCTCGCGTACTCACGGCCGGGCACCGACCACAACGTGCCCTTGCCGTCCCCGGCCCAGTGGACGCCGGAGCTCTGGTACAGGATCCCCTGCGTGTCGAGCTCGTTGGCGTAGAGCAGGTAGCGGATGAGGGTGTTCTGGTCGTCGAGCTCGGGGTCGAGCAGGAGGACGGCGCGCGGCTTGGGCGTCTGCGCCTGCGCCGCGGCGGGGGCGATGACCGCGAACACGGCCAGCGCGAACAGCACGATCAATCGGGTCATGGGCTCGTCGTGGAGAGGGTGAACGTGACGGTCCTGCTGTACGTGCCGGTGCGCAGCGCGTCGGTGGACTTGACGAGCTGCTCGAACGTCACCGGCACCGGCTCGTTGGACGTCGGGCCGGTCCAAGACGCCTTGCCGAGCTCCACCCGCAGCGGTTCCGGCAGAGCGAACGCACCGTTGGTCAGGTGGCCGAGGTCGGAGACGCTGAGCGTCGCGTCACCGGCGGTCGAGGTCACGGTCGCCGTGGTGGGCGCCGTGTACTCCTTCGTGACGCCCGGGATGAACGCGCCGAACGAGGCCGGCGTGATGTTCAGGGCGAGCGTCGCCGGCACCGTGCCGCCGACCACGTGAGGGACGTTCTCCCCGACCGTGATCACGACTCGCGCGTAGCGGCTGATCGACGGCGTCCCCGCGTCCTTGACGTCGAGGATCACGTGGATCGTGTCGCCCTTCTTGGCGTCCGCCGGGACGACGAACGACGCGCTGGCCGTGCCCGCCCCGTCGAGCGTGATCCTGCCCGCGTAGGTGTCGGCCTCGTGGTACTGCCACCACCGGTAGGTGAGCGCGTTGCCGTCGGGGTCGGACGCCGTTCCGCTCAATGCCACTCGCTGGCCCGGCGCGTAGACCGCGTTCAAGAACGGGGCCGAGACGACGGGCGGATGGTTCGCGCCCGCGTAGGTGTCCGCGACGCCCCAGGCGACCCGTGAGGCGAAGTCGTTCTGGAGGTCGGTGAACCAGCGCGTGAGCGGATAGGCGCGCCGGGTCGTCAGGTAGGTGCCCAGCCCGCCCGGCTCCGTGTACGGGAAGTCGTCCTCGGCGTCGATCCAGCCCGTGGCGTTCGGCGCGAAGCGTCCGCCCCAGCCGCCCCAGGTCGGGTCCTCGCTCGACCGCAGCCCGTTGAAGTCGAACAGGAACATGTAGGCCGGCGAGTCGCCCTCGGAGATGAAGTCGTGGACGCCGTAGCCGACGTTCTGGTTCGCCTCCGACTCCTCCGGCCGCCAGCGGTTGTTCTCGTTGTCGCCCGGCGTCGGCTTGCCGTCGCGGTAGGTCCGGTACTGCTCCATCAGCGGCCCCTTGCCGTTGAGCAGGTTGGCCTCCATCCACGGCGCGCGCAGCACGGCCTGGTGCGGGACCGGCGTGACGAACGGCCACAGGTACGCGAACGACCAGAACTGCCGCTGGTTGTCGATGATCTTGATGCCCGGCCAGCTCGGCTTGATGTACGCGTTGAGCGTCGGGTCCTGGTCGAGGATGTTGTAGAGCGTGACCTTGCGGTTGATCTTGGCCACGACCCCGTCCCAGGCGGGCGTGCCCTTGTACTGCTCCTCGATCGACTTCAGCGCCCGCGCGGTGGTGTTGTTGCCGCCCCACGCCTGCACGTACAGCGGACGCGGGTCGTCGTCGAGCAGCACCTGCTTGATCCACTCCGACCCTTCGGTGACCTGCTCGGACTCACCGACGTCGGTGATGTTGCCGAGCTTGTAGAGCGACCGCAGGTGCTCGACGGTCGGGTAGCCGTCGGCGTGCTTGACGAGGTTCGGCCGGATCTGCGCGTACCGGTCCAGGTACTGGTTCAGCCACGCGGTGCCCGTCCAGCGGAACGGCTGCACGGTGGTTCCGTTGCCCGCGTAGTGGTACGTCGAGGACGTGTAGATGATCCCCGCGGTGTCGAACTCGTTCGCGTAGTAGAGGTAGCGGATGAACGAGTCCATGTCGTCCACCTCGCCGTCCTGCGTGAGGATCACGCGCGGCTTGGCGGCCTGCGCCGCCGCGCTGCCCGAGAGCAGCGCGGCGACGACGACCACTGCGAACAGCAGCCGTCTCATGGCGACGTCGTCGCGAGGGTGAACGTGACCGTCTTGCTGTAGCTGCCGGTGCGCAGCGCGTCATTGGCCCTGATGAGCTGCTTGAACGTGACGCCGACCTTGTCGTTGGAGACCGGTCCGGTCCACGAGGACTTGGCCAGCTCGACCCGCAGCGGTTCGGGCAGCGAGAACGCGCCGTTGGTCATGTGGCCGGGGTCGCTCACGCTCAGCGCCGCGTCCCCCGCCGTGCTCGTCACGGTCACGTCCGTGGGCGCCGTGTACTCCTTGGCGGTGCCCGGCACGAACGCGCCGAACGAGGCCGGAGCGCCGAGCGTCAGCGACAGGGTCGCCGGCACCGTGCCGCCGACCGTCCCGGGGACGTTCTCCCCGACGGTCACCACCACGCGCTGGTACTTGGTCAGCGTGGGCGTGCCCGCGTCCTTGACCTCGAGGATCGCGTGGATCGTGTCGCCCTTCTTCGCGTCGGCGGGCACGACGAAGCTCGCCTCGCGCGTGTCGGCACCGTCGATGGCGACCCGGCCCGCGTAGGTGTCGGCCTCGTAGTACTGCCACCACTTGAACGTCACGGCGTCGCCGTCGGGGTCGACCGCGCCGCCGCTGAGCGCGACGCGCTGGCCCGGCGCGAACACCATGTCCGGGTGCGGCGTGGTGACGGTCGGCGCATGGTTGGCGTCCTCGTAGGACTTGACCATCCAGTCCGCGCGCGCGGCCCAGTCGTTCTGGATCACGTCCACCCAGCGCGTCTGCGGGTAGGTCGTGTTCCAGTTGCTGGAGATCGTCGTGCCCGTGGGCAGGGCCTCGGTCAGCGGCTGCGCGAGCGTGACGCCCGAGCCCGCCCCGCGGACGCCGGTGGCCATGGCGTGCGTCGCGGCCAGCGCCGGGGTGAACGTGATGCCGGTGCCCGGCTTGCTCTGGTTGCGCACCGCGGCGTTGTTGGCGTGCGCGAGCGCGAGCGCGGGTGTGACGCCGACGCCCGTGCCGGTCGCGCCCGCCGTGCCGACGGACGTGATCGTGACGGTCTCGGCGTTGGCGGCGTTGTCGACCGTGAGCGTGTCACCCACTGCGAGGTTGGTGACCGAGGCGACCTTGAGGTTCGTCGCCCCCACGGTGTGCGCTCCCGCCAGCGCCGTCGCGGTGCCGGCGGTACCGACCTCGGTGATCGTCGGCGTCTCCTGGCCCGCGCCGGTGTTGAGCAGCAGCTTCTGGCCGACGACGAACCCGTTGAGCGACGGCACCTTGATGTTCGTCGCGCCCGCCGCGGCCGGAGCCAGCAGCGTCGTGTTCGCGCCCTGCGCCGTGCCCACGCTCGCCACCGTGCGCGTGACGCCGCCGATCGTCACCGGCAGGCCGGCGCCGATCGCGCTGATGCTGGCGACGTACAGCTGCGTCGCGCCCGCCGCGGCGGGCAGGACCGTGGTCGTGTTGGTCACCGCGTACGGGTTGAAGTCCCGCGTGTTCGGCAGGTCCTCGACGCGGTACGGGTTGGTCGGGCTCTGGGTGAAGCGCCCGCCCCAGCCGCCCCAGGTCGGGTTGTCGGTGCTGCGCAGGCCGGTGTCCATCAGGTGCAGGTACGCGGGCGTGTCGCCCTCGGAGATGAAGTCGCCCAGCGTCGCCGGGTTCATGTCGAGCCCCTGCCGGTGATCGGACTCGTCGCCCTTGAGCTGCCTGCCGTCGCCGTAGCGGTAGTACTTGGCCATCAGCGGGCCGTGGCCGTTGAAGATGTTCTGGTTCAGCCACGGGCCCTGCAGGTACGGCCGCAGCTCCACCGGCACCCGCGAGCGCCACTGGTAGGCGAAGCTCCAGAACTGGTCGGCGTTGTAGATCACGCGGATCTGCGGCCAGTTCGGCAGCACGTAGCGGTTGTAGGTGACGTCCTGGTCGAGCACCGTGTAGATCACGGCCTTCTTGGACACCTTCGCGTAGATCGCGTCCCACTGGGGCGTGCCCTTGTACTGGTCCTCGATCGACTTCAGCGCCCGCGCGACCGTGTTCGTGCCACCCCAGATCTGCAGGTACACCGGCGACGGATCGTCGTCGAGCAGGACGTCCTTGATCAGGTCCGAGCCGGCCGTGTCCTTCGCCATCTCGCCCTCGAACTCGATGTTGCCGATCCGCACCAGGCTCTTCAGGTGCGCCGGCGTCGGATAGCTCGGATCGTGCTGCTTGAGGGTGTCGTAGCTCTCCCCGTAGAGGTCGATCAGCTCCTGGATCCAGGTCTCGCCCGGGTTCGGGTTCGTGCACGGCACCGTCGGCACGTCGCACTTCAGGCTCCGGACCCAGCGCAGGTCGGTGCGCGGCGCGCCGCCGCGCGTCTCCGACGTGTACAGCGTCCCCTTGCCGTCCCCCTTCCAGTGCCACTGCGAGCTGCTGTAGACGAGCCCGACGGGGGTCATCTCGTTCGAGTACAGGAACCAGCGGATCATCGTGTCGATGTCGTCGACCTCACCGTCGGTGGTGAGGATCGTGCGCGGCTTCGCCGCTTCGGCCACCGCGGGCGCGGCGACCACGAACGCCAGGGCGGCGACCGCCGCCCCGATAAGCCCTCTCCTCCTCATGACGAACCTCAGCTCTTCTTGGCGAACACGCCGTAGTCGTCGGCGTTCTCGGCGGTGATGAGCTCGCAGTCGATCGACTGCTTCTCCGGCTGGCCCGTCTCGCCCGTCGTGATCAGCTGGTTGGCCTGCTCGACCGCCATCTCGGCGATCAGCGCGGCCGGCTGCAGCACCGTCGCCTGCATGCCGCCGTCCTTGATGGCGGCGATCGCGTCGGGGGAGCCGTCGAAGCCGACGATCTTGATCTTGTCGGTGAGGCCCGCGGCCTTGACCGCGGCGACGGCGCCGAGGGCCATCGTGTCGTTGCCGGCGATGATGCCGTCGATGTCCTTGCTGCGCTGCAGGATCGTCTCGACCTTGGTGAACGCCTCCTGCTGGTCCCAGTTGGCCGACTGCTTGTCGACCTCCTTCAGGTCCGGCACCTGGCCGATCACGTCCGCGTAGCCACCCGAGCGCACGCCGGCGTTGGTGTCGGTCTCCTTGCCGACGAGCTCGACGTACTTGCCCTTGCCGCCCATCGCCTTGACGAACTCCTGGGCGCCGAGCTGCGCGCCCTGCGCGTTGTTGGAGACGATCTGCGCGGCCGCGATGCCGGTCTCATTGATCTCGCGGTCGATCAGGAACACGGGGATGCCGGCGTCCTTGGCCTTCTTGACCGCGCCGATCGACGCGTCCGCGCCGGCGTTGTCGAGGATGATCGCCTTCGCCTTGCGGCTGATGGCGGTGTCGATCAGCTGCGACTGCTTGTTCGGGTCGTCGTCGTGCGACGCGACCGAGGTCTCGTAGCCGAGCTCCTTGGCCTTGGCGTCCGCGGCGTCCGCCTCGGCCTTGAAGAACGGGTTGTCGCTCGCCGGCGTGATGATCGCGATCAGCCCACCCGCCTCGGCCTTGGCCTCCGTCGTGGCGGTGCCGCTGTTGCTCGCCGAACCGCTCGGCTCCTCGTCGGACCCGCAGGCGCCCACGGTGAGCGCGCTGACCGCGGCCACGCCGAGGATCGCGAGTCGACCCCGCATCCCTTTCAGAAACATCTCTCTCCTCCTACTTCTGTGGTTGCGTTGCCGCGGCGGCCGCGATCGCGGCTCCGCGACGCTGGATCTTCTGCTGGCTCTGATCGAGGATCACCGCGAGCACGATCACCGCGCCCTTGATCACGATCTGCCAGAACGTCGAGACGCCGAGGATCACCAGGCCGTCGGCGAGGAAGCCGATGACGAACGCGCCGATCAGCGCGCCGCGCACGGCTCCACGACCTCCGCTCAACGACGCCCCGCCGATGACCACGGCGGCGATCGCGTTGAGCTCGAACGTCTCCCCTGCCTGCGGTGCCGCGGAGGTGAGCTCCGAGGCGATGATCAGCCCGGCCATCGCGGCGCACAGCCCGCTGATCATGTACACGCGCATCGTGACCTTCCGGACCGGAACCCCGGAGAGCTCGGCGGCGCGTGCGTTGCCGCCGAGGGCGTAGACCCAGCGCCCGAACGGCGTCTTGCGTGTGAGGAACACGGCCGCGATCCCGAACGCGACCATCAGCCAGATCGACACCGGGATGCCGACGATCTTGCCCGTGCCGAGGAAGTCGAAGCCGGTGTTGCCGAGCTCCGGCCGACCGCCGAGGTTCGGGTACGTCTCGCCACCCGAGATCAGCAGCGCGACTCCGCGCGCCATGTACAAGGTGCCGAGGGTGGCGATGAACGGGGCGACGTTGAAGCGCGTCACCAGCGCCCCGTTGACGGCGCCGACGCCGGTGCCGACCAGCAGCGCGACGATGACCACGCCCCACACCGGCAGGTACAGGACGGTGTTCGCGAACCCGAGGTGCAACCCCTCGAGCAGCACGCCCGCGACGATCCCCGCCAGCCCGACGATCGAGCCGACCGAGAGGTCGATGCCGCCGGTGAGGATCACCATCAGCATCCCGATGGCCAAGATCGCGTTGATCGCGACGTGCTTGGTCATCGTGACGAGGTTGTCCCACGTCAGGTACGCGTCGGACAGCAGGCCGAACACGACGATGATCACGATCAGCGCGATGAACGCGCGCAGCTCGAGCACGGCGTTGAAGGCCTTCAGGCGCTTGCCCTCGCCCTGCGCCGGCGCGTCCGCGACGCTCATGGGTGGGGCGACCGTCATCGCGCGCCCCCTTCCGATGCGACCATGATCTCCTCCCGGCTCGCGGCTCCTCTCCGAAGCTCGCGGACGACCTTGCCCTTCGCCATGACCAGCAGGCGGTCGGGCACGTGCAGCGCTTCCTCGAGCTCGGAGGTGGCGAACAGCACCGCCACCCCGCGTCCCGCGAGCTCGGTCATGAGCGTGAAGATGTCGGCCTTGGCGCCGACGTCGATGCCGCGCGTCGGCTCGTCGAGCAGCAGCACGCGCGGCTGCGTGAGCAGCGCCTTGCCGAGCACGACCTTCTGCTGGTTGCCGCCGCTGAGCGACGTGATCGGCGCGTCCGGACCGGACGCCTTGACGGTGACGTCGCGCATCGTGCTCGCGACGGCCTCCCGCTCGCGATCGGCCGAGACGAGCGGCCCGCGGATGAAGCGCCGCAGCCCCGCGAGCGACAGGTTCTGGCCGACCGACATCGACTGGACGAGCCCGTCGCGCTGGCGGTCCTCGGGCACGAGCGTGAGCCCGCGCGCGATCCGCGCCGCGACCGGGCCCTCGATCAGCGCGCCGTCGATCTCGACCTCGCCGGTGACCGCGCGCAGCCGCCCCGCGAGCGCTTCGAGCAGCTCCGTGCGGCCCGCGCCCATCAGCCCGTAGAGGCCGACGATCTCGCCCGCGCGCACCGTGAGATCCACGCCGTCGACGGACAGCCGGCCGGGGTTGCGCGGGTCGGCGACGCTGAGGTCGTGCACACGCAGGAGCACTTCGCCCTGCTCGCCGTGCTCGTCGGGGAACAGCTCGTCCTGGCGGCGGCCGACCATGTGCTCGACGATCCAGCCGAGGTCGACGTCGGCAGCCTCGGCGCTCGCGACCAGGCCGCCGTCGCGCAGGACGACGATCGTGTCCGCGATCTCCAACGCCTCCTCGAGGTGGTGAGAGATGTAGACGATCGCGACGCCGTCCGCGGTCAGCTCGCGCATGATCCGGAACAGCACCTCGACCTCGGCGGCGGACAGCGCGGAGGTCGGCTCGTCCATGATCAGCACGCGCGCGTCCTGCGCCAGCGCCCGCGCGATCTCGACGATCTGCTGCTGCCCGAGCCGCAGCTCCCCCACGTCGGTGCGGGGGTCGATCGGCTCCTCGAGCCGCTCCAGCAGCGCGGTCGCCGTCTCGCGCTGGGCGCGGTCGTCGACCATCACGCCGTTGCGCACCCGCTCGCGCGCCATGAATAGGTTGTCCGCCACGCTCATGTTCGGGAACAGCGAGAGCTCCTGGTGGATGATCACCACGCCGCGATCGGCCGCCGCGCGCGGCGAGGGCAGCGTCACCGGCTCGCCGTCGAGCTCGAGCTCACCCGTGGTGGGCTGCTCGATGCCGGCGAGGATCTTCATCAGCGTCGACTTGCCGGCGCCGTTCTCGCCGAACAGCGCCGTGACGCGACCGCGCTGGACGTCGAAGTCGACGCCCGTGAGCGCGTGCGTGGCGCCGAACACCTTCGTCACGCCGCGCGCGGTCATCACGGCGCTCACGAGGACACCTCGAGCTGCGCGGGCGTGATCGTGATCGCGGTCGGCGCGAGGTACGTGAAGGCGCCGAGGAACGTGAGCGTCTTGCCTTCCAGCGCCTCGCGGTCGAGGTCGGCGAGCACGGTGGTCTTGACCTCGTTGTTGAGCGCCGTGCCCGCGCCCGCGTAGTCCACCTGGTTGAGGAAGTCGTTGAAGTCGAACAGCCCGCTCGCGTCACGCAGCGCGCTGCCGTTGATCGCGGGGCCGATCTGCAGCGCGACGGTGACGTCGGACGGCACGCCTTCGACGTCGAGCTCGACGATGTTGCCGTCGACCTGCTTCGCCTTGCCCTCGCCGCGGACGGCGAAGTTGTAGGGGCTGTTGCCCTGGCGCACGCCGTACTGCTCGCCCGCCGCGTCGGCGTCCTGCTCCAGCGCGGGGACCAGCTCGGTCAGCTCGACCGCGCGCTTCTCCAGCTCCGGCACGACCTTGGGGGCGAAGTTGTCCTTGCCGAACTTGGCGGCATCGAAGGCCTCGCGGCCGTTGGTCGCCGCGAGCGGCTCGTCGTCAGAGCGCCAGCTCGCGTCGAGCAGCATCGCGCCCAGCACGAGCACCGCGATGGCGGCGCCGATCGCGCGCACCTTCACGCCGTCACCTCGTCGTCATGCGGCACCGTGCTCCAGTCGCCGGCGAGGCGCTCGGCGGTGAAGCGGTCCGTGATCAGCACGTTGACGAAACGCCCGCGCAGCGCGCCCTGGATCGCGGCGAACTTGCGCGGCCCGCCGGCCAGCGCAAGCGTGCGCCGCGGCTGCTTGATCTGCTCGAGGTCGAGCCCGATCACGCGCTCGTCCAGTGACGAAGCGACCGGTACGCCTTCGGCGTCGAAGAAGCGCAGACAGATGTCGCCGACGGCGCCCATGTCCTCCAGCTCGTGCAGCTCCTGCGCCGTGAACACGTTGCCGGACGCGGCGAGCAGCTTCGACGGCGTGAGCGCGCCGATGCCGACGATGGCGAGCGTGATCTCCTCCATCCAGCGCATCGCGGCCGCGACGAACGGGTCGTCGAGCAGCGCGCGGCGGCTCTCGCGCGAGCCGACCACGCCCGGCGCCGGCAGGAAGCGCGCCTCGCCGCCGACGAGCTGCGCGAGCCGGCTGGTGAGCCGCGTCGCGTGGCCCTCGGCGGCGGGGTTGCCGGAGCCGCCGAGGATCTGCACCACGGCCTCGGCGCCGGGCTGGGCCGAGGGGTGCATGTTGTCCAGCATCGCCAGCAGCGTCTCGCTCCAGCTCGAGATGCCGAGGATCTCGCCGGCGGTCAGCGTCGTCTCCAGGTACGCGGCCGCCGCGGCGCCGATCGCGCGCAGCGCCTCCTGGTCGTCGTCGTGCTCGCAGTCGACGACGACCGCCTCGCGCAGGCCGTAGAGCACCTGCAGGCGGTCCTCGAGCTCGGCGTGGAAGCCCGACGGCACCGCGACCGTGATCCGCACGATGCCCTCCTTCTCGGCCTGCTTGAGCAGGCGGCTCACACGCGACTGGCTGAGGTCGAGCCGGTCGGCGATCTCCGCCTGGCGCAGCCCCTGCTCGTAGTACAGGCGCGCGACCTTGGTCATCAGCCGCAGCAGCGGGGTCGGGGTCATCGCAGGCTCGCTTCCAGCTCGGGGGTCGCCATCCGCGAGCGGCGGACGGCCGCGTGCCACGCCTCGCGCCGGGTGTGGCGCTCGTCGTCGGAGATGGCGGGTTCGAACGTGCGGACGGGACGCTCGCGGCGCCCGCCGGCGGCGAGGTCGGCGGCGCCCAGTGCGGACATCTCGGGCGAGGCGCTCACGTGCACCGGCCGGCCGGACAGGTCGGCCTGCAGCTGCATCAGCAGCGCGCTCGCGGTCGCGCCGCCGTCGGCGTGCAGCGCCTCAAGTCCGACCAGGTCGAGGATGTCGCAGATCTGATGCGCGACCGACTCGAACGCCGCGCGCGCGAGGTGCTTCGGCCGCGTGCCGAGCGTGAGCCCCGCGATCACGCCGCTCGCCCCGCGGTCCCAGTGCGGCGCGCCGAGGCCGCTGAACGCCGGCACGAGATGGACGCCGTCGGTCGTGGTCGCGTCGAGCGCGAGCGGCTCGAGCCGGTCCACGTGCAGCGTGCGCGCCATCCAGTCGAGCGCCGCCGCGCTGGCGAGGATGTTGCCCTCGACGGCGTACACGGGCTTGTCCGTGAGCCAGGCGAGCGTGTGCGCGAGGCCGTCGACGGACGCGTCGGACGGGACCATCACGCTGCTGCCCGTCCCGTACGTGGCCTTCGCGGCGCCGTGCGCGTAGAGCGCGGCGTGGCTGTCGGCGAGCACCGCGGCGAGAGGGATGCCGCGGTGCTCTCCGAAGCCCGCGTCGGAGCGTCGGATCTCCGGCAGCGTGTGGAGCGGCACGCCGAACAGCGCGCACAGCTCGGGGTCCCAGTCGAGCGTCTCCAGGTTCATCAGCAGCGTGCGCGAGGCGTTGCCGGCCTCGATCGCGAACTCGCCCGTCAGGCGATGGATGAGAAACGCGTCGATCGTGCCCGCGTGCCGGTCGTCGCGGCCGTCGAGCAACGTGTGCAGCTTGGTCGCGCTGAACATCGGGTCCAGCGCGAGCCCGGTGCGGGCGCGCACGAACGCCTCGTGCTCGCGCAGGCGGTCGCAGTCGGGTGCCGTCCGCGCGTCCTGCCAGCCGATCACGGGGCTGACGAAGTCGCCGGACCACACGACCGCCGACTCGCGCTGGGTGGAGAGCGCGATCGCGTCGATCGGCGTGCCGAGCGGCATCGCGGCGATCACGGCCTGCACGCTCTCCCAGATCTCGTCGGCGTCCTGCTCGACCCAGCCCGGATGCGGGAACGAGCAGCTCACGCGCGCACTCGCGCGCGCGAGCACGATCCCGTCGTCGGCGACCAGCACGCCCTTCGTGCTGGAGGTGCCCTGGTCGATCGCGAGCACGGTCATGCCGCCGCCCGTCCCACGAGCGCGAGCGCCGCGTCGAGGATGCCGTCGGCGGTCAGCCCGAAGCGCGTGAACAGGGCCTCGACCGAGCCCGTCGGCGCGAACACGCCGGGCACGCCGAGCAGCCGCATCGGGGTCGGCCGCTCGGTCGCGACCACCTCGGCAACGGCGCCGCCGAGTCCGCCGTGCACGGTGTGCTCCTCGATCGTGACGATCGCGCCCGTCTGCTCCGCGGCCGCGATCACGGCCTCGCGGTCGATCGGGCGGACGGTCGGCATGTTCAGCACGCGTGCGCCGATCCCGCGGGTCGCGAGCAGCGTCGCCGCCTCGAGCGCCCGCTCGACCATCGTGCCGCAGGCGATCAGCGTGACGTCGGCGCCTTCACGCAGCGTGGTCGCGCGGCCGAGCCGGAACGTGTAGTCGGCGCGGTGCAGCTGCGTGACCGGGAAGCGCGCGATGCGGATGAACATCGGGCCTTGGGTGGCGGCCGCCCAGCGGATCACGGCCTCGGTCTCGACCGGGTCGGCCGGCACGATCACCGGCAGGTTCGCGATCGCCCGCAGCCACGCGAGGTCCTCGATCGAGTGGTGCGTCGGGCCGAGCTCGCCGTAGGCCATGCCCGGCGACTGCCCGCACAGCTTCACGTTCGCGTTCGAGTAGGCGACGTCGGCCTTGATCTGCTCCAGCGCGCGCCCGGTGAGGAACGGCGCCGCGCCCGAGACGAACGGGATCCGCCCGCCGTTGGCGAGCCCGGCGCCGACGCCGACCATGTTCTGCTCGGCGATCCCGACGTTGATCAGGCGGTCCGGGAAGGCCTTCTCGAAGCCGCCCAGCTTGGACGAGCCCACGCTGTCGTTCACGACGGCGACGATCCGCTCGTCGTGGGTCGCGAGGTCGATCAGCGTGCGCTGGAACGCGTCACGGCAGTCGAAGCGCTCGCTCATCTCGCGCCGCCGCCCCGGGGCCCCTGATCCACGGCGCCGGCCGTGTCGTGCACGGTCTTCAGGGTCCTCATTCTGAGAGCTCCTCGATCGCCTGCGCCGTCTGCTCGGCCGACGGGACCTTGTGGTGCCACTCGACGCGGTCCTCGATGAACGAGACGCCGCGGCCCTTGCGCGTGTGGGCGATCACGCAGCTCGGCCGGCCGCGCTCGAACGGCGCCGCCCGGAAGGTCGCGAGCAGCTCGTCGATGTCGTGGCCGTCGACGGTCCTGACCGCCCACCCGAAGGCGGCGAACTTCGCGTCCAGCGGGTCCAGCGCGTTGGTCGCCTCGGTGCGCGCGCCCTGCTGGAGCCCGTTGCGGTCGATGATCGCCACCAGGTTGTCCAGGCCGCGATGCCCGGCGGCCATGATCGCCTCCCAGTTCGAGCCCTCCTGCAGCTCGCCGTCACCGCAGAGCACGTACGTGCGCCGCGGGCTCGCGTCCAGCTTGGCGGCGATCGCCGTGCCCACCGCGACCGGCAGCCCGTGCCCGAGCGGGCCCGTGTTGGTCTCCACCCCCGGCACCTTGTTGCGGTCCGGGTGGCCGTTCAGCGGCGAGCCGTCGGCCATGTAGGTGTCCAGCAGGCTGTCCGGGATGAACCCCGCCGCGGCGAGCGTCGTGTACAGCACGCCCGACGCGTGGCCCTTGCTCTGGATGTAGCGGTCGCGCTCGGGATCGTCCGGCTGGTCCGGATCGACATTGAGCACGCCGAGGTAGAGCGTGGCCAGGATGTCGGCCGCCGAGAGGTCTCCGCCGATGTGGCCGAGGCCCGCCGCGTTGACGATCTCGACGTTGCGGCGGCGGATCGCACGGGCACCGGCGCGGATCGCGTCCGCGGTGGGCTGGACCCGGACTTGGCTCATGCGACCGGCGCCTGGCCGAGCAGCAGCTCGGTGACCAGGCGATGCGCGGCCAGCGGGTCCTGTCGTTCGTGGATGTCGGCGAGCTGCGCCAGGTCGATGCGGTCGATGGCGGCGTCGATCGCCTTCATCGTGTTGATCGACGAGCGCGCGGCCTCGACCGGGCTCTCACGGAACGGGAACTGGTCGAGCAGGATCGGCTCGGTCCATTCGATCTGCCGCAGCGCGAGGAAGAACTCGAGCGTCTCGACGAGGTGGATGGAGCCGACGGGCTGGTCGTCGTCCCACTCGCGCCAGTTGTCGTTGACCTCGACCGTGAACAGCCGCCCGTGGTCGTTGATCAGGTGCAGCGCGTCGGCCGGCGCCTCCTTGGCGAACAGGCTGTGGCCGAGGTCCATCACGATGCCGATGTCCTCACGGCCCATCTGCGTGATGCCGACGAGCGTGCGGGCCGCGGTCGACCAGCTCATGTGCATCCGCGGCTCTTTGGTCTTGTACTCGATCGCGACGCGGATCTCGTCGTCCATCGCGGCGACGGTGGAGACGCCCTCGAGCGCGAGCCGCCAGACCTCGCGGTAGTCGACCTGCAGCGGCAGGTCGAAGCCGTCCTGCCCCGGCCACAGCTTCACGGTCGGCGCGCCGAGCGCCTTCGCGACGCCGACGGCCTCCTCGCACAGCGCGAGCGCCTGGGCCCGGACGCGCGGGTCGGGGTTCGTGAACGCACCCGCCTGGAAGTCCCGGGTGTAGATGTGCGGCGTGATGCACCACGCGCTGATGTCGTTGGCCGCGAGCGCGTCACGCACCTCGTCGACCGTGACCCCCTCGGTGAACGGGTAGTTGATGTCGAGGACCTCGAGCTCGCCGACCTGGCCGGCGGCCTCGATCGCCTCGATGGTGCTCACGGGCGGCCCGTACGCGTCCGTCGCGTACCGGTCGACGAACTGCCCGAACAGCCAGATGCCTGCGCCAAACCGCATTGCTCTCTCTCCTCCTCGCCGGGTGCCGCTGCATAAAAATTCAGTACCGAATGCAGCAGCGCGGCATTTATATGCGGGGTCGGCGGATCTGTCAACTAGGCGCGTACGACTCGTGTCACCACCTCGGTCGCGAGCAGCTCGTTCGAGCGTGAGAGCCCACGGATCGGCGTCGAGCGAGCCCGGCACGACGATCACGCGCTCGACCCCGGTGGCGGCGACCGCCTCGAGGCGCTCGACGACGACCTCGGGCGGGCCGACGATCGCGAAGCGGTCGATCAGCTCGTCGGGCAGGCCGCGCGCGAGCGTGCTCGCCGCCGAGCCGTGCTGCGTGCGGTCGTAGCGGTCGGCGAGCTGGCCGTCGTGGTCGCCGAAGCGCGCGAACGTGGCCGTGCTGCCGCGCACGAGATCACGCGCCCGGGCGACGTCCTCGTGCACGCCGACGTTGACGTAGGCGCCGATCGACACGTCGGGGTTGACGGCGCGGGCATGCTCGACCGCCGCGCGCAGCCGCTCGGGCTCGGCGCCGACGGTCAAGTCGACGCCGTCGGCGTGCCGCGCGGCGGCGGCGATCACGCGCGGCCCCGTCGCGGCCACGTGCACCGGCACGACCGGGTCGTCGCGTCCCGCGACCCAGCGCAGCGCGCCCTCCCCCAGCAACGTCCGCAGCTCCACCAGGTCGCGCTCGAACTCCGCCACCGTCGGCGGCTCGAGCCCGGCGTGGCTCAGCGCGGAGTCGCCGCGCGCGATCCCGAGCACGGCGCGCCCGCCGGTCTCGGCCTGCAGGGTCGCCGCCGCCGAGGCGGTGACGGCCAGGTGACGGGTGCGCGGGTTGGTCGCGCCCGGCCCGAGCCGCAGGTGCGTCGTCGCCACGCCCGCGAGCGCGAGCTCGACCCAGAGGTCCGCGGTCAGGTGCTGGCTGTCGGCGAGGAGCAGCCCGATGAACCCGACGCGCTCGGCCCAGCGCGCGACCGTGACGACACGGCGCGGGATGGCGAAGGTGTGCAGCCACAGTTCCATGACCGCCATGCTCGGCGCGATCCGCGCCCGCGTCCTCAGTAGCCGGCTACTGCACCCGCACGCCGCGAGACGCGCCGGCGCGGCTGCGCCACACGAGCCGGCGGCCGCTAAAGGCCAGCGTGCCCGGCCGGACGCCGTCGCGCGGCCTGGCCAGCGTCCGCTCGCGCTTCAGCCTCCCGGGACGGCCGCGGTCGAAGAGCGTCACCCGCCAGCGGCTCCCGCGCCGGTGCGCGACCCCGATTCGCCCGTCCGGCGCGACCGCCACGCCGCGGATGTAGCCCCACGAGTAGGTCTGCCCCAAGGATGCCGCGCGCACCCCGGCCGCGCTGATGCTGACGAGGTAGTCGTCGTCGAAGTGGGTCTCGGCGCCGAGGTAGAGCGCGACGCGACCGCGCTCGCGGCCGAACTCGGCCACCTCCCAGCCGGCGCGGCGCGGCCCCGTGCGCAGGAGCACCGGCGTGGCGGCGCCCGGCGGGCACACGTAGAGCCGCGTGTGCTTCCCGCCCTTGAGCATCAGCTCGAACACGCGCAGCCCGTCGCGATCGATCAGCGCCGTGCCGGCGCCGCAGGTGACGGCGGCCTCGCCCGCGAGCGGCGTCGACTGCGCGAGGCCGTCCTTGATCTGCCAGGTCGCGCGCCCGTCACCCGTGACCGCCAGGCTGCCCGGCACGGTCTCGCCGCCGGGCGTCGCCAGCCGCTCGGAGGCCCGATCCGTGACCCTGAAGACGAACGAGCCGGTGCCGCCCGTCCACGACTCCCTCGCGATGAACACGACCTCGCCCGCCGCGGAGATCGCGACGTCCTGCAGGAAGCTGACGCCACGCGGCTCGACGAACCGCACCTGTCCCGTGGTGCCGTCGAGCACGACGAGGCCGGACAGGCCGGTCGCGAACGCGGTCCAGTCGCCCGCGCGGCTCAGCGCGAGCGCGCCCCAGAGTTGCTGGTCGTAGACGTCGGAGACCCCGAGCTCGCGCGGCTTGGTCGCGCCGCGCGCGCAGGCGGCCAGCACGTCGGCCTGGAAGCCCCGGTCCGTCTTGCGGTTCGGGAAGACCTCGAACACGCGCGCGCCGCCGGCCTCGGCGATGGTCGTCCCGCTCGTGCAGGTGACCGCCTCGCCGCTCGTCGGGACGCTGCGCGTGGTGCCGTCCTGCAGGCGCCAGGTGAGCGCCCGGTCGCCGTCGGCGAAGGCGAGCGAGCCGGGCACGCGCGCCCCCGGCGTGGCGAGCACGAGCTCGCGCTGCAGCGCACCCGGCGTGCTCGACAGCTTGAGATGGCCCACCCGCAGGCTGGCCTCCTCGTCGAACCCGACGACGAGGCCGAGGCTGCCGTCCGCCGCGACCGTCACCTCGTACGGCGTGTTGCTCACCCCGCCGGCGAGCTCGCCACGGCGCACCTCGGACGTGCGCGCGTCGAACCAGCCCACGAACGTGTTCTCGCCGCCGCCCTCACCCCAGCCGTCCCCCTCGAAGACGAGCTTGTCGCCGATCCGCGCGGTCACCGCGAAGTGCCCGTAGGCCGGCGAGACGGTCCACAGGAGACTCGGGCGGGTGCTCGTCGGCCCGCAGGCGAACCACGAGTCGTCACTCCGTCCAGCTTCGAACACCCGCACGCCATCTTTCTCATAGACCGTGGTGCCGGACGCGCAGGTCCGGTTCACCGCCGCCTCGGCCGACCCCGAGAACACGAGCAATGCAGCGAAAACGAGGAGCGCGAGACGGATCACGCCGCGAGCGTACGGGCTCCGCAGAACCTCGAAAATCGGGGTCGAACCCTGAGATTTGTCAGGGAATCGGGGAGGTGGGGATCAAGTCTTGGGCCCGAACGGACGATGGCCTGGGTGTGGAAGCCGTCACTGCGACTCGTTCGAGCGGCCCGCCGGTGGCCATCTCCGGCGCATCTGCCGTGGCTGCGCCCGGTGAGTTCTTCGCGATCCTGCGCTGCTACCTGCCGGAGACCGACTCCTGCATCAAGCTCAACATGGCCCTCCGCTCGACCAGCCCGTACGTGGACGACACGGGCTCGCGCTCCTGGTGGGCGTACTAGCACCGGATACGCCGTTTTGCAGTGCAACAATGCGGAATGAGAACGTGTTCTCGACGCATTGACGGACTTCGGATTAACTGGCAGGCTCTAGTCCGATGCGTAGCACCCACAAAGTGGGGGCTTCGCGGCGGGGGAGAGCTTGCTTTAGCGCGTTAGTCGGCGCATGTCTGGCTGCGCTCCTTTCGTCGTGCGGTACCTCGACGACACCCACGGCCGGCTGTCAGGCCGGCGAATGGACGCGGGCGACGACGCTCGCCGGCGAGCGAGGCACGCTCCGCTACGGCTCACTCGCCACTGCCGGTAGCGGCACGTTCGCCGTCGGCAACGACATCCCGGCGTTCGACGCGGGGACGATGCGTCAGGGCGCGCTGCTGGCGGTCGACACGCGGACCGGCCGCTCGATCGGCCGTCCACCGGGGGCGTTCTGGTTCCTGCTCCCCCAGGCCGCGCTCGACGGCGACGGACGCCTGCACGTGCTCTGGGGCGAGCCGCAGGCCACGAAGGCGGCGATCCCGCGCCGGCGTTTCCCGGCGACGCGCACGCGGACGCTCTGGCACGCCACCTACGACGCCGCGACCGGCTGGAGCCGTCCGGAGGCGATCCACCGCGCCCGCGGCAACCTGCTGTGGAACCGTGACGGCGCCGAGCTGCGCGCCGACGCGAACGGCGGGCTCCACGCGATCGTCCCCCACACGACCGACGCGCGCGGGAACGCCCTCGTCTACCTGCGTCTCGACGGCCGCCGCTGGACGGCGCACGAGCTGCGGATCCCCGAGGCCGTCTACGCGAGCGTCGCCGCGGACGCCGCAGGGCGCGTGACCGTCGCCGCGATCGCGCCCCACGCGGGGGAGCCGAACCGGACGCTCGTCACCGCGTCCGACGACGGCGGCACAAGCTGGACCGCACCCCGGGCGATGCCCGCGGGCGGACAGGCGCACGGGATCACCGTGCGCGAAGGACCCGACGGCGCGCTGCACCTGCAGTGGCGCCAGAACGTCTCGGGCGGGTTCCTGCCCGAGGTGATCCGCCACGTCGCCTCACCCGATCGCGGGGCGACCTGGTCGGAGCCGAGCGACCTGAAGCCTCAGGAGGGGTTCCAGGAGGTGCGCTCGGCGGTCGACCGCTGTGGCGTCGTGCACGTCGTCTACCGCACGGCGCGGGAGCAGCGATCGGAGTTGCGCTACGTGCGCTGGCACGAGGGATGGAGCCGCCCGCGCACGCTCTTCGCCGGGGCAGACCCGGCCACCGCCGATCTCGGGACGACCCGTGACGGACAGCTCGTGCTGTTCGCCTCGGCCGGTCCCGCCACGTCCCTGGTCTCGCGGTTGGAGGCCGGAGGGCGAGCAGGGGGCAGTTGACAACAACCACAGAGGGGAAACCATGAAGTCACTTCGGAGGAAGCTCGGGTTCGCGACCGCCGCGACGGTGGCGGCGCTGTGCCTGTCGCCGCTCGTGGCCACGAGCGCCGCGGGGTCCGGTTGCGAGGGGCCGGACGCGAACTTCTACTACGTCTGCGTCAGCGGCGGGGACGGCCTGCTGGAGATCACGACGTTCGCCAACTACAACGGCTGGGTCGCGCACGAGGCCGTGTGGGGCCCGACGCAGCAGTACTCGTTCTACGACGAGATCGAGGGTGAGCACTACCTGTACAACACGGCCGAGACGACCTGCGAGAACCTGGTCGTCACCCACATGATGGACTGGGGCACCGGCGTCGAGACGCTGCAGCAGACGCCCTGTAGCTGAGCACCGGCGCGCGTGGCTCGGCCTCCGCTCGGGGGCCGGCCACGCGTCGCGTGCGGCGGGTACGATGCGCCGCGCGTGCGGAAGGGCGACCTCAAGGACCGAGCGACGATCGAGGCCGCGGTGCGTCAGGTCGCCGACGAGTACCTCGCCGACCCGAACATCACGTCGGTCGGCGTCGCGTACAAGGTCACGGGCGGCGAGCCGACCGACGAGCTCGCGCTGCAGTTCACGGTCAAGACGAAGTTCGCGCCGGAAGGCCTGGAGGCCGCGCCGACGCGGCCGATCCCGCCGGAGCTCACCGCCAACGGCATCCGCTTCCCCACCGACGTGGTCGAGCGCCGCTACACGGCGCATCCGACGGCCGTCGACGCCGAGCCCAAGGCCGATCGCAAGCGGCGGCTGGACCCGATGGTCCCGGGCGTCAGCATCGGCCACACCGCGGTCAGCGCCGGCACGCTCGGCTGCCTCGTGCGCGAGGACGCGACCGGCGAGACGCGGATGCTGTCGAACTGGCACGTCTTCCAGGGGCCCGAGGGCGCGCTCGGCGACCGGATCGTGCAGCCCGGCGCGTTCGACGACAACCGGGTCGACGAGAACGGCTGCGGCCGGCTCGTGCGCAGCTTCCTGGGCCTGGCCGGCGACTGCGCGATCGCGAGCGTCGAGGGCCGCGGCGCCGAGGAGACGATCCTCGAGCTGGGCGTCCCCGTCCGCCGGCTCGGCGACCCCGAGCTCGGCGACCGCGTGGTCAAGTCCGGCCGCACGACCGGCGTCACCTACGGCGTCGTCACGCGCGTGCACACGATCACCAAGATCGCCTACGGTCCGGCCCACGAGGAGCAGATCGGCGGCTTCGAGATCGGCCCCGACGCCGACCACCCGGCCACCGACGGCGAGATCTCCGACGGCGGCGACTCGGGCGCGGCGTGGCTGGCGCGCGACGCGGAGGGCGCGGCGACGGACATGATGCTCGGGCTGCACTTCGCGGGCGAGGCCGACGGGACGAGCGGCGAGCACGCGCTCGCCTGCTACGCGTCGTCGGTGTTCAGCAAGCTCGAGATCTCGCCGCTCGCGGCGCCCCCGCGGATCGTCAGCCAGGCCGCGAGCGCGGGCTACGACGCGGCCTTCCTGCCCGGCCAGACGATCCCGTTCCCCGTCGCCACCGAGGCCGTCGAAGCCGACTACGCGCCGCTGCAGCAGAGCGACGGCGTGGTCCGGCACGCGACCCACTTCTCGCTCGCGATGAGCGCCTCGCGCCGCTTCTGCCGCTGGGTCGCCTGGAACGTCGACGGCAACGGGCTCCAACAGCTCAGCCGCTCGGGCATCGAGTTCAAGCGTGACCCGGAGTACCTCGCCGAGCACCAGGTCGACGACGACCTGTACTCCAACAACCGGCTGGACCGCGGCCACATCGCCCGCCGCGCCGACCTGCTGTGGGGCACGCGCGAGGAGGCCCAGCGCGCGAACCAGGAGTCGTTCCTGTTCACGAACATCACGCCGCAGCTGGACGACTTCAACCAGTCGGCCAAGCACGGGCTGTGGGGCCAGCTCGAGGACGCGATCTACGAGGACGTCACGGTCGACGACCTCAGGCTCAGCGTCGTCGGCGGTCCGATCTTCAAGGCCGACGACCATCAGTACCGCGGCGTGCTCGTCCCGCGCTCGTACTGGAAGGTGATCGGCTACGTGGAGGCGGGCGCGCTGCGCGCCAAGGCCTACGTGCTCACGCAGGACGACCTGGAGACCAAGCTCGAGTCACTCGGCCTGGAGCCGTTCAACCTCTACCAGGTGGCGATCGGCGAGCTCGCGGGGCTGACCGGGCTGGACTACGGCCCGCTGACCGGCGCCGACACGATGCCGCCGCCGAACCCGGATGCCGCCGGCGCCGGCGTGGCGCGCGAGATCCGCGGCCGGTCGGACATCGTCAGCTGAGCCGCGTCAGTCGAGCAGGCGTTCGACCAGCGAGGCCGCGAGCCCCGGCAGGTGCAACGTCGACGCGCCCAGCAGCTCCGCGCGCGGGCCGAGCTCGCCGACCACGAGCCG
This sequence comes from Solirubrobacter phytolaccae, assembly GCF_027587195.1. Taxonomy (GTDB): domain Bacteria; phylum Actinomycetota; class Thermoleophilia; order Solirubrobacterales; family Solirubrobacteraceae; genus Solirubrobacter; species Solirubrobacter phytolaccae. The sequence continues at coordinate 68,270 of NZ_JAPDDP010000009.1, read as the reverse complement.
GGCGGCGTCCGCCGCGGCCGGGAACGCGCGCCGGTGGATCGCGGCCTCCAGCGGCGCCATCACCAGCGGGCCCGCGGCGGCCAGCTCGCCGCCGACCACGACGCGCGCCGGGTTGAGCAGGCCGATCGCCGCCGCGAGGCCCTCCCCCACGACCGTCGCGGCGTCGGTCAGCGCGCGCTGCGCCCGCCGGTCGCCGGCGCGGGCCGCGCGGACGACCGTGCTCACGTCACCGTGCGCGGCGCCGTGCACGTCCCCGACGATCGCGCGCGAGCCGGCGAGCGCCTCGACGCAGCCGCGATTGCCGCACTCGCACAGCGGGCCGGTGCCGCCGAGCGAGATGTGCCCGAGCTCCCCGGCGATGCCGCTCACGCCGCGGTACAGGTTGCCGTTGATGATCAGCCCGATGCCGATCGTCGGCGACAGCCGCAGGTAGAGCAGGTCGTCGCAGCCGCGGCCGGCGCCGAAGCGGTGCTCGCCGATCGCGCCGGCGTTCGCGTCGTTCTCGACCTGCACGGGCAGCTCGACACGCTGCTGCAGGGCCGTCGCGAGCGCCGAGCCCGGCCAGTCGCCAAGGCCCGCGCCCACCACCCCGACGCCGAACACGGCGCCGCGGTCGACCTGGGAGCCGGCGATGAGGTCCTCGACGAGCGTGGTGGCCGCGTCCAGCACCGCGCCCGGGTCGGCGGCGACGGCGAGCGGCAGCTCGAGCGCCTGTCGCTCGGCGCCCGTGAGGTCGAACAGGCTGCCGCGCAGCCCTTGGTCGACGAGCTCGAGCGACAGCGAGTAACCGGCGTCCCCGGCGAGGTAGATCCGCATCGGCGGCCGGCCCATGCCGCCCTCGGCCTCGACACGCTGCTCGATGAAGCCATGATCGTCGAGCGCCGCCAGCGCCAGCCCGACCGGCGAGCGCGTGAGCCCGGCACGCGCGCCCAGCTCCGCGCGCGTCATCCCCGGCACCTGGACGAGCGCGGTCACCACCCGCGAGAGCGAGTCGCGGGACAGGTCTGCATGCCGCTCGCTTCGAGCCGAGCCCGCGTCAATGGTGGCCATGGTCCCGAATCTAGACCGACATCTGACGCGGCGTGGCCCAAATGAGCGCTTTCTTCAACCGGCTTTAGGCCCGTCTCATGAGAAAGTGGAGGTCGGTCAGCCGGTGCAGGCCTCGCGCTCGTACTTCAGCCGGCCGTTCACTGGCTCGGCCCACCCGTGGCAGTCGACCGGGTTCCGGTAACGCGGCTGCGTCGCCGGCGCGGAGGGTGGCGTCCCCGACTTGCAGTAGTAGCCAAGCGCGCAGTCCCGGGCACCCCACGGCCCGGTGAAGGCGTTCCACTGCGCCGGCTGGCGGCCTTCCGCCCGGGTCGGGAAGCGGTGCACGCAGCTCGAGCTACGGCCGCACACGTTGATCCGGTTGCCGATCCACCGCAGCGCTCCGTTGTGCCTGCCTTCTCCGAGGTCGGGGTCGGGGAACTGCTTGCACGCACCACCCCGGCAGCGGTCCGGGTAGGTGGCGTGCGTGCCGTCGGCGACGAAGGCCAACGGCCGCAGCTCTCCATCCTCAGACTCGGCGATGTAGCCGGCGTACTCGGGCTTGTCCCACATCGGCCGCAGATCCTCCTCCCAGCGATAGCGCACGACCTTCGAATGCTGCGCGTAGTGCACCGACGCGACGAACGGCTCCTTGGTGCGATCGAGCACCACGGTAAGCCCTTCCCAGTCGGACTCGTGGTTGTGGCAGGTGATGCCCGGGATGACCATCCCGGGGCCGCAGAACGCCCCGCCACCGACATCCACCGGGTTGTCCGGGAGAAACCACCAGTAGTCGAGGTAGAGCAGGTCCCGCCCCTTCGAGGTGGCCGAGACCGCGTTGACGTAGATCGCGGTGTCCGGAAGCTGCGCAGACGCGTTCGGGAGCTCTGGCGGTTGCGCCGCGCCCGGGAGCGTGCCCTGCTCGGACCCCGCGACGCCGCCAACGGCCTCGAACTCGTCCTCGACGAGCTTCTGCAGTGTCTTCTGCTTTCCAGGCGTGTCCCAGCCGGACTGGTCGACCTGCAGATGCGTCCCGCCGTTGAACAGCTTCGCAGGATCGGTCACCCGCTCGCAATCGGGTTCCGAGCGCTCGCCGTCACTGCACTGCGAGAGCTTCCCGCTGGCGAACAGCCAGTCGATCGACAGTGGCCGTGGCACGCGTTCAGCGCTGTCGAACAGCAGGATCGGCCGGTACTTGATCGCGAGCGAGAGATCGGCCGTCGTGGTCGGCGCGCGCACCGCCAGCGCCAACGCCAACTCGGTCACGTTCGGACGCTTGAGGCGCTGGAGCGACGCGACGCCGCCCTTGGACGAGAAGCCCTCCCAGCGTCCCAGTCGTTCCGCTCGGTCGGTCTCCAGCACCACGTACGTCGGGAGGTCCCCGGCGCCGGCCGCTCGTCGGACGCTACGCCACCGCTCCACGTCGTCACCGGTGCGTTCATCGAGTTGGGCCAGGTCGACCATCGGCGCCGAGCCGTCGACGAGCAGCACGAGCAACGAGTCGTCCCCGTCGGGGACAGGGCGGGGCCGGGGCTCTCGGCCCGCCTCGGCGCCCAGTGCCAGCACCCGCAGCGCCTCTCGACGATCAGTGGTATCGGTCAGCGTCCAGCGCACGCGCGTGCCCTCAGCGACGCCGACGCTGTAGTGGGCGGTGAACCCGTTCAGATCCGGGTCCTGCTCGACAACGTCGGGCGGGGGTGCGTGCTTGCGACCGGTGGTGATGATGCGAATGTGCACGTCGACGTCGACTCCCTCTCGGGCAGCGATCTCCTTCGGGTCGACCTTCTCGGGTTCGACGAGGATCGGCACGAGCCCGAGAACGACCACACCGGCCACAGGCACGACCACGCCGAAAACAGCGGCCGGTAGCTGCCATCGCGGCGACGCCTGCTTGTACAGGCACCACACGACCTGCCCGATCACGACCGCCAGCGCTCCGGAGACGACGAGTACCACTGCCGTCGCGCTCTCGTCGTCGCGAGGCGTGATCAGCACCGGCACGTCGATGATCAGCAGCACGGCCAGCGCGAAGGCGACCTGACCTGCCGACCACCAGTGCCACTGCGCCCCGCGGCCGATCGCCCAGTGCCACATCCGCTTGTACGCGGGTTCGCGAGTGCGGTGCGCCTCCTCGTCTCGCGTCGCCTCCTCGTCTCGCGTCGCCGGCTTGGTCGGCTTGGTCGGCGTGGTGCCGTGCAGATACCAGGCCGCGGCGGACGCGAGGACCACGACCGCAAGCACCAACCCCACTTCGATCGACCGCTCGTTGCCCCACCTGGTGTTGAAGCCGAGCAGCACGAGCGTCCCGACAACCGCCGCGCCGAGTAGCCGCCCCGCAATCTCGTTGAACTTCACGAACGCCGTCAACACGACGAGCGCTGCGGCGACGACCACCGCCCGCTGGCCGAGCGCTTCGTGCAAGGCGCACACCCCCGCGAAACCAGCGGCCAGCACCAGGACCACCGCCGTCCAGCGTCCGATCACGAGCGTCCTCTCCATCGCGCCAGCGCGGGCATGACCAGCAACCAGGCGCCGAGGACGACCGCGAGCGCCGGGATTCCCACCTTGATCAGGAAGCCGCCGATCTGCGTGATGGCCCAGTCCCTGTCACTGCGCCCGCAGTAGCGAGGTTCGTCGGCGCCGCCGCAGTACGCGACGTCGGGGCCGACGATGTCGGCCATCGTCTTCGCGCTGAAGGCGCTCGGCACGTCTGCTCCCACCGGATTCGCCGGTAGGCGTGAGTGGGAGCCGACCCATTGGGCGAGGACCTCGGCCATCGCTTCGTGGCCCCTCTCATTCGGGTGGAAGCTGTTGTGGATCCACTTGTTCGGCTTGCTCGCCTGGTCGAGGACCCCCCTTACCGAACCCAGTGCGATGAAGTTCATCCCGCTGTCGTCGAGCTCATCGGTGTCGCAGATGCGCTTGCTTCCGGGTACGAACGCGTTCTCCATCGGCTCGACCACGTAGAAGCGCTCCTCGCGCGCGACGGTGCGAATGACACCGTTGAGCTCGCCGACGAACGCGTTGACGAACTTGTGCTCCTCCTCGCGCAGCACCGAGTAGCCACAGCGCTCAGGCGCGATCGGATTCGGATAGGGCACGACGACGACGGGCGCCTCGGAGCCGATGACGCCCCGGATCGCGCGGAAGGCCGCCCGGACCTCGGACCGCACGTTCTCGTCGCCCTTCGTCAGATGGTCGAGCCACTTCTGCCCGCGCGCGACGCAGCTGCCCGGCGCGACGCAGGCGGTACCGATGTCCGAGAAGCCGGCGTCGTTGCCGCCGATGCTGACGAGCACGTAGCGGACCTGCGCGTTCGTCTCATCGAGCACGTCTCGCAGCTGATCAAGCTGATCGAGACCTGCGGTCCAGTCGTCGTCCACGGGGTCGCCTTTGAACTTGACCTTCTCGTGGATCTCGTCCGCGACGGCCCCCGAGCATGCGTGAAACGCGAGATGGTCGATCCCGATTAGCCCTTCGCGCACGACTTTGGCTGCGTACGCGGTCGGCGCTCGCCTGCACTCGTTGTTCTTCGCCGGGTCACTCGTACGGACGTAGAACTCCGGGGCGCCCTCGCCCGACATGTAGGAGTCGCCCAGGGCTACGAGCGCGGGCTTGGCGGCCTCCGGCCCACGGAAGTCGTCGGGGGCTTCGCCGGTCGGGTACGTGACCCAGAACAGGGCGATGAGACCGACGACCAGCAGCGTGTCGGCCTGCGTGTTCGAGGCGATGAACCACATCAGCACGACGGCCAAGCCGACGATCGCGAGGGTGAGGCGCGGTGTGGCATCGAAGAGCACGAGCAGGCACACCGCCCCCGCGACGATTGATCCCGCGCCGACCAGAGCCCACCACGGCTTGACCAGTTCGTTCCAAAGCAGGTCCTCCGACAGCAACGTGATCCCGATCGGGAGCAGCAGCATCGCGAGCGCCGTGAAGAGCAGCCCATACGCCTGGAACGCGATGGTCACGACCAACCCGGCGAGGGCGGTTGCGCCGACCCCTGCCAGCCACAGCTTCCCGCGCTTGAGACTCTGCGATGGTCGCGCGCGCCATTCGGTGACGGCTTGGCCGACGCCGAGGTAGAACGCGCACAGGCCGCCCAGTCCCACGCCGCCGGTCGGCTCGCCGAACCAGTCGAACAACCAGGCGGCGCTCGTGAGCAGGCCGCCCACGATCATCACGCCCGGCACGAGGACGCGGACGAGGGCTTTGCCCTCCTTGCGCGCGCGCTCGAGCCCGCGTTGCAGCAGCCCGGTCGCCACCACCAATCCGAGCAGACCAAGCGCCAGCGGCTTCCAGTCACGGTCGTACCCGCCGACCGAGAACAAGACGAACGCGCCCACGTACAGCAGGCAGCCAAGCCCGATCCTCACGTACGTGCTCACGTCGCCACTATCTCCGCCACGCGCAGTACAACGCAAGCGATCAGAGAAAGTTCACCCACGGGCGGCCCGCGTGCACGGGCCGCCCGGGTCTCTGTGGGGGAGAGCTACGTCGCCTACGGGGTCGTAGTCGACAGGGTGAACGTGAGCGTCTTGGCGTAGGTGCCGCGACGCAGGTCGTCCGTCTCAGCGATCGACTGCTTGAAGTCGATCGTCGCGGTGTCCTTGCCGACCGGGCCGCTGTACGTCAGCAGCGTGGTCGGCGCGCTCGTGGTGCCCAGGGCCGCGAAGACCCCGGTCCCGCCGCGGGCGCTCGTGGCCTTGACCTGCACCGCTTGCGGCAGTGCGAGAGAGCCGTTGACCAGCTTGCCCGGGTGGGCGGTGCTGGGGTCGGACACCGTCAGCTTGGCCTCGCCCGCGCTCGAGGTGATGTGGGCTTGCGTGGTCGCGGTGTAGTCGCGGGTCACGCCCGGGGTGAACGTCCCGAACGTGGGTGGCGTGGTGAGGGCGAGCGCGAGCACGCCCGGCACGCTGCCGGTGAGGTCGGTGTTCGCCTGCACCGACTCGCCGGTGGTCGGTGGCGCGATCGTGAAGGCCACGCTCCCGACCGCAGAGACGTTGCCGGCCTTGTCGGTCGCCCGGTGCTCGACCGTGTGCGCGCCGACCGCGCTCACCACGACCGGCTCCGCGTAGGTGGTCCACGCGCCGCCGTCCAGCCGGTACTCGAGCTTGTCCAGGCCCGAGCCGCCGACCTCGTCCGCGCCGGTCACCGTGACCGTCACGGGCCCCGTGCCGGCGGTGGTCGCCGCCGACGTCGGCACCGTCGTGTCGGGCACGCCCGCGGTGATGCGGAAGTGCTCGAACACGGCGTTGTCGCGCGTGGTCACGGTGGCGTTGCTGTCGTTGGCGTACAGCCCGATCCTGGGGTTGGCGCCCGCAATCGACAGCGCCGTCGGTGAGCCGAACGTCGTCCACGCCGCGTCGCCGTCGAAGCGGTAGTACGCGCGCAGCGTCGTCCCGTCCGAGACGATCCGCAGGTTCACGGTCGTCGGCTTGCCGTTGATGTTCGCGGCGTTGTCGAAGCCGGCCGCCGTGTTGTTCGTCTCGTTGAGGAACTCGAGGACGCGCGAGCCGGTGTACACGTAGTCGGCCTTGACGTAGTTGGCGTCGTCGCCGTACACGAGCAGACCGGCCTGCTCGTAGTTCTCGTTCGGGTTGAACGTGAGCCGCGTCTCCATCGTCCAGGGCCCGGTGGGCGCCGGCTGCAGAAGCATGTTCGGGTTGTTGTTCGCGCCGTTGGCGAAGAAGTCGCCGTGCGCGGCGGGCAGCGTGAGCTTGCCGTCGGCGACCGTGTAGCCGCCCGGCTCATGGCGCACGATGTCCGTCCAGCGGCACAGGTTCAGCCCCGCGCCGTCGAACTCGTCCGCCGGCGTCTGCGGCGTGGTGAGCTTGAACCAGTCGACCTTGAGCTCACGGTTCACGGTCGCCGCGGACGTGGCGTAGACGCCGATCTTCGGGGCCGTGATCCCGCTCAGGTTGGTCGTGGCGCCGTAGTTGGTCCACGTGATCCCGTCCGCGGAGTACGCGGGCTGGATCGTGGTGCCGTTGGACGTGAGCCGCAGGTACCACGTGGTCGGGAACGACGCCGGCAGCACACCCGTGGCCGAGCCGAGGCCCGTCGCGGTGTTGCCCAGCTCCTTGAACGCCTCGAAGCGCCGGCCGCCGCTGTAGACCATGCCGGCCTTGATCAGGTTCGCGTCGTCGCCGTAGACCATCAGGCCGGCGTTGTTGTAGTTCGTCGTCGGGTCCCAGTTGGCCTTGATCGTCGCCGTCCACGGCCCGGAGGTCGGGAGCGGCTGGTGCACGAGGTTGCGCAGCCCCGTCGCGCCGGCGTGGATGTCGAAGTTCTCCGACGTGATGTTCAGCGAGCCGCCGCCGACGTTCATCGTCGCCGCGTTCTCCCGCACGACGGTCCACTTGTCGCGGTTGAGCGCGGAGCCGACGAAGTCGTCGTCGGCCGGGCACGCCGCCACCGCGGCGGTCGCGTCGATCCGGATCGTCGCCCTCTGGTGCTTGCCGCCCGCGTCCGTCGCGGTCAGCGTCGCGGTGTAGGACCCGATCGCGGCGTAGACGTGGCTCGCGTCCTTGGTGGTCGCGTCGACCGTGCCGTTGGAGTCGAAGTCCCACGCGTACGTGAGCGCCGCACCCTCCGGGTCGAGCACGTTGCCCGTGAACGTCACCGGGAACGGCGCGACGCCGCTGACCGCGTCCGCGGTGATCGACACCTCGGGCGCCGCGTTGGCCGCGATGCCCTTGCCGGAGAACGTCAGCTGGTCGAGCTCGTACAGCGCGCTCGTCGGGCCGCCCGTGCGCGCCGCGCCGACCACGTACAGCTTGTGGCTGGCGTCGTCCGGCGGCGTGAGCGTCGCGGTCACCGTCTTCGCGGTCGACGCGCCGCCGCTGGCCGTCAGGTCGGCCGTACCGACGAGCGGGCCGGTCGGCGAGTCGAGCCGGAACTCGGCCAGCCCGCCGGCGCCGGCCGACGCGTAGCGCACGCGCACGCGGGTGATGCCCTTCAGCGAGACGGGCTCGAAGTACACCGCGTCGCCGGGGTCGAGCGCGACGCGCCGGCCGCCCTCCGCCGACGTGCTGTCGACCGTGGTCGTGCCGGTCTGGCCGGTGAAGTGCTCGGCCTGGATCTCCTTCGGGTTCAGGCGCCGTGTGGTCGCGCCTTCGAGCGGCGTCGAGTTGGGCGCGCCGTTGTCGAGGTAGGTGGCCGTGAGGACGAGCGCGATGTTGGCGCTCTTCTCGTGGCCGGACTCCTGCTCGACCTGGATCGTGCCTTCGCAGCCGGTCTTGTTCACGCCCGGGTGCACGTGGGCGTTGCCGCCCTCGTCGTGGAAGATGCCGGGCGAGACGACGACCTTCGAGCAGTCGATCGTCCCGTCCTCCGGGTCGGAGACCGTGACCTTGTAGGCGAGCTCGTCACCCCAGCCGTAGACGCCGCCCTGCGGGAGGTCGAGCGTGACCGTCGGGCGCGTGTTGCCGACCGTGACGAGCACGGACGAGGTGCCCGACTTGCCGGAGCTGTCGGTGACGGTCAGCTGCACGGTGAACGTGCCACCGGTCGTGAACGTGTGCGTCGGGTTCGCGGCCGTCGACGTGGCCGAGCCGTCGCCGAAGTCCCACGCGTAGGTGAGCGCGTCGCCGTCCGGGTCCTCGGAGCCGGCGCTCGAGAACGTCGCCGTCAGCGGCGTCGTGCCCGAGTCCTTGTCCACGCTGGCCTTGGCGACCGGCGTGCGCGAGCCCTTGACGTAGTCGATCCGGTACAGGCCCGAGTCGGGGTTGATGCCCGAGCCGGCGTAGTTGAAGTCACGGCCCCACTCGAGCACGTACAGCGTGCCGTCGGGACCCATCTCGATGTCCTGCGGGTGCCGGAAGTCGGCATTGGGCATGAAGCGGCGGACCTCGGCGGGCTTGCCCTGCGCGTCGAGCGTCAGCGTCGCGATCCAGTCGCGCGACCAGTCGGCGAAGAAGACCTTCTTGTCGTAGAAGGCGGGCAGCTTCGTGTCGGAGCTCGTGCCCTCGTTGAAGTGGTAGGTCGGGCCGGCGATCGCGGTGCGGCCGCTGCCGGTCGGGATCGCCGTCGGGCCGGTCGCCCACGGGAAGCCGGTCGGGTACGGCGAGTACGGCCACCACAGCAGCGCGCCCGTCGCGGGCGGCGTCTTGGCGAGGCCGGTGTTGTAGTTGGAGGTGTTGTTCGGGCCACCTGCGCAGTCGAACGTCTCGCCCGCCGGGCCGCTCGGGAACGTCCAGTCGCGGTAGGCCTTGTTGTCGGCGATGCAGTACGGCCAGCCCATGTTCCCGGCCTGGCGGATCTGGTTGAGCTCGTCGTAGCCGCGTGAGCCGCGGTTCGCGTTCTCCGCGTTCGCGTCGGGGCCGACCTCGCCGTTGTAGACCCAGCCCGTCTGCTGGTCGACCGCGATCCGGAACGGGTTGCGGTGGCCCATCGTGTAGATCTCGGGCTTGGTCTTCGCCGGGTCCGACTGGAAGGGCGGGAACAGGTTGCCGGCCGGGATCGAGTACGTGCCGTCGGCCTCGGGCTTGATGCGCAGGATCTTGCCGCGCAGGTCGTTCGTGTTGCCGGAGGTGCGGCGCGCGTCATACGCGCGGTCGGCGTCCGGGTTGTCCCCCGCGTTGTTGCGGATCACGTCGTCGTCGATCGGGTTGTAGCCCTGCGACTGCGAGTGCTCGGTGTCGTCGCCGGTGGAGATGTGCAGCAGCCCGCCGGGGCCGAACGTCATCGAGCCCGCGGAGTGGCAGCAGACGATCCGCTGGTGCGGGATCTTCAGCAGCACCTTCTCCGAGGCGAGGTCGACGTTGCCGTTGGCGCCGATCGTGAAGCGCGAGACGTGCTGCTCCTCGGGCGACGGCGCGCTGTAGAAGAGGTAGATCCACTTGTTGGTCGCGAAGCCCGGATCGAGCGCGATGCCGAGCAGGCCGTTCTCGTTGCCGCGGTGCACGGGGATCGTGCCGACGGTGCGCACCGAGCGCGTGGTCGCGTTGTAGTACTTGACCTTGCCGGCGAGCTCGACGTAGTAGACGTTGCCACCGGGCGCGATGGCGATCTCCATCGGGTTCTCGGTGTTGTCGTCGAGCGTGACCTTGTCGAAGGACGCGTCGGTCGGGGTGCCGTCGCGCGGCGTCCCGCAGTCGCCGGGCGCGGCGCCTGCCGCCCACTCGATCGCGCCGAGGATGTGCTTGCGATAGTCGGGCTCCTGCCAGGCCGTGCCGGAGTGCCCGAGCGCGGTGTAGAACGAGCGCCCGCGGTCGAAGTTCGAGCACCACACGATCGGGTGGTCGTCGGCCTCGGCCGTGCCGTCCTCCTCGTTGTAGGTGCCCTCGTCGAGCTTGGCCAGGACCTTGACGCCCTGCGGCTCGGCGGTGAAGTTGTACCACTCGTCCGTGCGCGCCCAGTTGGTCGGAATCCCCTGCGTAGCGGGGTGATTGCCGTCGACGATGTTGACCGTCGCCTGCTGGATCGCCGGGTGGTTGTTGAACAACGAGCCGCCGCGCGCCTCCTTCATCCACTCCCAGTCGCGGTCGGCGTTGGCCGCGGCGTGGATGCCGACGAGGCCCTTGCCGCGCTGGTACCAGCGCTCGAACGCGGTGCGCTGGTTGGCGGTGAGGATGCCCTCGCCGTCCGGGTGCAGCATCACGACGACCTCGTACGGGCGCAGGTTCGCGTCCGTGAACTGCGTGGCGTCCTCGGTCACGGTCACGTTGAAGTTCTGCGCCGTGCCCATCGCCTGGATGCCGGCCTTGCCGGCGTCGATCGCGTCCGTGTGCCGGAACCCGGTCGTCTTCGAGAACACGAGCACGTCGAAGCGCGGCGTCTGCGCGGCCGCCGGTGTGGCGCTCATGCCCAGCAACGCGGCGGTCAGCGCCGCCGCCTTCCATCTCATCCTCATCGTCTCTCTCCTCCTACGCGGCTTCGGCCAAGGGCTCGACCCCGAGGAAGCGCTTCTGCTGCTCGGGGTCGGACAACAGGTCTTGCGAGGTCGTCTCGGTTGCCACCGACCCCGACACCATCACCACCACGCGCTCGGCGAGCGACGTCGCCACGCCGAGGTTCTGCTCGACCACGAGCAGGCCCATGCCGGCCGCCGCGAGGTCCTTGATCGTCTCGATCAGCGTCTCCACGACCGTGGGCGCGAGGCCCTCCGACGGCTCATCCATCACGAGCACTTTCGGGTTGGTCAGCAGCGCGCGGCCGATCGACAGCATCTCCTGCTCGCCACCCGACAGCGACGTGCCGGAGACGTGCTTGCGCTCGGCCAGGCGCGGGAACAGCTCGTAGACCCGCTCGGGGGTCCAGGCATCGTCGCGGCGCGCCCCCACGATCAGCAGATGCTCGTCGACCGTGAGCGACTGGAACAGCCGACGGCCCTGCGGCACGTAGCCGATCCCGGCCTTCGCGATCCGGTGCGCGGGCTTGCCGCCGAGCTCCTCGCCCTCGAGACGCACGGAACCGGTGACGCGGTTGCCCGGACCGAGCACGCCCGACAGCGCCTTGCACAGCGTCGACTTGCCCATCCCGTTGCGGCCGATCAGCGCGACCGGCTCGGCGCCCAGCGTGAGCGACACGTCCTGGAGCACGTGCGCGGTGCCGTAGTAGGCGTTCAGGCCGGTGACCTCAAGCATGCGCGATCAACCCCGAGCCGAGGTAGAGGTCGTGCACGGTCTGGTTGGCGCGGATCTCATCCGGCGTGCCCTCCACGATCACCCGCCCGTCGTGCATCATCGTCACCCACTTGGCGACGCGCAGGGCGACGTCCATGTCGTGCTCGATCAGGATCAGCGTGATGTCCTCGTCGAGGCCGATCAGCGTCTCGGTCAGCCGCACGCGCTCCGCGCGCGAGAGGCCCGCGGCGGGCTCGTCGAGCATCAGCAGCTTCGGCTCGGCGACGAGCGCCATGCCCACCTCGAGCTGGCGCTGCTCGCCGTGCGAGAGGTCCATCACGAGGTCGTCGAGGCGCGTGTCGAGGCCGATCCGCTCGGCCATCGCCCGCGCCGCCGCCCGCAACGTCCCGTCCTTGCCCGACGGCACGAGCCGCAGGTGGCCGGCGCTCACGCCGAGCGCGGCGAGGTACAGGTTGTCCTCGACGGAGAGCCCGGCGAACAGGCGGCTCGTCTGGAACGTGCGCGAGAGGCCCAGGCGGGCGCGCTTGCGGGCGGGCAGCGTGGTCACGTCGAGCCCGAACAGCTCGACGCGCCCCGCGCTCGGTGGGAACTCCCCCGAGATGAGGTTGAAGACGGTGGTCTTGCCGGCCCCGTTGGGGCCGAGCACGGCCCGGCGCTCGCCGGGCCGCACTTGGAGGTCCACGCCGCGCACGGCGTGGACGCCGCCGAACCGGCGGTCGATCCCCGTCAGGCGGAGGATCGGCGCCGGCTCTTCGTGGGTTGCCGTGGCGGCCATGAGCTCGCTACTCGCCGAAGCTCACGTCTTCGGACTGACCGACCCACGGCGGGGCCTCGCCGGCCTCGCACTTCGGGTTCTCGCGGTCAGGCGCGGGGGTGTCGGCGGAGAAGGCGCCGTTGAACGTCTGGTCGACGTCGTTCACGCGCGCGAACGTCTGCACGTCCGGCACGCCGTCGCCCGTCGTGTCCTCGACGATCTTCTTCAGGAAGACGTTCGAGATCGCCTGGCGGTTGCTGTCGAGCTTGACGTCGCCCCACGGGGCTTCCTCGCCGGAGAGCGTGACCTTGGCGAGCTCGGCCTGCAGCTTGCTCTGGTCGGCGACGTCACCGCCGGCCGCCTCGAGCCCCTTGATCAGCGCCGTCATGCCGGTGTAGTAGCCGTAGGTGAACACGGACGGGCCGGCGCCGGCGATCTCGTCGCCGTAGTTGTCCTTCAGGCCCTGGATGTAGGCGGCGACGTCGGGCGAGTCCGAGTCGGCCGCGGTCATCGCGGAGGTCACGCCACCCACGAGCGACTTGCCGACCTCCTTGAGCACGAGCGGGTCGTCCCAGAAGACGTTGCCCAGCATCCGCTCGGTGTCGACGCGGCCGCGCTGCTCCTCGTACTGCTTGATGAAGCTGATCAGGCCCGAGCCGCCGATGCCGACGTACAGCCCGTCGACGTCCTTGGGGATCTGCGAGATGTAGGACGAGTAGTCCTCCTCGCCGAGCGGTGCCCACACGCGCTTGGGGATCTGGCCGCCGATGGCGCAGAACTCGGCGACGAAGCCGGCGAGCGACGTGTACGGGAACGAGTAGTCGTCGCCGATGATCGCGGCCTTCTTCCAGCCGAGCTTGTTGTACGCGTAGTCGCCGAGGCCGGCCGACCACTGCGCGCCGTCCGGGTGGAAGCGGAAGAAGTTCGGGGCGCCGACCTTCAGCGTCGAGTCCTGCGCGCCCGCGATGCCGTTGACGAACGTCTTGTCGGGATGCTCCTTGGCGTAGTTGGCGACCGCGATGCCCTCGTCGCCGCTGAGCGGGCCGATCAGGATGTCGGCGTCCTCCTGCTCCATCAGGCGCCGGGTCTCCTCGATCGCCTTGTCGGCCGTGTCGTCCGCGCAGCCGTAGCCGACGATCTCCACGGGCTTGCCGGCGATCGTCGCGCCGGTCACGCCGTCGGTCGGCTTCTCGCCGGCGGGCTTGGCGCCCGCGTACTTGATCAGCGCGAGGTTCGCGCCCGAGGCCGTCGGCTCGAAGAACGAGCCGAACGCGCCCTCGCAGTCCGACAGGAAGCCGATCTTGATCGGCTCGCCGCCGCCACCGTCGGTCGCGGCCTTCTTGGCGCCATCACCACTCGCGCTTCCGGAGCCGCTCTCGCTGCCGCACCCGGCCACCGCCCCGGCCGCCAAGGCAGCGACCAGCGCGACGTGTGAACGTCGGAACATTTCCCTCTCCCCTCGTGTTGCTTAGTCGACGGTCTGTGGCGCGGGCATCGGTGCCGGCGCACGACGTGGTGTCTTGACTTTCCTGCTCAGCTGCTCTGCGATCCCGATCAGGCCGCCGGGTGAGGCGAGCACGATGATCAGGAACAACACGCCGATGAGCGTGTTGAACCGCGCGGGGCCGAGGACGTTGCCGACCTCCGGGACCCACTCGCGCGAGTAGTTGTCGATCAGCGCGTACGTGAGCGCGCCCAGCCACGCGCCCTCCAGCCGGTACAGGCCGCCGATCACGGCGACGATCAGCACGTCGATCGTCTGCGCCAGGTTGATCGACCCCGGCGTGATGCGCGTGTTGTAGAAGACGCTCAGCACCCCGGCGATCCCGGCCACGAAGGCGGCGATGCCGAACGCGAGCGTGCGGTGCAGGGTGACGTCGAAGCCGAGCGCGCGCATGCGGGCGGGTTCGTCTCTGACGCCCTGCATGCCGAGCCCGAACGCGGTCCGCGAGAGCACGCCGAGGCCGAGGAACACCAGGACCGCGACGACGAGCGTCACGAGGTAGCGCGGCAGCGGGTCCTGCTCGGGCGAGCCGACGATGCCCGGCAGGTCGACGCTGTTGATGCCGCCGAAGCCGCTCAGCCCGGTGACCTGGCTGAAGAAGTAGTAGACGAGGACGCTGAAGGCCAGCGTGATCATCAGGAAGTAGATCCCCTCGCTGCGCGCCGCGATCCAGCCGAAGCCGAGGCCGACGAGCGTGGCGATGAGCAGCGCGGCGACGAGCGCCAGGTAGGGGTTGACGGCCGCGGCGGCGCCGCCGTCGGCGAGCACGAGGTTCGCGTAGGCCATGCCCGCGATCCCGTAGATGCCGACCTGCGCGAGCGAGACCATCCCGCCGTACGCGGCGAGGAAGATCAGGCTCGCGGCGGCGATGCCGAGCCACAGCGCCTTCGTGAGGATCGCGCTCAGGAAGAAGTCGCTGACGAGCAGCGGGGCGATCGCCGCGAGCGCGACGACGGCGATCAGGGCCGGCCACGCGATCCGGCGGGTGCTGACGGTGGGGTTCATGCCGGCCTCCCGTAGAGCCCGAGCGGGCGGAAGGCGAGCACGCCGACCAGCAGCGCGAACGTCACGATGATCGAGTAGTTCGTCAGGTCCAGGTCGCCGAAGACCAGGTAGACGTCCGCGTACGCGTCGACCAGGCCGAGGGCGAGCGCGCCGATCGCGGCGCCGCCGAGCGAGCCCATGCCGCCGATGATCACGACGATCAGCGAGTTCAGCAGGAACGCCGTGTCCTGGCCGGGCGCGAGCGAGATCATCGTGCCGCCGAGCACTCCCCCGATGCCCGCGAGCAGCGCGCCGAGGAAGAACATGCCGATGAAGACGCGGTTGACGTTGATGCCGAGCGCGGAGACCATCTCGCGGTCGTCCACGCCGGCGCGCACGATCTTGCCGAAGCGGGTGCGCTTGATGATCAGGTAGAGGCCGAGGCCGATGAGCACGGCAGCGCTGAGCACGACGACGCCGCGGAAGAAGCCGAAGCGCACCTCGCCCGGGAGCGTGATCGATGTCGGCCACGCGGACGGGGCCGCGATGTCCTTGGAGATGCCGCCGAAGTAGGCGAGCATCTGGTCGGCGAGGATGACGCTGAGCGCGATCGTGATCAGCGCCTGCCGGAGGTCCTGGCCCTGGTTCCAGCGCAGGAAGACCTGCTGGAGCACGACGCCGATCACGCCGATGATCAGCGTCGCGAGGACGAGCGGGATCAGCCACGCGAACACGCTGTACTCGGCGTCGGACTTCCCGCTGAGGGACAGGCCCAGGCCGCTGTCGCTCGTGAACCAGCGCGTCTGGATCTCCAGCGCGATGTAGCCCCCGAGCAGGTACAGCGAGCCGTGCGCCATGTTGACCACGCGCATGAGCCCGAAGATCAGCGTGAACCCGCTCGCCACCACGAAGTACAGCGCGGCGAGCGTGAGCCCGTTGAGGGTGACCGTGACGAACTGCTGCATCAGCTCGCGACGGCCTCCTGCCGCAACGTGAACTCGGGCAGGCGGACGAGCTCGCCGCCCTTGAGCGCGGACTCATGCGCGCACAGGCCGACGCACGTCCAGTTGGCCGAGCGGCGGGCGTTCGGGAACGGCTCGCGGGTGTCGGCGAGCGCGCTGACGAACTCGTGCACGAGGTGCGGGTGCGAGCCGCCGTGGCCCGCGCCTTGGGTGAAGCTGAGGTGCTGCTCGTCCTCGGCGTCGTACACGCCCTTGGTGGTGAAGCGCTGGATGGGCTCCGGCAGGCGGTGCGCGAAGTCGGGCACGTCGATCGCTTCCGGGATCTCCGGCTCGGGCTTCTTCGCCGTGTGCAGGACGTGCTTGCCGCCCTCGATCAGGCTCCACTCGAACGCCTGCTTGGAGCCGTAGACGTCGATGCTCTCGCGGTACTGGCGGGCGACGTCGAACAGGCTGCGGTAGATGCGCGCGGTGACGTCGGAGTCCTGCAGCTTGATGTGCGCGGACTCGACCGCGAACGGCGAGCCGTAGTGCTCGATCAGATCCTCGCGGATCGTGCCGGAGCCGAAGCAGGACACCACTTCGGCGGTCGCGTCGGTGAGCGCCAGCATCGGGCCGACGCAGTGCGTGGCGTACCACATCGGCGGCAGGCCGGGCCAGTAGTCGGGCCAGCCGTCCATGTCCTGCATGTGGCTCGCCTGCAGGAACTGCAGCTTGCCGAGCGCGCCCGTGTCGTAGAGCTCCTTGATGAACAGGTACTCGCGGGCGTAGACGACCGTCTCCATCATCATGTACTGGAGGCCGGTCCGCTCGACCGCCTCGACGATGCGCTTGCAGTCCTCGATGCTCGTCGCCATCGGCACGGTGCACGCGACGTGCTTGCCGGCTTCGAGCGCCTCGAGCGTCATCCACGCGTGGTCGGGGATCGGCGAGTTGATGTGGACCGCGTCGATGTCCGGGTCCTCGAGCAGCTCGCGGTAGTCCGTGTAGCGCTTGTCGATGCCGAACTGGTCGCCCACCTCGTCGAGACCGGTTCGGTCCCGCCGGCAGATCGCGGCCAGCTCCGCCTGCGGGTGCCGCTGGTAGATCGGGATGAACTCGGCGCCGAAGCCGAGCCCGATCATCGCCACTCGAATCACGTCGTTCTCTCCTCAGGCCGCGATCGGCGGGGTCAGGGCGCTTCGCAGGAAGGCGGCGCCGTTGCGGGCGAGCTCGTCCGGCTCGGCATCGAGCGGACGCCACAGGGAGACGGCCTTGGCGATCTCCTCGATGCCGGGCGTGAACGACTCGATCACGAGCGGGCCCTGGAAGCCGATGTCCTTGAGCGCCTCGAACAGGTCGCCCCACGGGAAGTGGCCGGTGCCCGGCGTGCCGCGGTCGTTCTCGCACGTGTGGACCTGGAGCAGCTGGTCACCGACGAGGCGGATCGCGTCGCCGATCGACTTCTCGTCGATGTTCATGTGGAACGTGTCGAGCAGGACGCCGACGTGGTCGCTGTCCACACGGTCGACGAGCTCGAGCACCTGCTCGGCGGTGTTGACCAGGTCGGTCTCGAAGCGGTTGAGCGGCTCGACGCCAAGGCTGACGTCGTGCTTCGCGGCGTGCTCGGCGGCGCGCTTGAGGCCTTCGACCGCGAGGGTGCGTTGCGCCTCGCGCTCGTGCGGCTCGAGCATGCGCGTCTTGCCGACCGCGGAGTAGAGCGGGCCGACGAAGTGCGGCGCGCCGAGCGCGGCCGCGATCTCGACGCAGCGCTCGATGTACGCGAGCGCGTTGGCGCGGATCTCCGGGTCCTCGTGCGAGAGGTCGCGGTCCGGGCCGATCGCGCCGCACACCGTGAAGCCGATGCCCGCGGACTCGCCGGCTTGCCGAAGCCGCTCGACATCGAACGCGTCCGGGTCCTCGACCGCGATCTCCAGCAGGTCGAACCCGAGCGCTTTCGCGTTCGCGACGAGCAGCGGCACGTCGCTATCGCTGAATGGCGAGGTCCATATCCAGGACGACGCCCCAATTTGGTTCATCCCTCTCTCCTCCGAAGCGGACTTCGGGCGAGAGACTACAGATTAAGAGCGGGGGTGCAACTTAATTTGTCGACGAGCGACGAATAGGCGTTATGCCGCCGCCGCTTCGGTGACGAAGGCGTCGATCGCGTCCGGGTCCAGCGTGTGCTCGATCACCGTGAGCGCGGCACCACGGAGGCCGGCGTCGTCGCCGTACGGGGAGCGAGCGAGGGTGACGGCGCGGGCCGAGGCCGGCAGCGCGGTCTTGTAGATCGCCTCCTGCATGCCGACCAGGAACTGGTCGCCGGCGTCGACGAGGTAGCCCCAGACCGCGATCACGTCCGGGTTCAGGAGGTTGATCGCGCCGGCCACGACGTCGCCGATCACGCGCCCCGCCTCACGGACCTCCTGCACCGCTTCCAGGACCCCGCGGTTCGCGAGCTCTGAGACCTCGCGGGCGGTGTGGATGTCGAAGCCGTGCGCGTGCAGGCGGGCGGCGAGCGCGGCGCCGCCCGCGACCGTGTTCAGGCAGCCGCGGGAGCCGCAGGTGCAGGGCTCCTCGTGGGCGTGGACCTTGGTGTGGCCGATCTCGCCGAGCAGGCCGGTCGCGCCACCGACGACCTGGCCGTCGATGATCAGGCCACACGCGATCACGGTGCCGACCTTCAGGCACAGGAAGACGCGGGCGTCGGGCCACGAGGTGCGGTGCTCGCCGAGGGCGAGGAAGTTCACGTCGCGGTCCATGAACACCGGGCGCTCGTAGCGGGCTTCCAGGCGCTCGGCCAGGGGGAACGAGCGCCAGGCGGCGGTCGCGCTGCCGGTGCCGGCGATCTCGAGGTCCCCCGGCATGCCGATGCCGAGGCCGTACAGGCGGCCGGCGTCGGCGCCGACCTCGGCGAGGCCCTCGTCGAAGTGGCGCTCGAGCTCGGACAGCAGCGCCTCGGGACCTTCGCCGACGTCGATGTCGACCTTGCGGTACCAGAGCACGTCCGCGGCGAGGTTGGTGACCGCCATCAGCATGCCGCTCATGCCGACCTGCGCGGCGAGCGTCACACCCGCCGAGCCGTTGAAGGCGAAGCGGCTGGCCGGGCGACCGCGCGCGCCGCTCGTCTCCCCCACGCCGACGACCAAGCCATGCCGGAGCAGCACGTCGATGCGCTCCGTGACGGTCGAGCGGGCCAGGCCCATCGTGGCCGCGAGGTCCGCGGTGGTCTCCGCGGAGCCGCGGCGGAGCAGGTCCAGGACCTCGCCTGTGCGCGCCAGGCGGAGCGGACTCGGATTCGTGGACGCCACGGCCCAATCATACGTCGGCGGAAGTCGGACGAGTTGACGCGTACCGTCGGAAGAGTTACGTTGCTCGTCGACGAAATTAGGAGGAGGGGCGGGTGCAGTTCACGAGGGCCGAGATCATCAGCCGGCTGCGGGGGCAGATCGAGCGCAAGCAGGCGGTCGTGTGCGCGGGAGCGGGCACGGGCATCTCCGCGAAGTTCATCGAACGCGGCGGCGCCGATCTGATCATCGTCTACAACTCGGGCCGCTTCCGGATGGCGGGGCACAGCTCGATGTGCGGGCTGCTCGCGCTCGGCGACGCCAACGCGATCGTCATGGAGATGGGCGAGCGCGAGGTGCTGCCGGTCGTCCAGCGCACACCGGTGATCGCAGGCGTGAACGGCACCGATCCGACGCGGGTGATGCGGCGCTTCCTCGGCCAGGTCGCCGAGGCCGGGTTCTCGGGCGTGAACAACTTCCCGACGGTCGGCCTGTTCGACGGCCGCTTCCGCAAGGAGCTCGAGGCCTCCGACCTCGGCTTCGCGCGCGAGGTCGAGATGATCTCCACCGCGCACGAGCTCGAGCTGTTCACGATCGTCTACGTCTTCACGCCGCAGGAGGCGGCGGCGATGGCCGCGGCCGGTGCGGATGCGATCATCGCGCACATGGGCCTCACCGTCGGCGGGAGCATCGGCATGAGCGTCGACGAGGCGATGACGCTCGACGCCGCCTGCGAGCTGGTCGGCGCGATCGGCGAGGCCGCGCTCGCGCAGAAGCCGGACGCGATCGTCCTCTGCCACGGCGGCCCGATCGCCACGCCCGACGACGCCGCCCAGGTGATGGGCCGCTCGAACGCCGTCGGCTTCGTCGGCGCGTCGAGCATGGAGCGCCTGCCGGTCGAGGAGGCGGTCTCCTCCACCACCGAGCACTTCAAATCGATCCCGATCGGCTTGTGAGCGTCGCCCTCGTCGCCGCGCTGGACACGAAGGCCGAGGACGCCGACTTCCTGGCGTCCCGCCTGCAGTCCCGCGGCCACGAGGTCACGGTGGTCGACACCGGAGTGCTGGGCGAGCCGGGCTTCCCCGCCGACGTCTCACGCGCGACGGTGGCGCGGGCCGGCGGCAGCTCGCTGGCGGAGCTCGTCGCACGCCGCGATCGCTCCGCGGCGGTGGCGGTGATGACGACGGGCGCGACGCACGTGCTCGCGGACCTGCACGCGCGCGGGCGCCTGACGGGCGCGATGGCGATCGGCGGGGGCGCCGGGACGACGATCGGCGCGACCGCGCTGCGCGGGCTCCCGCTCGGGTTGCCGAAGGTCGTGCTCTCGACGCTCGCGGCGGAGACGAGCCGGTTCGTCGGCACGAGCGACCTCGTGCTGTTCCCGTCGATCGTCGACGTCGCGGGCGTGAACCGCATCAGCCGCGTCTCCTACGCGCGCGCGGCCGACGCGCTCGCGGGCATGGTCGAGGGCTCCGCGGACACGCGCGAGGAGGCGTACACCGCGCCGCTCGTCGCCGCGACGATGTTCGGCGTCACCACCCCGTGCGTGCAGCGCGCCAAGGCCCGGCTCGAGTCCGCCGGCTGCGAGGTGCTCGTCTTCCACGCGTGCGGCGCGGGCGGGCAGATGATGGAGCGGCTCGTGGACGACGGGCTCGTCGACGCCGTGCTGGACGTCACCACCACCGAGTGGGCCGACGAGATCCTGGGCGGCATCCTCACGGCCGGCCCGCACCGGCTCGAGGCCGCGGCCCGCGCCGGTGTCCCCCAGGTCGTCTCGCTCGGCGCGACCGACATGGCCAACTTCGGCCCGCTGCGCACGCTCCCGGCGCGCTTCCACGGCCGCCGCCTGTACGAGCACACCGCCGACAGCACGCTGCTGCGCGTCTCGGTCGACGAGGCGGCCGCGATCGGTGCGGCCATCGGGGACAAGCTGCGCGCCGCGGTCGGGCCCGCCACGATGGTCGTGCCGCGCCGGGGCGTCTCCGCGCTCGACGTCGCGGGCGCGCCGTTCGACGACCCGCACGCCCGCGCCGCGCTCAGCGAAGCGGTGCGCGACGAGCTCTCCGGCTCCGGCGTGCGCTTCGAGGAGCACGACCTGCACATCAACGACGACGCGTTCGCGGACCGCCTCGCCGAAGGCCTGCTGCGCCAGCTCGCGCGCTAGATGCGCTCCAGATCCAGCCGTTCGGGCGGCCGGTCGTAGCCGGTGAACGCGACGGCATAGCTGTCCAGCTGTGCCACGGCGACCCAGCCTTCGTCGTCCATCCACGGCTCTCCGGGTGCGGCGAGCGCGAACGTCACCGGCTGTCCGTCGACGGTGCCTTCGAGTGTGCCGATCGGGAGCTCGTCCACCCGCAACGCCGCGGTCTCGGGGCCGTAGCCCCAGTCGCGCACGAGGTGCTCCTCGAACACGCGTCGCGGGTCCTGGGCCGTCGGCCCGATCCACAGCCGGCAGCCGTTGCCCGCCACCCCGAGCGCGGTGGCCGCGTGCGGTTCGCCCTCCCACGCGTACAGGTCGGGCCGGCCCCGGCCCTGCAGCCACAGCACGGGCACCCGCGCGCCGGCGAGCACCCGCCGTTCCACCTCGTGCGCGACCTCGTCCTCGCGGGGCACGCCGGCCGAGAAGTCGTCCTCGGGATCGGTGACGGGTGCGCGGACGGCGTCCATGAACCGCACCTCGGGATCGCTCTGGCCGCTGCGCTGGGGCAGCACGCAGAGCCACAGGCCGGGAGCGGTGACCGCCGCGTGCCAGACGCCCTTGCGGTCACGGACCTCGGCCGCGACGGCACCGCGCGGCATCCCGCCCGCCACCACCTGCGGCGAGCGGCCGAGCTCCGTCAGCCCGCGCTCGACCAGCCACTCGTCGGCCACGTTCGGGAGATGCGCCGCACCGAAGGTCATGCCGTCGCGCCGGTACAGCCCCGCGTGGCGGTGCTCGTCGACCGGCGTGGAGACGATGACGTCGAGCCCGGCGAGCGGATCGGGGTTCGGCCGTTCGCTCTGCCGGCGCAACTGCTCGCTCACCGGCGTCTCGATCTCGTCCACGAGCACCGGCATGCCGAGCAACGCGTGCAACCGCGTCGCGAGCGCGAGCCAGTAGGTCTCGATCAGGACGTAGCCGTCGTCCGCGGCCTCCAAGGCCTCGGTGAGGGCCGCGCAGCTCGCGCCCGCCTCGCTCGCGGGGTCGAAGTGCGGGTACCCCAGCTCGCGTTGCTCGCCGTCGCGCTGCACGTGCTCGTCGAGCTCAGTGAGCTCGAGCGCGAGCGGCGTCAGCTGCGAGACGTCCCCGCTGTACTGCTCCCACAGCAGGACGCCGACCGCCCGCGAGAGGTCGAGGTCCGCGTAGCCCGGCGCGACGCTTGCGGCCGTCTGATCGATGAGCGTCTCGATGTCCACTGCCGCCCACCGTACCCGCCCGTCCGGGCGCGACCACGTGGTTCAGCCGTGCCCGGTGTGGAGAGCACGCAGGCATGCAGAACGTAGTCATCACCGGGGCTTCCAGCGGAATCGGCGCGGCGACGGCGCTGCACCTGGACCAGCAGGGCGCGCGCGTGTTCGCGGGCGTCGAGAACGAGGGCGACGGGGCCACGGCGCTCGCCGGCGCGTCCTCGCGGCTGCAGCGCATCACGCTCGACGTCAGCGACGACGCGTCGATCGCCGCCGCGTTCGAGACGATCCGGAGCCAGGTCGGGGACGCCGGCCTCGACGGCGTCGTCAACAACGCCGGCATCGGCTACGCCGCGCCGCTCGAGCTGCTCCCGCGCGAGGACTTCCGGCGCCTGCTCGACGTCAACGTGCTCGGCCAGGTCGCGGTCACCCAGGCCGCGCTGCCGCTCATCCGGCTCGGCCACGGCCGCGTGGTGATCGTCGGCTCGGTCGGCGGCATCCTCGCCTCCCAGTTCGCCGGCGCGTACCACGCGTCCAAGTTCGCGCTGGAGGCGATCGCCGATGTCTGGCGCCAGGAGCTCGACCCCGACGACGTCCCCGTGATCCTGATCGAGCCGAGCACGATCGCCACGCCGATCTGGGACAAGGCGATCGCCTACCTCGACCAGCTGACCGCCTCCGACGACAAGCGCCTGAAGCGCTACCGCGAGCGGCTGACGTCGTTCCGCGAGACGCTCCACTCAGCCGACGAGCACGGCAAGGCGCCCAAGGACGTGGCCGAGGTGATCGCGGAAGCGCTCACGACCAAGAAGCCGGACACGCGCTACGTCGTCGGCGCGGACGGCAAGCTGGCGACGGCGCTCCGCCCGCTCATCCCCGACCGGATCGCGGACAAGCTCGCAGAGCGCACCACCGCGTAGCTCCTACATTGGGACGCGTGCCGCGCCGGGGTCGACCCGCGCGTCGCGCGCAGATCCCGCACCTGACCGGCGGCGGCACGCTCGGCTTGTTTGACCGTCGCCGTGGTCGTGACCGGCACCGACCTGCCGAACGTCGGTGACGAGGGTGCGCTGATCGACGCGTTCGACTTCGCCGGCGACCCGCCGCGCGTGATCATCGACGCGATCGAGCGGCACTACGCCAAACACGGCACGGCGGTCGAGATCACCGGGCTGAGCCGGGAGAGCGAGACGCTGCACGCCTCGCTCTCCGGGCAGCTGGCCGGCGCGCACTAGCTGCGCGCCGGCTCACCCTCGCCTACGGCTGAGTCGTGCTCAGCGTGAACGTCAGCGTCTTGCTGTACGCGCCCGTGCGGAGCGCGTCGTTGGCGCCGATCTTCTGCGAGAAGGTGATGTCCACCTTCTCGTTGGAGGTCGGGCCGGTCCAGCTGGACTTCGAGAACGCGACCTGCAGCGGCTGCGGCAGGGAGAACGTCCCGTTGGTCAGGTGACCCGGGTCGCTGACCGTCAGCGACGCGTCACCGGCGGTCGAGATGACGTTCGCGTCCGTCTTGGCCGTGTACGTCTTCTCCACGCCCGGCGTGAACGCGCCGAACGTGGCCGGAGCGCCCAGGGACAGCGACAGCGTGGCCGGAACCGCACCGCCCACGTCGCCGTTCGCCTTGGTCAGGGTGGTCGTGACGCCGTTGCCGCCGAACTCCGCCCAGTTCAAGTTGAACAGGTTGTTGCCCGTCGCCCCGTTCGTCACCGTCCGGAACACGAAGAACAGCTCGTGCGTGCCGGTCAGCGAGATCGGGAACGTCTGCGTCGACCACGTGCCGGTCCCGCCCGTGGAGACGAGGTTGGCGGTGGTCACGATCGGGCCGGTGATCGAGTCGGCGCGGACCTCGATCGCGGCCAGCGGCGAGCCGGCCGTGCGACCCGCGGCCGCGTCGGCCACCCGGAACGAGAGCGAGTCGATCTGCTGCAGGTTCAGCGGACCGTTCAGCTGCAGCCACTCGCCGGCGCCCAGGTTCGACCGGTGGAGGCCGGCGATCCCGTCGGTGTTGGTCGCCGTCGCCGTGCCGGACTGGTTGACGACGAACTCGACCTCGGTGTGCTTCTGGCGGATCGTCACCTGGCTGGTGGTCTCCAGCGACGGAGCGCCCGGCGCACCCTTGTCGGCGTACGTCGCGCTGATCACGCCGAACACGTTGCCGCCGTGATCGACGTCGTCCGCGATCGTCTCCAGCAGCCCGCTGCAGCCCGTCGCGCTGTTCTCAGCGTGGCCGTGCGTGTCGTGGCCGAGCACGAACGTCGTGACGACGTCCTTGCAGTCGATCGTGCCCTCCTCGGGATCGGTGACCGTGACCTTGTAGCTGATCACGTCGCCGAACTTGAACAGGCCACCCTGGATCGGCGCCTCGACCGTGACGGTCGGAGCGGTGTTGCCGGCCGTGATGACGGTGGACGTCGCCGTCTTCTTGCCCGACGAGTCGATCACGTTCAGGACGGCCGTGTAGCGGCCGGCCTTGGTGTAGATGTGGCTCGGGTTGGCCTCCTCGGAGATCGGGGAGCCGTCGCCGAAGTCCCACTCGTAGCGGATCGAGTCGCCCGGATCCGGGTCGCTCGAGGCCGAGCCGGTGAACTGGACCGTCAGCGGCAGCGCGCCGTCGGTCTTGTTCGTGCTCAGCACGGCCTTCGGCGCGCGCTGGCCCTTCACGTACTGCCACTTGTACAGGCCGGCGTCGCCGTTGATGGCGAAGAAGCCGTCACCGTACGTCAGCAGGTACAGGTTGCCGTCGGCCCCCCACTGGAGGTCCTCCGGGTTGTCGCACTCGAACTCGAACGGCGCGGTGGCGACGCCACCGAAGCCGGCGACCGCACCGCAGTCCAGCGCCGTGTTGATCTTGAAGACCCGCTTCTGCGAGTCGAGCTTGATCTCACGCATGGTGTCCTGCGTGAACTCGCCGAGGATGATCGAGTCGTCCCAGTACGGCGGGAACTTGGCCGGGTTCGGGTTGGCCGCGCTGTAGTTGTACTTGGCCGCGCCGTGCGGGCCGACCTGCGCCAGGCCCGCGTACAGCTCCGGGAACAGGCGCGCGCACTCCGTGGTGGAGCCCGGCGCGATCGGGCCCGGGGTCGGATCCGAGTACTCGGGGCACGGCGTGCCGAGCGGCTGCGGAACGGCCGCCGACGGGTTGTCGCGGTACGAGTACCAGATCTCCGGATCGGTCACCGGGGGCAGGTCGGCGAGGCCGGCCTCGTTGGCCGGGCCGCCGTCACGCACCCACTTGGACTCGTTGCGCACCGAAGCGCCGGTGCAGTCCCACTTCTGCGGCGGGTCGTTGAGCGGCACGCCGAGCGCCGGACTGGTGGGGTTGTAGTTCGGGATGAACTCGGAGTAGCTCCACTTGTAGTAGCTGAGCTTCTTCGAGTAGCACATCGGCCAGCCGTAGTTGGACGGCTTGCGGACGATCTCGACGCGGCCGGTACCGGCCGGGCCGCGACCGCGCTGCGGGGACTGCGCGTCGGGCGAGTAGTCGGTCACGTACGCGACGTCGTCCTCGTCGACCTGCAGGCGGTAGGGGTTGCGGAAGCCCATCGCGTAGACCTCGGGACGGGTCTTCGCCTGCGGCTGGCCGCCCTGGAGCGGGAACAGGTTGCCGGCCGGGATCGTGTACGCGCCGCCCGAGCCGAGGTCGGCCTTGTTGAAGTCGGCGGCCGGGATCGCGCCGTCCTTGACCTTGATGCGGTTGACCTTGCCGCGCAGGTCGTTCGTGTTGGCGGCGCCGCGGCGGGTGTCGCCGATCGGGTTCAGGAACCAGCCGCCCTGCTGCGTCGTGGCCGCGGTGACCGTCGGCGAGTTGCCGGTGAGGCCCGCGCCGTTGATCGTGACCTGCTCCTGGTCGGCCTGCTGCAGCCCGCGCCGGAAGAACACGTTGACGACGGCCGCGTTGGCCGTGCTGGCGCCCGACGCCTGGACGTTGTTGGCGCCGACGGTGGAGAGCGCCTCCAGCGCGGCGTCGACCTGGAGTGGCGTCGCGTTGTAGGGCAGCGGCGCGGTCGTCTGGCCCTTGAAGGACAGCGTGAACGTGCCACCGGTCGCGTTGGTGTTGCGCACGGTCTGCTGCTCGTCGGTGAGCTGATCGTTCATCGGGGCCCAGCCGGCGCCGTTGATGCCGTTCGCCTCGTTGTCATCGCCGGTGACGAACCACAGGTTGTTGTGGGAGTCGAAGTCGATGTCGCCCGCCACGTGGCAGCACTGCTGGCGGTTGTTGGAGACGCGGAGGATCTGCTGCTCCGAGGTCAGGTCGAGCCGCGGCGGATTGGTGCCGTCGCCGTCGATGAACTTGAAGCGGGAGAGCTGGAAGTAGCCGACGTACGGGTCCCACGCCGTCTTCGACGCCGCGCTCGTGGGCGGGGTCGTGTTCGGGGTGGTCTGCGTGACGATCTCGCCCGTGGAGAGCTTGACGTCGGTGACCGTCTGCGGCGAGTAGTAGAGGTAGACCCAGTGGTTGGTGGCGAAGTCGTTGTCCACCGCCGGGCCGTACAGGCCGTCCTCGGAGTGCGTGTAGATGCGCTGCGTGGTCGGCAGGCTCGTCGACGAGAAGTCGGCGATGACCTGCGTCGTGCCCTTGACCGGGTCGTGCAGGCGCAGCTCGCCACGGCGAGCGGTCTGGATCAGGCGGCCGTCCGGCAGCTGGTCGAAGCCGATCGGCTCGTTCAGGTTCGGCGGGGCCGAGACCTTGACCTGCTGGAAGTTCTTCAGGACGGTGGCGCCACAGTCGCTGTAGGCCGGATCGCTCTGGCCCGCGGCCCAGCTGATCGCGCCCTTCAGGTGCGTCTGCCACTGCGCGTCGAACGACGACGCGTCGGTGCCGAGCGCGGTGTAGAACGAGCGACCGCCGTTGAAGTCCTTGCAGAAGGACACGGGGTGGTTGGCGCCCATCGTGCCGCCGGCGATGCCGTCGAGCGTGTTGCCGCCCGGCTGCGGGCCGAACGGGTCCTCGACCACGGTCGCGAGCACGTGCGACAGCCCGCGGACGTTCGTCGAGAAGTTGTACCAAGCCTCGGTGCGATCCCAGTACTCCGGCAGGTTCTTCGTCGCATCATGAACGCGGTCGAAGACCTTCACGGTGCCGCTCTGGGAGCTGGTGCGGCCCGAGGACCGCGTGCCGAGCACGTTCGTCAGGAACGCCCAGCTCGAGTCGGTCTCGACGGCGGAGCCGATGCCGACGAAGCCGCCGCCCTTCTTGAAGTACGCCTCGAAGTTCGCGCGCTGCGCGTCGTTCAGCGGGCTGGCCTGGCCCGTGTTCAGGAAGACGACCGTGCGGTAGGCGTCCAGGCCGGCCGGCGTGAACTGCGCGCCGACCTCCGCCGGGGCCGGCGCGGTGACCGTGCCGGCGCTGCCGACCGCGTTCGTGATCGCGCTGATGCCCGCCGTGGACGCGGCGTCCTGCGTGCTCGTGACCACGAGCACCTTGTACGGGTCGGCCGGCGCGGCCTTCGGTTGCGCTGCCGCCGTGGCGGGCGCTACGAGGGCAAGGCTCAGTAGAGCCGCACCCAATCCCCTCTTCATGCTTTCTCCTCTGTGTGGGTCGATGCGCCAGTGATCGACTGGCGGAACTCACGGATGCCCTGACCCAGTGAGCGCCCGGCGGCGGGAAGCCGCTTGGGGCCCAGGACGAGCAGGGCGACCACGAGCACGACGACGAGTTCCATGGGGCCGATGTTCGGCATTGGGGGCTCCTGGGTTACGGGGTCGTCGTGGACAACGTGAAGGTCAGCGTCTTGGCGTAGACGCCGGTGCGGAGCGCGTCGGTCGCGCCGATGGCCTGCTTGAACGCGATCGTCGCGGTGTCGTTGCTGACGGGCGAGGACCACGTGGTCAGGGTCAGCGGGGTCCCGCTCAGCGCCGCGAAGGCCGCTGCCGGAGCGCTCACCGTGGTCGCCTTCGCGAGCAGCGGCTGCGGCAGCGAGAACGCGCCGTTGACGAGCTTGCCGGGGCTGACCGCGCTCGCGTCGGCGACCGACAGCGTCGCGTCCGCGGCGGTGCTGATCACGTTCGCGTCGACCGACGCCTGGTACTCGGCGGCGAGGCCGGGGACGAACGGGCCGAGCACCGGGCTCCCGCCCTTGAGGCCGAGCGAGAGGGTCGCCGGCACGCTGCCGCCGACATCGGTCTGCGGCGGCGGCGGGCAGCCGCCCCACGCGATCGAGTCCAGGCCCGCGGGCAGCGCGCCCTTGTTGGTGATCTTGCCGGTGGCCGTGTCGACCGTGACCAGGTTGGCCGCGCCGCCGAAGTCGTTGACGACGCCGTAGAGCGTCGAGCCGTCGCAGGCGAAGTCCGCGCTGGAGATCAGGTTGCCGGTCGAGTTCGGCGAGCCGGTGATGCGCACGCCCTTGGCCGCCGCGCCCGTCGCCGGGTTGAGCGTGTAGAGGCTGCCGGAGTCGCCGTCGAGCGCGGCCCACAGCCACCCGTTCTTGTCGAACGCGAGGCCGTCGCCGTAGGTCACGCCGAGGTTGGACTCACCGGTCTTGGTGATCGCGCCCGTGCCCTTGTTGATCGCGTACAGGTCGTCGCCCGTCTCGTTCCAGCCGTAGAGCTGGCCGAGCGCGTTGAAGGCGATGTCCTCGATCTCGTTCGGGCCGAGCGAGCCGACGACGGTGCTCGCGCCGGTCGCCGGGTTGATCCGGAGCAGCTGGCGCTCCTTGCCGTCCAGGTACACGCCGGCGGTGACGCCGTAGAGCTTGCCGCCGTCCGCGTTGTCGACCGCGAGGCCGGTGATGGCCTTGCCGATCGAGCCGATGCTCGTCGTCGCGCCGGTGGCGGGATCGACGGTGTACAGGTTGGACGCCGGCAGGCTGTCGTCCTCGGCGACGCCGGTGGCGCCGTAGAGGACGGGCGCCGCCGACGCGGTGGACGCGCACAGCGCCCCGGCCGCGAGCAGCGCCCCCGCCGTGGCCGTGAAGGCCTTCAGTCGGCTAGGCATTGTTCTCCTTGGAAACGAAAAGTCGGGAATGGTGGGCCCGCTCGCGGAGGCGGACGAAGAGCAGCGCGCTGCCGAAGATCGCGATGAAGACCGCGAACGGCGTCAGGCCGCTGAGGTCGTAGCCATCGCCGGCAGGCTCGGGCGGTGTGAGAACCGGGACGCTCGCGGCCGCGACGGTCGCGGGCAGCGGGTGCCCGGCCGTCTCCGCCAGCGTGCGGACCGCGGTGGTCGCGGCGGCGACGAGCTGCTCGCCGTCGGTACCCGTCGGCAGGTCGAGCCGTTCCGCGCCCGGGCCGGCCACGCCGACGCCGTACGGGGACACGATCACGACCGGACCGACCAGCTTGACGTGCGAGCGCTCGAGCTCGGTGGCGACGAACGTGGCGTACCGCTGGGGGTGCTGGAGCATGTCCGGCGTGTCCATCACGTCGGACGCGTCACCCAGGATCGAGACCTTCATCGGGTAGCCCGCGGCCTTCGCCGCGTCCAGCAACCCGATCAACTCCAGCTCGGTGTCCTGGGACGCGCGCGCCCCGAACCCCGGGTAGAAGTCACCCGTCTCGAGATAGTGGGTGGACGCGTCGCCGTGCGCGAGCGCCGCGGCGGGCACGCACAGCAGGGCCAGCACCGCGGCCACGATGAGCCGCATCGGTCGCATCTACTTCTGCCCGAGCAGGAGCTTCGCGCTGTACTTGGCGTGGCGCAGGCTGCGGCCCGGGTCGGTGGCCGGCCCGGGGCCGCTGTCGGACTCGACGATGTGGTACGCGAAGCCCTTCGCGCGGTTGGCCTTCACGTCGGTGAACATCCGCCGCAGGCCCCACACCTTCGGGTCCGGGCCGGGCTGGGCCGACGGCGCGGTGGCACCCGGGTCGTAGCCGTAGGCGCGCGGCGACGTGCCGGGCTGCGCGGCCGCCTGCGCGCCGTTGCCGATGTGGCCCTCGGTCGAGTAGATGACGTCGACGCCACCCGCGAGCGGGAAGCCCGGACGGACCTTGGTCTGCTCGAACGGGTTGCCCGGCGCCGCGACCGGCGTGGCCGCGCGGACGGCGTCCTTGACGTGCCAGCCGACCAGTCGCTTCCAGTTCTTGGTCATGTACGGCACCGGGTCCCACAGCGACCCGTCGACCGGGTCGGGGAAGCGCCCGCGCGCGTTGTACATGTGGAACGTGTCCGGCTCCAGGAACACGTAGCGCGGGTCGGTGTTCTCGACGAAGAAGTCGATCCGGTGCTTGCGCGCGAGCTCCGGGTGCGCCGCGTCACGGATGAAGTCCCAGTTGTTCTGCTCGGGATGCAGGTACGCCTTGATCCCGTAGTTCTCCATCAGCAGCGCGCCGAGCTTGTTGTAGTTCTCGCACGCGGTCTGCCAGCCGGCGAGCGTGTTCGCCGCGTTGCCGCTGACCGGGTCGCCGGCGGTGCCGAGCATCCGGTGCCCGAGCGCGTCGGCGATCGCGAGCTGCGTCTGGCCGTTCGTGCTCAGACCGCCGGTCGTGGTGTTGAGCAGGCCGAGGCCGCCCGTGTGCGTGCCCACGGACTTCAGGCCCGCGGAGTCCAGCCACTGCTTGATCAGCGTGTTGCCGGGGTTCGCCCCGCCGGGGTTCCCCGCGGCCTGGGTGAACTGGTAGAACTCGAACCCGCCGTAGCCGCACTCGCCCAGGAACTGGAACACGGCCTGGTAGCCGCCGGGCAGCGGCACGAGCGGGCCGAGGTCGGTCGGGTCCTCCGGGAAGTTCGGCCCGCCGAGGTACCCCATCACTGCCTTGTCCACCCGCGTGATCGAGTCACGGATGGAGAAGTGCTGCGCCGCGAGCGTCTGCTTGAAGACGATCGGGGCGTTCGGGCCTCCGGGGCGGCTCTGCGCCCACGGTGCCCACGAGCCGAGGGCCGCCGTCCCGGCGACTCCTGCGGCGGCCATCAGGAACTTACGTCGATCCAGGCGGAGCTCTTCCGAGTTCACGGCCATCTATCTCCTCGCTGCCCGCGACATGGACAGGGGGCATCGCGGCGCGGGCATGGCGCCGTACGCGGTCACTCCATCGACCGTGCCCTCTTAACCCTTTTGTATGACAACGCGCCAGAAGCGCGTCCCAGACCCGGCGCAACTATCTGCTTACACGTGATGTGTTGTCAAGTCCAGGTCCACCGACCGGGTCACATCTCTCATCGAGTCGGGCAAAAGTGGCGACGTAGCGCCAAAGTGGCCGCGCGGATCATGAGAAAGGCGGGGCACTGGACATACTCCGCGGTCGTGGAACCCCTCCGCGCCGTGATCGCCGACGATGAGCTGCTCCTCCGCGAAGGGGTCGCGCGCGTGCTCGAGGAGGCGGGGATCGAGGTCGTCGCCCGGGCGGCCGACGCGCCCGAGCTGCTGCGGCGGGTGCGCGGGCACAAGCCGGACGTCGCGATCGTTGACGTGCGGATGCCGCCGGACCTGACCGACGACGGATTGCGGGCGGCGATCGAGATCCGGCGCGAGCTGCCCGAGGTCGGCGTGCTCGTGTTCTCCCAGCACTTGGTCGAGCGGTTCGTCACCGAGCTGATGGGTGAGGACGCGCGCGGTGTCGGCTACCTGCTCAAGCACCGGATCGCGGACCTCGGGTACTTCGTGGACGCCGTGCGGTCGGTGGCGCAGGGCGGGACGGCGCTGGACCCGGAGGTCGTCGCGCGGATGTTCGGGCGGCGCCGGCGCGAGGACCCGCTGGAGGCGTTGACGCCGCGTGAGCGTGAGGTGCTCGCGCTGATGGCCGAGGGGCTCTCCAACCAGGGCATCGCGGAGCGGCTGACGGTGCAGCCACCGGCGGTGGAGAAGCACGCGACCGCGATCTTCAGCAAGCTCGGCATCGCGCGTGACCGCGCCGAGAACCAGCGCGTGCTCGCGGTGCTGGCGTTGTTACGCGCCGCCCGCTAGGGGGATCACGCCCCGCACGCGGCGGTCGGCGACCTCCAGCGCGCCGCCGAGGACGGCGAGCCGGTCCTGCAGGCCGCGCAGGCCGGAGCCCTTGGCGGGGTCGGCGCCACCGCGGCCGTCGTCGGCGACGTCGATGATCAGCGTGTCGCCCTCGCGGCGGATCGTGACCTCGGCGTGGGTGGCGTCGGCGTGCTTGAACACGTTCGTGAGCGCCTCGGCGACCGTGAAGTACGCAGCGGCCTCGACGGCTGGCGGGAAGCGCTCCTCGGTGACGTCGAGATGCACCGCGATCGGCGCGCTCGCGGTCAGCTCCTCCAGCGCGACCGCGACACCGCGGTCGGTGAGGACGAGCGGGTGGACGCCGTTGACGAGGTCGCGCAGGTCCTGGATCGCCTGGCGCGCTTCGGTCGCCGCGCGGGTGAGCGCGTCGGTCGCGCGGGCCGGGTCGCGCCGCGCCTCCTCGACGCTGATCAGCACGGACACGAGCCGCTGCTGCGCGCCGTCGTGCAGGTCCCGTCCGATCCGCCGGCGCTCCTCGTCGGCGGCCTGGATGATCCGGGCGCGCGAGAGGCTGACCTCCTCCGCCGCGAGGCGCTCGCTCACGTCGCGGAAGACGACGACCGCGCCGCGCCCGTCGGGCGTGGCCATCGGCGAGGAGACGTAGCTCACCGGGACGAAGGAGCCGTCGCGGCGGATGAACCAGTCGAGCTCGACGCGCACGGTCTCCCCCGTCGCCCGCGGGCGCAGCAGCGGGCATTCCTCGGCGGGGAACGGGCTGCCGTCGCGGTGGTGGGAGTGGATCGTGGCGTGGCTGTCGACGCCGAGCAGCTCGAGCTCGTCGTCGTAGCCGAGCACGGTCAGCGCCGCCGGATTGACGAAGCTCACCTCGCCCGCCGCGTCGACGAAGTAGACGGCGTCGGCCAGGCTGGCCATCAGGGCTTCGGCGAGCGGAAGGTCGGTCACGTGGGAAAACCCGATGGTCGGCGGCGCGGGCAGCGTCGATCCTAGGGACATGGCGCCGACGCTGACCTTCGTCTTCGACCCGCACCACCCGCGCAGTGCCGCCGCGGCGCCGGC
Source organism: Solirubrobacter phytolaccae (assembly GCF_027587195.1). Lineage (GTDB taxonomy): Bacteria > Actinomycetota > Thermoleophilia > Solirubrobacterales > Solirubrobacteraceae > Solirubrobacter > Solirubrobacter phytolaccae. The sequence continues at coordinate 34,885 of NZ_JAPDDP010000009.1, read as the reverse complement.
GGTGCTGGAGCTGTGGCGCTCGCACCGGGCGCGGGTGCGCTTCGAGGCCGCCCACGCCGGCACGGCGACCGCACGGCTCGGGCTCGGCCACGACTCCGAGCGCTCGGCCCGCGCGTTCTGCGCGCTGCGCGCGGCGGCGCCTTCGCTCGCGCTGCCGATCGCGGTCGAGCTGCACCGCGGCGAGCGGCTCGGCCGTCGCGTGCTGGTCGACATCGCGCTGCGCGTGGGCCTCGACCCGGCGCGCGTGTTCGACGAGCTCCGCCATCCGGCGCGCCGCGAGCGGGCGCTGGCCGAGCTGCAACGCGGCCGGTCGCTGCAGCTCGGCGACGGCCCGACGCTCTTGTTCGAGCACGAGCACATCGTCACGCGGGTCCCGCTGGAGGACGGCCCGCTCGCCGCCCTGGTCGAGCCGCTGCTGCTCAGCGCGTGGCCGGAGCCGCGACGGGTCGCCGCGCCCGCCGCGGAGCGCGCGCGAACACGAGCAGCGCACCGATGAGCAGCGCCGCGGCGCCGACGTGCAGCGCCGCTTGGAAGCCGTCGACGAGCACCAGCGGGTCCGTGTGCGGGCCGAGGTGGCCGACGTGCGAGGCGAGCGCGGAGCCGAGCACCGCGATGCCCAGCGCTCCGCCGACCTCGCGCGCCGTGTCGTTGACGGCCGACGCGACGCCCTGCTTGTCGTCCGGGAGCGAGCCGACGATCGCGGCGGTGGCGGGCGGCGCGGCGAGCGCCATGCCGCTGCCGAGCAGCACGAGCGCGCCGAGCAGCGTCCAGTAGGACGCGCCCGTGCTCATCGTCGCCGCGACCAGCAGGCCGAGCGCGATCAGCACGAGCCCGGTCGGGCCGACGCGACGGACGCCGACGCGCTCGACGAGCTTCGGCACGCGCGGGGCGAGCGCGACCATGATCGCGGCCGCCGGCGCGAGCGCCGCGCCGGCCTGCAGCGGCGTGTACCGGAGCACGAACTCCAGGTACTGCAGCAGCACGAAGATCACGCCGAAGAGCGCGAAGAACTGGACGAAGACCGACAGCGAGCCGGACGCGAACCCGGCGAGCTTGAACAGGCGCGGGTCCAGCATCGGCTGCTCGCGCGTGAGCTCCCAGCCGACGAACGCGACGAGCAGCGCGACGCCGACCATGAACGCGGCGAGCACCGGCGTGGACGTCCAGCCGTGGTTCGGGCCCTCGATGAAGCCGTAGACGATGCCGGCGAGGCCGAGCGCGGACAGGCCGGCGCCGACGCCGTCGAGCGCGGATCCGCCGGCGACGCCCGCCCACACGCCGACGGCACGATCGCGCGTCTGCGGCGGGAACGTGGCGGTGATGATCGACAGCGTGGTCGGCATGATCATCGCCGCGCCGACGCCCATCACGGCCCGGACGGCGATCAGCGTGGTGGGGTCGCTGAGCTGGGTGGCGACGAGCGCACCACCCCCGAAGATCGCGAGGCCGATCAGCAGCACGCCGCGGCGGCCGAAGCGGTCGCCGATCGCGCCCGCCGGGAGCAGCAGCCCCACGCGCCAAGAAACCTCACGCGCTACAGATGAACTTCTCGTCCGGTTCAGGGCGCGCGGTTTCTTCCGAGAACCGACCTTGGATGCGCTGTCTGGATGTACTGATCGCGGACGACCACCCGCTGTTCCGGTTCGCGATCGCGAGGACGATCCAGGCGCACCCGGAGCTCGAGCTGGTCGGCGAGGCGCGCGGTGGCCGCGAGGCGATCGAGCTGGCCCTCGAGTACCGCCCGGAGCTGGCCGTCGTGGACGTCGAGATGCCGGGCATGGGCGCCGTCGACGTGCTCAAGGCGTTCGCCCGCGAAAGCCTCCACACCCGCGTGCTGTGCCTCGCCGAGGACCTGGACTGCGAGACGGTCTACGCGCTGGTCGAGGCCGGTGCGCACGGCGTGCTCGACAAGAGCGTCACCCGCGACCAGATCCTCGACACGCTGCTGCGCGTCGCCGCCGGCGAGACCGTGCTCTCGTCCGACGCCCAGATCGCGCTCGCGCTCGCGGTGCGGCGCCGCCGCGAGAACCCGCCCGTGATCCTGACCGTGCGTGAGCTGGAGATCCTCCGCTTCCTCGCCGCCGGCCGCTCCACCCCGGCGATCGCGGCCGAGGTCTACCTCAGCCCGTCGACGGTCAAGGGGCACCTGCAGCGGATCTACGAGCGGCTCGAGGTCTCCGACCGCGCCGCGGCCGTCGCCGAGGGCATCCGGCGCGGCCTGATCGAGTGATTGCGCGTCGCCGCGTGGCGCGGTTATATTCCGCTGAGTGAAGCGCCTCGCCGACTACTTCCTTGGCAGCCAAAGCCCGCGGGCCATCGCGGCGCTCGTCCTCGGCGCGATCGTCCTCGTCGGCCTGCTCGTGCTCGACAACCCGCGCGTGAACGCCGTCGGCGGCGTCGGCGTCAGCGTCAGCTGGCTGTGGATGCTGCACAGCGGGATCGTGCGTCCGCCGGATCCGCTCATGACCGCGGGCATCGTGATCGTCGCGCTCGCGTTCATGATCGGGGGCGGGTACACCGTCGCCACCGGCGACGAGTTGCCGGGCCGAGAAGTGCTCTTCGCGGGTGGGATCGTGCTGGTGGCCGCCGGGCTCCTGCGCTTCCGCCGCCGGGCCGGCGCCGGGGCCATTCACGCGTGGGTTGCCGGCTACTTCGACTCCCTGACGAGGGTGTTCGTGCCGCCCGTGCCGCGTGACTAGCTAGATCACCTGGACCGGCGTCCCGATCGACACGAAGTCGTAGACGTACTTGGCCTCTGGCAGTGGCAGCCGCGCGCACCCGTGCGAGGCGGGCCGGGCGGGGACGTCCGCGTAGCCGTGCAGCGCCCAGCCGCCGACCCAGTACGCGGCGTAGGGCAGCCAGGTCTTGTACGGCACCGACCAGGACTTGACCTCCTTGCGGTAGATCTTCCACTTGCCGGGCGGGGTGCCGATGTCCGGGCTGTCGCCGCCGATGCCGGTCGAGGTGTGGATCGCGCGCACGACCTTGCCGCTGTTGATCAGCAGCACGACGCCCTGGGCGCGGTAGATCTCCACGCGCCGGCCCTTGCTCGTGCGGTCCAGCGGGAGCGGCCGGCCGGCGGACTGGAGCTTGGCCAGCGTCATCGGCCCGACGACGCCGTCACGGTCCAGCCCGGTCCAGGCCTGGAAGGCGAGCACGGCCTGCATCGTCCGGTAGTCGAACGCGCCCGTGATGGCGCTGGTCGGCAGGTAGCCGAGGGCCGCGAGCTTGGTCTGCACGTCCTTGGGCTTCGCGGGCGCCGGGACCTTGCGGGCGGGCGGCTCGGGCTCCACGTACGGCTCGGGCCCGAAGTCCTCGCGCGTGTACGTCTTGCCGTCGATCTTCACCTCGTCCTCGCCGGACGCCGTCGTGTAGACGACCTGGGCGCGCGCCGCGTAGTCCTTCAGGTTCGGCGTGAAGTCGATGCTCGTGCCCTTGACCTTCGCGGTCACGCCCGCCGGGAGCGTCGTGCCGTAACCGGCCGGAGGGCCCGCCATCAGCGCCTTGAGCGCCGGCTCGACGCCGATCGGGAGATCCCGCTCGACGTAGGCGAGCTGCTCGCCCTTCGTGAAGTAGATCCGGGCCGTGGCGGCCTGGGCGGCCGTCGGAGCGGCGAGGAGCACGACGGCGGAGAGCAGGGCGGCACGGAGCATCCGGCGAGTGTGGCGATCACTTCGGACGTTCACCACCTTCACTCGAGCCGAGTGGAGAGCACCGCGAGGAGTCGTTTGCGGAGCTTGGCGTCGCCGCCGAACACGACCAGCCAGCCCGTGCCGACCCGCCGCGTGCTGAGCTGGAAGTGCTCCGGCAGCGGCGCGGCCGGCCGCGTGTGGTCGATCGCGTCCACGAGCACGGCCGCGCGCAGTCGCGTCTTGCCGATGTAGAAGACGGTCGTCGCGCAGCTCAGGAACGCGGGCTCCTTGACCACGGGCGGCGTCGTCGGGAAGCGCGTGAGCAGGTTCGCGGACACCGCACGCAGATGCGGGAGCGCGCCCGCCCGGATCGCGCACGGCTTCCCCGGCGGGTCGTCCGGGTCGACCTTGTCCACCGGATACCGCGCGAGCCCTGCGGCCCAGCTGCCCTTCGGGTCCTCCGAAGCCATCGCGCTCCCGGCCGCGTCGAGCACGACAGGGCTCACCGGCTCCGCGCCGCTCGGCGCCGGCCCGCCGGCCGCGTTCGGCGTCGGCGTGCTCGTCTCCGCCGGTCCGCCGGTCGCCGCCGGCGTCGGCGTGGTCTGTGGCTGCACGGACTCGCGTTCGGTGTAGACGGCCAGTTTCCACGCGTCGGGGACGCCGCGATCCGGGCGCGGCGTGATCCGCCGGTTGCCGACCACGACCGTCGCCGCGCGGCCGTCGACGACGAGCGCCGTGAGCGAGCGCGAGCCGTAGCCGATGCCCGCGCCCAGCACGACGCCGCGGTCCGGCGACGCGGCCGGCCCGCAGCCGTTGCCGCCCGTGGACACGGTCTTGCCCCGGTGCACGACGACCGTCATGCACCAGCCCACCTTCCCGGCGGTCAGGTCCGGGCGCATCGCGGCGCGATAGTCGAACTGGGTGCCCGGTAGTGGCGCGCGGAGCGGCTTGGACGGCTCGTCGCGCACGACCACCGCGGTCGCCGTGGCCGCGCCGCCGAGCGCGAGGAACACGCCGCCGATCGCCCAGGTCGCGCGGCGCCGCCGACGCCGTCGCAGCGTCAACGCCTCCCGCACACCGGACTCGAACGTGTCGAACGGATCACGCATCGTCGCCCTCCAGTCCGGCTCGCAAGCGCGCCAGCCCGCGGTGCACACGCTGCCGCACGACCTGCTCCGAGCACTCCAGCACGACCGCGATCTCCTCGTAGGGACGCTCGTCGACGACCCGGGCGAGCAATGCCGCGCGGGTCGGCTCGGGCAGCTGCGCGAGCAGCCGCGCCAACGCCGGTCCGCCCGCCGCCGCGCGCTCTTCCACCCGCGCGAGCGCCTCGTCCTCCAGCGCGACCGGCTCGAGCCCGAGCGCGCGGCGCGCCTCGTCCTCCACCCGCCCGCGCCGCAGGCTCTCGCGCAGCTTGTTGCGCGCGATCCCGAACAGCCACGCGGCGGGCGGCCCGTCGCCGCCGTAGGTGTCGGCGCGCAACGCGACCACGGCGAACGTCTCCGCGGCGAGGTCGAAGGCCAGCTCGGGCTCGGGCACGCGGCGCCGCAGGTACGCGACGACCGCGTCCAGATGCGCGCGGTAGAACGCGGAGAACGCCCGCTCGTCACCGCGGGCGATCCGCTTCAACAGGTCCCGATCGTCGGCCACCACCCTGATCGTTGCGCGAGCGGCCCCGCGCGTGACACCTACTGCTCTTGGGCAGCGAGCACGCGGCGGCCGGGCACGGTCACGACGTAGGCCTGGCCCGACTGCTCTTCGACCAGCCCCGCGTCGATCAGTGCGCGGAGCGCCGGCGCGGGCGGCTTGCCGTCCGCCACGCCCTCGGCCACTCCACGAAGCATCAGGGCGTGCGCTGAATCAAGCATCGCCCAAGCGTACGCCCTCCGGCGATCAGCGACGAACCGCCACGACCTCCAGGTACTCGGCCGGCACGGCGATGCCGCCGTCGCGACGGCGCGCGCAGCGCTCGACGACCGCGATCAGGTCGCGCTCCAGCGCCTCGGCTCCGGCCTCGCCGACGGCCTCGAAGGCCTTGAGCGTCGGTCCGTAGTAGGTGCGCATGGTGGTGATGAACTCGGCCGCGTCGCGGAAGCGCCACATGAACATGCGCCGGCGCGTGCGGATGGAGTCGACCTCGTCGCCGAGCAGCTCGGCGACCCCGGCCTCCGTGCCCCAGAACAGCGGCGACGGCACGCCGGCCGGCGGCGGGACATGGGCGCCCGTCGCGCGGAACAGCTCGCCGAGGAAGCCGTCCGGCGTCCACGCCGCGAGCGCGATCAGCCCGCCGGGGCGGCACACGCGCACCAGCTCGGATGCGGCCTGGTGCTGGTGCGGCGCGAACATCACGCCGAACACGGAGGTGACGGCGTCGTACTCGCCGTCCTCGCAGGGCAGCGCCTCCGCGTCCGCCTCGGCGAACTTGATGTCGAAGCCCTCGGCCGACGCGCGCTCACGGCCACGCTCGAGCAGGCCGGGCACGTAGTCGGTGCAGGTGACGTCGCAGCCGCAGCGGGCGGACGCGATCGCCATGTTGCCGGTGCCGCCCGCGACGTCCAGGACGCGGGAGCCGGCGACGAGGTCGGCGCTGTCGGCAAGGCGCTCGGCGACGACGTGGATCAAAGAGGCGATCACACCGAAGTCGCCGCTGGCCCACATGGCCTGCTGCTTGCGCTTGACCGCGGCGAGATCGATCGTCTCGAAGGTGAGTGACATTGGGGGAGCTCCATGACGGTGGGGAGGAAACGTCGCGGCGGATGGTCCCCGGACGCGGTTTCAGCGCGGTAACACCGAGTCCGATACCGTCGAGCCACTGGGCATCGAATTCCGCATCCTCGGACCGCTCGAAGTCCACGCCGACGACCGCCCGCTCACCGTGGGCGGGGCGCGCCAGCGGGCGCTGCTGGCGCTCCTGCTGCTGCGCGCGAACGAGACGCTGAGCCCTGACCGGCTGATCGACGAGCTGTGGGGCGAGCATCCGCCGCCGACCGCCGGGAAGACCGTGCAGGTCTACATCTCGCGCCTGCGCAAGGCGCTCGGCCCGGACGGCGGCGTGACCACGCGCGAGCACGGCTACGAGCTGCAGGTCGATCCCGAGCAGCTCGACGCGCACCGCTTCGAGCGGCTCGTGGCCGAGGGCCGCGCGGAGCTCGCGGAGGGCCGCGCGGCGCGCGCCGCTTCCACCCTCGAAGGCGCATTGGCCCTGTGGCGCGACACGCCGCTCGCCGACCTCGCCTTCGAGCCGCCCGTGCAGCGCGAGATCGCGCGCCTGGAGGACCTGCACGTCGACGCGCTCGAGCTGCTGACGGACGCCGAGCTCGAGCTCGGCCACCACGCGCACCTGGTGGAACGTCTCGAACGCCTCGTCGCCGAGCACCCGTTCCGCGAGCGCTTCCGCGCGCAGCTGATGCTCGCGCTCTACCGCTGCGACCGCCAGGCCGACGCGCTGCAGGCCTACCGGGACGCGCGCGCCACGCTCGCGGACGAGCTCGGGATCGAGCCCGGGGAGCGGCTGCGCGAGCTCGAGCGCGCGATCCTCACGCACGACCCGCGGCTCGACCTCGCGCCAATCACGCCGGCCGCCACGCCCGAGCCCACCACCGCCGGCGCGTTCGTCGGCCGGGACGCCGAGCTCGCGGAGCTGACCGCCGGACTCGACGACGCCGCCGCGGGGCACGGGCGGCTGTTCCTGCTCGTCGGTGAGCCGGGGATCGGCAAGTCGCGGCTCGCGGAGGAGCTCAGCGCGCACGCACGCTCGCGCGGCGCGCTCGTCCTCGTCGGCCGCTGCTGGGAGGCGGGCGGCGCGCCCGCGTACTGGCCGTGGGTGCAGTCGCTCCGCGCGTACGTGCGCCGGGCCGAGCCGGAGACGCTGCGCGCGCAGCTCGGCCCGGGTGCGGCGGACGTCGCGCAGCTGCTGCCCGAGCTGCGCGACGTGCTCCCGGACCTGCCGACGGTCGCCGCGCTCGACTCCGAAGGCGCGCGCTTCCGGCTGTTCGACTCGCTCACGGCGTTCCTGAAGAGCGTCGCGGGTGCCCAACCCCTGGTGCTCGTGCTCGACGACCTGCATGCGGCGGACGAGCCGTCGTTGCTGCTGCTCCAGTTCCTCGCGCGCGAGCTCGCCCGCAGCCGCGTGATGGTGGTCGGCGCCTACCGCGACGTGGACCCGACGCTCTCGAACGCGCTGCGGACCGCGGTGGAGGAGCTCACGCGCGAGCCGGTCACGCGGACCGTCCCGCTCGCCGGGCTCGCCGAGTCCGACGTCGCCCGCTTCATCGAGCTCGCCGGTGTGCCCGCGACCGTGCTGGGCGCGTCCGTCCACACGGAGACGGAGGGCAACCCGTTGTTCGTCGGCGAGATCGTCCGGCTGCTCGGGAAGGAGCAGACGCTGACGATCCCGGCCAGCGTCCGCGAGACGATCGGCCGCCGGCTCCGGCACCTCTCCGACGACTGCAACGCGCTGCTCACGACCGCGTCGGTGCTGGGCCGCGAGTTCGACCTGCGCCTGCTCAGGCACGTGAGCGAGCTGCCGAGCACCACCGTCCTCGAGCTGCTCGACGAGGCCGCGGACGCGCGCGTGGTCTCGGACGTGCCGGGCGGCGCGCTCGGGCGCATGCGCTTCGCCCACGCGCTCATCCGCGACGCCGCGTACCACCGGCTCACGCGCGCCCGCCGGGTGGCGCTGCACCGGCGCGTCGGCGAAGGGCTGGAGGCCATCCACCAGGCCGATCTGGATCCGCACCTCGCCGAGCTCGCGCACCACTTCTCCGAGGCCGCCGCCGGTGACGGACCGGTGCGCGCCGTCTACTACGCCTCGCGTGCGGGCGCGCGCGCCGTGACGTTGCTCGCCTATGAGGAGGCCGTGCGGCTCTACGCGCTGGCGCTGGCGGCGCTCGACGCGGGCGGCGCGGCCACGCCCGAGCAGCGCTGCGGGTTGCTGCTGGTGCTCGGCGACGCGCAGGGCCGCCGCGGCGACGACCGCGGCGCGAAGGCGACGTTCCTGCAGGCCGCCGAGCTGGCGCGCGCGGCCGGGCAGTCGGAGCTGCTCGCGCGCGCGACGGCGGGGTACGGCGGGCGGTTCCTGTGGGCGCGCGGGCTCACCGACGAGCGGCTCGTGCCGCTGCTCGAAGAGGGCCTGGTGGCCGTCGGCTCCAGCGACAGCGAGCTGCGCGTCCGGCTGCTCTCGCGCCTGGCCGCCGCCCTGCGCCACGGCCCGACCCGGGAGCGGCGCGAGCGGCTGATGGACGAGGCGATCCTGATGGCCCGCCGGATCGACGATCCCGTCACGATCGCGTCGGCGCTGACCGCCGCCGAGTCGGCGTTGCACGCGCCCCACACGGCGAGCGCGCGACTCGCCAACGCGGGCGAGATCGTGGCGCTGGCCGTGCGTGCCGGGGATCGCGAGCGCGAGTTCGACGGGCACGAGCACGCGTTCTGGGCGTCCTGGGAGCTCGGCGATCCCGACCGTCGCGCGCGCGAGCTGGCGGAGATGGCGCGGGTCGCCGGCGAGCTGCGCCAGCCCGCTCAGCAGTGGATGCTCGCGGCGGCGCGCGCGACGCTCGCGCTCGCGCAGGGCCGCTTCGACGAGGCGCCCGCGCTCATCTCACGCGCGTACGAGATCGGCGCTCCGACGCTGGCGTGGAATGCGACGGCCGCGCGCGCGCTCCAGCGCTTCATCTACTGCCGCGAGCAGGGCGGGCTCGCCCACTACGTGCTGGAGGTCCGCGACCGCGAGGACGTGTTCCCGTCGCCGCTGGTGCACCGCTCGGTGCTCGCGCACGCGCTCGCGCACCTGGATCGCCTGGATGAGGCGGCGGAGCTCGTGGTCGAGCTGCTGGGCCATGACCTCGCGGACTGGCACGTCGACGAGCAGTGGTTCGTGAGCCTGTGCCTGCTCGCGGAGACGTGCGCGATGGTCGGCGACGTCGAGGCCGGCGCTGCGCTGTACGCGCTGCTCGAGCCGTACGCGGACCACAACGCGGTCGCGGTGCCCGAGCTCGCGCTGGACTCGGCGAGCCGGCCGCTCGGGTTGCTGGCGACGCTGCTCGGTCGCTTTGGCGATGCCGAGCGCCATTTCGCCGACGCGGTCGCGATGAACGAGCGCATGGGCGCGCGCGTGTGGCTCGAGCACACGCGGCGCGCTCAGGCGCTGCGACCGTAGACCACGAGCGCCCACAGCAGGCAGCCGAACGCGGCCGTCGACAGGACGACGCGCACGAGGTTGAACGCCGCCCAGCGCGCCTCGTGGAAGCGCTCGCGGATCGCGGCCGCGTCGTCGAGGTCCGTCGCGGCCTTGATCGCGTCGTTGAGCGGCACGTTCACCGCGAGCGTGATCACGACGACGATCACGTAGAGCCCGAGCGCGACGGCGACCCACGGCAGTGGATCGCGGCCGAGCTGCGTGAGCGTGGCGGCGAGCGTGAGCACGAGCGCGCCGAGGAAGCCGAAGAGCATGAACCAGGGGTTGATGATCGCCCGGTCGATCGACTGGAACGCCGCCACGAACGTGCGGTCGTCCGTGGTCTTCAGGCCCGGCATGATCGCGTGCGCGTACAGCGCGAACGCCCCCGTCACGAGGCCCATGGTGAAGGTCGCTCCGACCAGCGACGGCGCGCGTAGGAAGTCCATGTCGTGAATGGAATCGCGTTCGCGTGAGCGCGTGAATAGCTCAGGTGCGCGTATGCATGTGCGAGCGTCTACTTTCGGAGCGCGGCGGTCACGTGCTCGACCTCGGCGTCGCTGAGGTACGCGTGGATCGGCAGCGAGAGCACCTCGCGGCACGCCGCCTCGGCAGCGGGGCAGTCGTGCGCACCGCCTCCGAACACGGGCTCGCGGTACAGCGGACGGTCGTAGTGGATGCGCGTGGGGATCCCCGCGGCGGCCAGCGTGTCGGCGAGCGCGGCGCGGTCCGGGGTGCGCAAGACGTACTTGTGGAAGACGTGGTCGCGGCCCGGTGCGACGCCGACCGGGCGGTGCTCCGTGTGCGCGAGCGCCTCGTCGTAGGCGGCGGCGATCGCGCGGCGGCGGGCGGTCCAGGTGACGTCGTAGGCGAGCTTGTCGTGCAGCACGGCCGCCGAGGCGCTCGGCAGCTGCGAGTTGTACCCGAGCGTCGCGAAGCGCCCGTCCTCGTCGCGCCCGTGCCAGCGCAAGCGCCGGAGCCGCGTTGCGGCCTCGTCGTCGTCGCACAGGACGGCGCCACCGCTGCCGGGCGCCGCGATCGTCTTCGTCGGGTCGAACGAGCAGCACGACAGCCGGCCGATCGAGCCGGCGGACTGCGCGCCGAGTGCCTGCGCCGCGTCCTCGATCAGCACGGTTCCGTGCTCGGTCGCGAAGGCGGTGAACGCGTCGGGGTCCACGGTCTGCCCGTACAGGTCGACCGCGATCAGCGCCTTCGTCGCCGGCGTGCGTGCTGCGCGCGCGGCGTCGAGGTCCAGCCGCAGCCACGGGTCGACATCGACGAAGACCGGCATCGCGCCCGCGCGCAGCACGCAGGACGCGGTCGCGATGAACGAGATCGCGGGCACGAGCACCTCGTCCCCCGGCCCGACGCCTGCAGCCACGAGCGCGAAGAACAGCGCATCCGTGCCCGACCCGACCGCGACCGCGTGCCGCCGCCCGCAGCGCTCCGCGAGTGCCGCCTCGAACGCGGCGACCGCCGGCCCCTGCAACGCCTGCCCGGTGGCCAGCGCCTCGGCCATCAACGCGGCGTAGCGCTGGCCGTGCTCGGCCCACGTCCGCTGCGCGGCGAAGAAGGGCAGCGGCTCGCTCATGCCGGCGCGAGCGAGCGGGCGACGTCCAGGTGCGCGGCCAGGCCGTCCTCCAAGGCGAAGCGCGGCGCGAAGCCGAACGTCTCGCGGGCACGCGTGATGTCCAGCGTGCCCCGGCGCGGGTGCGGGCCGGGCGCGGCCGCCAGCTCGACCTCGACGTCGCCGCCCAGCGCGCGAACGGCGTCGATCGCGTCACGGAGCGACCGTGCGCGGCCCGCCGCGAGGTTGAACGTGCCGTGCTCGGCGGCCGGCGAGAGCGCCGCGTCGGCGAGCCCTCGGGCCACGTCGGTGACGGCGGTGAAGTCCAGTCGCGTGTCCGGGTCGGCGGTCAGCCGCAGCGGGCGGCCGTGGACCGCCGCGTCGACGAGGCGCGTGGCGAAGCGGCCGTGGCCGTCACCCGGCCCGTACACGGCCGACGGGCGCACGATCGTCCAGCGGGTGCGGGAAGCGCGGACGAGCCGCTCGGCCTCCAGCTTGCCGGCGCCGTACGGCTCGCGCGGCACCAGCGGGGCGGTCTCGGGCTGTGGGTCGCCGGCGAAGTCCCCGTAGACCATGCTCGAGGACACGTAGGTCAGCCGCGCATCGGGCGCGTGCCGCTCCACGCCCGCGAGGACGGCGGCGGTGGTCCCCACGATCGCGGCGCGTGCCAGCGCGGGATCGCGGCTCGCCACGCCGACCAGCGGGAGGTTGGCCAGGTGCACCACGACCTCCGGCTCGACCGCGGCCAGGACTGCCGCCGCGTGCTCGGCGGCCCCGTGCCGGAGCTCCACGTCGCCGAGCAGCATCCGCCTGCGCCACTCGCGCGCCCTGGCGGCCGCGCCGTCGGCATCCGTGCTCCACGTCCGGTCGTCGTCGAGCACGACGACGTCCTCCCCACGTCCGGACAGCTCGGAGGCGAGGTGAGCACCGATGAAGCCGGCACCGCCAATGAGCAAGACCCGTCCCAAGTCCCGCATGTTGCCATCATCCGCGCGTGCCCGAGCCCTATCCCGGCAACGTCTACAACAAGTACGACTCGCGCAACCCGCTGACCCGGCGCCTGGTCGCGCGGTTTCTCGCGGAGCTCGACGGGCTCGTCGACGAGCTCGCGCCGGCCGATCTGCTCGACGTGGGCTGCGGTGAAGGCGTCGTGACGGAGCACCTGGCCGCACGACTCCCGCCCGGGGCGCGTGTGGTGGGCCTCGACCGCGACGTGCCGAAGCTCCGCGCCGCGTGGGCGACCCGTGACGCTCGGGTCGAGCTGATCACGGGCGACGCGCACGCGCTGCCGTTCGCCGACGGCAGCTTCGACGTCGTGACGCTGATCGAGATGCTCCAGCTCGTGACCGACCCGGCGCAGGCGCTGGCCGAGGCCACCCGCGTCGCCCGCCGCGGCGTCGTCGTGACGGTGCCCGACGAGCCGCTGTGGCGGGCGCTCAACGTCGCCCGCGGCGCGTACCTGGCCGAGCGCGGCAACACGCCCGGCCACATCCATCACTGGTCGAGCCGCGCCTTCATGGCCCAGCTCGCGCCGCACGGCCAGCTCGTGACGGTGCAGCGCAGCCGCCCGTGGCTGCTCGCCGTGATCAGGTGACGCGCGCCGAGGCCTCCGACGCGGCCCACCCCGTGCGGGCGGCGACCGCGGCCTTGACCGTGCAGCCGCGCTTGGCGAGCACCGTGCGACTCCAGCGCCCGTCGGCGGTCGGCACGAACGTCGTGCGCTCGCGCTTGCCCGGGCACGCGACCGTCAGCCGGACCTTGCCGGGGAACGTCTTGGCGATCTGCCCGCTGACCTTCGCGCGCCCCGCGCGGGCCTTGCCGGCCTTCGTGGTCACGGCGCTCGCCCCGAGCACGGTGAAGCGATGCACCCACCGACCGTCCAGGCTCAGCGTGAAGGGCCCGCCGCAGCTGGACACCGGCTGTCCCTCGACCGGGGGCGGCGGCGCGGGGACGGTCAGGGTGGCGGACGCCTGCCACACGTACTCGCCGGGCGTCAGCGCCCAGTCGTTGCCGTTGGCGTCCGCGCCCCAGGTCCCCGTCGCCGGGTCGAACGTCAGCGGCACCGTCTCCACGACGGTCCCGACCTCAGCCGGCAGGGAGGCGCCGAGCGGCGGCAGCGTCGACGTGTTCATCCGCGCGATGCCGACCTGGGCCGGCGCGTACGTCCCGCTGTCGCCGAACTTGACGCGGATCGGCAGTGCCTCCCCGGTCTGGACGATCGACGCCGACTCGGCGGGAGCGACGACCTGTGCGTTGACGACCGCGAGCGAGCAGGCCTGCGCGCCGGCCGGGACGACCGTGGCCACGAGCACCGCGACGGCGGCGCCCCCGAGCAACTTCCATGTGCGTGCCATGAGTCACAAGATAATTCGCGGTGGCGCGTTCGAACTCAAGCGCGTGAAGAAGGTCGACTGGATGACCACGAGCAACCCGTTCGCGACCGCGAGGGCGATCCACAGCGCCTCCAGTCCCCCCGCGTCCGCGACCGGGACCGCGAGCACGGCCAGGACCCCGTAACACGCGGCGAAGCCCAACAGGCTCGCGGATGCCCGTCGCAGCCCGACCAGCCCGAACCCGACGACGGCCTGCACCGCGTCGGCGAGCACCACCACGGCGACGATCGGCAGCAGGTTCGTCACGGCGCGCGCCACGGCGGGATCGCTCGTGAAGACGCCGACGATCGGAGCGTGGAGCACGGCCACGAGCGCGCCGACGACCACGAGCGTCACCAGCGCGAGCTTGACGCCGTCGACCACGGGCGCGCGCCGGCCTGCGCGGTCCTCCGCTCGCGCAACGCGTGGGATCACCGCCTGCCCGATCGCCACCGCGGCCGCGAAGGCGAGGTTCGCCAGCGAGAGCGCGACGGTGTGCGCGGCGGCCGCGTCCACGCCCTGGCGCGTCACCGCGAGCGCCACCACCCCGAGGACCGCGAACTTCACGAGCACCGTCGCCGCGAGCGGGATCCCGACCCGCGCCAGCGCGACGATCGCCGCGACGGGCGGGCGCCCGATCCGCACGGCCGCGGCGCCGAGGCCTGCGGAGCGCGCGACCGTCGCGTGCACGAGGACGGCGTACGTGGCGGTCGAGGCGAGCATCGCCCAGCCCGTGCCGACGAGGCCGAGCGCGGGCACGAGCAGCAGCGTCCCGGCGACGCCGACGGCGGTCGCGGTCACGCCGGCCCGGAACACGAGGCCTGCCCGGTCGAGCGCGATCGCGACCGCCGAGCCCGTCGCCTGCACGGCGGTCAGCACGACGCTCGCGGCGAGCAGGACCAGCAGCGTGACCGGGACCTGCGCCACCTCCTCCGCGGCCCCGACGAGCCGTCCGACACCGCGCGTGCCGAGCACCGCCGCGGCGCCGAGCGCGCCGACCGCGAGCGCCAGCCACATCGAGGCCCGCAGGTTCGCGCGCAGCCGCTGCGGGTCGTCCACCGCTTGCGCGAGCGACGGCACGACACCGCGCTGCGCGCCCGTGACGACGGTCACCGCCGGGATGAACACGGCCATCACCGCGGTGAACCGCGCGAGCGCGGTCGTGTCGTAGTGCCCGAGCACGGCGGCGTCGACGGTCGCGCCGATGGTCGTGGCCACGACCGCCAGGTAGATCGGCGCCGCGCTGCGAGCGAGGTTGAGCATTGACCATCCACACAGTAGTTTTCGGCCGTGCGCCTCACGCTTGCGCTCGTGTCGGCCGTGCTCGCTCCGCAACCGCTCGGCGTCGTCGAGCACACCCTGGGCCGGTTCGAGCGCGACACCCTGCAGCCGGTGGGGCCGACGATCGCGGTCGAGGAACCGCACGCGAGACCGGCGCTGGCGCCGGACGGGCGACGGTTCGCGATCGGCCTGTCCTCCTCCGGCCTGCCCGACCCGCCGACGCCTGGCCGGGGTCGCGTCGGGCTCTGGATCGTGGACGCCGGGGCGATGCGGATCGAGCGCCAGGTCCGCACGGGCATCGCCGCCGAGGCGGTCGTGTTCCCGGGCATGGTCGCCGCGATGTTGCAGAGCGGCGCGCTCGTGGTCGTCGACCCCGACAGTGGCGAGATCCTCAGCCGTCGCCAGATCGGGTTCTCGTTCGGGACCCCGGACGGCGAGGTCGTCGCGGGCCGCGGCGTGCTCGTCAACGAGGTCCGGCGCGGGCGCGGGATCGAGGTCGCCGTGGTGTCGGCGGCGGGGCGCGTCCGCCGGACGTTCATCCGGGTCCCGGGCATGACGCGCGACGTGGCGCTCGCCGGCAGCGACCGCCGCGCGTTCATCGTGGGGAAGGGCCGGATCGCGACGCTCGACCCGGCGACGCTGCGCGTGCGGACCCGGCGCTTCGACGGGGTGGCGTCGACCGCCGCATTCACCGGCACCACGCTCGCGATCGGCGGCACCCGCGGGCTGCGCATGTACGACACGCGGACGTGGCGGCTGCTCGCGCGCGACTCACGGAGCACGGACGTCTTCGTCTCCGGGCGCACGATCATCGCCGGCGGACGCGGAAAGATCACGGCGCGCAGCACGACCGGCCGCGTGCTGTGGCGCGCCGCCGGGGACGCGACGGCGGTGGCGGCAGGCCGGGTCTACGCGCAGCCAGCGGTGCTGGACGTCGCGACCGGCGCGCGGGTCGGCACGCACCCGAGGAACCTGTACGCGCTGAGCGTGATCGACGGCTGAACGGGGTACCAGCCTCCCGCGACGACGAACGATGGAGGTTCCCGGTGCGGTCGGCGGTATTGCTTCTCATGCTGGTGATGCTGGTCGCCGCGGCGCCCGCCGCCGCTGACTGGACGGCGCCGGTCGCCGTGTCCGACAGCGGCCGGATCGGCCAGGGCGCGCAGGACGTCTACGGCAACGACGCCAGCGACGCGCTCGTGACGTGGGCGCGCAAGGTCGGTGACGAGACGCGCCTGGTCGAGTTCCAGCGCCGCCACGCCGACGGCACCTGGGACCCGGTCGAGCTGCTGACCACCGGCCCGTGGGACCCGGTCGCCTCGCTCAACGAGGCCGGTGACGCGGCGATCATGTGGTCGGAGGCGGTGGACGACGGCACCCGGCTCGTGTTCAGCCTCGTCGGGGTGATCATGCCCGCCGACGGCCCGCGCCGGCCGTTCCGGCTCACGTTCGGCGAGTGCACGCTGAACGGGCTCGCGGTGCTCCTCGACGCCGCCGGCAACGTCACGGTGTTCGGCTCGGACTGCGACCACAACTTCTACGCGGACGCGCCACGCGGCGGCGCGTTCGGTCCGGTGCGCACGATCCCGTCCGCGGCCGGCGAGCGACCGATCAGCGGCGGCTCCTACACGATCGCCGACGACGGCACGATCGTCGCCCGCTGGCACGACTACGTCGGCCTGTACGCGGCGATCCGCCCGCCCGGCGGCGAGTTCAGCTCGAGCGTCATCGTCTCCAACACCCGGCCGGGCGGGGCCCCGCTCAGCGGCGTCCCGGGCGGCGGGGACCTCAAGACGAACCGGGCCGGCGACACGATCCTGTCCTGGACCGAGTCGCCGGGCGTCGAGAGCGGCTACCGCCACATGGCGGCCTACAAGCCCGCGGGCGCGCGCGAGTTCCTCCCGCCCGTCCGGCTGCCGGACATCGGCGACGGCGGCACCGCCGCGATCGACGCCGACGGCAACGCCACGGTCGTCATGCCGGGCTGGTGGAGCGAAGGCGGCGACGGCAGCTGGGCGGTGCCGGTCAGCGCCACCGGCGTCGGAACGCCCGAGAAGATCGTCGACTACACCTTCTGCCACGGCAGCGCGGACTACGACGCGAACGGCACCCTCTACGTGATCTGGAACGTCTCGCCGACCCGCTGCAGCGGCTCGCTGCAGGTGTTCGCGGCCGTGCGCCCGGCGGGTGGGACGTTCACCGGCTCGGCGACCGCCCTCGCGACCGAGCTCATCAGCTACCCGCCGCGGGTCGCGGCCTCGGGTCCCAACAGCGCCGTCGCCGCCTGGCCCACCGGCACGCAGGCCCCGACCTACCAGCACCGCATCTTCGTCTCGACCTGGACCACGCCCAACGGGCCGGTCCCGACGCCAACGGCCACGCCAACCACGACGCCCACGGCCACGCCGACCACGACGCCGACGGCCACGCCGACCGCACCGGCGACCCCGACGGCCACGGCCACGCCGACCACGACGCCGACGGCCACAGCCACGCCGACCGCAACCGCGACCCCGGCCACGCCGACCACGGCCACGCGCGTCCCGGAGCCCGAGGCGACGTCCTCCCCCGCCCCCTCGCGGCTCGCCGCCACGACGGCGCAGCCCACCACCACGCCCGCGCCCCTCGCGGTCCGCGCCACCCTTCGCGGTCGTCAACTCACCCTGCGCCTGCGCGACGCTTCGAGCCGACGCGTCCAGGTCGTCGTGCGCTCCGTCGGCGCGCGCCCGCGCACCCTCGCGCGCCGCACCGCGCGCCTCACTTCAACGACGCGCACCCTCCGCGTGCGTCTCGACCGGCCCGCCCGGCGCGTCGACGTCCGCGTGACCGCCGGAGGCACGGTCGTCCAGCGCGTGACGACCGCGTGATGATCTCGGCACACATTCGGCACGAACGCGTCTAGACCCGTCACACCGATCACCCGGAAACTCCGGGGGTGCGGTCGCAAACTTTCCCCTCAGGACAGTTTCCGACCGCACCCTCCGTGGACCTCGCCATCTCGGCCTTCGCGGCGCGCCAGCACGGGCTGGTGACCCTCGCGCAGCTCCACGCGGCCGGGCTCTCGGACAGCGCGGTCAAGAAGCGCGTGGACCGCGGCGCTCTTCGCCGGCGGGCACGCGGCGTCTACTCGCTCGGACCGCTGAGCCGCCAAGGCGAGCTGCTCGCGGCGGTCCTCGCTGCCGGCCCGGGCGCTCTGCTCAGCCACTGGGCCGCGGCTGAGCTCCACGGGCTCATCAAGTGGCGCGCCTCCTTCATCGATGTCGTTGTCCCACGCAAGCGCCAGTCGTCGCCGGGCACCCGATACCGCCGCGCGACGATCCACTGGCGCGACCGCACCGACCGGGACGACATCCCCGTCACCTCCGTCGCCCGCCTCCTCGTCGACCTCACCGACGTCGTCCGCGTCCCGCACGAGATCACCGCGGTCATCCACCAGGCGGCCTACAACGGCGCCTACTCGCTCCTCGCCACCCAGGACGCCAGACAAAGAGCCAACGGACGACGCCACGTCGCCCTCCTCGACGAGGCCATCGCCCTGTACGAGGCGGGCTCAGCCGGCACTCGTTCCCGCGGCGAGATCCACGCCCTCGCCCTCCTCGACGCCCAAGGCCTGCCGCGCCCGATCGTCAACACCACGTTCCTCGGCGAAGAAGTCGACTTCCACTGGCCGCACCTCAAGCTCATCGTCGAGCTCGACGGCCCGCCGCACACGCGCCCGCCGAGCCGCCGCAGCGACGCCGAGCGCGACGAGCTGTTCCGCAACGCCGGCTACGAGCTCATCCGCGTCCCCGAGCCCGAGGACGTCGCAACCCGTATCGGCTGTGCCCTAAGTAGCGACCGGAGAGGATTGCCGTAGTCCCGTACTGTCGAGCCGCCGCCTGCCCGCTGGGAGGCTCCAAAGCGCCGAATCAGACGCCCCAGGAGCCTCCGAATGAGCACAACCGACATCCCCGATCTCGACCCCGCCGCGGTGGGCCCGCCCGCCCCGCGGGCGACGCTCATCGACGTGTTCGAGGCGACGGTCGCGGCCCACGGCGGGCGGCTCGCGCTCGACACGCCGACCACGCAGCTGACCTACGCGGCCCTCGCCGAGCGCGTCCGTGAGCTCGCCGGCCGCCTGCGCCACGGTGGCGTCGGCCCCGGCGACCGCGTCGGCGTGCGCGTCGCCAGCGGCACGGCCGACCTGTACGTCGCCATCCTCGGCGCGCTCATGGCGGGCGCCGCCTACGTGCCGGTGGACCGCGACGACCCGGACGCCCGCGCGGAGCAGATCTTCACGGACGCGAACGCCTGCGTCGCGATCGGTGACGACCTCGAGCTGGCCTGGCGCGGCGAGCCCGAAGGCGGCGTCGGCCGGCCCCACGCCGACGACGACGCGTGGATCATCTTCACCTCCGGCTCGACCGGCGCGCCGAAGGGCGTCGCGGTCAGCCACCGCGCCGCGGTCGCGTTCATCGACGGCGAGGCCGAGCTGTGGCGCGTGCACCCCGAGGACCGCGTGCTCGCCGGGCTGTCGGTGGCGTTCGACGCGTCCTGCGAGGAGATGTGGCTCGCGTGGGCCAACGGCGCCGCGCTCGTGCCGGCACCGCGCGCCCTCGTGCGCAGCGGCGTGGAGCTCGGGCCGTGGCTGGCCGAGCGCGAGGTCACGGTCATCTCGACCGTGCCGACGCTCGCCGCGATCTGGGACGACTCCGCGCTCGCCTCCGTGCGCCTGCTCATCCTCGGCGGCGAGGCGTGCCCGGAGCCGCTCGTCCAGCGCCTCGCCCCCACCCGCGAGCTGTGGAACACGTACGGCCCGACCGAGGCCACCGTCGTCTCCACCGCGATCCGCCTCCTGCCCGGCGTGCCCGTGACGATCGGCGATCCGCTGCGCGGCTGGGAGCTCGCGATCGTCGACGAGCACGAGCAGCCGGCCGAGGAGGGTGAGCTCGTGATCGGCGGCGTCGGCCTCGGCCGCTACCTCCGCGCCGACCTCGACGCCGAGCGCTACCGCCCGCTCCCCGCGCTCGGCTGGGACCGCGCGTACCGCACCGGCGACATCGTCCGCCGCACCCGCGACGGCCTCGCGTTCGTCGGCCGCCGCGACCACCAGGTCAAGATCGGCGGCCGCCGGATCGAGCTGGGCGAGCTCGACGACGCGCTCAACGCGACCGAGGGCGTACGCGCCGCCGCGACCGTCGTGCGCGAGTCCGCCGCCGGCAACAAGCTCCTCGTCGGCTACGTCACCGGCGCGGTCACGGCCGAGCACGTGCGCGCCGACGTCGCCGACCGCCTCCCCGCGAGCCTCGTCCCGATGATCGTCGTCCTCGACGACATGCCGCTCGCCACCTCCGGCAAGGTCGACCGCAAGGCGCTCCCCTGGCCACCGCCGGAGACCAACACCACCGACGGCGAGCTCACCGAAGCCCAGCGCGCTCTCGCCGACCACTGGCGCGAGCAGCTCGGCCCGGTCGCGATCGGCCCCGACAGCGACTTCTTCGCGCTCGGCGGCACCTCGCTCGCCGCCGCGAAGCTGATCAGCGTGCTGCGCGTCGGGCACCCCGCGGTCGCCGTCGCCGACGTGTACGAGCACCGCACGCTCAGCGCCTTCGCCACGCATCTCGAAGCCATCGCGGGCCCACAGATCACCGACATCCCCGAGCTTTCGCTGAAGGGCATGCGCACCCTCCAGGCCCTGCAGCTCGTCGGCGTCTTCGTGCTGTTCGCGATCCAGGCCGTGCCGTGGCTGCTGGGCACCCTCGTGTACGGCAACCTCGTCGACATCGGCACGCCGCACGTGCACTGGGTGGCGCTGCTCGCCGCCTGGGTGCTGCTGGCCAGCCCGCCCGCGCACGTCGCGCTCCAGTTCGTCGCCACCCGCGTGCTCCTGCGCGACGTCGAGCCCGGCCGCTACCCGCGCGCTTCATGGCTCGCCGCGCGGCTGTGGTTCATCGACCGCCTCGCCGAGGTCACCCGCTACGAGCGCCTCGGTGGCACGCCGTGGGCCGCGAAGTACGCGCGGCTGGTCGGCGCGAAGGTCGGCGACGGCGCCCGCCTCGCCACCGTCCCGCCGGCCGGCTCGCTGCTGACGGTCGGCGCCGGCGCGACCATCGAGGGCAACGTCGACCTGCGCGGCTGGTGGATCGACGGGCAGGAGCTCGTCGTCGGCGCGATCGAGATCGGCCCCGGCGCGCGGATCGGCTCGCGCTCGATGCTCAACCCCGGCGCCGTCATCGGCACGGGCGCGGAGCTCGAGCCCGGCACCGTCGTCGACGGGCATGTCCCCGCGCACGAGCGCTGGGGCGGCGCGCCCGCCAGGAAGGTCGGCCACGCGGGCGACCACTGGCCCAAGACGCAGCCGCCCGCCACCAACAAGGGCCTGTGGCCGCTCGCGTTCGCCTTCAGCCTCGGCCTGGAGCTGCTGCTCAGCCTCGCCGCGTTCCTGCCCGCGCTCGGCCTGCTCGCGCTGCTCGGCTCCGAGCTGCCGACGCTCTCCAGCTCGCTCGACGAGCTCATCCTCGAAGTCCTCGTCATCACCGTGATCGCGGTGCCGCTGACCGCGCTGATCGTCGCGCTCACCTTGCGCCTCGTGTGGCGCCTGGTCAAGCCCGGCTGGCACGGCGAGCACGGCCCGACCGGCTGGGCGCTGTGGTTCGGCGAGGAGCTCAAGAAGAGCTCGATCACGCTGCTGTTCCCGCTCTACGCGTCCCGCTTCACGCGCAACTGGTACCGGCTGATGGGCATCAAGATCGGCAAGGGCACCGAGCTCTCCGTCTCGACCGGGCTCAACCCGCTCGTCTCGTTCGGCGAGCTCGCCCAGGGCACCGACGACATCGGCTTCTGCACCACCCGCTCGCGTGACGGCTGGCTGGCGGTCGAGCCGATCGCGATCGGCGACCGCACGTTCCTCGGCCCCGGCTCGATCCTGCGCGGCGACACCAGGCTCGGCGACGACAGCCTGCTGGGCGTGATGACGCTGTCCCCGATGCGCCCGGACAACGGCACCTCGTGGCTCGGCGTCCCCGCGCTCGAGCTGCCGCGCCATCCCGACGCGGCCGACGCCGCACGCACGACCAACCCGCCCCGGCGGCTGCGGATCGCGCGCGGCGTGATGGACACGCTGCGCCTGCTCGGCCCGAACGCGATCGCGCTCTTCGTCGAGATCATGGAGCTGACCGCGATGGTCTGGGTCGTCGTCCACGCGGGCGTGCTGGTCGGGGTGCTCGCCGCCCCGTTCGTCCTGCTCGCCGGCGGCGTCGTCTGCACCGCGATCACGGTCGCGCTGAAGTGGCTGCTGATCGGCCGCTACACGCGCAGCCAGCACCCGCTGTGGTCCGCGTTCGTGTGGCGCGACGAGATGATGAACGCCGCCCAGGAGCAGCTCGCCGACGAGAAGCTCCTGCGCCTGGCGATCGGCACGCCGCTGATGTCGCTGTACCTGCGCGCGATGGGCGCGAAGGTCGGGCGTGGCGTGTGGTGCGAGACGACCGCCGTCACGGAGTACGACATGATCACGCTCGACGACGGGGCGGCCGTCAACCGCGGCGCGTGCCTGATGACGCACCTGTTCCACGACCGCCTGCTGCGGATCGGCCCGACGCATCTCGAGCAGGGCGCGACGCTCGGCCCGACCGCGGTCGTCCTGCCCGACACACGGGTGGGCGCCTCGACCACCATCGAAGCCCACAGCGTCGTGCTCCGCGGCGAAGAGCTGCCCGCCGGCACGCGCTGGCACGGGACCCCGGTGACGGCGCGATGAACGTCATGCTGATCGAGGGCGCGAACCTCCGCGAACGTGCCCGCGCGCTGGGCGGCCAGTCGCGCTCCTACTGCGAGCCGTACGCGCTCGTCGCCTTCCACGACGGCCCGGTCGGCGTCGACATCGAGCGCGTCGTCGAATGCGACGCGCGGTTCGCGGCGTCGATCGTCACACCCGACGAGACCGTCCCGGAGACCGACGCCGAGATCATCTCGCTGTGGTCGGCCAAGGAAGCGCTGGCCAAGGCACTCGGCGACGCGGTCGACTACGACCCGCGCCGGTTGCGGGCGCTCAGCGAAGGCGTCACCGGTGCCTGGCACGCCGAACCGCTCCCGCTCCCCGACGGCTTCACCGGATGGGTGTGCTGGCGATGATCACCACCGACTCACAGCTCAAGCGCCACGTCGGCTTCTGGGGTCTGCTCTGGACCTCGGTCGGCTCGATCATCGGCTCCGGCTGGCTGTTCGGCGCGCTCGTCGCGGCGACCGTCGCCGGCCCGTCCGCCCTGATCGGCTGGGTCCTCGCCTCGGGGATCGTGATCCTGCTCGCGCTCGTGCACGCCGAGCTGGCGGGGCTGTTCCCCGTCAGCGGCGGCACGAGCCGCTTCCCCCACTACGCGTTCGGCAACTTCGCGGGGATGACGTTCGGCTGGGCCTCCTACCTGCAGGCCGCGGCGACCGCGCCGATCGAGGTGCTCGCCGCCATCCAGTACATGTCCACTACCTCCTGGGGCCACGGCCTCTACAACGCGAGCGGCACGCTGACCCACCAGGGGATGCTCGTCGCGACCGGCCTGATGCTCTGCTTCGTGATCCTGAACCTGATCGGCATCCGCTGGCTCTCGCGCGCCAACAGCGCGATCACCGTGTGGAAGGTCCTGATCCCGGTCGGCACGGTCGTCGTGCTGCTCGCGACGCACTTCCACCCCGGCAACTTCACCGCGGGCGGCGGCTTCTTCGTCCACGATGGCGGCGCGATCCACGCCATCCTCGTCTCGCTGCCCACGGGCGGGATCGTGTTCGCGCTGCTGGGCTTCGAGCAGGCGACGCAACTCGGCGGTGAGGCCAAGAACCCCGGCCGCGACCTCCCGCGCGCGGTGATCACCTCGATCCTGATCGGCGCGGCGCTGTACACGCTGCTGCAGTTCGCGTTCATCGGCTCGCTCGACCCGAAGCTGCTCGTCGAGCACACCTGGACGGGCCTCGGCGCGGGCTCCACCGACCCCGCCGTGGTGGCGCTGAACGCCGGCCCGTTCTACGCGATCGCGTCCGTCGCCGGGCTCGCGTGGATCGCGTTCATCCTGCGGCTGGACGCGGTCGTGTCGCCGTTCGGCAGCGGCCTCATCTACCTCACGACCTCGTCGCGCATCAGCCACGCGATGGCCCGCAACGGGTCGATCCCCGAGCAGTTCGAGCGTACGAGCCGGCGCACGCTCGTCCCGGTGTTCGGCGTGCTGTTCTCGACCGCGATCGGCCTGCTCTTCCTGCTGCCGTTCCCGAGCTGGAGCAAGCTCGTCGGCATCGTCACCAGCGCGTCGGTGCTGATGTACGCGTCGGCGCCGCTGGCGTTGGGCGCGCTGCGCAAGAGCAAGCCGGACCTGCCGCGCGTGTACCGGCTGCCGGCCGCCGGTGTGCTCGCCCCGCTCGCGTTCGTGTGCGCCACCTGGATCATGTACTGGTCCGGCTGGCAGACGCTCACGACGCTGATGGCGGCGATGCTCGTCGGCTACGCGCTGATCGCCTTTTCGTACGCGTTCAAGCTCAACCCGGCGGCGACGAAGGTCGAGTGGCGGGCGGCGCTGTGGATCGGCCCGTACCTGCTCGGCATGCTCGTGATCTCGTACTTCGGCGGCTTCGGCGCGGGCGGGATCATCGGCGGCGTCGGGCCCTTCAACGACGTGCTCGCGGACGGCGGGAACAACGCCCTCGGGCTCGTCGGCGGGCTGGTCGCCTCCGCCGCCTGGAGCCTCGTCGTCTACCGCCTGGCGGTCGCGCTGCGGCTGCCGGAGGAAGCGGTCGACCGGGCCGTCGAAGGGGTCGACCCGGGACCGGCGGGCGAGGAGGCGCCGCCGGTCCCGGAACGGGTGTTGGTTACTTCGCCCGCTTGACCTTCACCTTCACCGTCTTGCTCGCGGCGCCCACGGTGAGCTTGACGGTGACGGTGGTGGTCCGGCCGGCGAGGCGCTTGGCCGCCGCGACCGGGACGCGCACGCGCAGCGTCCCGGTCGCGCCCGGCTTGAGCGTGGCCGGGGCGACGACCGTCAACGCGTAGCGCTTGCCGCCGACCGTCACGTTGACGCGCTTGGGCGCCTTGACCGTGCACGCGGTCGCGCCGGCCGGGCAGCGCAGCGTGGCGAGCGTCGCCACGCGGCTCTTGCCGAGCGCCTGCGTCGCGGTGCGCGCGGTGATCGACGGCGCGGCCGCCGGGGCGGGCAGCGGCGCCGGCAGCACCTGCGTGATGTGCTGGATCGTCTGCAAGATCTGCACCGGCGGCGTGGGCGTCTCCTCCTCCGGAAGCGCCGTGGGCTCCGCCGACGCCGACAGCGTCAGCGGGTCGAACGGCTCACCGGTCGGGTAGCCGCCGAACACGCTCGAGCCCGCCGCGGTGAGCGTCGTCGGCGCCGCGGTCCAGACGATCCGGCCGTCCTGCACGGTCGGCCCGGCGCCCGCGAGGTCGACGCTGACCAGCGCCACCCCCGACCACGTCTTCACCGTCGAGTCGGTCATGGTTGAGCCGGACGCGTCGCCGTAGAGCGTCGCGGTCTGCCCGTCGGCCTCCAGGCGCAGGTTCGAGAAGCGCGTGTCGAGCACTGGGGTGCCGCCGGTCACGTGCCCCCAGAAGCGCACCGTGCCGGCCAGGCTCACCGAGAGCTTCTTGGTCTGCGGGTCGTACGCGCCGCCGGTGACCGGGAAGCGCAGCGCCTCCGAGCCCGCGTTGGTCGGGCACAGCGAACCGGTCGCGAGCGTGCCCGGGAGGCGCGTGACGCCGCCGCCGAGCTCGATCCCGCCGTGCGCGACCGAGCCGACCACGTAGCAGCGCCAGCGGTTCGCGAAGCCCCAGTCGAGGTTCCCGCCGCGGATCGTCACCGGCTCCGTGAGCGGCGTCTGGACGGTGAGCGTCACCGCCCGCGAGAACACGGTGCCGAGCGGGCTGGAAAGCCGCGCCCGGAACTGCGTGCCGGTCATCGCGGAGCGGGTCTCGAGCACGGTCAGGAAGCCGCCATCGACCTCGAAGTCGCCGGAGCTCGCGTCGACGTCACGCCAGAACCCGCCGACCAGCTGCTGCCAGGTGATGACGGGGTCCGGGCTGCCGGCGTCCATCACCTTGAACTGCGCCGACGATCCGGCCACCACCGTCTGCGGATCGGGCTGGACGGCGACGCTGGGCGCGGTGTGCAGCGTGAGCGTCGCGCGCGGACTGGCCACGGTTCCGGCGCTCGACGTGGCGAGCACGCGGTACTGGCGGCCGCCGTCGGCGGTGGTCACGGTCGTGGTCAGCGTGTTCGCGGTGGCGCCGGCGACGTCCGTCCACGTGGCCTGGCCGGGAAGGCGCGTCTGCCAGCGGACGGTCGGCGCGGGGTCGCCCGTGGCGGCGACGGTGAGCGTCGCCGTGGCGCTCGCGCCCTTCAGGTCCACGGTCGTGTCCGCCGGAGCGGTCGTGAACGACGGCGCGGCGTTCTGGTAGGCGAGCGAGAACGCCTTTGACTCGGTGTCGGACTCGATCACGAGGTTGCCGGCGGTGTTCACGCCCGCCAGGAAGTCGGCGAAGTAGTTGACGCGGGTCGCGCCGGGGACCGCGAACGAGTGCTTGAGCTGGCCCGCGTCGATCCGCATGATCCGCGTCAGGTTCAGGGACGGCACGTACAGCCGGTCCCGCGCCGGATCGACCGCGACGAAGCCGGTGTCGAGCGCGTTCAGCCCGGCCGAACCGGGGATCGTCACCGGCGCGAGCGCAGTGCCCATCGTCTTGTTGGTCGCCGTGCCGGGAACCGGGATGAACGTCGCACGGCCGTCCTGGACCGCGTAGGCGCCGTTGTCCGTCTTGAGCAGCTTGTTGCCGGTCACGCCGGGCGCGTTCGTGAGCGGCTCGGCGACGATGCCGTCCGGCGCGAACGTGAGCCGGTGGATCTGCCCGAACCACGTCACAAGGATCACCGCGGTGCTGGCCGGGTTGCCGTTCGGAACCGCGATCATGCTCTGGATCAGCGGCGCCGGCAGCGTCGTCGTCTGGCGCACGGAGCCGACCTTCGACGCCGTCCACACCCCCGCAACCTGCACGACCTGCCACAGCTGGTTGTCGCTGCCGACGGTGCGCGAGACCAGGTAGCGCCTGCCCTGCGGGTCCCACGTCGCACCACCGGCGTTGGAGCCGGCGAGCGTGCTGTTCTCCAGGACCGTGGCCGTCCAGGCGCTGCCGTCCCACGTGAACGTGCGGATGCCGCCGCTGGACTGGGTGCTGAACACCGTGCCGGTCGTCGGGTCGCTCGCGACGGAGCCGAACGCGCCGTACGCGCCGGTGTAGCGGCTGCCGGGCACGACCGCGAACGTCACCGGATCGATCAGCGAGAGCCCGCTCGAGATGATGCCCAGGTGGATGCCGACGAGCGGCCCGCCCGTCTTGCCGGAGACCGTCCAGCGCGGGCGGTCACCGTCGGCGATCGGCTCGCGGGCGTAGGTCGCGATGCCCGCCTCCGCGAACACCTCGCCGAGCGGTTTGCCACCCGGACCGTCGTAGCCGAACGTGACGGGATCGATCACGGTGCCGACCGCATACGTGAACACGTCGCTACCCGCGAGCGTCATCGTCGAGGCGAGGTTGCTCCACGTCGTCTTGCCGCCGGCGATCACCGGGGTCGCGTCCTCGACGCCGAGCGCCGCGATCGGCACGTCCGGGTAGTCGGTGATCTCACCACCCTCGCGCGGGCGGCTCCGCATCTGCGCGTGGACGATCGCGCGGTCCTCGTTGATCTCGACCCAGGGGTTGGTGACCGTCATGTCCAGCGCGCACGGGCGCTCGTACGGCTGCGCGCCCTCGCAGTGCCCGAGGAACTCGACGCTGCCGCCGAAGCGCACGATCGTCGCGCGCGTGGCCGCGTCGTAGCTGCCGCCGGTCACCGGGAAGTGGAACGTGCCGTCGGCGTTGCGGGTGGCGCCGGCGCTCAACGTCGTCCCGCCGGCGGTGATGTAGTTGCGCCAGGACTCCTTCACGCCCCAGTCGAGGCCGGCGCCGGCGGTGATCGGGACCGGATCGGCGTGGGCGGTCGAGGTCCAGAGAAGCCCGAAGGCGGCGACGAGGCCTACCAGCAGCCTTCGGGCACGGCGAGTCAGAGACATGGTCAGGGTCAGCTCCAAGCAGTAGTCGAGCCGCCGACCCTAACAAACGGAGTTAGGGTGCCCTAACACTTGCGGACCGCTCGGTCCGGTGGCTCCCCGCTCACGGCGTTCTCATGGTCGTGAAGGTTCCGTTACCGCCCCGGTTGGATCGGCCCGGACGGGGGATCGTCGTGGGCATGAACGACGTGCTCCTGTTCGTCGTCGTGGGAGCCGCGTTGGCGTTCGACTTCACCAACGGCTTCCACGACACCGCGAACGCCATGGCCACCACGATCGCCACGCGCGCGCTCCCGGCCAAGCAGGCGCTCGGCCTCGCGGCCAGCCTGAACTTCATCGGCGCGTTCCTGTCGATCAGCGTCGCCGCGACGATCGCGAGCGGCATCGTCGACCAGGGGCAGATCGCCCTCCCGATCATCTTCGCCGGCCTGCTCGGCGCGATCGGCTTCAACCTCACCACCTGGTACCTCGGCCTGCCCTCCTCCTCCAGCCATGCGCTGATCGGCGGCATGGTCGGCGCGATGCTCGCCGCGGTCGGATCGGGCGGCGTCGAGTGGTCCGGCATCCTCGAGAAGGTGCTCATCCCGGGCGTCTTCGCCGTGTTGATCGCGGGCGGCGTCGCCGTCATCGGCACGAAGGTCGCCTACTTCTTCCTGCGCCGGATGGGCGAGGGCATGGCCACGCGCGGCTACCGGCTCGGCCAGATCGGCTCGGCGTCGCTCGTGTCGCTCGGGCACGGCACGAACGACGCGCAGAAGACGATGGGCATCATCGTGCTTGCGCTCGTCGCCAACGGGAACCTGAGCGCCGACAACTTCACCGTCCCGCTGTGGGTGAAGGTCAGCTGCGCGACCGCGATCGCCCTGGGCACCTTCATGGGCGGCTGGCGGATCATCGACACGCTCGGCAAGAAGGTCACGGGCGACATCACGCCGCCCCAGGGCTTCTCCGCCGAGGCGTCGGGCGCGACGCTGATCCTCGGCTCCTCCTACTTCGGCTACCCGCTCTCGACCACGCAGGTGGTGAGCGGCGCGGTCGTCGGCTCGGGCATCGGGCGCGGTGAGAGCGAGGTCAACTGGGGCATCGCCGGGCGGATGGGCATCGCCTGGCTGCTGACCATCCCCGGCGCTGGCGCGGTCGCGGCGGGCGCGTACGGGATCGTCTCCGTGCTGGGTGACACGGCCGGCCCGATCGTCGTCGGCGGCCTGGCCTTGGCGGGCTCGGTCGCGCTGTTCCTCAAGACCCGCCGCGAGGACTCGGCGGACGCAAGCCTCAACGACCTGAAGGCGGTGCCGGCGTGAACGTGTTCGCGGAGCTGGTCGCCTGGGGCGATCTCGGCAAGGTCGTTGCGGTCGGCCTGACCGGCGGCGTCGGCCTCGTCGTCACCTGGGGCCTGTTGCTGCTCGGGTTGGAGCGCACCCAGGAGGTCCGCTCGGGAGCGCGCACCGGCACCGCCGTCGGCTACGGCGCGGTGGCGTTGTTCGGCGCACTCTGCACCCTCGCGTTGCTAGGACTCGGGCTGTGGGCGATCACGCAAAAATGACCCCGCGGGTCCTCCGCCGCCTGCATGACATCCACGAGCGCGAGCGCGCGCTCGTGCCCGAGATCCGCGCGCAGCTCTCCGCCGCGCCGCCCGGTGGCTACCGCGACGAGCTCGAAGCGCACCTCGCCGAGACGCAGACGCACATCCGCCTGCTCGCGGGGCGGTTGAGCGAGCTCGGTTACCGCAACGGCTCCTTGGTGTCCGGCGTCGTGCACCTGGTGCAGTCGGGGATCGCGCAGGCCACCGCCCGTCGCTTGACGCCGCTCGACCTCTTGCGCCCGTCGGACCCGGGCGACCGCGTGCTGCAGCGTGCCCGCCACGCGGCCGCGGCCCACGCCGCGAACATCGCCGACTACCGCGCTTTGGACCGCATCGCCGGCAGCGCGGGCGACACGACCACGCAGGCGCTCGCCGCCCGGCTCGGCGCGCAGGAGCAGGAGCGCTTCGACGCGATCATCGCCGAGATCCCCGCGCTGGCGGACGCGCTCAGCTAGCCGGCGGGCCGGGTGCCAGCTCGCGCAGCTCCTCGGGCAGGAACGGCAGGTCGAGCAGGCTGAGCTTGACCTGGTTGCGCCGCTGGTAGCGATCGCTGTCGAGCCGCACCACCTGGCCGGCGGCCGGTGACAGCGTCACGTCGAGCGCGTCGCCCGCGCCGATCTCGCACACCTTCAGGCCGTCGACCTCGATCGCCAGCCGCCCGCTCTCGGGCAGCAGGTCGAGCCGGACCGGCTCCGAGGCCGAGACCACCATCGGCCGGCCGATCCCCGCCATCGGCGCGAGCGGCGCGATGATCAGCGCGTCCAGGTTCGGCGACACCACCGGCCCGCCCGCCGCGTACGCGTACGCCGTCGACCCGATCGGCGTCGAGACCACGAGCCCGTCGCAACGGAACCGCCCCATCCGCTGCCCGCCGACCGACAACGTCGCCTGCACGACGCCCTGCCCCGGGATCCGCACGAGCGCGACGTCGTTGAACGCCACGAGCTCCTCGCCGGCGCCATTGACGAGCAGCGCGCTGTGCTCCTCGACGGAGAAGTCCTCCGTGCCCAGCCGCTCGAGCGCCGTCCCCAGCTCGTCGGGATGGATCTCCACCAGGAACCCCAGGTGCCCAAGATTCACGCCCAGCACCGGCACGGGCCGGTGCGCCATGAGCCGCAGCGCCCCGAGCATCGTCCCGTCCCCACCGAGGCTGATCAGCGCCTCGACCTGCTCGGCGAACACCATGTCGTCGACCGCCTCGACGCCGGGCGGGCACCGCTCGGCGTCCGCGGCCCGCACGAGCACGTGCCCGCCGCTGGACCCGACCCAGCTCAGCAACGTCTCCATCACCGCGGTGTCGTCCCGGCTCGGATGAAGCACGAGCCCGATGCGCATCTGCTGTGAAGCACCCATGTCTGCCCGATCTTGACGGACTCATGGCGTGTCGCGACTGCGCGAGGCGACTGCCGTCGAGCGCGAGGCCGGCTTGCGGCTCTGGGCGTCGAGTGGAACAGTGGTTCGGTGCGCTCACGGGTGTCGGCTTTTGTTCTGGCACTGGCCGCGGCACTGACGGTCGCTGACCCGTCACCCGGCGCCGTTGGCGCGAGCGGCCCGGGAGGTCGGCTGTTCACGCTGCTGGGGGCGGACGAGCATGGCTGTGATCCCGTGGGTGTGTACCCCGACGGCAGCCTGCTGGTGGCCGATGATTCGCCGCCGCGCGTGTGGCGGGTCGGTCTCGACGGTGTGCGCACACCCGTCGCCGCGCTGCCTGAATCAGTTCAGGACATCGCTCCCGATGGGCCCTCGTCGTTTGTCGCGGTCGCCCGCTCGTCGCGTCGGATCCTGCGCGTGGACCTTGCCGCGCAGACCACGTCCGTGATCGTCGATCTGCCCGGGTCCGCGGACTTCTTCGAGCGGGTGATCGCCCTTGACGACGGCAGTTTGGTTGCAGACAACGGCTCGGCGCTCTGGCGCATCGTCGACGGCAAGGCACGCGTCGTGGTACCGGGCCCTTCCGGTCGCGCGCTGATCACGGACGTCGCCCCCCTGGGCGGTGGCGCGTTCGCCTATGTCGAGTTCATGCGCGACCGCATTGTGCGTGTCGAGCGCAACGGCCGCCGGACCGTGCTCGCGCACCTCCCACCGGACAGCGGGCCGAGCACGACCCTCGCGTCGCACGGCGACGAGCTCGTCGCGTTGATCTCCGCGGACGAGGACGGCGTGGCGCTGACTCACACAATGCGCTTTCACGGGTCGCGACAGAGCGAGTCGCTCCAAGCAACCGGGGCCACGGGCATCTACGGCAACGGAGACGGCTACCGTCGGCTTCCCCTGGCCCGGCCCTCGAGCGCGTGGCTCGGTGGCGACGGCGAACTCGTGTTCCGTGACGACGAGTGCTCGGTGCGGGCGCTTGTCCCGCCGTCGAGCGCGCGCGCCCGAATCGTGTTGCTGCCGTCGACCTGGCGGTCGTTCCCTCGAGGCCGGATCCGCTATCTCGCCAATGGCGCGGGGCAGTGGCGGTTGACCGTTCGCCAGGCCGGCGGGCGCACATCGCACACGACGACCGGCACGACGTCCGGCGGCCTCGGAACGATCCGGCTGCCAAGTCCCGTGCCCAAAGGCGTCTTCGACGTCCAGCTGATCCTCACGACGCCGCCCGGCGGTGTTGTGCAGGCCTCCGGCCGCTTCGTCACTCGCGATCGCCTCCGGATGGGCACCGCGCGGCGCGCGATCGGCGAAGAGGTCGTCGGCGGAGAAGGCGACGGTGGCGACGGTTGGGGCACGGAGCTCGGCCACTGCACCGCCCGCAGTCGCCGCGAGGTCGCGTGCCGCGTCACGTACTACCGGTACAACCCCGATGAATCCAACCGCGGAACCTGCCGCGGTTGGGCACGCGCGTGGCTGCGTCCCGACGGGGTGCGAGTCTCCGATAAGGAAGTCCGCTGCCCCGTCTAACCGCGTTGGCCAACTCCCGGTGAGGTTTCAAGGCGCTCCGGCCGAGTGATGTCGGCGGGTCAGCACCGGTCACGTCGCGGCACGTCGCGGATGTAGCGGTCCACCGCATCGCACACCGCGGAGCCGTAGGTCAGCGGCGGCGGCTGACGTCGATCCCCACGACGGATCGGCAACAACAGCGCCCGCACGGCCTCGCGTCCTGCCGGCGGGATGACAAGGGTCCTGAACTCGTACGGGCCGGCGTAGATGATCAACGCGCGGTCGCCGACAGCCTCGGGCAGCGTGAGTGTCGTTCGGCGCTCGAATGCCTTGGCCGGGCACGCAGCGCCAGGAGGCGGGATCTTCTCTCGCATCTCGGCCCACGCGGTGATCGCGTTCGAAGTCACCCGGAACCGAAACCCTATGAACCTCGAGCAGTCGCCCTCCGTGACGACGGCCTGGAAACTGCGCTGCTGGCGTGCACGGTCGAGCGCCGTGACGCGGTCCACCCCTGCAAGCCCAAAGCCTGTCGCACGCGGCCGGAACTCGGCCCGCGGCGCCCCCTCGCTCAACTCTCGACCGCCGGCCACAGCCGCCACAGCCAGGAGCACCAGCGCCGCGAGAGCCAGAAGACGCCGCACGGACATCCTCACGGGCTCGCCTGGCGGAATACAGCGTGCCCCACACGGTCAGTGTGCCCGGTGCTCACTGGATCCGCAAACGCGGAACCGTCGAGCGGTCTCGTCAAAAACGCTACTTCGCTTCCGCGTCGAGCAGGCGGTCGAGTTGTGCGACCGCATCGCGCGGAAACGGGTGGCGCCAGCCGGCCTCGAACGCACCGTCGGAGCACTCGCCGTCGAGTTGCCTAAAGCCTGTCAAGAAGGCGGCGACGACAGAGCGAGCAGTGTCGTCGTGCTGGAGAAGCGTCGTGTGTTCGCCGTTCGCGACGGTCGCTCACGGAGTCGAGCGGCGTGTGGGACGCATAGAGAGAGACCGCGATCGGGGGACTCTCATCGCAGCGCGCTGTGGGCATGAGTCGCAGTCCACGAAGTAGCGGAACCGTCGAAAAGCACTACAACGCGCACGGGTCACGGTGTTGGAACCGGCGAGGCCGCCTACGCAGACGCGCGTTCCGGTCGATCGGTGAGCTCGACCTGCTCGAGGAGGACGGCGATGTCGCGGGGAGGCTTGCGGCAAGCGCACTCGCGTGCGTGCTCGCGGTGCCACGTTACGCGCTGCTCGAAGGTGGCCTTCGGGGGCATCGGGTGGGTGTGGTGCCACTCGGCGTTGAACGTCATGACCGAACCTCGCACACCTCGGCCACGGCGTCTGCGGGACGGCTTACGGCGTTGCGGACGCGGCGCGTCTTCGGGCGCCGCCGATTCGGATCGGTCGAGCCAGCTGCGGAGGCGTGGGTCATGCACACAGGTTCGCGCGTGCGGGCCAGCTCGCCAAGCGCGGCAACCACGGAGCGGTATGCGGGAAACCACGCGGTCGTGCGGAGGAGGAGACGGTGTGAAGCGGCGGCCGACGGGGGGCACAGACGAGCCAGGTGGCCCAGAAGCGGTCGTGTCGTGGTTTGCTCGGACGATGAAATCGCCGGAGGCAGTAGCCGCCGCCAAGGCGGAGTTCTTCGATGACTTTCAGGTCCGAGTCGGGCGCTTCGCCGGCGGCGCCGATCTCTCCAGGCGATACGCGCGTGAGCTACACGACTGGCTTGTCGCACGTCATCGTGGCGACCAGCTCGCGGACCGCTCGGTGGCTCTGCTGCAGGATTACCCCGGCACCGTAGGCCAGCCCGAGGCTCGACGCGCCTGCACGGAGTTGCTCGCGTCCGTCCGTCTCCGAGTAGAAGGCGAACGCCTTCGCTGGCTCGACGTCCCCGACGACACGCGCTCGGAGTGGCGGGACGCCTTCGCAATCGAGAGCTCGCACGCGCGCGTGCCCACCGCATGCCCTCTCTGCCGCCGATCCGAGTTACGACGCTACTTCCGTCGCTACGACAACGACCGCGGCGGCGGCTGGGAGTGGTGCGGCTCTTGCCTGCACTACGAACACCACAGCGCGCGCATCCCATCGTGGTGGACGGAATCACCGATCCTTGATGCTGTGCCGGCCAGCGTGCTCGAGCACTCACCGGAATATCTCGAGCGTGCGATCCGACTCGCCGGCGACCGTGACGGTGACGCCGCCGCCTAACGCGGGGAGTCCAAGAGCACGACTACTTCTGCACTGCAGCCGCGCTGGCGGCTCTTAGCTCTTCGGCGGTGTCATCCATTCGATGAATTCGACCGCCCCGCGTCGAACCGACGGGTCCACGGCCGGCGCGGTCCG
>NZ_JAPDDP010000099.1 GCF_027587195.1 Solirubrobacter phytolaccae | reverse complement strand
GGTCGGCGTGGGCGCCGGGGGTGCCGGCGGGGCCGGCGGCGCGGGGGGCGCGACGGCGTGCGCGGCGAGCTCGACGCGCCGGACGCCACCGGGCGCGTCGCTCGTGACCTCGATCGCGCCGGTGTGGGCGCCGGGGCTCGAGGCCGTGAAGGTCAGCGTGATCGTGCAGCCCGCGCCGATGCTCAGCGCACCGGTGCACGGCGTCGCGCTGAACCCCGCGCCGCTCGAAGTGGTCGCGGCCACCGCGAGCGTGTCGGCGCCGTCGTTGACGAGCGTGAGCGTCCGCGTGGCGGTCGCGCCGACCTCGAGGGTCCCGAAGTCCACCCGCGCGGGCACGGCCAGCCCCGGCAGCGCCGACGCGAACGCGCGGTCCGCCGACGTCGAGGGCAAATGGTGCGTGGCGCCGCCGAAGCTCGCGCTGACGCGATGGTCGCCGCGGGTCGCGGGTGCGGTGGTGTCGCAGGTCGCGGCGCCGGTGACGGGGTCGACCGGCTGGGTCGCGCAGCTCGCGACGGCGACGCCGTCGACGCTGAAGGCCACGGTGCCGCTCGCCGGTGCGGGCTGCACGACTGCGCTGTAGCGCACGGGCGCGCCGACGCGCGGCGGGGCCACGGCGCCCACCGACGTGCTGGTGGAGACGATCGCGGTGACCGACGTGGAACCGCTCGACGGGTCGTAGCCGAGGTCCCCCGCGTAGCTCGCGGCGATCGCCAGCGACCCGCCCGCGGACGGGAGCGCGGAGCAGCTCGCCTCGCCGTCGACGACCGGCACGGCCTGGCAGCCGCTCACCGCCGCGCCGCCGGCGCTCAGCGCCACGGTCCCGCCCGCCGTCGACGCGCCGCCGCCCACGGGGCCGACGGTCACGTCGTACTCCACGACCCCACCGGCGACCGGCTGGGCCGCGCTCACGCTCGTCTCCGACGCCACCGTCGGGGAGAAGTCGACGTTGAAGAGCACCGAGCGGCTCGGCAGCCAGGACTGGTAGGACAGCACCGCGCCAGAGCGTGAGCCCGAGTACTGGTACGTGTTCATGTTCCACGTGTCGACGTTGTTGACGCCGGTGGAGCCGACCGGCTGGATCGCGAGCCGGTCGCCGGCCCGGACGCGCAGGTC
The DNA here is from genome assembly GCF_027587195.1 of Solirubrobacter phytolaccae. Taxonomy (GTDB): domain Bacteria; phylum Actinomycetota; class Thermoleophilia; order Solirubrobacterales; family Solirubrobacteraceae; genus Solirubrobacter; species Solirubrobacter phytolaccae. Next base: position 22,515 of record NZ_JAPDDP010000099.1, on the reverse strand, counting down.
GGTGTCGAAGCCGTGGACGCCGTCGCCGGGGATCGTCTGCACGAGCGGCTCCGCGATCACGTCGGCGCTCAACGGCGACCGCTGGCGAAGCACGAGGACCTGCGCCGCGCACGTCCCGGAGCTCGGGCATTCGAACGCGGCGCTCCAGTGGTGGACCACGCCCCGCGTCGGGGCGAGCTGGTCGTCGCCGTCCTTGTTCCAGGAGGCGAACACGCCGCCGTACCCCTGCGGCGTCTGGTTCAGGTTGGTGGGGCCGAGCGTCGCCGCGCCGGCGAGGGCCGGCGCGGCGAGCAGGGTGAGGAGGGCCGACAGGAGGGCGCGTGCGGTCAATTCCTCCCACTAATCGACGGCACTCGATGCTTCTTTACGGGTTCGTCGTGCTGAGCGTGAACGTCAACGTCTTCGTGTAGCTCCCGGTGCGCAGCGCGTCGGTGAGCCCGATCGCCTGCTTGAACGCGATCGTCGCGGTGCCGTTGGAGACCGGCCCGCTCCACGCGTTCGGCGTGATCTCCACCCGCAGCGGCTGCGGCAGCGAGAACGCGCCGTTCGCGAGGTGGCCCGGCTCGCTGGTCGTCAGCGCCGCATCGCCCGCGGTGGAGATCACCGTGGCCTTCGTGGACGCCGTGTACTCCCTCGCCACGCCCGGGACGAACGTGCCGAACGTCGCGGGCGCGTCCAGGGTGAGCGAAAGCGTCGCGGGCACGGTGCCGCCCGCGCTGCCCGGCGTGTCGGTGAACGCGACGACGCTGTAGGCGCGGGTGGCGACCGTCTCGTTGCCGGCCGCGTCCTTGGCCGTGACGCGGAACGTGTACCGGCCCGGCGCGGTGGTCTCGACCGGCGTCGCCGTGCACTCCACGAGGTCCTGCTCGTCCTCGCAGCGGTAGTCGGGCGTGACCGGCGTGCCGGCGCGGATGACCTCGGGGAAGCCGGTGATCGTGATCGTCGGCGCGGTCGTGTCGGCGCTGAGCTCCTTGATCCGGAGGTCCGCGTACATGAGGTTGTTGCCGGCGTTCTCGAGCGCGATCGGGCCGGCGTCGGGCCGCGGGCCGGTGTGGGTCGCGACCTCGACCCCGTTCAGGCGTGAGCTGATCCGGTTGCCGTAGGCGATCACGTCGAGCGTGTTCCACTCGCGGACGGGCTTGGCCTGCGCGGAGGTGCTGGGGGCGAGGCCGACGATGGCGCCCGACCGGGTGGCGGCCGTCCCGTTGTCGAGGATCGCCACCTGGTCGCCGCCGCGGACGATCACGCCGCCGTTGTTGGCGGTCGCGGACGCGCGGTACTTGAGCTGCAGGTGGAAGTCCTTGAAGGCCCGGGTGCTCGTCAGCGCGCCGGCGTTGGTGGCGGTCGCGCCGCCGCTCGTGCCGAGCGTGGTCATCGCGGTGCGGGTGATCGCGCCCGCGCCGGAGTACGTCCAGCCGGCGAGCGTGGTCGCGTCCCACAGGTCCTGCCAGCCGCGGTTCGGCGTCCAGGCGACGGTCGCGGTCGTGCAGCCGCTCGCGCAGGCGCGGACCTCGTCGGTGGTGGCGATCGGCGCGCTGTAGGTGAGGCTCGTGCCGGTCGCGCGCTCGATCACGGTGCTGCCGCGGCGGACCTCGATCGTCGCCTCGCGGTCGGTGGTGAAGGTGGCGCTCGCCCGCGCCTCCTGGGTGGTGGGGCCGCTCAGCTGCGGCGTTCCCGCGGCGAGGACCTTGATCGTCCGGGTCGCGGTCGTGCCGTCGACGGTGAGCTTGACGGCGTACGTTCCGGGCGAGGCGAAGGTGTGCTCGACGCTCGCCCCCGCGCCGGTCGTGCCGTCGCCGAAGTCCCACGCGTAGCTCGCTCCGGCCGACGCGTTGCGGCGCGTGCCGGTCAGCGTGGTGGTGAAGGGCGCGACGCCGGTCTCCGGCGCGGCGATCCTGGTGTCCTCACGGGTGACCTTGAGCGAGGCGCGCGTGCCGTCGGCGGACAGCGAGGTGACGTCGAAGGTCACGCCGAGCTCCGGCACCTCGAAGTGCGACGGCCCGCGCGTCTGGCCACGACCCATCGTGGAGATCGACGTCTCGTCGCTGCAGCCCCAGCCCGTCGAGCCGGGCATCGCGTCGAGCACCTTGTAGACGCCGAGCCCGTTGCGGAGCGTCGTGTCGACGGTGTAGAGCAGGACGCCGCCCGACTCGCAGTAGCGCGCGGTGTTCCCGCCCGCGACCGAGTCCACCCCGAGCGGGGCGCGCAGCTCCGCCACCAGCGTGGTGTTCTGGCCGGTCCGGATCGCGACGAGCTTCTTCGACGCGCCGTCCGGCGGGAGGGCGTTGGCGGTGAGCGTGTGCTCGGTGACGCCGTCGCTCGCGACGCAGTCGACCTCGTCGTCGTTGAGCCAGCCGAGCTTCCACTTGTTCCAGGCGATGTAGTCCGGCGCGTTGCCGGAGATGTTCCCCATCAGGTCCCACTGGCCCATGAAGCGGAACGTGCCGCCCGTGCCCGCGTTGTAGCCCTCGACGAGGCTCATCGCGTGGCCCGTCTCGTGGTTGAGGAGCTTGTAGCCCCAGCTCCACATGTCCGAGCCGAAGTTGTCGCCGTTGCCGAGGTCGTTGCCGTCGGCCGTGATGTGGCCCGCGTAGTGGTTGAGTTCGGGCGAGCTCGCGATCGCCGTCTGGTTGCGCGCGGGGACGGTGTAGATCAGGTCGTAGTCGCTGAAGTCGACGTCGGCGTCGGCCGCGTTCACCGCGGCGGCCGTGAACTCACCCTGGCCGTCATGGGACAGCCGGCGGGCCGGGTCGTTGGAGCGGTAGTCCATCCGCCACTGCGTGGACGGCTTGGGCATCCGGTACCACTTGTAGATCGGCGTCACCTCGAGGTTGAAGCGCCCGTACGAGGCGGTGCTGAACCACGGGACCGACGCCTTCAGGAAGTCCCAGTACGGCTGCGGGTTGCGGTAGTCGATCGGCGCGCGCTGGGTGACGTTCTCGGCCTTCGCGTCCTCGAAGTCCACGAACAGCACGACCGCCTTGACGGTGCCCACCGCCGCGGGTGCGCCGCCCAGTCCGAGTTGAACCCGCCGTGCGTGTACGTGTTCCAGTAGTCCTCGTAGAAGTACGGCGGCCAGAGCCCGGCGGGCCGCTCGATCTTGCACGCCGCGGGCGGGTCGGCGGCCGCGCCCGCTCCAGCCGGCACGGCGACCAGCGCCATCGCCACGACCAGCATCGCCACAAGTCCGTACCGCATCCCGTCCCCCTCGGTTCGCCGTTGGCGTGACGCTACGCCTGGGGCCGCGGCGCGGGGAACCGGCAGATGGAGGAAAGCTCAGGCCGCCGCCACCGGCACTTGTCGAGCGTTCAGCTCGCGGCCAGCTCGGCCTCGAGCACCGCGATGCGCGCCCCGTGCGCCTCGTGGCCGAGCGGCAGCACGTGGCTGACGAACAGCTCGACGAGCTCGGGGTCCAGCTGCGAGCCGGCGATCAGGCCGAGCTCCTGCTGGGCGAGGTCCGGGGGCAGCGGGGCGCGGTAGCGGTCGGGCGCGGTGAGCGTGTCGTAGACCTCCGCGACGGCGAGGATCCGCGCGCTGAGCGGGATCCACTCGCCCGCGAGCCCGTTCGGGTAGCCGGTGCCGTCGTAGCGCTCGTGGTGGGAGAGCACCGCCTCGGCGACCTCACGCATGCCCGGCAGCCGCATCATCAGCCGGACGCCGTCGACGGGATGGCGCTCGACCTGGGCGCGCTCGCCCGGCTGCAGCTCGCAGCGGTCCAGCAACAGGTGGTCGCGGAACGCGAGGGTGCCGAGGTCGTGCAGGAGGCCGGCGGTGCGGACCACGGTGCGCTGCGCTCCGGTGAAGCCCGCCGCGCGGCCGAGCTCGCCGGCGTAGTGGGCGACCGCGGCCGCGTGGCGGCGTGCGGCGGGAACGCGGTGCGTGAGCATCGTCAGCAGCACGCCGGCGATCGCGTCGAGCGTCGGCAGCGGCTCCCAGGCGGGCTTGGGTTGCGGTGGCGGCGCGGGCTGGTCACGCCGGAGCGCGCCGAGCAGCTCGCTCGTGAAGCTGTTGCCGGGCGCGGGAGCGGTCGGGGTGAACGCGGGGGTGTCGCGGGCGACGGCGCGCACGACGTCGTCCACGGTCGTCTTAGTCGTTGACATGGACGCGCGCCTCCTGGGCCATGGTCGTGGGCGAGGACGGGCCCGGCGAGAGCGCACGGCTGCGGACGGGCACCTGCCGCGCCAGCTGCTCGAGCAGGTAGGGCGCGGCGACGCCGATCGCCAGCGCGCCGAACACGCCGGAGATGTGGCCGCCGTCGCCGGCGGCGACCGCGAGACCGATGCCGGCGCCGACGCGGATGGCGACGGAGCACGCGAGCACGCCCGACCGCAGCTCACCCGACCGGCGCCAGGGCCAGTCGCCGGTGCGCCGGATCGAACCACGGAACTCCAGGAACTCGACGGCCAAGCCTCCGAACCCACCCCACATCGCGTATTCCCACCAGGTCATCCACTTACAGATCCGTCAGCGGGCACCGGTGATACCTGCGACGTGCATATCCGCGGACCCGGTACGGTGCGGGTTGTGCGAGCACTCCGCGTCGCTTCGTGCATTGTGCTGTTCGCCGCGAGCGTCTTCGTGATCGGCAGCGGCATCGCGGCGATCCCCTACGGGGAGAACGAGCCGTGCATCGAGTTCCTCACCGAGACGGGGCCCGGCGTCGACTGGGTCATCGACCTCGTCCCGTACGGAACGAGGTGCGTGCAGGCGTCGGAGACCGTCCGGGTCGTGGCGCCGAGCACGGGCGAGTGGCTTGCCTGGCTCGCGGTGATCACCGCGCTGCTGGCGGTGGCGGTGCGCTGGCGTCGCTTCGCAAGCGTTCGCGGCCTGGGGCTCGCGGCGGGGGTCCTCGGCCTGCTCGGGCTGCTCGCCCACCAGGCGGAGGGCGGGCCCGCGATGATGGGCGCGGTGGTGTTCAGCGCGCCGCTGGTGCTGGCGGGTGACCGGCTGCTCCGACCGGAGCCGAGGTGGCCGGTGTCCTTCCTGCTGTGCGTGACCCTGCCGTTCGTCGTGATCGCCGTCTGGTTCGCGCCGGGCTACTCCGGGTTCCACGAGGTCGCCGTGGCGGCCGGACTGCTCGCCGGTGCCGGGGTGGCCGCCGTCGTCGAGCGCGCACCCGTCCGCGAGTGGTGGCGCGTGATCGCGGCCTCAAGCTGAGCCGCGCCCCGCCGATCGTCCTGTGGGTGACCGCTCGCCTGACCTTCGCCGCGACCGCCGTGCTGGCGGCCCTGACTGCCTCCCCCGCCTCTGCCGCCGTTCCCTTCACGACCTCGTCGATCTCCATCACCAAGCCGATGGGGATCGCCGCCGGTGACGTCGACGGCGACGGCAGCATCGACCTCGTCACCGCCAACTCGACCGAGAACAAGGCGAGCGTCTACCTCGGCAGCGGTGCGGGCGTGTTCACGCAGGCCGCCTCGAGCCCGCTGACGCTGGGCGGGTCCGCGCCGTCGGTCGCCGTGGGCGACCTCAACCACGACGGCCGGGCGGACCTCGTCGTGCCCGACTACATGACCGGCGCGGTCACGGACACCGACCAGGTCGAGATCTTCCTCTCCGGCCCGTCCGGGTTCACGCCCGCGGCGACGCTGACGGCGGGCATGGGCACGTCGGACGCGACGATCGCCGACCTGAACGCCGACACGCACCCGGACCTCGCGATCTCCAACGCCGCCGACGACACGCTCAGCGTCTTCCTCGGCGACGGCACCGGCGCGTTCACGGTCACGCCCGGCAGCCCGTACGCGGTCGCGTCGCGCGATCTCGCCACGGGCGACTTCAACGGCGACGGCAAGACCGACATCGCCGCGATCCTCACCCAGCAGAGCACGGTGAAGCTCCTCACGGGCGACGGCACGGGCGCGTTCACGGTCGGCTCGGCGGTCTCGGTCGGCAACGCCTACAACGGGCTCGCGCCGACGGACTACGACGGTGACGGAGACCTCGACATCATCACCTCCGGTGGCGGCATGAGCGGGACGATCGCCACGCTGCGCAACGACGGCGCCGGCAACCTGACGCTCGCCGGCAGCGTGCCGCGGCAGACCCCCAGCTCGATCGTCGCCGCCGACTTCGACAACGACGGCCACCCGGACGTCGCCGTCACGCAGGGCCTCGGGGGCGGCAAGGTCGTGGTCCTGCCGGGCGACGGCACGGGCACGTTCGGCCCGGCCACGGAGTGGGCGACGGCGGCGTCGCCGTTCCAGCTCATCACGACGGACGTGGACGGCGACCATCGCCCCGACCTCGCCGTGACCAGCTACGGCGGCAACCAGGTCACGGTGCTGCGCAACGGCGCGGTGCCGGCGGGCGCGATGACCGCCGCGACCGCCTTCGGCGACGTGACCGTCGGCCAGTCCACCACCCAGACCTTCACGGTGAGCTCGACCGGGACCGCCGCGCTGGCGGTCGGCACGCGCTCGCTCACCGGCACGGGCTTCAGCGTCACCGGCGACACCTGCTCGGGCAAGCGCGTCGCGAGCGGCGCCACCTGCACGGTCACCGTCGCGTTCAAGCCGGCGACCTACGGCGCCGCCACCGCGACCCTCACGCTCCCGACCGACGCCGCGACCTTCACCCGCACGCTGACCGGTGACGGCAAGCTCGTCGGCGATCCGCCGCCGCCCACCCCGACGCCGCAGCCGCCCGCGACCGACGACGCGAAGCCCGCGGCGCCGCCGGTCGCCGAGGAGACGTGCGTCAGCCGCCGCACGGTCACCATCACCACCCCGCAGCGCCTGCGCGGCGGCAAGGCGACGATCACGATGGGCAAGCGGGTCATCCGCCGTGTCGCCCGCGCCGGCGCGAAGGTCAAGGTCGACATGGCCGGCCTCCCGCGCGGCACCGTGCGCGTGACCCTCGAGCGCGGCAAGGCGCGCGAGGTCCGCAACTACAAGACCTGCGCCTAGGCCTAGGTCCGGCCGGTCGTGACCGTCATCCCGGCCACGGCCGGGGTGACGCACGCGCGGGTAACGACGCCGTCGACGACGACGCGGCACTCCTGGCAGACGCCGATGCCGCAGAAGAGCCCGCGGGGCGTGCCCGAGGGCGAGCTGCGCAGCACGGTCTGGCCCGCGGTGATCAGCACCGCGGCCAGGGACTGACCCGCCGGCGCTTGGAGCGGCGTGCCGTCGACCGTGAGCTCGATCACGTCGCCGCCAGCTCCACGGGGGCGAAGCGGTCCGGCGAGTACCAGGAGAGCGGGACCTGTGTGCCGGAGCCCGTGTACCAGTCGGCGACGAGCTCGCCCGTGGCGGGCGCGAGGCCGATGCCGGCGCCCTCGTGGCCGGTCGCGATGCACAGGTTCGGCGCCTCGGCGAACGGGCCGATGATCGGGATGTGGTCCGGGGTCAGCGGGCGGAGGCCGGCGTAGACGCGCAGCGCGCGGGCGTCGCGGAGGATCGGGAAGAAGCGGGCGGCGCGGGCGGCGATCGCGCCGGCGACGGCGATGTCGACCTCGCGGTCGAAGCCGACCTGCTGGCGGGAGGAGCCGAGCAGCGCGGTGCCGGAGCCCGTGGACTCGACGACCATGGCGATCGCCAGCGCGGCGTCGTTCCCACCTTCCACCGCGGCCACGTAGCCGGCCTCGCTGAGCTTGCGACGGAACACGACCGGGGAGCGCTCGAGCACGACGATCTGGCCCTTGCGCGGCTCGACCGGGACGTGCAGCCCGCAGTCCTGCAGCAGCTGGCGCGTCCAGACGCCGGCGGCGACGACCACGGCGCCCGCGGTGATCAGGCCCGACGAGGTCTCGACGCCGACGGCACGGCCGGACGGCTCGCGGACGATCCGGCGGATCTCGGTGTCCAGCGTGAGCTCGGCGCCGAGCGCGACCGCGGCCTTCACTAGCGCGGCGGTGGCTAGGCGCGGCTCGAGCTGCGCGTCGCCCGGGTAGAGGACGCCGCCCGGCAGGTCGTGCGCGGCGTGCGGCTCCTCGCGGCGCAGGGCAGCGGCGTCCAGCACCTCGCCGTGCACGCCGAGGCCGGCGAGCACCTGCGCGCGCTCGGCCGAGGCGATCATCTCGGCCTCGGTCTCGGCGACGACGACGCTGCCCTTGCGGTCGTACTCGAAGTCGTCGGGCAGCTCGCGGGCGAGCGACTGCCACAGGTCGGCGGAGCGCAGCGCCAGCGGCAGCTCGCGCTCGAGCTCCTTGTCCCACGCGAGGACGTTGCCCTCGCAGGCGCCGGAGCTGCCGGAGGCGACGTAGGAGCGATCCAGGATGCGCACGCGGACGCCGGCGGCGGCCAGGTGGTAGGCGCACGACGCGCCGACGACCCCCGCGCCCACCACGACGACGTCGGGGCTGCTGGACATGAGCCGAGCCTAGGGGGAAGGCGGCCCGGGGGCCACCCTCACAACGTCCAAGAATGCACCCGGTGACTGCGAGGAATGTCGAAACGGAGTCGACGTTTTAGACATTCGACTGAACGCCGCCCGAACGAGTTCGACAGATCGTCGTTGTGCCCGGCCGCGACGCAGGAGAAGAATGCGCCTTAAGGGACCTAGGGTCCGTGAGGGGTGTGTGATGTAGCGGGGGGCCGGTGCGGAGGGGTACCGGCCCTACCGCTCCCTTCGTGCTGCGCGTGCCAGGGCGCGCGCCGACGCCTTCAACGCGGGCCACCGACGCGCCTCCCGTCCATGGCGGACTTCGGTCAGAGTCCGCTGCGCCGCGAGCAGGTCCTGGTCGGCGGGCAGCCTGGGGGTACCGGGGGCCCAGGCTGCTCGCCACTCCAACTGCCGCGGCACCGCGTGGCGCGCGATCCGCGTCGGCACGGCGGTCGTCGCGATCCCGTGCTGCCCGACCCACGTCACCGGTGACGGCAGCCGCCGCGAGACCCGCTCGCCCTTGGCCAGGTCACGCGCCCAGATCGACACGGGCGCGTCGCGCGCCTCTCGCGCGGCCAGCTCGATCGCGGCCTCGCTGTCGGCGGCCTCGACGACCACGAGCGTCGGCTCGTCGGGCGGCGAGAGGAACCGCGGATCGTCGGCGTCCACGACGAGCACGCGCGGGCGGGACGAGTCCGCGGCGGCGCCGGGCGTGCCGGTGGCGGGGCCGGGCGATGCGCCGTCGCCCTCGCCGCTCGTCCCGATCGCCCACGCGATGTCGGTCGCGGCGTCGCGCGGGTCGCCCACGCGCAGCGCGCTCGCGGCCTCCTCCAGCGCGGTCACCAGGCCCGGGACCGCGTCGCGGACCATCACGAGCCGGCCCGCGGCGGCGGGGTGGCGGCCGAAGCCCGCCCACACGGCGGCCTCGACCACGCGCTCGCGCGGCGCGCCCGCGAGCACCAGCAGCATCCCGCGCCGGCCCGGCCGCGGCAGGTCGACCACGCGGCGGCAGATCGCGTCGAGGTCGGTGTCCTCGGATGCGACCGTCAGCAGCTCGCCCGGGATGCCCGCGCGCAGGAAGATCGCCCGCAGGCGCGGCACCACTGCCGCGAGGATCACCGCGTTGCCGGCCAGCAGCGCGGCGGCGGCCTCCAGCGCGGGCTCCGCGAACGGCGACGCGGACGGCCCGCGCACGCCCACGAGCCCGACCGGCGCCTGCACGACGCGCGTCGAGCGGCCGGCGAGCAGCGTGATCCGCGGCGTCAACCGCGTGTCGGCCAGCGCGGCCGGCCCGTCGTCGGCGAGCGCCCGCAGCGCCCGGGCGGCGGGCAGCAGCTCCGACACCAGCAGCTGCGAGCGCGGCCAGCCGGTCTCTTCCGCCAGCCGCAGCGCGAGCTCGTCCAGCTCGTCGAGCAGCGCGACCGACGCGCGCCGGATGTAGCGCGCCCGCGCGGCCACGGGGAGCACCGCCCACAGCGGATGCGCCTGGTGCGCGGCGGCGAGCGCCGCGTCGAGCTCAGTCGCGGCCGCGGGCATCCCGGATCCGCTTCAGCCGCTCGGCGAGCTCGGGCTCGGCGTCGCCCGGGTCGAAGAAGCGCAGGTGCTCACGCCCCTCGGGCAGGTGCTCCTGATCGTTGATGTGGCCCGGATGGTCGTGCGGGTAGTCGTAGCCGACGCCGCGGCCGAGCTTCTTGGCGGCCGCGTAGGCGGCGGTGCGCAGCGGGCTCGGCGGGATCTTCGCCCCGTGGTCCTGGATCTCGCGCCGGGCGGCGCCGAACGCGGTCCCGGCGACGTTGGACTTGGGTGCCATGGCGAGGTAGATCGTCGCCTGCGAGAGCGCGTAGGTGCACTCCGGCAGCCCGACGTGCTCGACCGCCTGGGACGCGGCGACCGCCACCACCAGCGCCTGCGGGTCCGCGTTGCCGACGTCCTCGGACGCCAGGACGATGATCCGCCGCGCGAGGTAGCGCGGGTCCTCGCCGCCCTCGACCATCGCCGCCAGGTAGTACAGGGCCGCGTCGGGATCGGACCCGCGCACGGACTTGATGAACGCCGAGATGTAGTCGTAGTGCTGGTCGCCGGCCTTGTCGTAGCGCAGGGCCTTGCGCTGCATCGCGTCCTCGGCGTCGGCCAGCGTCACGGGCTGCCCGGTCCGCGTCGCGGTGTCCAGCGCCAGCTCCAGCGCGTTCAGCGACGACCGTGCGTCGCCCGCCGACCGCGAAGAGATGAACTCGATCACCTCGTCCGAGACCGACGAGCCCACTTCCTCCAGCGCCCGCCGCAGCAGCCCTGCGATGTCCTCGGCCGTCAGCTCCTGAAGCTCATACACCTGCGCGCGCGAGATGAGGGCGGAGTTGACCTCGAAGTACGGGTTCTCGGTCGTCGCGCCGACCAGCACTACCAGGCCCTCTTCCACCGCCGGCAGCAGCGCGTCCTGCTGGGCCTTGTTGAAGCGGTGGATCTCGTCGAGGAAGAAGATCGTGTGGCGCCCCGACCGTCTCCGCTCGCGGGCGCGCTCCATCACCTCGCGCACCTGCGCCCGCCCGGCCTCGACCGCCGACAGCTCCTCGAACGCCGCGTCCGCGTACTCGGCGAGCATCCGCGCCAGCGTCGTCTTCCCGGTGCCCGGCGGCCCGTAGAGGATCATCGAATGCGGCTCGCCCGACTGGATCGCCGTGCGCAGCGCGCTCGAGTTGCCCAGCAAGTGCGTCTGCCCCACGAACTGCTCGAGCGTCCGCGGCCGCATGCGTGCGGCCAGCGGTTGGTCCGCAGCCGCGGGTTGCGCAGGTGTTACCGGCTGCTCCTCGGGCAGGTCGAAGAGGCTTCCCATGCGATAAGTATGGGCCTCGTGGCCCCCGTTCCCCTGAGCACGGTGGCCCGCGAGTGGGGGCGGATCGGCGCGCTCGGCTTCGGCGGGCCGCCCGCGCACGTCGCGCTGCTGCGCGCGCTCACCGTCGACCGGCGCGCGTGGATCGACGCGCGCGAGTTCGAGGACGCCTTCGCGGCCTGCAACCTGCTGCCCGGCCCGGCGTCCACGCAGATGTCGATCTACTGCGCCCAGCGCGTCGCCGGACGCTGGGGCGCGATCGTCGGCGGCCTGGCGTTCATCCTGCCCGGCCTCATCGTCTGCCTCGTGATCGCGGCGGTCGCGCTCGCGGAGCAACCTCCGGAAGCCGTCGACGCGTTCGGTATGGGCGCCGCGGCGGCGGTCGTGGCGGTTGTCGCCCAGGCCGGCCTCAAGCTCATCGACCCGCGCCGCGGTCTCGTCTACGTGATCGCGGGAGCGCTCGGCGCCGCCCTCACCGGCCCGTACGTCGTCGTGATCCTGCTGGCCGCCGGCCTTGCCGAGCTTGGCCGCCACAAGCTCATGAGCTTCGCCTGGCCCGCGCTGATCTGGCTCTCCGTCAAGGTCGGCGCGCTCTCCTACGGCGGCGGCTACGTGATCATCCCGCTGATGTACGGCGACGCCGTCGAGGCGCACGGCTGGCTGAGCGAGCAGGCCTTCGCCAACGCCGTCGCCTACGGGCAGATCACGCCCGGCCCGGTCACGCACACGGTCGCGCTGGTCGGGTACGGCGCCGGCGGCCTCGTCCCCGCGCTCGTCGCCACCGCCATCGCCTTCGCGCCGTCCTTCGCGTTCATCCTGCTCGGCGCCCGCCACTTCGACCGCCTGCGCACGAGCCCGAACGCCCGCGCGTTCCTCGACGGCGCCGGCCCCGCCGCCGCGGGCGCGATCCTCGGCGCGGCGGTCCCGCTGTTGACCGCGATCGACACCACCTGGCAGTGGGTCGTCCTCGCCGCCGCGGCCGTGGCGCTGCTCGCGCGCGTCCCGCCACTCGCCGTGCTGGTCGCGGGCGCGTTGGCGGGTGTCGCCACTACGCTCTTTTGAATGGGGCTCGCCGAGGAGTTGCAGGACGAGACCGCTGAGGTCCTGTCCAGCCTGATCCGCTTCAAGACCGTCAACCCGCCGGGCGGTGAGCGCGAGTGCATCGAGTGGCTCGCCGGCTACCTGGAGGACGCGGGGCTGACCGTCGAGATCGCCGGCGCGGAGCCGGAACGTCCGTGCCTGGTGGCGACGCTGAAGGGCGGCGAAGGGCCGTCGCTCGGCTATCTGAGCCACGTCGACACGGTGCTCGCCGACGCGCAGGACTGGACGGCGGACCCGTGGGGCGCCGAGATCCGCGACGGCTACCTGTACGGCCGCGGCACGATCGACATGAAGAACCAGACGGCCGCCGAGGCCGTCGCCGCCGCCCGTCTCGCCCGCGCGGGCGCGAAGTTCGGCGGCACGCTGAAGGTCATCGCCGTCCCCGACGAGGAGACCGGCGGCGAGCTCGGCGCCAAGTGGATCACCGAGCAGCGCCCGGACCTGAGCAAGGTCGACTTCCTGCTCAACGAGGGCGCGGGCGCGGTGATGCCGTTCGGCGACCGCCGCCTGTACGGCGTCTGCGTCGCCGAGAAGGGCACGTTCCGCTTCAACGTGCGCACGAGCGGCACCGCCGCGCACGCCTCCGTGCCCGGCCTGGCGCGCAACGCGCTGCTGGAGCTCGCGCCGTTGATCACCGAGCTCGGCACGGGCGACCCAGGCTTCGACCTCACCGCGCCCACGCACGCCCTGCTGGCCGCGCTCGGCGAGTCGCCCGACGATCCGCGCGGAGCCGTGCACCGCGTGTACGCCGTCGCGCCACAGCTCGCGCCGTTGCTCGAGGCGATGCTGAGCGTCACGTTCGCGCCGACGATCGTCAGCGCCGGCGAGAAGATCAACGTCATCCCCGCCCGCGCGCAGGTCCGCGTGGACTGCCGTGTCCCGCCCGGCCTCGGCGAGGACGTCGCGCTCCGGCGCATCCGTGACCTGCTGGGCGACGACGGCTACGAGCTGGAGTTCACCGAGGCGATCGTCGGCAACCACTCGCCGGTCGAGTCCAAGCTGATGGACGCGATCAGCACCTGGGTCGGCGAGGTCGACCCGGGCGCGGAGGCCGTCCCGACCGTCCTGCCCGCCTTCACCGACTGCCGCTGGTTCCGGGCCGCGTTCCCGGACTGCGTCGCCTACGGCTTCTTCCCCCAGCGCCACCAGACGGTCTACGAGACCTGGCCGCTGATGCACTCGCACGACGAGCGGATCGACGTCCGCGACCTCGGCTTCGCCGCCGCCTTCTTCCACGACCTCCCCGGGAGGCTCCTTGCCGGTTCCTGAAGACAAGCTGCGCCTGGGCGGGATGGCCCTGCGCAACGGGCTCCTCGTCCACGGCCCCTCGAAGTGGGCGGTCGCGATCCGCGCCGACGACGGCTCGATCAAGGTCGCGTCCGGCCACAAGCCGCGCTTCACCGAGGCCGACGGCATCCCGGGCGTGCGCGGGCTGGTGCGGCTCGCCGAGTCCTTCGCGGTCATCCCGCTGGTCAAGAAGGGCCTGCCGGAGGCCAAGCTCGCGTTCGAGAACCCGGCCGTGATCGGCGTTGCCGCGGCGGCCTCGCTCACCGGCACGCAGATCAAGCGCCGGCTGGGCGGCACGAAGGGCGAGCTGGCGAGCGCGCTCGTCGGTCTCGCGCCGGCGATCTTCGCCCTGCGCGGGGGCGAGCTGGCGGCCTACCACGGCGTCGAGCACAAGGCGATCGCCGCCTATGAGGACGACGACGCGGACGCTCGCGACGCCACCAAGGAGCACGAGCGCTGCGGCTCGCACCTGATGGCGCCGATGATCGCCGCCAACGTGGTCGGCACGCTGCTGCTCAAGAAGGCGATGGAGAAGCCCACCCCGCTCGCCGGCGGCGTGGTGTCGCTCGCCGCCACCGCCGCGGCCGTCGAGGTCTTCGCGTGGAGCGAGCGCAACATCGACTCGCCCGTGTCGAAAGCGCTCAAGAAGCCCGGCTACGAGCTGCAGCGGGCGTTCGGCACGCGTGAGCCCGACGAGCGCCAGTTGGAGGTCGGCCGCGCCGCCCTGGACGAAATTCTGAGGGCGGAGGACTCGAACTAGGGTCCAGACCCCCTGGTCCTTTAGTCGGATTCGAGCCACACTCGGTTGCACGCATGTGGGACTCGATCGAAAACATCATCCTGACGTGGTTCCCGGTGATCTTCGCCGCGCTGATCGTCTTCTTCCTCTGGCGGATGATGAAGATGCTGCCGAAGACCAAGCCGATCGAGATCAAGCCGGACTCGAAGGGCGCGGTCAACTGGAAAGAGGTCGCGGGCGCCGACGAGGCCAAGGCTGAGCTGCAGGAGGTCGTCGACTTCCTCAAGGACCCCAAGCGCTTCCGCAAGCTCGGCGCGCAGGTGCCGAAGGGCATCCTGCTCCACGGGCCGCCCGGCACCGGCAAGACGCTGCTCGCGAAGGCCGTCGCGAACGAGTCCGGCGCGCAGTTCTTCGCCCAGTCGGCGTCGAGCTTCGTCGAGATGTACGCCGGCCTCGGCGCCAAGCGCATCCGCCGCCTTTTCAACGAGGCCCGCCAGCACGCCCCCGCGATCGTCTTCATCGACGAGATCGACGCCGTCGGCGCCGTGCGCGGCTCCGACAACAACTCCGAGCGCGAGCAGACGCTCAACCAGCTGCTGGTCGAGATGGACGGCTTCGGCGGCAACGGCGACGTGATCGTGATCGCCGCGTCGAACCTGCTCGAGAAGCTGGATCCCGCGCTGCTTCGCCCGGGGCGCTTCGACCGGCAGATCCTCGTCTCCGCGCCCGACGTCGCGGGCCGCGAGGCGATCCTCGGCGTCCACACGCGCAACAAGCCGGTGGGCGAGGTCGACTTCGCGACGATCGCGCGCCAGACGGCCGGCCTCACGGGCGCCGATCTGGCCAACCTCGCCAACGAGGCCGCCATCCGCGCCGGCCGCGAGAAGCGCGACGTGCTCATCCAGGAGGACTTCGACAGCGCGCTCGAGCGGGTCGTGGCCGGCATGCAGTCGCGCCGTCGCCTGACCGACCACGAGCGCCGGGTGATCGCCTTCCACGAGGCCGGTCACGCGCTCTGCGCCGAGCTGCTGCCCGGCGTCGACAAGACGCACAAGGTCTCGATCGTCCCGCGCGGCAACGCGCTGGGCTACGTGCTGCACTTCCCGGAGGAGGATCGCTACCTCAAGACGCGCGCGGAGCTGCTGGACCGGATGACGGTCCTGCTCGGCGGTCGCGCCGCGGAGGAGATGATCTTCGGCAGCGTCACCACCGGCGCGTCCGACGACCTCAAGCAGGTCGCGCGGATCTCACGGTCGATGATCCACGAGTGGGCGATGGGCACGTCGGTCAGCGCGCTCCAGCTCGTCGAGGAGGGCGGCGCCGTCTCCGACCGCACGCGTGAGCTGCGCGACGCCGAGCAGCAGCACCTCGCCGACGAGGCCATGCGCCGCGCGGAGAAGCTGCTGTCCGACCACCGCGCCCAGCTCGACCAGCTCGCGCAGCAGCTCCTGCGCCACGAGGTGCTCGAGCGCGCGGACATCGAGCGGGTCATGGACGGCGTGGCGATCCCGCTGCGCACGGGCCACGGCGGCCTGCGCGTCGCGGCCGCGAAGCCGACGACCAGCTTCTAGGCGACGACGAGCGAGAACGCGTTCGCGGTGGCGGTCACGTAGTCGAGGCCGCCGTCGACGAACTCGCCGTCGCAGTTGAGCTCGGAGCCGGGCGGGAGGGTGACCTCGACGACCTTGCCCTCGAAGTGCGAGACGCGCCGCTGGCGCTCGATCGTCTTCGTGCGCAGGCCCCACGCGCGATGGGCGAGCCCGAGCCGCGTGCCCGCGGGGACGATCACGACGTCGAGGTCGCCGTCGGTGGCGTCGGCCGCGCCGATCCCGCTGCCGCCGCCGAACGCGCCCGTGCAGGCGACCATGATCTGCCAGGCGCCGCCGCAGAAGCGCTCGGTCTGGTCCACGACCACGCGCACGTCCAGCGGCTTCCCGGACGCGGCGGCGCGGACGGCGCCCATCCCGTAGGCGAGCGGTCCGTAACGGGACTTCAGCGGCTGCGCCCGGCGGCCGGCCACGCTCGAGAGCCCGGCGGACGCCACGTTGACGAACGGCCGCCCACTCGAGAGCCGCCCCAGCTCCAGCGGCCGCAGCTCCGTGCCCTCGCGCGCGATCCGCAGCGCCGCGTCCAGGTCCAGCGGGATCCCGTTCGCGCGCGCGAAGTCGTTGGCGGTGCCGGTCGGGAGCACCGCGAGCGGCACGCCGAGCTGCCCCGCGAGCGCGGCGATCGACCCGATCGTCCCGTCCCCGCCCGCGACGACGATCCGCTCAGGGCCGTAGGCCTTGACGTCATCCCGCGCGTCCGGCCCGAAGCGCTCGGCCCCGTCCAGCGCAGCGAGCAGCGGCGCGAGATCGGTGCCTCCCCCTGAGGCCGGATTGGCCACCAGGGCGATCCGCACTAAGGACGAGGGTACACTCGCTGCCGTGTTCGGCCGCATCGACCACATCGGGGTGGCGGTCGCTGACCTCGAGTCCGCGATCCAGCTCCATACAGAGGCGTACGGCATGCCGCTCGTGCACCGCGAGACCATCGCGGAGCAGGGCGTCGAGGCCGTGCTGCTGGACGTCGGCGAGAGCCACGTGGAGCTGCTCAAGCCCCTCGCGGAAGACTCGCCGGTGGGGAAGTTCCTCGCCGCGCGGGGCCCCGGCCTGCATCACGTGGCCTACCAGGTCGCGGATGTGCGCGCTGCGCTGGACGCCGCGCGCAAGGCGGGGCTGCGGCTGATCGACGAGACGCCACGGACGGGCATCCGGGGCACGCAGGTCGCATTCCTGCACCCCAAGACCGCCGGCGGCGTCCTGACCGAGCTAGTGGAGGCACATTGAGTTCCAACGCCGTACGTCGCACCGCGCTCGGGTTCCAGGGCGGCCAGGTGCTGTCCCTGCGCCTGCCCGAGGAAGTCCTGACCAGCCTGCGCACGACCCTCAAAGAGGGCAAAGAGCGCTGGGTCGAGGTCGAAGCCTCTGATGGCGCTGTCCTGGTCGATGTCGGCCAGGTCGTCTACCTCCGCGTTGAGTCAGACGAGCACCGCATCGGTTTTTAGGCTTCGGGTCCGGTTCAACGCGGTCGACCTCGCGCTGTATCGGCGCGCGCGGTCGATGGCGCATGGACCGGACGCCGTCGCGATGGTGCGGCGGTACTCGAAGCTCGGCGAGCACGGCGCCGTCTGGATCGCCGTCGGCGCGGGCGGCGCGCTGCTCGACCGGCGCCGCCGGCGCCACTGGCTGCGCTCGACCGCCACGGTCGGCGCCGCCTATCTCACGTCCACATCGATCAAGATGGCGATCGGCCGCAAACGGCCCGCCGTCGAGGATTTGCCCCACCTGATGGCCACACCCACCGGTCTCTCCTTCCCGTCGTCGCACTCGACGTCGTCCTTCGCCGCCGCCCGCGCGTACGGGTCGCTGATCCCGGGCGCGCCGCTGCAGGTCGCGGCGGCCGCGATGGCCTTCAGCCGGCTCTACCTCGGCGTCCACTACCCGTCCGACATCGCCGCGGGCGCGGCGCTCGGCACGTTCATCGGAGGCCTCGGGCGATGATGAAGGTCGGTCTCGTGGGCATGCCCAACGCGGGCAAGTCCTCGCTGTTCAACGCGCTCTCCCAGGCGGGCGCGGAAGCGGCGAACTACCCCTTCACCACGATCGAGCCCAACGTCGCGACCGTCCCGGTCAAGGACCCGCGGATGGAGCAGGTGGCGGCGACCGTCAAGGCCTCCAACATCGTCTGGGACACGATCGAGTTCCACGACATCGCGGGCCTCGTCGCGGGCGCGTCCAAGGGTGAGGGCCTCGGCAACAAGTTCCTGGCCAACATCCGCGAGTGCGACGCGATCCTGCACGTCGTGCGCTGCCACACGGACGAGAACGTCATCCACCCGGAAGGCAAGGTCGACCCGGCCTCGGACATCGCGACGATCGAGACCGAGCTGCTGTACGCGGACCTCGACTCGGCCGAGCGCCGGCACTCGCGCGTGGTGCGCGACGCGCGCTCGGGCGACAAGGTCGCGATCGCCGAGGAGCAGTGGCTGCGCCAGGTGATCGAGGCGCTGCAGGCCGGCAAGCCCGTGCGCACCGTCCCGGTGCCGGACGCCGCACCCGACGCGGGTCGCAACCTCTCGGCCCTGACCGCCAAGCCGGTCCTGTTCGTGGCCAACGTCAACGAGGGCGAGGACGCGGTGCCGAGCGTCGTCGCCGACCACGCGACCGCCACGGGCGCCGGCGCGGTCGCGATCTCCTCCCGCATCGAGGCCGACCTGGCCGACATGGGCGACGACGAGGAAGCCGACGCCATGCGCGAGGAGCTCGGCATCGGCGAGTCGGGCCTGCACCGCGTCGTCAACGGCGCGTTCGGCCTGCTGCGGCTGCTGGCGTTCTTCACCGCCGGCGAGGACAAGCCCGCCCAGACCTGGCACCTGCGCGAGGGCTTGACGGTCTGGCACGCGGCGGGCCAGATCCACGGCGACATCCAGAAGGGCTTCGTCCGCGCCGAGGTCATCGGCTGGGACGCGCTCGTCGACGCCGGCGGGTATTCGGCCGCGCGCGACAAGGGTACGTTGCGCATCGAAGGTCGCGACTACCTGATGAAGGACGGCGACGTGATCACGATCAAGCACACCGGATGAGCGACTACAAGGTCATGCGGGCCGACGAGGCGCCCGACTTCACGGGGGACGCGCCCGGCGCGTTCCTCGGCTACGGCCGCCCGCTGGGCGCCGAGCAGATCGCGTTCAACGTGCGCGTCCTCGAGCCCGGCACGACCAACGTCCCGCCCGGCTACGACGAGTCCCTCGGCCATTCCCACACGGAGATCGAGGAGATCTACTTCGTCATCGACGGCGAGGTCACGATCAAGGCCGGCGAAGACGTGGTCACGCTCGGTCCGCGCGACGCGATCTTCCTGCCCGCGGGCACGGTCCGCTCCGCGCGCAACGAATCCGGCGCCCAGGCCGCGTTCGCGATGGTCTCCGTGAAGATGGCCGACCCGGTCGCCGGGTCCGCGTTCCACGAGCAGTTCTGGCCCACCGCCTGATTGCGTCGAACAATTTCGCGCGCGCGGCGCGGCGGCGCGTTAGTGTCGCGACGTGAACCGGCGCTTCGTGCTGCCCGGCCCCGACGTGGGGCGCCTGATGCTGGACCGGCTGATCGCCGAGGGCGTGCGCTACGGCCGCGACTTCGCGCTGGTGCGGATCAGCGTCCCGCTCGGCTCGGCCGACGCGGTCGCGCCGCTGCTGTCGGCGTGCCTGCGTGACGCGGACGTGATCGTCCGCTGGGAGGCCGATGAGCTGCTCGCGCTGCTGCCCGCGACGAACCGCCCCGGCGCCGAGCGCGCCGCGCAACGCCTGCGCGAGGCCGTCGACCTGGACCTCAAGCTCGGTGCCGCGCACTGGGTCGGCGACACCGCATACGACCTGCTCGCGCGCGCCGAACCGCGATCATAGGGCGATGGACGACGACGTACGCGCGCTGCTGGGCGCACCGAACATCGCGCATCTCGCCACGCTGCTCAAAGACGGCGCCCCGCACTCGATCGCGCTCTGGATCGGCGTCGAGGGCGAGCTGATCTCGATCTTCACCTGGCCCAAGGCGCTCAAGGCGCGCAACATGGACCGCGACGACCGCGTCGCGATCTCAGTCCACCAGCACGACCGCCCGCTGACGAGCGCGACCATCCGGGGCCGGGTCGTCCAGCGCCTCGAGGGCGACCCGGCGTGGGCGATCGTCGACCGGATGTCGCAGGACTACCAGGGCACGCCGTACCCGCGCGACCAGGAGATGGTCGTGTACCTGATCGAGCCCGAACGCGTCCGCTTCGAGGCGTACTAGGACTCGCCGCGCAGGCGCTTCGCCAGCCGGTTCAAGCCCAGCTCTTCGGCGGCCGCGGCGCCGCCCTCGTTGTCCGTCGAGCGGTCCTCGGGCCGCTCGAGGGCGACGGCGCGCAGCGTCGCGATGTCCCGGAACATGCGCAGCTCCGCGGCCTGCTCGATCAGCGACTTGCGGACCGAGGGCTTCTCGCGGATGGCGCCGAGGATCGCGTGCTCGAGGTCGCCCTTGCGCTGGAGGATGTCGGCGGCGGTCTTCGCGCCGATGCCCTTCGCGCCCGGGAGCCCGTCCGACGGATCCCCACGCAGCGCGATGAAGTCCGGCACCTGCGACGGCTCGATCCCGTAGATCTCCTTGACCTGCTCGGGCCCGACCTCGTCCGGGCCCTGCTGGCGCGCCTTCTGGAGCAGGATCGTCACGTCGTCGGTCGCGCACTGGAACATGTCGCGGTCGGCCGTGAGGATCATCGCCTTGCCACCGGACTCGGCCTCCAGGGCGGCGAACGAGCCCATCAGGTCGTCGGCCTCCAGGTCGTCGTGCCCGAGCACCGTCCAGCCCAGCGCCTCGTAGAGCGCCGGCGCGCGCTCCCACTGCCAGCGAAGGTCTTCCGGCATCTCGGGCCGGGCCGCGTGGTAGTCCGGGTACGCCTCGACGCGGTACGTCGCCGACTCCTGGCCGAAGCACATCACCACCGCGCGCGGCTGGTACTTCTCGATGCACCACAGGGTCATGTTCACCGACCCCAGCAGCGCGTTGACGGGACGGTCTTCCGCCCCCTTGATCGAGTCGGGCAGGCCGAAGAAGCCGCGGTACAGGAGACCGGGCGTATCGCACAACAGGAGCGGGGCGGACACGGCGGGAAGTATGGTGCCCGGCCATGCGGACGATCACCGGACTCGACGAGCTCAAGGCCGCGGAGGGCGAGGTGCTCGGCACCTCCGACTGGCACGAGGTGACCCAGAAGGACGTGGACACGTTCGCCGACGTGACCGGCGACCACCAGTGGATCCACGTCGACGTCGACCGCGCCAAGGACACGCCGTTCGGCGGCACGATCGCGCACGGCTACCTCACGCTGTCCCTCGGCCCGGCGCTCAACAACCAGGTCTTCGCGCTCGAGGGCTTCGCCTTCGCGCTCAACTACGGCCTCAACAAGGTGCGCTTCCCGGCGCCCGTCCCGGTCCCGAGCAAGGTCCGGGCGAGCCCGAAGCTCAAGGAGATCACCGACGTCCCCGGCGGGGCCCAGTGCGTCTTCGAAGTGACCTTCGAACGCGAGGGCGGCGAGAAGCCCGTGTGCGTCGCCGAGACCGTCGTGCGCGTCTACACCGGCTAGCAGCTCGCCGAGACGGCGGTGGTGAAGTCGGGCCGGACGGACGCGACGCAGCGCATCACGCTTCCGGCCCCGATGACCTTGTGGTTGCTGAGCACGCTGGCGAGGACGTTGATCGTGGCCGCGGTGGCGGACAGCGACACCGGCGTGCCGATCAGGGTGCTGGAGTAGACGTTCGCGGTGGTGGCGCCGCCGGTCGCGCTGAGCGCGGCGCCGCGCACGTCCACCGTCGTGTCGCGCAGCACGACCTCGGTCGGGCTGCCGTCCCCGCTGTCGTTGGCCAGCACGCCGATCCCGTTGGCGAGCCCGCCCACGGTCAAGCGGCTGTCCTGGACGAGGGCGGAGCCGGCGGCCACGCGCAGCGCCCGCGGCTGCCCGCTGTCGGTGGTGATCACGGCCGAGACGTCGGTGCCGGTGATCACCGGCGAGCTGCCGACGCTCTGGATCGCCATGCTCGCCGTGTTCTGCGACGACGCCGTCACGCGGCTGTCGCGCACGACCGCGCGCGCGGCGCGATCCAGGTTGAGCGCGACCTGCAGGCCGGCCGCCGCCTCGGTGACCTTGGCCTCGATCGCGACCGTGTCCAGCACGCTCTCCGAGCCCGAGAGCAGCGAGACCACGCCGCCGGAGAGGCCGGAGGCGGAGACGGTGAAGTCGCGCAGCTCGCTGTGGCCGGGCACGTCGATGGACCCGAGGATCCGCGTCGCGCCGACGCCCGAGCCCTCGAGGTCGACGTAGTCGGGCAGCACGAGCTTCGCGTCGTCGGCGGGGAGCCGGTAGACGCCCGGCTCCAGCTTGATCAGGTAGGGGGAGTCGATCGCGGCCGCGGCGACAGTGCCGGTCGGGACGCAGGCCGCGGGCGCGGTCGCCGCGCGGAGCACCGACAGCAGCGCCTTGCCGGAGTCCTCCGGGGAGCCGCACGGCGAGACGATGACCGTGCGCTTGTAGACGACGTCGCCCTTCTCGCCCTTCGGGCCGGCCAGGCCGGTGGCGCCTGGAGCACCGTCGGCGCCGCTCACGCCCGCAGCGCCGGCCGCGCCCGGGGCGCCCGTCGCTCCGGCCGGCCCGGTCGCGCCCAAGTCGG
>NZ_JAPDDP010000098.1 GCF_027587195.1 Solirubrobacter phytolaccae | reverse complement strand
GCGCGGGCGGCCGCGGACTGGCTGGCCCGGACCCTTGACGCGGGCGGCGGTCTGCTCCGGCATCCCGAGCGCGTGCCCTACGACGCGGCGCTGCGGCTCGTCCGCGCCTACGCGGAAGCGCCCGGCTTCGACGCGGTCAACACCGGCATGCGCGCCGGGCGCTTCACCGGGCTCGACGAGATCACCGTGCCGCTCACCCTGGCCTGGCCCGAGTTCGACGGGCTCGTCTCACGCCCGCAGCACGTGCCGGAGACCGCCCGCGAGGTCTTCCTCGCGGGCTGCGGGCACATGCCGACCTACGACGACCCGGCGGCGGTCGCGCGGGTCTTGCGGGCAGGCGCGGCGCTCTCGTAGCTCCAGATCGCGTTGTCCAGCGCGCGGGCGCTGACGCCGAGCCGGCCCGCGGCGGCGACGACCAGCTCGTGGGCCTTCGCGGCGCTGACCCGTGCCTCGGTGGTCTTGGTCGCGGCGGCGACGAAGCGGCGCAGCATCCGGTCGGCCTTGACGGTGTCGTGGCCCGTGACGATCAGCAGCGCGTCCCACGAGGTGCCCGACTTCTGGCCCGGCACGGTCATCCAGGCCGCCCGCACCTCGTCGCTGAGCCCGGAGACGTCGACGACGCCCGCTTCGGCAAGGATCACCGCCTCCCGGTGGACGGCCTCGGCCTTCAGGATCCCGTTCGTGGTCGACGTGCGCTGGCGGTTCTTGACGGCGTCCGCGTAGGCCTCCGGGCCGCCGAGGCCGTCGATGAACGCGGCCAGCTCGGCGGGCGTGGTCGTCTCGACCAGCGCGCGGTGGCGCGCGAGCACGTTGGCCACGCCGCCCGCGCGGACGCCGATCGACCACACCGCGTCGATCACGGCCAGCGCGAGGTTCTCCTGCACGCCGGACAGCTCCCAGGTTCGAGGGTCGCCGAGCACGGCCGCGTGCTGGACGACACGGTCGAGGGCGGTTATTCTCGGCACCGGACGCCTCTGCTCTTCATCACCGCACATCTCAGCACCGCCGACGGCTGACACGGGCTGCACCTCAGTCCCTGTTCATCTCCGTTCGGAGGTTCCATCGAAATGCGAGTTCCCGACGATTGGTTCGTGGGGTTCCATGAAGGGCTGGCCGCGCGCTTCTGGCAGGCGGCCGGCGAAGCGATGCTCGACGCCGACTACGCGGTCGTCAGCGCGTTGCTGCCGCCCAGTGGCTCCGTGCTCGACGTGCCGTGCGGCAACGGCCGGCTGAGCCGTCGCCTGGCCGAGGCCGGCTACGACGTGACCGGCATCGACATCGCGCCGGGCGCGCTGGCGCTGGCACCGCCGGGCCTGCGCCTGCTCCAGGGCGACCTGCGGGCGCTGCCGGACATCGGCCCGTTCGACGCGGCGCTCAGCTGGGGCAACAGCTTCGGCTACGGCACGCCGGAGGACACGGTGCGGTCGCTCGAAGGGCTGCGGCGCGTGGTCCGGCCGGGCGGAACGCTCGTGCTCGAGTCCGGCGCCATCGCCGAGTCGATGCTCGTGCGCGGCGTCACCGGCGACTCCGAGCACACGTTCGGCGCCATCACGATGCGCTCGACGCGCCGGTACGACCCGGTCGAGAGCCGCCTGGAGGTCGACACCGAGTTCACCTCCAACGGCGGCGAAGCTCGCCAAGAGGCTCGCTTCGCTGGGAGGGCTCGCCCTGAGGGCTCGTCCTCCCGCCGTGTGCAGGGCGTCGAGCGTCGTCGCGCGGCGTACTTCGTCCACACCACCGGCGAGGTCGTGCGGATGTTGCGCGCCGCGGGCTTCGCCGACGTCGAGCTGCGCGGCGACGCCGGGCCCTACGAGCTCGGCGCGCCCCGCATGATCGCGGTGGCCCGCTAACGCATCGGGAGCCGGCTGCGCAGCATCGCTGCGCGGCCGGCGCGCCGGCTGTCGCCCACCTTCTCGTAGCGCTCCGACAAGCCCATCAGCGCCGCGAAGGCCAGCTCGTGCGCGCAGTGCCGGCGCAGGCTCCACGGGTCGGCCTTCGAGCCGTCCATCGTCGTGTCCACGAGCCACAGGCGGTCGCCGTCGCCGAGCCCGGCGTACCAGCCGGTCGGCGCGGACAGCACGTGCACGTCCAGGCCGGCGCGGCGGCCGACCTCGGTGGCGATCGCAGCGAGGATGAGCGGGTGGCCGGCGCGGGACTCCAGCGCGGCGTCCAGCCACAGGCCGGCGACGCTGGAGCGGTCGGCGTCGAAGCCCGGGTCGGTGTCCAGGATGTTCGCGAGCTCGGCGGCGGCGACACGCAGGTCGCCGCTCGCGAGGCCGAACAGCGGGAGCGCCAGCTCGTCGAGCCGGGCGTCGGTGGCGGCGGCGTCCACGTCGCGGAACTCCCCGGCCAGAGCCAGCAGGAGGTCGGCAACGGGAGGGCATCCGCCGCATGCGAGGCGAGTGAAGCCTTCCATCTCCGACCAACGCTATCAGGATTTGTTAGGTGACCCTAACTCGCTCGAACCTAAAGCGGGACTGTCCCTCTTTAGCGACAGTTGTCGCGCGTTTTCGGCCGTCGCCGGGTAAGAGGAGGCCATGACGATCGTGACGGTGTCGGCCTCGTACGGCGCGGGTGGCGCCCTTGTCGGACCGCAGCTGGCCGAGCGCCTGGGCGTGCCCTTCTTCGACCGCGCGCTGCCGAGCGAAGTCGCCGAGCGCCTCGCGATCCCGCTCGAAGAAGCCACCGCGCGGGACGAGTCGATCGGCGGCGTGTTCTCGCGGATGGCGATGCGGCTGGCCCCGATCGGGCTCGCGTTCGGCGCCGAGTCCGCGCCCGACGCGGTGGACGAGGACGCCTACCGGCGCACGACCGAGGAGATCATCCGCGAGCACGCCGCGGGCGGCGACCTCGTGGTGCTCGGCCGGGCGGGCGCGCTCGTGCTGCGCAACGACCCGCGGGCGCTGCACGTCCGGCTCGACGGCCCGCGCGAGCGGCGGCTCGAGCAGGCGCTGCGGCTCACCGACAAGGACCGCGAGGCGGTCTGCAAGCGCCTGGACGAGACGGACCGGGCACGCGAGACCTACGTGCGGCACTTCTACCACGCGGATCCGCACGACGCCGCCCTCTACCACCTGACGATCGACTCCACGGCGGTGCCGCTCGAGGCGGTCGTCGACGTGATCCAGCGCGCCGCGCTCAGCCGAACGGGGTAGGGGGAGCGGCAATGCGCCGCTTTCTCGTTGCCGTCGTCATTGCCACGTTGCTCACGCCCGCGAGCGCGTCCGCCGACTCGATCCTCTTCCAGCGCGAGGGGGACATCTGGCGGATGGCACCGGACGGGCACGGGCAGGTGCAGCTGACGAGCGACGGCGAGTACACGTGGCCGTCCTCCGCCGACGACGGGACGTTCGTCGCCGCCGACGCGGCGGGGAACATCCACCCCTGGTCCGCCGACGGGACGCGGCTGAACGTGATCCCCGTCACGCCGGCCGACCCGGTGGACAGCGACTGGCCGTTGACGCCAACCCACGTCCGCATCTCACCCGACGGGCGGCACGTCGCCTACGACCAGCTGCTCGGCGGCCACTTCAACACGTACGTGACGACCGCGGATGCCGTCGCGCCGGCCGGCGTGACCCAGGCCGACCACGTCGCGCCGTGGTGGCTCGGCAACGACCGGCTGCTTCTGAGCCGCAGCCTCGACCCCACCTACAAGTTCGAGGACCTGGGCTTCGTGCGCCTGCCGCTCGGCGGGACCGTCGAGCCGTGGTTCCGCGACGCCGACGCGCGCTGGGCCTCGGGCTTCACCGCCGTCCCGGCGCGGACCGGCGACCGCATCGCGGTGTACGCCGACAGCGCGTACACGGGCAGCAACGTCCCCGAGCGCACCCGGCTCCGGCTGTTCGACGGCACGAAGCTGCGCTGCGACCTGCGGCTCGAGGCGGAGCAGATCTTCTACGCGTCCGTGTCCCCGATGCTCTCGCCCGACGGCCAGCTCCTCGTCTGGTCGGGCTTCGACGGCATCACGCTCCTGAGGCTCGGAGACCTGAAGGACTGCAAGCGGATCAGTGCGCAGATCATCGCGCTGCCCGAGTCGTGGGAGCCGTTCTGGTCGCCCTACACGCCGCCCGATCCCGGGCCGACGCTGACGCTCGGCCTGCAGGCGCGCGAGCGCCCGTCGAAGCGCTCGGTCCGCCGGCACGGCGTCGGCATGCGGGTCACCGTGTCCGAGCCGGGAACGATCCGCGTCCGCGTGGGCGGGCGCACGGTGACGCGACGCTATCGCGACGCCGGCAAGCACATCGTGCGCGTGCATCCGCGCCGGTTCGCGCGCCACTACACGGTGCGCGTCACGGCCGATGGAGCCAAAGCGGTGTCCGCGGTCGTCAGGCCACGTTGAGCGAGCCCTGGACGTCGCCCGCGCCCCACGTGTCACCGAGCTTGAAGCCATCGCCGAGCGGGTCCGTCGGGTCGACGACGAGCTGATGGAAGCCCGTGATCCAGGCGCGCCCGGACACCGCGGGCACGACCGCGTCGAGCTCACCGACCCGCGTCTGCGAGACCACGCGCCCGACGAACCGCGTGTCGATCACGCTCTCCGCCGTGTAGGTGTCACCCATCTGCCCGCGGGCGGAGAGCACCGCGATCCGCGCGCTCGTCGCCGTCCCGGTCGGGGAGCGGTCCAGCCGGCCGGGGGAGACGATCGTGGCGTGGCGCGCGTCCCCGCCGACCCGCGGCGGCGCGGTGAAGACCACGAACGACAGATGTGACAACGCCGGGATCAACGGATGCGCGACGGCGACCTGCTCGCTGACGTGCGGCCGGATCCGCTCGCCCAGCGTGGCCAGCTCGCGCGCCTCGTCCGGGACGATCGCGAAGCCGAGCGCGGCGGCGTCCACGAACGCGCAGAACGCGCCGCCGTACGCGACGTCCACGTGGATCGTGCCGAGCTCCGGCACCTCGACCGGCGCGTCCAGCGCCAGCGCGAACGACGGCACGTTCTCGAACTCGATCCGCTCCACGACGCCGTCCGTCACCCACGCCCGCACGCGCACCAGCCCGGCCGGGGCCTCCAGCACCAGCTCGGTGATCGGCTCGACCTTCTCGATCACGCCGGTCTCCAGCAGGACGGCGGCGGTGTTGATCGTGTTGGTGCCGGACATGCCCTCGTAGGACGAGGACTCCATGATCACGAAGCCGGCGTCCGCTTCCGGGTGCGCGGACTCGAAGACGATGTCGCCGCTCAGCGGCGCGGACCCGCGCGGCTCGAACAGCAGCACCGGGCGCAGCCGGTCGTCGGCCTCGAGCGCGCGCATCTTCTCGAGCATCGTGGTGCCCGGCACGTCGAGCACGCCGCCGACGACGATCCGGCTGGGCTCGCCCTCGGCATGGGCGTCGACGCACTGGATGACCCTCGCGATCCGCATCCGTGCCACGCTACCGGCCGATGCTCGAAGGCAAGGTCGTTGTGGTCACAGGCGCGGGGTCAGGGATCGGGCGCGCGGCCGTCCACCGGTTCGTCGAGGCGGGCGCACGCGTGCTCGCCGCCGACCGGGACTTCCAGAAAGCGCACGAGACCTGCGCGGGGCTGCCGTACGCGACGCCGCACAAGGCCGACGTGACCCGGCGCGAGGACATCGAGGCGCTGCTTGCGAAGCGTGACCACATCGACGTCTACTTCAACAACGCGGGCATCCCGGAGACGGTCAAGCCGCTCGCCGAGATCACGCGTGAGGAGTGGGACGCGGTGCTCGACGTCAACCTCACCTCGCTCTTCCTCGCCGCGCAGGTGGCCGCGCCGAAGCTGCGGCCGGGCGGCGTGCTGCTCCAGACCGGCTCGATCATCGCCAACCGCCCGCGCGCCGGGCTCGCCGAGTACGTCGCCGCCAAGTCCGGCGTCATCGGGCTCGCGCGCGGCCTCGCCGCCGAGTTGGCGCCCGACGTGCGCGTGAACGTGATCAACCCCGGCCCGGCCAACACGCCGATGCTCGGCGGCTTCGGCTTCGACGCGGACGTCGCCCAGGCGCTGCCGCTCAAGCGGCTGATCGAACCGGAGGACATCGCGGACGCCGCGGTCTATCTGGCGGGCGCCACCGCCGTCACCGGCGCAGTGTTCAACATCGACGCGGGACGCGACCTGTGACCTCATTCATGGCGGTGGACCCCTCGACGGGCCACGAGTTCGCCGAGCTGCCGAGCACCTCGCCCGCGCACGTCGCCGAGCTGGTCGAGGACGCCCGCCGCGCGCTCGCCGAGGAGCGCGACTGGCGCACGCCGTACGTCCGCGCGAAGGCGCTGCTGCGGATGGCGCTGCTCGTCGAGGAGCAGGCCGACAAGCTCGCGGACTTCGAGACCCGCGACACCGGCAAGCCGCTCTCCCAGAGCCAGGCCGACGTGCGCGCGACGATCCGCTACCTCGAGTACTACGCGGGCTCGATCGAGCGCCTGGAGGGCCGGCAGATCCCGCTCGGCCCGGACGCGATCGACTACACGGTGCGCGAGCCGTGGGGCGTGTGCGCGCAGATCATCCCCTGGAACTACCCGCTGCAGGTCGCGGCCCGCTGCGCCGCGCCCGCGCTCGCGGCCGGCAACGCGGTGATCCTCAAGCCGTCCGAGCTGGCGTCGATCACGCCGCTGCACCTCGCGCAGATCGCCGAGGCCGCGGGCGTGCCGCCGGGGATGTTCCAGGTCGCGACGGGAGACGGCACGACGGGCGACGCGCTCGTCCGCCATCACGGCGTCGACCACGTCACGTTCGTCGGCTCCGCGGCGACCGGCGCGCAGGTCGCCGCGGCGTGCGCTCGCCGGCTCATCCCGGTCGAGCTCGAGCTCGGCGGCAAGTCCCCGAACGTCGTCTTCGCGGACGCGGACCTCGCGAAGGCGGTCCCGGCGATCGTGAAGGGCCTGCTGCAGAACGCCGGCCAGAGCTGCTCGGCCGGCTCGCGGCTGCTGGTCGAGAAGACGATCTACGAGGACGTGTGCGCCCAGGTGGCGACCGCGTTCGCGACCGTGAAGATCGGGCCGGGCATCGAGGACCCGGATCTCGGCCCGCTGATCTCCCAGCGCCAGTTCGACCGCGCCACGAGCATGCTCGAGACGGCCAAGCTGGCCGGCGCGCGCGTCTTCGGCGGCGAGCCGCGCGAGGGCCTGTTCCTCGAGCCCGCGCTCGTGACGCGCATCAAGGCCGACATGGAGATCTTCCAGGAGGAGGTCTTCGGCCCGGTGCTGGTCGCGGCGCCGTTCGAGGACGAGCGCCACGCCACGGCACTCGCCAACGCGACCGCCTACGGGCTCGTCGCGGGCGTGTGGACGAAGGACCTCGCGCGTGCCCATCGCGTCGCGTCCGACATCCGGGCGGGCCAGGTGTTCGTGAACGGCTACGGCGTCGGCGGTGGGGTGGAGCTGCCGTTCGGCGGGATGGGCCGCAGCGGTTACGGCCGCGGCAAGGGCATCGACGCGCTCTTCGCCTACTCGCAGGTCAAGAACGTCTGGGTCTCGCTCGAGGGGTAGGCGCAAGTCCACCTTGCGGGGGCTGGCAGGCACCGATCTCCGCACGAGGCTGGGCCCATGCTCCTCGACGGCATGACCCTGGCGGTGGCCGCCGCGACGGCCTGGAGCCAGCCGATCACGTTCCCGGGCTGGCCGGACTTCGGCCCGATCCCGCGCACCGCGATCGCCACCGACGGCCACCACTACACCGCCTGGGAGGACGCCCAGGGCGCGCTGCTGGCCAGCGCGGACGGCGCCGCGCCGGAGCGGCTCGCCGACCGCTCCGACGACTACGTGGCCGCGGCGGCACCCGGTCGCGCCGCCGTCGCCTACTCCCGCGGCGCGGGCGCGTTCATCGCCGTCCGTGGCGAGCCGCAGCGCCGGCTCGTCAAAGGCGGGGTGGAGGACATCGCGCTCGCCGCCGACCCGCGCGGCGGCTGGGTGTTCGTCGCCCAGAGCAAGCACCACGTGCTCGCGTTCTCCCTCGACCGCCGCGGACGCACGGTGCGGCGGCAGGACCTCGGCAACGGCGCGATCGAGGACTGGGGCCGGCAGAGCCGCGTCCTCACGGTCACGCCCTCGGGCCGCGCCTATCTGGCGATGTACGGACCGCCACCGCGCCCCCTGCTGGTCGTCCAGCGTCGGCACGGCGGGCCCTGGGCGAAGCCGGTGCGCGTGCCCGGGCAGCCGGAGCGCCAGGCCGACTACACCGACCTGAGCGTGGTCGCGGCGGGAGAACGTGTGGCTATCGGCGCGCTCACGCCGACGAGCTGCGGGGACGTGGGCTGCGCGGGCTTCCCGCTGATCGGTGGCCCCACCGAGCCGCTGCACGGACCACGCCTGACCAAGCCCAACCGCGTCTTCGCGCCCGCGGTCGCGCCGGGGGTGCTCGTCTACCAGCAGAAGACCGGCAAGAAGAGCTTCTCGCGCAGCGCGCCCGTGGTCGCCGTCGCAGGCGGCCGTGGCCAGCGGCTCACCGGCGCGCCCGCGGCCGAGCCCGTCCCGCTGCCGCTCAGCGGCGGCCGGACGCTCGTGCTGTGGACGACCGCGAAGGGGTGGGGCGCCGCGCTCGCGCACGCCGACGGCCGCTTCAGGTCGATCAGCGCGCCGCCCGGACCGCCGACCGGGCGCTTCCACACGGCCGACACCGACCGCGACGTGCAGTCCGCCGGGCGCTACGCGATCGCCGCCTGGGGCGCCGAGGGACTCGTCCACATCAGCGTGCGCAGGTTTCCGTAGCCGCGAAGCGGATATCCGCATTGAGGTGGAACGGGAGGCGATCCTGGCCGCGGTCGACGCGCTCGAGGGCGAGCTCGTCGCGCTGCTCCAGCGCCTGATCCGGATCCCGACGATCAACCCGCCCGGCGAGGCCTACGAGGACTTCGTCGCCGACTTCAAGCACGTGCTGGACGAGCTCGGCTACGCGACCGAGGTCCACCGCGCGCCGACCGAGCTCGCGCCGCTCGGCCAGGGACTGCCGCGGCCGAACCTGATCGGCAAACTCGCCGGTGACGGGCCGCTTGTGCATTTGAACGGCCACTACGACGTCGTCCCGGTCGGCAATGACTGGACGCGCGGCCCGTTCGGAGGCGAGCTCGCCGACGGCCGCATCTACGGCCGTGGGGCCGCGGACATGAAGAGCGGCCTCGCCGCGCAGGTGATTGCAGTCGAGGCGCTGCGCCGCGCGGGCCTGAGCCCCAACGTCCACCAGAGCGCGGTCCCCGACGAGGAGACCGTCGGCGTGCGCAACGCGGGCATGGGCTGGCTCGTCGAGCAGGGGCTGCTGGAGGGCGACGCCGTGATCATCACCGAGCCGTTCGGCCCGGACGGCGTCGGGATCGGGCACAAGGGCGCGATCTGGGGCGAGATCACGATCTTCGGCAAGCAGGCGCACGGCTCCGCGCCGCAGCTGGGCGTGAACGCGGTGGAGCTGATGGCGCGCTATCTCGCGCACCTGGACGAGCACCTGCGGCCACGGCTCGAGCAGCGCGTGACCGACTACGGCGTCACGCCCGACAACCGCCGGTCCACGCTGTCGTTCGACACGATCCGCGGCGGCCACGCCACGAACATCGTCCCGGACCGCTGCACGGTGACCTTCAACCGCCGCCTGATCCCGGGCGAGGACCTCGAGCAGGCGCGCCACGAGCTGCTGCAGCCGCTCGAGCTGCTCCAGCTCCGCCACGAGTACCACGAGCTGTACTCGACCGAGCCGACGCTGGTCTCCGAGGACGAGCCGGTCGTCCAGGCGGCGCAGCGCGCCGTCCGGGCACTGGGCCTCGAACCACGGATCCTCATCTCCGCGGGCTCGGACGACCAGCGCTTCGTCGTCCACAACGCCGGCATCACCAACTCGCTCGTCTACGGCCCGGGCCAGACCGGCCTGAGCCACGTCGCCGACGAGCACATCACCGTCGACGACCTCATCCAGGGCACGAAAGGACTCGCGCTGATCATCGCCGACCTGATGGGAGAGGCATGACGAATCACGTGAAGGGCCGCCGCTCGCTGCTCTGGCTGACGGTCCCGTTCCTGCTCTTCGTGGCCGCGATCCCGCTCGCGAACCGCGCCGACCCGGTGATCCTGGGCCTCCCGTTCCTGTTCTTCTGGGCGCTGCTGGCGGTGATCCTCAGCCCGCTCGCGATCTGGCTCGCGGCCCGCAAGGACCCCTACTACCTCCGCGACGAAGCCGAGGGCACCGATGTCGACTGACGCGGCTATCGCCATCACGATCTTCGCGGTAGCCATGCTCGGGACGCTCGGGCTCGGGATCGCCGCCATGCGCGGCCGCGACGCGGACCGCGAGCAGTGGGCGGTCGGCGGGCGCTCGTTCGGCGTCGTGCTCACCTGGGTCCTGCTCGCGGGCGAGTGCTACACGAGCTTCTCCTACCTCGGCGCCGCGGGCTGGGCGTACGGCTACGGCGCGCCGATCCTCTACCTCGTCGGCTACATGGCCACGGGCTACGCGACCGTCTACCTGTTCGCGCCGATGGTCTGGAGCTACGCCAAGCGCCACCAGCTGATCAGCGTCAGCGACATCCTCGCCCACCGCTTCCAGTCCAAGCGGTTCGGGATCTTCATCGCCGCCGTCGCCACGCTCGCGCTGCTGCCCTACATCCAGCTGCAGATCCAGGGCATGGGGCTCGTGGTCAACGCGATCTCCTACGGCGAGATCTCCCTCAAGACCGCGTTCGTGATCGGCTTCGTCGTCTCCGCCGGCTTCGTGCTGGTGAGCGGCCTGCGCGGCAGCGCCTGGGTGAGCGTCTTCAAGGACGCGCTCGTGATCCTCACGATCGTCTTCCTGGCGATCTACCTGCCGCTGAAGCTGTTCGGCTCGCACGCGAACCTGTTCGAGCGCATCCGCACCGAGCGCCCGGACTGGCTGACGCTCCCGGGCAACGAGTCGCCGGGGCTCGGCGTGCTCTGGTTCATGAGCACCTGCATCCTCAACGGCGTCGCGTTCACCGTCTTCCCGAGCTTCGTCGCCGGCTACCTGGGCTCCAAGTCGCCGAACACGATCCGCCGCAACGCGATCTTCCTGCCCATGTACTCGCTGCTGCTGCTCGTGCCGGTGATGCTCGGCATGGCGGCGATGTTCGTCGTCCCGAACCTCGAGTCCAACGACCTCGCGCTGCTGAGCATGGTCACGAGCGAGCTCCCGGCCTGGGTCGTCGGGATCGTCGGCGTCGCGGGCGCGCTGAGCGCGATCGTCCCGATGGCCGTCTTCATGCTCTGCATCGGCACCCTCTGGGGCGGCCAGTCGGTCAACCGCGCGCGCATGGTCGTGGTCGCCTCCGGCCTCGCCGCGCTCGCCGGCGCGCTCCTGTTCCCGGACGCGCTCGTGCGCCTCTCAGTGCTCTCCTACGAAGGCATCGCGCAGCTCGTCCCGGCGCTCGTCGGCGGCCTGCTGTGGCGGCGGATGACCGTCCAGGGCGCGGTCGCGGGCCTGCTCGTGGGCGAGGCGATCGTCGTCCCGCTCGCGCTGTCCGGCCACGACCCGCTCCTCGGCATCAACGCGGGCCTGCTCGGCCTCGTCGCGAACGTGATCGTCAACGTGGCCGTGAGCCGGGCGCGCCCCGACGATCAGGGCGCGCCCGGTCGGTTTCAGCGCGAGTCGGAGGGGTCGACGATGCCCTCTTCGAGCCACTCGTAGCGCCCGTCGAGGAGCTTGATCGCGGTCTCGTAACCCTGGTCGTCGTCGTTGGACCAGAGGGCGTGGAACAGCTCGTCCGAGCGGCGCTTGGCCTGCGCGCAGAACAGCGCCGCCAGCTCGCGGGCGGCGTCGGCGCGCTCCGGGGTCTCGCGGGCGATCGTGTCGGCGTAGACCACGGCCGCGGAGATCGCGAACAGCTCGGCGCCGATGTCGACGATCCGGGCGAGGAACGACTGGCGCTGCTCGAGCTTGGCCTGCCAGCGGCCCATCGCGTAGAACGTGGAGCGGGCGAGGCGGCGGGAGGAGCGCTCGGCGTAGCGCAGGTAGGTCGCGAGCTCGCCGAACTCGTCGTAGCCCTTGGGCTTGTGGCCCTCGCCGACGACGAGCTTGGGCAGCCACTTCGCATAGAACGTGCCCGCCGCGACGGCGCTCTTGGCCTTGTCCTGCAGCGGCGTCTCGGCCTCGAGGATGTCGCCCGCCACCTGCAGGTGCTGGTCGACGGCCTCGCGCGCGATCAGCAGGTGCATGATCTCGGTGGAGCCCTCGAAGATGCGGTTGATGCGCGAGTCGCGCAGCGCCTGCTCGACCGGGATCGGCTTCTCGCCGCGCGCCTTCAGCGACTCGGCGGTCTCGTAGCCGCGGCCGCCGCGGACCTGGATGAGCTCGTCGAGGACCTGCCAGCCCAGCTCGGAGCCGTAGAGCTTGGCGATTGCGGCCTCGATGCGGATGTCGTTGCGCTTCTCGTCGGCCAGCCGTGAGGCGACGTCGAGCATCGCTTCCAGGCCGAACGCCGAAGCCGCGATGAACGCGTTCTTCTGCGCCACGGCGTCGTGCTTGCCCACCGGGCGGCCCCACTGGACACGCTCGGCCGACCACTCGCGCGCGATCTTCGTCGCCCACTTGGACTGGCCGACGGAGATCGCCGGCAGCGCCAGACGGCCGGTGTTCAGGGTGGACAGGGCGATCTTGAGGCCCCAGCCCTCCTTGCCGATCAGGTTCTCCGCCGGCACGAAGACGTCCTTGAGCTCGGTGACCGAGTTCTCGATCCCCTTCAGGCCCATGAACGCGTTGCGGTGCGTGACGGTCACGCCCTCGGTCGTGTAGTCCAACACGAAGGCGCTGATGCCGCCCTTGTGGCCCTCGGACTTGGGCACGCGCGCCATCACGACCACGACGTCGGCGATCGCGCCGTTCGTGGCCCACAGCTTGGTGCCGTTGAGGACGTAGCCGCCTTCAACCGGCACGGCGGACGTGGCGACGCGGGCAGGGTCCGAGCCCACGTCGGGCTCGGTCAGCAGGAACGCGGAGATGTCGGTCTTGGCCACGCGCGGCAGCCACTCGCGCTTCTGCTCCTCGGAGCCGAACATCCGCAGCGGCTCGGCCACGCCGATCGACTGATGGGCGCTCAGCAGCGCACCCAGCGCACCGTGGTAGGTGCCGACCATCGCCAGCGCGCGGTTGTAGTAGACCTGCGAGAGGCCGAGGCCGCCGTACTCGGTGGCGACCTTCATCCCCATCGCGCCGATCCCCTTGAAGCCCTCGATCACCTCGTCGGGGATCTTGGAATCGCGCTCGATCTGGAGCGGATCGACCTTCTCCTCCAGAAACTCACGCAGCGCCTTCAGAAACGCTTCGCCCTTCTCGACGGCAGCTGCGTCGAGCTTGGGCTGCGGATGAATCAGGTCCAGCCGGTAGTTGCCCAGGAACAGCTCCTTGCCAAAGCTGGGCAGCTTCCAGTCCTGCTCGCGCGCGGCTTCGGCGACCTGCCGAGCCTCGCGTTCGCTCACGTCGGTCGTAGCCATCCCTTGATTACACCGCAACTCCGGCATGTCTAATCGCGTTTGGGTCACACATATGCGCCTGGTTCTCGCCGTACTCGCCGTTCTTTTCGTCTTTGCCGCCCCCGCGCACGCCGCCGGGCCCCAGCTAGGGATCGCGGATGATCGCCTGCTGCTGCAGGGCGGCGCGGACGCCGACAAGGCCGTCAAGGAGTGGCAGGAGAACGGGATCCAGACCGTGCGCATCTACGCGCTGTGGTCGCGGATCGCGCCGTCCTCGCCGACCGGCGAGTACTCGTGGGACCAGCTCGACCACGCCGTGAACCGCGTCGTGGCGGCCAACATCAAGCCGATCCTGACCATCACGGGCCCCGGCCCGCTGTGGGTGAGCCGGCGCTCGGAGCGCGGCGAGCCGCGCTATGACCCGGATCCCAAGCTGTTCGGCGAGTACGCGCGCATGGTCGCCGAGCGCTACGGCGACCGCGTGGACACCTACATCGTCTGGAACGAGCCGAACCTCGGCGGCTGGCTGCGTCCGCAGGCCGCATGCTTCGGCAAGGTCTGCAACGCCGTCGCGCCGCACCTGTACCGCGACCTGGTCAACGCCGCCTACCCGGCCATCCACGGCGCCGACAGCACCGCGAAGGTCCTGATCGGCGCGATGTCCAGCCGCGGCAGCACGCTCACGACCGAGAACTCGAACTCCCGGCCGCTGGCCTTCCTGCGCGGGCTCGGCTGCGTGGACGCCAAGTTCAAGAAGCAGACGAACGGGCGCTGCGCGGGGTTCAAGGCGCCGCAGGCGGACGGCTTCGCGTTCCACCCGCACGGCGTCCTCGCCTCGCCGGAGACCGTCTTCCCGAACAAGGACGACGTCTCGATCGCCTCGCTCACGCGGCTCACGCAGACGCTCGACAAGCTGCAGAAGGCCAAGCGCATCAAGGGCACGACGAGCAAGCTCGGGCTCTACCTGGACGAGTTCGGCTACCAGACCAACCCGCCGGACAAGTTCACGGGCATCACGCTCTCCCAGCAGGACCAGTGGCTCCAGCGCGCCGCTTACCAGGCGTGGCGCAACCCGCGCGTGAAGCTGTTCGCGCAGTACCTGTGGGTCGACGAGCCGCGCAGCCTCAACAGCGAGAGCGGCGGCTGGCAGTCCGGCCTGCGCTTCACCGACGGCCGGGCCAAGCCCGCGCTCAAGCACTTCGCGCTCCCGTTCGCGGTCGACGCCGCCAAGGGCCGCCTGTGGGGCCATGTCCGCACGCGCGAGACGCGCAGCGTGACCGTCCAGCGCAAGCTCGCCGGGGGCTCCTCGTGGAAGACGATCGGCACGCGCAAGACCGACGCGCAGGGCTACTGGAGCTGGACGACGCGGCTGACGGTCGGCGCCTCCTACCGCTTCCAGGCGGCGGGAGCGACGAGCGCGGCCGTCAAGCGTCAGTAGTGTTCGCCGAAGGCTGAGCACCTCCACCGGACCCGACCACGCGGCACAGCTTGCAGCGCTCCAGGCGCTGCTGGGGGTCACGTCGGCCCTGTCCGGGGCGTTGACGCCCGAGCACGTCGGAGCGGCGGTCGCCGAGCATGGCGCGCGGGCGCTCGGCGGCACCGGCGGCATCGTCTACGCGCTCGAGGGCAGCGACACGCTGCAGGTGATCGGCTCCTGGGGATACTCGGACGAGATCGTGGAGGCGTACGGTCGTCTGGCGCTCGCCGAGACGCTGCCGGCGCCGGACGCCGCCCGCGAGCGCCGCACGGTCGTCGCGGACACGCCGGAGCAGATCGCGGAGCGCTACCCGGTGCTGTCGCCGATCCATCGCGGCTCGCTGTGCGCGGTGCCGATGCTCGCCGGCGAGGAGGTGCTGCTCGGTGCGGTCGCGGTCAGCCGCGGGGACACGCGCGCGTTCTTCGCCGCCGAGCGGGAGCTGCTGGAGGCGCTCGGCCGGGTCGCCGGGCACGCGTTGGAGCGCGCTTCGCTGCACAGCCGCCTGCACCGGCTGCAGGCCACCACGGCGGACCTGGCGCGCGCGCTCACGCCGCAGGAGGTCGCGGCCACCGCGGCGCTGCAGGGCGCGGAGGCGCTCGGCGCGTCGAGCGCGTGGGTGGCGCTGCTGGACGAGTCACGCCGGTCGCTCGAGCTCGCGCACGCCGCCGGGCACTCCGACGACACCGTGCAGCGCTTCCGCTCGTTCTCCCTGGACGCGGACCTGCCGCTGGCCGAGGCCGCCCGGACGCGCACGCCACTGTGGCTGGAGGGCGCGGCCGCGATCTTCGACCGCTACCCGAGGTTCGCCGAGGTCCGCCCGCAGGCGCAGTCGGCGGCGCTGCTGCCGCTCACCAACGGCGGCGAGGCGCTCGGCGCGATCGGGCTGGTGTTCGACACGCCGCGGCAGTTCGGCTCCGCGGACCGCGACTACCTGCTGACGCTCACGCGGCTCTGCGGGCAGGCGCTCGGCCGGGCGCGGGTCTACCAGAGCGAGCACGACCTCGCGCTCACGCTCCAGCAGGCGCTGCTGCCGAGCGGGCTGCCGCGGGCCGAGGGGATCGAGCTGGCCGTCCGCTACCTGCCCACCGCCGACGGCGCGGCCGTGGGCGGCGACTTCTACGACGCGCTGGAGCTCACGGCGGGCCGTGTGGGGATCGCGGTCGGCGACGTCGTCGGCCACGGGCCGGAGGCCGCCGCCGCGATGGGACAGCTGCGCGGCGCGCTGCGGGCCTACGCGCTCGAGGGTCGGTCCCCGGCGCGCGTGCTGCAGCTGCTCAGCCGCTACGCCGACGGCGTGCCTGGAGCGCGCGGCGCGACCGTGGCCTACGCGGTGATCGACCCCGCCGCGCGCGAGGTCCGCTACGCCGCCGCCGGCCATCCGCCGCCGTTGCTGCGGCTCCCGGACGGCACGACGCGCTTCCTGGACCGCGCGCGCGGCGTGCCGCTCGACCGCGCGCTCGGGCACGTGTACGTGGACGCGGTGGCCTCGGTCCCGGAGGGCACGACGCTCGTCCTGTACTCCGACGGCGCGATCGAGCGCCGCGGCGAGCCGCTCGACGCCGGCCTGGAGCGGCTATCCGCGGCGACCGCGGCGGCGGGCGACGCCGAGCCGGAGGCGCTCGCCACGCAGCTCGTCGAGACGCTGATGAACGGCACGGAGCGCACGGACGACGTCGCCCTGCTCGTCGCCCGCGTGCGGCGCCCGGCGCTGACGCCGCTGCGGCTGTGGTTCTCCGCCCGCGCCGACCAGCTCGCGGTGGTGCGTGAGGCGATGCGCGGCTGGCTCGCGAACGCCGCCGTGGACCGCGGCGACGCGGAGATGCTCGTCCTGGCCGCCGGCGAGCTGTGCGCGAACGCCGTCGAGCACGCCTACCCCGGGGAGGCCGAGGGGTCCGTGGAGATCGCGCTCGGCCGCTCGCCCGACGGGTCGATCACGCTCGTCGTGCGCGACCGCGGGCACTGGCGCCCGCCGCCCGCCGATCCGGGCGTCCGGGGCCGCGGGCTGGCGATCGTGCGCGGGTTGATGAGCGCCGTCGACATCGACGAGGGCGCCGACGGCACGACCGTCAGCGCGCGCTACCGGCCCGCCGGCTTCACCGTCGAGCTGCCGCCGCCCGGCCCGGCGCTGGTCGAGATCGACCGCTCCGGCCCGGTCACCGTCGCCCGGATCGTGGGGGAGATCGACGAGCTCAACGAGCCGCACGTCGAGGCCGAGCTCGGCGCGCTCGGCGCCGAGCCGGTCGTCGTGGACCTGTCCGGGCTGGCGTTCATCGGCAGCGCGGGCATCCGGATCCTGTTCGGCCTGGCGGAGCGCGTCCAGCGGCTCGTGCTGGTGGTGCCGCGGGACGCGCCGTTCCGCCGTGCGCTCGAGCTGGCCGAGCTCGGCCGCGTCGCCCGGCTCGTGGAGGAGCTGAGCGACGCGTGAATCACCGGCTCAGAGCGGGAAGTGGACCTTGATCAGGTCGCGCACGCCCGGAGCGACGTAGATCCGGTCGTCCTCGAGCAGGTTGAGGTAGACGGTGTCGAGGGTGGGCTCGGAGCCCGTGACGTAGACGAAGGTCGGCAGGCCGGCTTCGATCACGGTGTCGCCTTCGCGGGTGACGTTGACCTTGTCGGTCTTTGGCGTGCCGTCGAGGGTGATGGTGTCGGCGGCGAGGTCGGTCGTGCCGTCGAAGGCCGCGAGGTCCACGCGCGCCTTCTTGAGCGGCGTGCCGGTGAGGTCGCCGACGTTGACGTTGTCGACGCCGCCGAGCGTGCGCACCGCCCACTCCTCGACGTTCGCCAGGTCCATGACAATGCTGGCGATGTTGCGGGTGACGCGGACGTGGCGGTCGGGCAGCGCCGTGAGCGCGAGGTTCTCGCCCGCGTTGGAGCCGTTGAAGTCCTGCACGTCGATGCCGGACTGGCCGTCGACCACGTCGTTGCCGTCACCCGGGTCCCACTGGAAGTGGTCGTTGCCGGCGCCCAGCTTGGCCGTGTCGGCGCCCTGGTTGCCGTCGACCAGGTCGTCGCCGTTGCCGCCCAGGAGCAGGTCGTCGCCGTTGCCGCCGCGCAGGGTGTCCTCGCCGTTGCCGCCGTCCAGCGTCAGGTGCGTGAGCGCCGCCACGTTGCCGACGGCGGAAAGCGCGTCGTTGGCCTCGCCGCCGCGGGCGACGAGCTCCTCGACGGCGGTGACGCCCACCTGCGGGGCGCCGGGCGCGTACGTGCGCACGACGTCGCCGCTGTCACGGACGGCGGTGATCTCGTCACCGTCGCCGGTACCCGTGTAGGTGGCGGTGTCCGTGCCCGGACCACCGTCGGCGTCCACGCGCGCCTCGCCCGTGGCCACGGCGCCGGCGAGGATCGTGTCGTCGCCCTCGAGCAGCGCGGCGGTGACGCTGTCCTGCGTCTCGGCGCCGGTCGCGCGCACGACGGGCTTTAGGCCCGAGATGACCGCGGTGGCGCCGTCGGAGCCGAGCGTGACCTTGTCCGGCCCGGTCGTGCCCTCGGCGACCACGCGGTCGATCGCGGCGTCGCCGTTGCGGTCGAACCCGGCGAGGTCGACCGCGACGTGCTTGAGGTCGGTCCCGGTGAGGTCGCCGACCGTGATGAGGTCGGCGCCGCCGAGCGCGCGCACCGTCGCCGCCTCGATGCTGTCCGTGTCCTGCGTGATGTTGGCGATGTTGCGGAAGACGGTCACGCGCGGGCCGTTCGCCGCCAGCGTGATCATCTCCCCGACGTTGGCGCCGTTGAAGTCCAGCGTGTCGGTGCCGCTGTCGCCCTCGACGACGTCCGACTGGTCGCCCGGATCCCACTGCACACGGTCGTTGCCGGAGCCGCCGCGCACGGTGTCGACGCCGCGGTTGCCGTCCACCACGTCGTTGCCGGAGCCGCCCAGGATCAGGTCCGCGCCGTCCCCGCCGCCGACTTTGTCGTCACCGGTGCCGCCGTCCATCGTCAGCGTCGTGAGCGCGGAGATGCCGTTGAGGCCTGAGAGCGTGTCGTTGCCCGAGTTCCCCTTCACGAGGAAGCTCTCGACCGCGGTGGCGTTGAACGTCGGCGCACCGGCTGCGTACGCCGCGACGGGGCCGCCGTTGGGGGCGACGCCGATCGTGTCGTCGTTCGGCGTGCCGGTGTAGGTCGCGGTGTCGGTGCCCGCGCCGCCGTCCACGCCGACCTGCGAGGCGCCGGTGGGAGCCGCGGAGGCCTGCGCGCTGTCGTCGCCGTCTGCCAGCGCCGCCGTGACCGTGTCCGTGGCCTCCATGTTCGTGGCGCGCACGTCGACCGAGAGGCCGTCGACGATGCCGGCCGTGCCGTCGGTGGCGAGCAGGGCCTTGTCCGGGCCTTCGGTGCCGTCGACGATCACGCGGTCCGCGGCGGCGTCCCCGGTGCCGTCGAACCCGGCCAGGTCGACGCTGACGCCGCGCACGCCGGTTCCGGCGAGGTGGCCGACGGTCAGCGTGTCCGCGCCGCCGAGGCTGCGCACGGCGACCTGCTCGAGGGTCGTGAGGTCCAGGTCGATGGCCGCGACGTTGCGCGTGAAGCGGGCATGCGTGCCGTTGGCGACCAGCGCGAGCTGCTCGGCGATGTTGGCGCCGTTGAAGCGCAGCGTGTCCGTGCCGGAGTCGCCGGCGACCGCGTCGTTGCCGTCGCCCGGGTCCCACTGCACGGTGTCGTTGCCGGCGCCGAGCGTCAGCGTGTCGGTGTTCTGCTGACCGTCGACCAGGTCGTCGCCGGAGCCGCCGACGAGCGTGTCGGCGGACGCGCTGCCGAACAGCGTGTCGTTGCCGGCGCCGCCGTCGATCGTCAGGCCGTCGAGCAGGCCCTGGACGCGCACCTCGTCGTCGCCGCCGCCCGCGGTCACGGACACGGCGGTGAAGGCTGCACGGGGGAACTGGAAGTCGACGGTGCCGTCCATGCCGACGTCGCCGTACAGCGTCGTGGCGTCGGTGTTCAGCACGAGCTTGTCGGACGCGCCGTCACCGGCGATTCGCAGCGTCGCGCCGTCGACCTTGGCCGAGTACGAGGCCAGCGCCGGGGAGGCGAAGGCGAGTGCCGCCGCGAGGCCTACGCCGAGCGCGGCGCCTCGCAACAGGGGATGGGGCATGCGAAGTCCTT
Source organism: Solirubrobacter phytolaccae (assembly GCF_027587195.1). Taxonomy (GTDB): domain Bacteria; phylum Actinomycetota; class Thermoleophilia; order Solirubrobacterales; family Solirubrobacteraceae; genus Solirubrobacter; species Solirubrobacter phytolaccae. The sequence continues at coordinate 4,287 of NZ_JAPDDP010000098.1, read as the reverse complement.
TTCTGGGTGATCGGGGAGGACCCGCGACGCTAGGAACCCGCCGCCCCCGGGACAATCGGGGTGCACCCCTGGACTTTGCGTTGACCCGCCCGGAGATTGACCGTAACGTCGCTCCATGTCAGGTCCACTTGGACGTCGCCCTCCGAGCGACTGGAAGCACGTCGACAAGTATCCGCTGACGGCGGCCTCGGCCCCCGCCAAGCCGACCCCGGTCGTGATCGGGGTCAACTGGTACGTCGAGTTCGACAAGCCGGTGAAGGACGCGCAAGGCCACCACTGGATCGCGCGCGACGGCAAGCTCACCAAGAAGCGCGGCGGCCACTGCGTGTGCCTGAAGCCCAGGGGCCACGCCGATCCCGACGCCTGGTGGGACTTCTACAACCAGGGGTCCGAGGGCGCCTGCGTCGGGTTCGGCATCAGCCGGCTCGCGTCCCAGCTCAACCGCAAGCTCTACGACGGGTTCTGGCTCTACCACGAGGCGCAGAAGATCGACGAGTGGGAGGGCGAGGACTACGACGGCACGAGCGTCCGCGCCGGCCTGGACATCCTCCGCAAGCGCGGGCACTGCGAGATCGACAGTGGGCTGACCAAGCCCGAGGCGATCGGTGAGGGCATCCGCCACAACCGCTGGGCGCGGAGCGTCGACGACGTGCTCACGACGCTCGGCTACGACGGCCTCGACTACGTGGACATCCTCAACTCGTGGGGGCGCAACTACCCCCACCTCACCCGCATGCCCGCCACGGTGCTCGAGCGCCTGTGGAAGGAGGACGGGGAGGTGGGGCTCGTCACGGATCGCTAGTTGCGCGGGGTGATCCGCGCGGTGAACGCGACCTTCGAGAAGCGTTCGTTGCGGGCGAGCTGCACGGCGAGCGTCGGACCGGCGTCCGGCGCGGAGGACTGCGCGGCCGGGCGCAGCAGGTGCGCGGCCGCGCCGGCGGGGCGCGACAGCGGCGTGACCGTGTAGCCCGAGTGCTGGCTGGTGACCTCGAAGCGGGCGATCCGGCTCAGCGCGATCCGCTGGTCGCCCACGCGCACCTGCGAGCCGTCCTTGAGCACGGCGACCACGGAGGCGCTGCGGCCCGTGCTCGGGAACAGGATGTCCGCGCTCAGCGCCCGGTTGCCGCTGCGGGTCACGTCCCAGCGCGTCTGGATCCAGCGTGGCGCGAAGCGGTGCGTGACGCGCAGGGAGCCGGCGGAGCCGCTGATCGTGCCCGTCGCCTGCAGGTCGGTGAACGCGCCGGCGAACGCGAACCCGACCGCCGAGGCGGCCGAGGCGCCCGCGCCGGACGGGGCCTTGGTCAGCCGCAGCGGCGTGACCGAGCGATCGACGGATGAGCGGCCGATCTGCGAGGCCAGCACGCGGCGACCGGCGACGTCACGGATGAGCGCGCCGAAGGACGCGGGCGGCGTGCCGCCGATGTTCGCCGCGACCTCCTGCTTGCCGTCGAACAGCCGCGCGAGGTCGAGCCCGCCGTACGGGAACGCGCGCTGGTTGACGGCCACGATCGCCGTGTTGTAGGCGGGCGTGGTCACGGCGAGGCGGCCGATGTCGGGGTCGAAGGAGTAGAGCGCCGGCGGCTGCGTGGAGCGCTTCTCGCCGAGGCCGGCGTCGATCGCCCGCGCCGCGTTGGCGAGCACCCGGGCGGCGCCGAGGCGCGCGCTGCCGACGCCCTGCGGCACGGCGTGGACGTTGAAGAACAGCGCGTCCGCGATGCCGCCGTCGCGCTCCGCGGTCTTCAGGTAGAAGCCGAGCGACTGGTCGAGCATGTACTTCGCGTACGCCTGCCACTTCGGGTCGCTCAGCGAGGGCGCCGACGCGATGCCGATCAGCGCCTGCTGCGTGAGGCCGAGCTTCTTGGACTGGTGCCAGCGCTCGAACCCGAGCCCGGAGTCCCAGTTCATGTAGCCGCCGTGCGTCCAGTAGCCGGCGACCGCGCGCTCGATCCACTCGGACACGATCCGCTTCTTGTTCAGGTCCAGCGGCGCCATGCCGGCGCGGCGCGCCTGGTCGTAGAAGCGCGTGAAGCTCAGGACGATGTTCGCGTACTCGGCGGAGTCCACGTTCGCGGGGTGGTTCAGGCGCTCGTGGGGGAGATAGTGGAAGCGCATGCCGGGGCCGAAGTTCGTCTTGGCCTCGCGCACGAAGCGGTTGAGCTGGGCGCCGAAGTCGCGCTTGAGCAGCGCCGGGTCGCCCGTGACGGTCGCGTCGGCGGCGTACATCAGCGCGTACCAGTTGATCTGGTTCAGGCGGATCGTCGGGTAGCGCCAGAACGAGCCGCGGGCGGTGCGTGAGATCGCCTCGCGGATCGCGGTCACCGTCGTCTCCGGCAGCTGCAGCTCCTTGCGGGCCTTGTAGGCGTAGACGAGCCCGTCCACGACCTCCGCGTCGAACACGAGGTGCTGGAAGCCCTTGCCGTTCATCGAGTTCGTCCAGCCGGGAGCGTGCGACTGGCCGAGTGCCTTCGTGGTCACGTACGGGCCCTTGACCAGCTCGAGCGCCAGCGCCCGGGCCCGCTCGTCGTTGCGGGAAGGGCCGGTGTGGCCTTCCATCGCGGCGACCGAGTGGCCGAGCAGCATCAGCGAGTTGATCATCGGCTCGACGCCGCCACCGCCGCCCTCGTAGTAGCCGCGGCGTTCGTTCCAGAGCTTGTCGAGCTGCAGCTGGAGCGTGTCGGCGGTGGCGAAGTAGGCGGTGTCGTCGTAGGTCTGGGCGGAGGCGGTCGCCGGGGCTACGAGGGCGAGCGCCGCCAGGGCGGCGGTGGCCGCACGGCGAAGAGGGGTCATGGGGAGGGTTCCGGGGAGGAGAGGGGCTGGGGAGTGGGTCCAGCGTCCCGCGGAAACCGCTTGCCGGCATCAGGCGACCACCCGGCAGTTACCCCTACATTTCGAGCGTCGTGCTGGCCGCACCCCAACGTCGGTTGGTGGCCTCACCCACGCGGGGCGGCTGAGCGCGTAGCTTCACCGGAAGATGATCACCGTCGCCGACGCCGAGCTGCTGGAGCGGGAAGCGGAGCTCCTCACGCTCCGCGCCCAGCTGGACTCCGCCCGGCACGGCTGCGGCACGATCACGCTCGTCGAAGCGCCCGCGGGCCAAGGTAAGACGACGCTCCTGCGCGCCGCCCGCGCGGAGGCCGGCGCCGCGGGGCTGCGGACGCTGAGCGCGATCGGCGCCGACCTCGAGCGCGACTTCGCGTTCGGCATCATCCGCCAGCTGCTGCCGGACCTCGAGGCCACGCCGTGCGACGGCCACGCCCGCCTGCACGCCCTGTACGAGCGCTTCGCCGATCTCGCCGCCGAGCAGCCGCTGGCGATCGTCGTCGACGACCTGCACTGGGCGGACGCCGGCAGCCTCAAGACGCTCGGGGTGCTCGCCCGCCGGATCGAGCATCTGCCGATCGCGCTGATCGTGGGCCTGCGCCCCGACGCGGACGAGCCGCTCGTCGACGACCTGTTCGCCGCGCCTACCGCGTCCGTCCTGCACCCGGCGCCGCTCAGCCACGCCGCGGTCACGCACCTGGTCGAGACCGCGCTCGAGGGCGACCTGGACCCGGAGTTCGCCCACGCGGCGACCAGGACCACCGGCGGCAACCCGCTGCTCGTGCGCGAGCTGCGCCGGACGCTCACCACGGGCGGCTTCACCGGTGCCGCGTCCGAGGCGGAAGCGGTCCGCCGCGCCGTCCCGGGCACAGTCGCCCGCCTGGTCCAGGGCCGCCTGAACCGGCTCTCCCCGGAGGCGTTGGCGCTCGCGCGCGCGGTCGCCGTCGTCTGCCCGCGCACCGACAGCGCGGTCACCTACGCGTTGGCGGGCCTGCCGGAGCCGCTCGCCGCCGGCGCCCACGCCGCGCTCGCCCGCGAGGGCCTGCTCGAGCCCGGCCGCCTGCGCTACACCCACGCGATGATGCGCGAGGCGGTCTACGCGAGCGCCGTCCTGGCCACCCGCTCGTGCCTGCACCGCCGCGCGGCCCGCCTGATGCAGGAAGCCGGCGTGGACGAGACCCTGATCGCCGCCCAGCTCCTCGCGGCCGACCCGGCCAACGACACGCAGGCCGCCGCGGTGCTGACCCGCACGGGCGAGGCCGCGCTGGAGAGCGGAGACCCCGACGTCGCCGTCCACCACCTCCGCCGCGCCCTGGCCGAAAGTGCCGCGCCGCGCGGGGCCGCCGCCGCACCCGTGCCCGGCGACGACGTCCCCGGCGCGGCCGGCAGCGCGGCCGCGGTGTCGCTGCGGCACGTCTTGGGGCGGCCCGGCAAGGGCGCCCGCGGGGCCGGCGACGCGGCCGCGCC
>NZ_JAPDDP010000097.1 GCF_027587195.1 Solirubrobacter phytolaccae | reverse complement strand
CGCCGCCCGACCGCCCTCGCCGCGCCGCGCCCTCGCCGCGCCTTGCCGCGCCCGCGCTCCCGCCGCGTGCCTACCCCTGCTCGGCGAGCTCCGGGTAGGCGCCGCCGCGGTCGTCGAGCACGAGCGGCGCGCGGCCCTCGACGCGGTAGCGGATGTGCGTCACCTCGGGCGTCGCGATCGTGCGCTCGACGACGAGCTCGATGCCCTCCTTCACGCCGAGGTTCACGTCGAGGAGCCGCTGGCCGTGGCCGAGGATGACGGGCACGATGTGCAGCTCGAGCTCGTCGAGCAGGCCGAGCTCGAGCGCCTGCTTGACGATCGTCCCGCCGCCGGCGATCGCGACGTCCTTGCCGTTCGCGGCCTCCCGCGCCTGCGCGACCGCCGACTCGAGACCGTCGGTCACGAACGTGAAGCTCGTGCCGCCCTGGCGCTCGAGCCGCTCGCGCTCGCGGTGCGTGACCACGAACACGGGGTTGCGGAACGGCGGCTCCTCGCCCCACGGGTGCTCGCCGCCCTCGAACATCCGGCGGCCCATCACGTACGCGCCGGGCCGGGCGAACGACTCCGCGATCACCTCGGAGTGCACGTCGTGCTCGCCGCCCGCGAGGTGCTGGCGGTCGCGCCAGGCCATCGACTCGGTGACCCAGCGCGTGATCCGGAAGAAGCCCGCGGCCTCCGTGCTCTTGAACCAGTCGGGCTCGTCGTCGCGGGGACCGGCGTAGCAGCCGTCGAGGGAGACGCAGAGCTGGGCGATGATCTTGGTCATGCGGGGAGATCGAAGCCGTCCCGCGCCGATCGACACCGCCCAGCCGTCCTGGCGCGTTGCCGCTACCGGCGTCGCAACGCCGGAGCGAGGATCTGCTCGCCGTAGCTGGTGTCGGCCGGGTTCAGGTTCACGCCCGGCTTGATGATCGCGTCGATCCGGTCGAGCACGTCCGCGCTCAGCGTCACGTCCGCGGCGGGGAGCTGGCTCTCGAGCTGCTCCATCGTGCGCGGGCCGATGATCGCCGACGTCACGCCGGGGTGGCGGATGACGAACGCGATCGCCAGCTCGATCATCGACACGCCGGCGTCCTCGGCGACGGCCGCGAGCTGCTCGACGGCCTCGAGCTTGCGCTGGTTCTCCGCCAGGGACATGTCGAAGCGGTCGGCCAGCCGCTTGCGGGCCGGCGAGGTCGGCGAGCTGTCGGCGGTCCAGCTCCCGGACAGCCAGCCGCCGGCGAGCGGGCTGTAGGTGAGGATGCCCATGCCGTGGCGCTGGGCCGTGGGCAGGACGTCGAGCTCGATGCTGCGCACGAGCAACGAGTACGGCGGCTGCTCGGTGCGGAAGCGCTCCAGATTGCGATCGCGCGCGGCGACCTGGGCCTCGACGATCTGCGAGCCCGAGAACGACGAGGAGCCGATGTAGCGGACCTTGCCCTGGCGGACGAGGTCGGTCAGCGCGCCGAGCGTCTCCTCGTAGTCGACCGCCGGGTCCGGGCGATGGACCTGGTAGAGGTCGATGTAGTCCGTGCCGAGCCGCCGCAGCGAGTCCTCGACCGCGGTCATGATCCACCGGCGCGAAGGCCCGCGCCGGTTGGGATCCTCACCCATCGGCATGAAGAACTTGGTCGCGAGCACGACGTCGTCGCGGCGGCCCTTCAAAGCCTTCCCGACGATCTCCTCCGACTCGCCCGCCGAGTACACGTCGGCGGTGTCGACGAAGTTGACGCCGGCGTCGAGCGCGGCGTGGATGACGCGGATCGAGTCGTCGTGGTCGGGGTTGCCCCACGCGCCGAACATCATCGTGCCGAGGCAGAGCGGGGAGACCTGAACGCCGGTGCGTCCGAGCGGGCGGTACTCCATGGCTCAGGCCTCCGGGATCGCCATGCCGAAGGTCTCGAGCGTCACGACCTCGGGCTCGGGGCCGCCGCGCTTGCCGGTCTCGAGGCCGTCGATGGCGGTCAGCTGCTCGGCGGAGAGCTCGAAGTCGAAGACGTCGAAGTTCTCGGCGATGCGCGTGGGCTTCGTGGACTTCGGGATCACCGAGCGCCCGTGCTGCAGGCCCCAGCGCAGCAGCACCTGGGCGGGGGTCTTGCCGTGCGCGGCGGCGATCTCGGTCACCACCGGATCCTCCAGCGTGCTGGAGTGGCCGCTGTCGCGATAGAAGGTGATGCCGCCGATCGGCGACCAGGCCTGCGCGAGGATGCCGTGCTGCTCACCGAACGCCTGGACGTCGGCCTGCTGGAAGTACGGGTGCTGCTCGATCTGGTTGACGGCCGGGACGACCGAGGCGTGCTCGAGCAGGCGGGTGAGGTGGTCGACCATGAAGTTGCTGACGCCGATCGCGCGGACCTTGCCGTCGGCCAGGAGCGTCTCCAGGGCGCGGTAGGCCTCGAGCGTCTTGTCGAACGCCGAGGGCAGCGCCTGGTGAAGGATCAGCAGATCGATCTGGTCGACGCCGAGCTTGGCCGCGCTCTTCTCGAACCCGTGCAGGGTCTCGTCGTAGCCGTAGTCGGAGATCCAGATCTTGGTCTCCAGGAACACCTCCGACCGATCGAGGCCGGAAGCGCGGACGGCATCGCCGACCTCGCGCTCGTTGCCGTACGCGGCGGCCGTGTCGATGTGGCGGTAGCCGTCGCGCAGCGCGGTCTCGACGGCGGCGGTGGTCTCCTCCGGCGGGCTCTGGAAGACGCCCAGGCCGAGGGCGGGCATCGTGACGCCGTTGTTGAGGGTCAGAGCAGGGGTCATGGTGTGGGAACTCCTCGTTGGTGCGATGGGGCGGAGCGCGGTCAGCGCTCAGGGGCGACGGGCGTCGCGACCCAGCTGGCGAGGAGGTTCAGCGCCTCCTCGGAGCGGCTGCCGGGCTCGGCGGTGTAGACGCTCATGGTCAGCCCGCCGTCGGCGGGCAGGTCCATGACGTCGTAGCTGAGCTCGAGCTCGCCGACGACGGGATGGCGCAGCTGCTTGACCCCCGTCTGGTGAAAGCGCACGTCGTGGGCGGCCCACCACGTGCGGAAGTCCTCGCTGCGCATGGACAGCTCGCCGACCAGGTCGGTCAGCCCGCGGTCGTACGGGTTGCGCCCCGCCTCGGACCGCAGATGCCCGACGAGGTCGCGCGCGGTGCGCTCCCAGTTGACGAAGAACTCCGTCGCCGCCGGGTCCAGGAACGTGAAGCGCGCGCTGTTGGCGGGCTGCTCGCGGCTGTCGAACACGGGCGCGTAGAGGGCCCGGCCGAGCGTGTTCGCCGCCAGGTAGTCCACGCGGCTGTTGCGGACGATCGCGGGCGACGTCATCGCGTCGAGGATGCGCTGCACCGTCGGTCGCATGGCCTGCGGCATGGGACGACGGCGCTTGGGCGTCGCCGGGTTCGCGGTGCGCGCGAGGTCGAACAGGTGCGCGCGCTCGGCGTCATCGAGCCGCAGCGCCCGGGCCAAGGCCTCGAGCACGCTGTCCGACACGCCGCTGAGGTTCCCGCGCTCGAGCCGCTTGTAGTAGTCGATGCTCACGCCGGCGAGCGTCGCCACCTCTTCCCGGCGCAGCCCGGCGACGCGCCGCTTGCCGGTGACCGGCAACCCGGCCTGCTCCGGCGTGACGTTCGCGCGCCGTGAGGCCAGGAACTCCGCGATGTCGTTCGTCCTGTCCACGTTCTCCACACTAGGCCCGTCGCCAACCAGAAGGGGTGCCCTGGTGTTACCCCTTTCGCAGAACCCTTTTGCACCGCCCACCCGCGCGCTTGAGTGGTTCTCATGCGTGCAGCGATCTTCAACGAGCCCCGCTCGATCACCACCGGCGACCGCCCGGACCCGTCCATCGTCGAGCCCACGCCACCGGCCACCACGCGGCCGTCTGCGCGGCGGTGACCCCCGGGAGCACGGTCGCGGTCGTGGGTGACGGCGCGGTCGGCCTGTCCGCCGTGCTCGCCGCCAAGCGCCTCGGCGCCGGCCGGATCATCGCCATGTCGCGCCACGCGGACCGCCAGGTCGTGGCGCGCGAGTTCGGCGCCACCGACATCGTCGCCGCGCGCGGCGAGGAGGCGATCGAGCAGGTGAAGGCGCTGACCGACGGCGTCGGCGTGGACGCGACGATGGAGTGCGTCGGCACCGACCAGTCGATGGCGACCGCGATCGGCATCGCGCGCGCCGGCTCGATAGTCGGCTACGTCGGCGTCCCGCACGGCGTCGAGCTGCCGATCTCGCAGATGTTCTTCCACAACGTCGGTGTGCGCGGCGGTGGCGCGCCCGCCCGCGTCTACATCCCCGAGCTGCTCGGCGACGTGCTCGAGGGCCGGATCAACCCCGGCCGCGTGCTCGACTACGAGACCGACCTCGAAGGCATCGCCGACGCCTACGCGGCGATGGACGAGCGCCGCGCGATCAAGTCGCTCGTGCGCGTGGGGACGATCTGATGAGCGCCTGGGACGAGGACGAGCTGCGGCGCGTCGCCGCGCCGCAGGAGCTCGAGATCGCGCCCGTGCGGCGCAACGGCGAGCTGCGCACGCCGACGACCATCTGGGCGGTCCGCGCCGACGACGACCTGTACGTGCGCGCGGCCTACGGGCCGAGCACGGGCTGGCACCGCGTCGCGCGCGCCAGTGGTGAGGGCCACGTGAGCGCCGGCGGCGTCGACAAGGACGTCCGCTTCGAGGACGCCGACCCGTCCGTCTACGCGGCCGTCGACGCCGCGTACCGCGCCAAGTACGGCCAGTACGCGAGCATCGTCGACGGCATCACCAACGAGCAGGCGCGCGCGACCACGCTGCGGCTGACGCCCCGATGACCCGGCGCCCGCACGCCGTGCTGGCGATCATCCTCGTCAGCTACCTGATGATCGTGCTGGACATCTCGATCGTCATCACCGGGCTGCCCGAGATCCGCCGGGACCTCGGGTTCTCGGCCGCCGGGCTGTCCTGGGTCCAGAACGCCTATCTGCTGGCGTTCGGCGGCCTGCTGCTGCTCGGCGCCCGCGCGGGTGACCTGCTCGGTCGGCGACGCATGTTCGTCGTCGGGCTGGTGCTGTTCACCGTCGCGTCGCTGCTCGTCGGCGTGGCGCAGTCCGAGGCGTGGCTGATCGCCGCCCGCGCGCTGCAGGGCGCCGGCGCCGCCATCCTCACGCCCTCCACCCTCGCGCTGCTGCAGACCAGCTTCGCCCCCGGCCCCGAGCGCACGCGGGCGATCTCCTACTACGCCGCGGTCGCGGGCGTCGGCGCGACGCTCGGGCTCGTCCTCGGCGGGATGTTCGCGGGCTGGCTGTCGTGGCGGGTCGGGTTCATCGTCAACGTGCCGATCGGCATCGCCCTCACCGTCGCGGCGCCGCGGGTGCTGCCGGAGACCGAACGCCGGACCGGCCGTCTCGACATCCCCGGCGCGCTCAGCTCGGCGGTCGCGATGGTCGCGCTCGTGTTCGGCTTCGTCCACTCCGCCGAAGCCGGCTGGAGCGACCCGCTGACGATCGCGGCGCTCGCGGTCGGCGTGGTCCTGCTCGCGGTGTTCGTGGCGGCCGAGCGGCGCGCGGCGCAACCAGTCATGCCGCTCCGGCTCTTCGCCAGCCGCGAGCGCACCGGCGCCTACGCGGCGCGGCTGCTCTTCCTCGGCGCGATGGCGCCGTTCTGGTTCTTCACCACCCAGTTCCTGCAGGAGGTCGGCGGCTACTCGCCCGTCGAGGCCGGCATCGCCTTCCTGCCGACCACCCTCGTCAACTTCGCGTCCGCGATGGCGGTGCCGAAGCTCACGCGACGCTACGGCAACGCGCGCGTCCTCGCCGCCGGCCTCGCGCTCGGCGTGGTCGGCATGGCCTGGCTCGGCCGGCTGTCGGCGGACACCGCCTACCTCACCGGCGTCGCGCTCCCGATGGTGCTGATCGGCATCGGCCAGGGCGGTGTGCTCGGCCCGCTCACCTCCGCCGGGCTCAGCGGCGTCGACCCCGCCGACGCCGGCGCCGCTTCCGGCGTGACCAACGTCGCCCACCAGCTCGGCGGCTCGCTCGGCCTCGGCGTGCTCGTCGCCGTCTTCGCGGCGGCCGACTCCACCGCGCCCGACGCCGCGACCGTGCTCGCCCATCGCATCGCCACGGCGCTCACCGGCGGCGCGGTGCTGCTCACGCTCGCGCTCCTCGTCGTGCTCGCGCGGCTGGTCCGCGTCCCCCGCGCACGTCACGGGCGTTTAGGCTTGGCGGCATCCCGTTTACGTTGAGCCATGCCGCCGCGGTGCTGCCGTTCGTGCGCACCGGGCTGGTGCCGTCCGCGCTGGTGATCGGCAGCATGGTCCCGGACGCGCCGTACTTCGTGCCGACAGGGATCTCGTCCGCGAGCACGCACGCGGCGGCAGGGATCGTCAGCGTCGACGTCGTGCTGGGGCTGCTCGTCTTCCTCGTCTGGCACCAGTGGCTCGCGCCCGCGGCGGTGGCGCTCGCGCCGCACGCCGTGCGTGATCGACTCGCGCCGGAGCTGCCGGTGCCGCTGCGGCGTCACCTCGGCAGCGTGAAGGCCGTGCTGCTCGTGCTGGTGTCGCTCGCGCTCGGCGCGGCCACGCACGTGCTGTGGGACGCGTTCGCGCACGACGGCCGCTGGGGCACCGACCACATCGCGTGGCTGCGTGCGGAGCACGGTCCGCTGCGCGGGTACACGTGGGTGCAGTACGCCGGCGGTGCGCTCGGCCTCGCGGCGCTGTTCCTCTACCTCGCGTCCTGGTGGATGCGCACGCCACCGCGCCCCGGCCGACAGCGCGTGCCGGCGCTCGGGCGACGCGCGGCGATCACGGGCGCGGCGGTCATCGCCGCGTGCTTCCTCGTGGGGGCGGCCGCGGGTCTAGCGGTGGAGGCCAGGGACAGCACGCTGTGGCGAGCCGCGTTCCGCTCGGTCACGTGGGGAGGCGGCGCGGCGGTCGGCGGCGCGCTGCTCGTCGCCGCCGGCCTCACCCCGCGCCTGCGCAGCGCTACGCCGTGACGCGCTCGGCGAACTCGGCCACGCGGGCGATCGTCGCGTCCTGGTCGGTCTCGTTGAACACCTCGTGGCGCGCGCCGTCGATCACGACCACTGCGCTGTCCGGGCCCGCCAGGCGTTCCACGACGGGCTGAGCGAGCACCACCGGCACGAGCTGGTCGTCGCCGCCGTGCACGTAGAGCAGCGGGAGTGCGCCGAAGTCCGGGCCGGCGGCGATCGCCGCGTCGGCCGCGATGAACGCCCGCAGCGTCGGCACCTTCCAGCCGCCGTGGTAGACGAGCGGGTCGGCGGCGTACGCCTCCCCCACGGCCGGGTCGCGTGAGAGCACGGCGCCGTCGATCGGGTCCGACGGCGGATCGGCGAGCCAGCCCTCGAGCACCGGCGCGAGCCCGATGGCGGGGCCGCTCAGCACGAGGCCCGCGAGCTCCGAGCCGTACCGCTGCGCGTAGCGCGTCGCGATCAGCCCGCCCATCGAGTGGCCGACCATCACGACGGGCAGCGAGCCGCGCGCGTCCTCGACCACCGCGTGCAGGTCGTCGACGACCGTCTCGAAGTCCTCGACCAGCGCCGGCTCGCCGGCCGAGCGCCCGTGCCCGACGTGGTCCGGGCCGACCACCGACGCGCCGCGCGCGTTCAGCGCCGCCGCGACGTGCTCGTAGCGCCCGATGTGCTCCCCGTAGCCGTGCACGAGCACCACCAGCCGCGCGGCGTCCGCCACCGGCCACGAGCGCACGACGACGCGGCCGACCTGCCTGCTCTCCTCGCTCATGGCGCGATCCTACGCTGGGTGGGATGGTCCAGCTCCCGGGCGGCACGTTCCTGATGGGCAGCGAAGCGCCCTACGCCTGGCCCGAGGACGGCGAGGGTCCGGTGCGCGAGGTCACGGTCGAGCCGTTCGCCATCTCGCCCACCGCCGTGACCAACGCGGAGTTCGCCGCCTTCATCGCGGACACGGCGCACGTCACCGAGGCCGAGCGCTACGGCTGGTCGTTCGTGTTCCACCTCTACCTGAACGACACGACCGGCTACCAGCGCGCGCTCGCCGCTCCGTGGTGGGTCGCCGTCACCCACGCCACGTGGGAGCACCCCGAGGGCCCGGACTCGACCTACGAGGGCCGCGAGGACCACCCGGTCGTGCACGTCGCCCACACCGACGCGCTCGCCTACTGCGCGTGGTCACACACACGCCTCCCCACCGAAGCCGAGTGGGAGTACGCCGCGCGCGGCGGGCTCACCCAGCAGCGCTATCCGTGGGGCGACGAGCTGACGACGCCGTGGCCGTGCAACATCTGGCAGGGCACGTTCCCCGACCACGACACGGGCGAGGACGGGTACCGCGGCACCGCCCCGGCGACCGCGTACGAGCCCAACGCGTACGGCCTGCACAACATGGTCGGCAACGTGTGGGAGTGGACGGCGGAGCCCGTCACGCGCGGCGGCTCCTACCTGTGCCACGACTCCTACTGCAACCGCTACCGGACCAGCGCCCGCAACCTGCTCCACCCCGCCAGCTCAACCGGCAACGTGGGCTTTCGCGTCGCGCGCTGAGACCGTCGGCGTCTTCCCCGCTCGGATCGTGAACCGCAGGGCCTTGCCGACCGTCCCCGGCGCCGTGATCCGCAGCGTCAGCCGCGCGCCCGGCCGCAGCTTGGCCCGCTTGACCCGCGCGAGCAGGTCGAGCGACGTCTTGCCCTTGGGCACGGACAGCGTGCGCGACGTGAACGGGCAGCCCTTGCCCGAGCAGCGCAGCTCGACGGTCGCGTTGGCCGGCAGCTCGCGCACCCGCAGCCGGTTCACGCGCGACCACGCCCTGCGCGCGTTGAAGCCGTAGCTGACCGGCGACAGGATGCGAGGCTTGGCCGCGTCCGCGCCGCTGCAGTCCTGGTCGATCCCGTCGGCCGGCACGTCGACCGCGCCGGGCCGGATCGCCGCGTCGGCGTCGTTGCAGTCGACGGTGCTCGCCACGCCGTCGCCGTCTCCGTCCACGAACGCCGGAGCGGGACCCACGATCGGCGTGACCGTGCCCGTCGGCGGCGACGGTGTCTCGTTCGCCGGCACCGCCCGGAACTTCGCGCGCAGCTCGAAGTAGTGCTCGCCCTGGGTGCTGCCCTGGACGACGTGGAGCTCGCACGTCGGCGTCGCCGGGTTGGCGCAGTAGTGGGCGTACTGGCGCGACTCGGGCGGCGCGGTGAGCGTCCAGCTGACGAACTCGTAGCCCGCCGCGGGGGTCGCGGTCACGGCCAGCACGGCCGGCGCGGACCCGAACCAGACCGAACCGCACACCTTGCTGTCCTCGCCCGCGGTCGCGCACGCGAGCGGCCCGTAGGCGGACGGCGCGCGCCCGCCGGTCTGCTCCGCGCTGCCGCGGCCCTCGATGGCGAGGCTGAAGTAGTTCCCGTCCTGGTCGGCGAGCGCCGGCGGCGCCCAGCCGAGCACGAGCGCCAGGGCCCCCGCGAGCCCCACCCTGCGAGCGATCGACATGGAACCTGAGGATCGCGCGGGCTCCGCGACCTGTGAACGCGCGATCACACGATGATCACAAGTCGCGCACCTGCTGCCTGGCGAGCTCGAGCAGCGCCGTCGCCGCTGCGCCCAGCCGCCGGTCGGCCGGCTCGGCGATGAACGTCTCGAAGATCGGCGCGTGGTGGCGGACCGGCACGAGCGCGACGCCCTCCTGGCCGCGCAGGAACGACGGCGCGAGGAACGCGGCGGCGACCCCGTGGCGGACGAAGTCGATGATCGTGCGCGTGTCGTTGACCTCGAGCGCGACCCGGCGCTCCAGCCCCGCGGCGGCGAACGCGCGGTCGGCCGCGACCCGCGTGCCCCACTTGGGCGGCCCGTCGACGAACGTCTCCTCGGCGAGCGTCGCCAGCTCCACGTCCGCCCGCCCGGCCAGCCGGTGCCCCGCGTGGACGCCGAGCGCCATCACCTCGCGCCGGAGCGGCGTGAGCTCCAGGCCCGCGGCGCGGCGCCCGGACACCGCCAGCAGGGCGAAGTCGAGCTCGCCGCCGCGGACCCCTTCGACCATCTCGGCCGAGAAGCCCTGCCGCACGTGGAACTCCACCTCCGGGTGCTCGGCGCGGAACGTCGCGAGGAGCCGGGCGAGGCTGAACCCCGACAGCGCGTCGGCCTGCATCGTGCCGACGCGGACGGTGCCGCGCAGCCCGCCGCGGACGAGCTCCACCGCCTCCTGGGCCGCGCGGGCGGCGGCGAGCGTCGCGCGGGCCTCGGGCAGCAGCGCGCGGCCGGCATCCGTCAACGTGACCCGGTGCGTCGAGCGGTCGAACAGCTCCGCGGCCAGCTCGCGCTCCAACGTCCGCACGCCCGCGGAGACCGCCGACTGGACGACGTGCAGGCGCGCGGAGGCGCGCGTGAAGCTCCCTTCCTCCGCGACGGCGACGAACGTGGCGAGGTGACGGAGCTCCATGAGGATGGTTATCGCAGATCGCGATAACCGCTAGCAAGAATGTGCGTTGAACGCGATGGTTGCACAGGTCACCATGTCGTGCATGACCTTGTTCCCGCACACGTCGCAAGCCGCGCCGCGCCGGCACGGCCTCGGACTGTGGGCGGTCGCGTTCGCCTTCCTCACCGTCCTCGCCTTCTCGACGGTGCCCACGCCCCTGTACGCGATCTACCAGGCCCGCGACGGCTTCTCGACCTTCGTGATCACGGTGATCTTCGCCGCCTACGCGGTCGGCGTGATCCTCGCGTTGTTCTTCGCCGGCCACCTGTCGGACCAGCTCGGCCGCCGCCGGGCGCTCGTCCCGGCCCTGCTGCTGGCCGTCGTCAGCGCCGTCGTCTTCCTCGTCAGCCGCGACCTCGTCGGCCTGCTCATCGGCCGCGTCCTCAGCGGCCTGTCGGTCGGCATCGTCACCGCGACCGCCACCGCCTACCTCGCCGAGCTGCACCTGGGTGAGCGGCCGGGCGCCTCGCCGCGGCGCGCGCAGGTGCTCGCCACCAGCGCCAACCTCGGCGGTCTCGGGCTCGGCCCGATCGCCGCGGGCATGCTGGCCGAGTGGGTCGGCGCGCCGCTCACCGTCTCCTATGCGATCTTCGGCGGCCTGCTCGTCGTGGCCATCGTGCTCGTCGCCCTCGCCCCTGAGACCGTGACCCGCCCGGCCACCCGGCCGCCGTACCGCCCGCAGCGCGTCGCGGTCCCCGCCCACGCGCGCGGCACGTTCTTCGCGGCCGCCGCCGCGGCCTTCGTCTCCTTCGCCGCCTTCGGCCTGTTCACGTCGCTCGCGCCCTCGTTCATGGCCGGCACGCTCGGCCATCACTCACACGCGCTGGCCGGCGTGCCCGCGGTGACCGGGTTCGGCGCCGCGATCGTCGCCCAGATCGCGGCGGGTTCGTGGGACGTGCGCCGACTCGCCGGCACCGGCACCGCCGCGCTGTCGGCCGGGCTCGCCCTGCTCGTCACCGCGCTGTGGGCACCGAGCCTCGCCCTGTTCCTGATCGGCGGCGTGATCACCGGCGCCGGCGCCGGGCTGCTGTTCAAGGGCGGGATCGTCCGCGCGTCCGTGCTCGCCGCCGCGTCCGAGAACCGCGCCGAGGTGCTCGCCGGCTTCTTCCTCGCCGGCTACCTCGGGCTGTCGGTGCCCGTCCTCGGCCTCGGCATCGCGACGCAGTTCGTCGAGCCCAAGGTCGCGCTGCTCGCCTTCGCCGCCCTGCTGCTCACGGGTGCGATCGCCTCGTCCTGGCCGCGACACGCCGCCCGCGCCGTCGCGCCCCAGGCCGCCTGAACCTGTCTCGAGCGCGCGCGAACCTGACATTCGCGCAGGTTCGCGCGCTGACCGGTCGATCACGTTCGCATATGCCGTACGGAGGGGGACGTGCCCTAGACCGCTCAACCTCCTTCTGGCTCGCGCTGTGCGGCGTCTGGCTGGTCGCCGTCGTCGGCGCCGACACCCTGCTCGACCGGCCGGACGAGCCGCCGGTCGTGCTGGTCGGGCTGCTCGTCGGCGCGCCGCTGCTGGCCAGCATCCGGCTCAACGCCCGTCGGACCGCACTCGTCGCCCTGATCGCGATCGTCACCGCGAACGTGCTGTGGCGGGCGAACGGCATGCCGATCGGGACGGACTCGACCGCGCGGTTCGCGGCGCTCGTGTGCGGCTGCGCGTTCGGCATCCTCGCCGCGCGCCGGCGTGAGCAGCTCCAGGCGCTGTCCGAGGAGCTCCGGCTCAACGCCGCCCGCGCCGAGTTCCTGGCCGAGGCCACGACGCTGCTCGTCTCCTCGCTCGACTACCGCGCGACGCTCGCGCAGGTCGCCCGCGCGGCGGTCCCCGCGCTCGTCGACCGCTGCGTCATCGACCTCGCCGGCGACGCGCGCGTGGCCGACCTGGGTGCCGGCGCGGCCGCCTCGGCGATCACCGTGCCGATCGTCTGGCAGGAGCGCGAGATCGGCACGATCGGCTTCTCCACCCGACCCGGGTCCCGGCGGCTGACCGAGGACGACCACACGGTCGCGGTCGACCTCGCCGCGCGCGCTGCCCGCGCGATCGAGCACGCCCGCATCAACGCGGAGCGCGACCACATCGCGCGCACGCTGCAGGCCTCGCTGCTCCCGCCCGCACTCCCCCAGGCGCCCGGGCTCGAGCTCGCCGCGCGCTACCGGCCCGCCCGCGGCGGCGCCGACGTCGGCGGCGACTTCTACGACTGCTTCCCGCTCGGCGACGGCGAGTGGGTCGCGCTCGTCGGGGACGTGCAGGGCAAGGGCGTCGAGGCCGCCACCGTCACCAGCCTGATCCACCACAGCCTGCGCACGATCGCGATGCAGGAGCACTCGCCGGCGGGCATGCTCGCGCGCCTGAACGAGGTCGTGCTCCGCCGCCGCGAGGGCTGCCACAACCGCTTCTGCACGCTCGCCCTGGTGAAGCTGCGGGAGCGGCCGGACGGCGCGCTCGACGCGTGCGTCGCGCTCGGCGGCCACCCGCAGCCGCTCGTGCGCCGGGCGAACGGCGCCGTCGATCCGGTCGGCATCCACGGCACCCTGATCGGCGCGATCCCGGACGTCCACCTGCACGACGTCGACTTCGTGCTCGCGCCCGGCGAGACGCTGCTGCTGTTCTCCGACGGCGTGACCGAGGCGCGCGGCGACGAGGGCATGCTCGGCGAGGCCGGGCTCGCCGCCCTGCTGGCGGGCGTCGGCGGCGGCACCGCCGAGCAGACGTGCGAGTTCGTCGACCTCGCCGTCCGGTCGTATCCACCCGGTGACGATGTGGCGCTGCTGGCGGTGCGGGCGCGGGTAGAGTCAGCCGCATGGCGTTCAAAGCAGGCACCGAGCGGACCGAGGAGTTCCGCGTCGAAGGCGAGCTCCTGACCGACGTCGACGGCACCTTGCCGATGCCCGTGCTCTCGACGCCGGGGATGATCACGATGATGGAGTGGGCGGCGGCCAACCTGGTCCGCGACGACCTTCCGCACGGCCACGCGACCGTCGGTTTCGAGGTCAACGTCCGGCACGTCGGCGGCGCGCTCGAGGGCGCGGAGTGCACGGCGACGGTGCGGCTGCGCGAGGTCATCGACGGGCGCAAGCTGCGCTTCGACGTCGAGGTCAAAGAGGGCGCGCGCACGATCGGCGTCGGCACGCACGAGCGGCGGCTCATCTCCGTGGCGCCCGAGGTATGAGCGTCCGTCTGCTGCTGGTCGGCGGGGGCCGCATGGGCGAGGCGCTGCTCGGCGGGATGCTCGCCGCGGGCCGCCCGCCCGAGGAGCTCGCGGTCGCCGAGGTGTACGCGCCGACCCGCGCGCGGCTCGCCGAGCAGTACCCGGGCGTGCGGATCGTCGAGGCGCCGATCGCCGCCGAGGGCGTGGTGCTCGCGACCAAGCCGGACGGGATCGCGGACGCCGCCGAGGCGTGCGTGGCGGCGGGCGCGCAGCGGCTCCTGTCCGTCGCCGCCGGCGTCACCACGGACGCGATCGGCACGGCCGTGCCTGTCGTGCGCGCGATGCCCAACACGCCCGCGCTCGTCGGCGCGGGCGTGACCGCGATCGCCGCCGGCTCCAGCGCCACCGAGGCGGACCTGGACTGGGCCGAGGACGTGCTGAAGGCCGTCGGCGTCGTCGTACGCGTGAAGGAGTCCCAGCTCGACGCCGTCACCGGCGTGTCCGGCTCCGGCCCGGCCTACGTGTTCCTCGTCGCCGAGGCGCTGTCGGACGCGGGCGTGCTGGCCGGACTCCCCCGCGAGCTCGCGAACACACTCGCGTTCCAGACGCTGCTCGGCTCGTCCCAGCTGCTCGTCCAGAGCGGCGACGGCCCGGCCGAGCTGCGGGCCGCGGTCACCTCGCCGGGCGGCACGACGGCGGCGGGTACGCGTGAGCTCGAGCGCGGCGGCGTCCGATCGGCGTTCCTGGAGGCGGTCATGGCCGCGACGGAGCGCTCTAAGGAACTCGGCCGCGCCTGATATCTACAGCGCGCATATGGCCGAACTGACCGATGCGGGCGTGAGCGAGCTGCTCGCCAAGCCCAACCACGCCGTGCTCTCGACGATCAACAAGGACGGCTCTGTGCACAGCGCCGTCGTGTGGGTCAACGTCGAGGAGGACAAGGTCGCCTTCAACGGCGCGCTCGGGCGCGTGTGGCCGGCGAACATCGACCGCGACGCGCGCGTGACCCTGGTCGTCATCAACCAGGAGAACCCGTACGAGTACGCCGAGTTCAAGGGCACCGCGACCGCGGTCGACGGCGGCGACGGCCACATCGACCGGCTCGCGCAGAAGTACATCAACCAGGACAAGTACCCGTGGCGCGCGGAGGGCGAGGTGCGCCAGAAGTTCTCGGTCGCGACCGAGCGCGTCCGCTACGCGAAGGCGTAGCCCGACTGACACATCGGCGTCTCAGCTCCGACAGGCGGTCCACTCATTTCGGACCGCCTGGCGGTTAGCGTCCGGCCCCGCCGCCTCGGCGGCTGTCGGGTCAACCTCCCTCGGAGCTCACTTGCGCAGAATCTCTCTCGCGTCCGCAGCGGCATGCGCGCTGCTGGCCGCGTCCTCGTCCACTGCGTGGGCATGGACGACCGTGACCAACACGAACGGGGACACGTGGAACGTCAATGACGCCGCGGACCCGGGCATGGACACCGGCTCGATCCACAACACCGGCACGAACTCGCTGCAGGGCTACGGCGGCCTGCGCGTCAAGGTCCCGGGCAGCCCGCGCATGAACGGCGTGCTGCTGCGCGGCTTCGACCTGACGGCCGACAGCCCGACGCAGTTCACGAGCAAGAAGGCCGTCGCGCTCGGCGGCGTCTTGATCAAGCGCTCGATCGCGTTCAACACGTCCGAGGCCTACGCGCGCTACCTGGACACGTTCACCAACACGACGGGCGCGCCGCTCACGATCGAGGTCGCCTTCGGCGGCCAGCTCGGCTACAACACCGGCACCAACCAGAGCGCGATCGCCGCGACGTCGTCCGGTGACACGACTTTGACGACGGCCGACAAGTGGACCGTCAGCTTCTCCCCGAACGCGGCCGGCACCGCCACGGTCAACGGCACCAGCGCGACCGTCCCCGGCACGTTCGACCGCACCGGCAACTTCCTGCGTGACCCGTTCACGTACGCGCACGCGACGAGCGGCGACCACGCCAACCACCTCGGCTACGTGAACACGCTCACGCTCCCGGCGGGCGCGACGAAGGCGCTCGTGCGCTACGTCGTCACCGGTCTGTCGGAGACGCGCGCGCCCGCGGGCGGCGGCTCCACGCCCGCCGCCGGCTCACAGGTCGCCGCCGTCACCGCGAAGGCGACGGCGCTCGCCGCCGCTCCGCCGTTGGGCGACCTCGCCCCGGCCGAGGCGTGCGCGATCGTCAACGTCGAGATCTCGGCCGTCACTTGCGGCGCCGCCCCCGCCTACGCGGTCGGCCCGATCGCCGGCGACAAGGCGATCGGCGCGACCACCTCGTCCCCCTACAACGTGGTCGGCAAGACGATCACGCAGCTCGTCGCCGACCTGAAGTCCGGCGTCACGACGTCCGAGCAGATCACGCAGGCCTACCTGGACCGGATCGCGGCGTACGACCGCGGCCCGTTCGGCCTGAACTCGGTCATCACGCTCGCGCCGACCGCGCTGGCGCAGGCGAAGGCCGCCGACGTGGCGCGCAAGGCCGGCGACACGCGCCCGCTGCTCGGCATCCCGATCCTCGCGAAGGACATCATCTCCACGAAGGACATGCCCACCACGGGCGGCTCGCGCGTGTTCGAGGGCTTCCAGTCCACGACCGACGCGTGGCAGGTCATCAAGGTGCGCGAGGCCGGCGCGATCGTGCTCGGCAAGGCCAACCTGGCCGAGTTCGCGACCGACGGGCACTTCTCGCCGAGCGCCTACGGCCAGGTCTGGAACGCGTACAACCCGTCGATCAGCCCGATCGGCTCGTCCGGCGGCTCGGCGACCGCGGTCGCTTCGTCGTTCGCGGCTGCCGCGTTCGGCACGCAGACCGGCGACTCGCTGTGGGGTCCGTCCTCGGCCGTCTCGCTGGTGTCGCTGCGCGGCACGGACGGCATGCAGTCGAGCGGCGGCACGATGCCGTTGACCTACATCCAGGACTACGTCGGCTGGATCTCGCAGTCGCTCGGTGACCTGGCGCTGCTGCTCAACGCGACCGCGATCGCCAACCCGGCCGACCCGCTCGACGACGTCTCCGACGGCCACCGTCCCGCCGACTGGACCACCGGCCTGGACGCGGGTGCGCTCCAGGGCAAGGTCATCGGCGTGCCGGCGACCGCGTTCGACGACCCGTTCGGCACGCAGGGCACCGAGGACGCCATGCGCGAGTCCTTCAAGCACTTCGTCGCGGCCGGCGCCACGGTGAAGGAGATCCCGGATCCGCCCGCGGGCCCGTCGAGCCCCGCCGGCGACCGCGGCTACGAGGGCTGGCGTCAGTGGCTGCTCGAGCACCCGAACGCGCCGTACACCCTGGCGGAGCAGATCATGCGCTCGCCGCTGCGGCTACCGCAGTTCCGCAACACGACCCCGTACACGGGCACCGGCGCGATGACGGTCGAGCAGACCAAGGCCTTCGAGGCCCAGCGCGCCGAGTACCGCGCACGGCTCGCGACCTGGATGGACACCAACGGCGTCGACGCCGTCGTGTTCCCGGGCCAGCTGTCGGACATCCACCTCAACGACTCGATCCAGCCGAGCTTCGGCCGTCGCGACCCCCAGGGCTCCGCGGCGGGCGTGCCGAACGTGATCTTCCCCGCGGGTGTGAACGACCACGGCCAGCCGATCAACCTGCAGCTCCAGGGCAAGGCGTTCGACGACCTGAAGCTGATGGGCTTCGCCTACGCGTTCGAGGCCAAGGCCGCGGGTCGCGTGGCGCCGCCGACGTCGGTGACCCCGGTCCTGCCGTTCGCGACGACGGCCGGCGGCACCGTGGGCGGGACGGTTCCGGCCACGCTGTCGCTGTCGCTGGGCGCGCCGGCCACGTTCGGCGCCTTCACGCCGGGTGTGGAGAAGGACTACGCGGCGACCTCGAAGGCGACCGTCATCTCCACCGCGGGCGACGCGGCGCTGACGGTGAGTGAGCCGGGCCATCTGGCCAACGGCTCGTTCACGCTGGCCGAGCCGCTGCGCGTCTCGTTCTCTAAGGCGAGCTGGACGGCGCCGGTGTCCAACGACATCGTCGACATCACGTTCAACCAGCTGATCAAGCGCACCGATCCGCTGCGTACGGGGACGTACAGCAAGACGCTGACGTTCACGTTGTCCACGACGACGCCGTAGATCCGTGACGTTGTGGGTGCGGCCGAGCGCATCGGCCGCACCCGCTGCGATGCTGCGATCGAGACCCACGTCCGTGGTTGACGCGCCCCGGCGCGGGTAGTGCCGAGAGCGATGATCCGCCTTTTCTCGCTCGTCACGCTCGCCGCCCTGTGCGCGCTTCCCGCCTCCGCGGCCGCCAACCCGTCCTTCACGGTCCAGCAGGTGACCGAAGACGCGTCGGTGGACCTTCCGTCGAAGGTCACGCATCAGCTGGCGATCACCGCCGGGGCAACGGCCGAGACGGTCAGCATCCGCACGGACGGCAAGCCGACGATCTCTGGCGCGACGGTCGACGAGCAGACCACCGCCGAGCCTTCTTTCGCCCCCTGCGACGGCCGCTGGACTCGCGTGCATGACGCGCTTGGCGGGGCCTCCAGCACCGACACGCGGATCACCGTAGCCCCGGGCGCCACCGCCTCGGTCCAGACGGCGCGCGCGTTCACGCAGGCGCCGTGGGCCTCGGAGACGCTCGACGCCACATGGACGATCACCCCCGCCCAGGGCATGCCGTTCAAGCTCACGTCGACCGCGCCCGACTACCGCGGGGCGCTGGGCGTCGAGCTCGACTTCAGCGTGGCGCTCGTCGCCGAGAAGGTCCTCACCGTCACGGGCACCGCCGGGACCGACGTGAGCTCCGGGAAGGTGCAGCTCTGGGGCTACGCGCCGAGAGCCAAGCGCGCGACCCGGTTGGCCGTGACGCGCGTGCGCGACGGAGCCTGGAGCATCCGGTCCCTGCGGTTGCCGAAGGCCGGCGTGTGGGAGTTCTACGCGCGCTATCGCACCGCGACCAAGGCGTACGCCAACGACGCTTCGGCGTGCGGCACGAAGATCGGCGTGGCCGAGATGCGCTAGCCGGCGCGAGGGCGGGCGGTCATCACAGACCTTCGGCTCGCGTGAGCATGGCGTGGGTCAGCTCGAGGCGCGCCTGCGCCAGGTCGGCGCGCAGACGCCCGCCGTGCTGCAGGGTGGCCAGGCCGTGGAGCGCTGACCAGGCCACCTCGGCGCGGGTGCCGTCCTTGTCGGGGAACGCCTCCCGCAGGGCCGCAAAGGCCCGCCGGAGCTCGCCGGGCGTGCCGTCGCTCGCGAACGGCAGTCCCGAGGGCATGGAGAACATCGCCTCGTAGAGCCGGGGATGGGCCGTCGCGAAGCGCAGGTAGGCCTGCATGCGTTCCATCGGGACGACCTCGACCGCCTCGAGCGCCACCGCGAGCTCCTCGAAGCCGGACAGCGCCACCGCATCGACGACGTCCTGACGGCCGGCGAAAACGGTGTACAGCACGGGCTGCGTCGCCCCCAGCGCACCGGCCAGGCGCCGCATCGTCACCGCGGGCCACCCGTCGGACTCGGCGATCTCCCGCGCGGCGAGGACGACGGACAGCCGTCTCAGCGCAAGATCGGGCGATGCCTTCGGCGACATGACCCAGCACGATACCTAGTGTTGATATATAACGACGTTAGGCAACGAAACCGAACGTATCGGAGCTTGGAAGATGCACACCCCCGCCCTCGTCGTCGCCGTGCTCGGCTGCGTCGCCATCATCGTCCTCGGCGCGCGCTTCCTGCTCGCACCGCGGGTGGCGATGAGCAGCTTCGGGATCGCCGCCGACAGCCCTCGAGCCGGCAACGCTCTCACCGCGATCAAGGGCGTGCGCGACATCGCCTCCGGCGTCGTCCTGCTCGTCGTCTGGGCCGCCGCCGGCACCACACCGCTCGGATGGGCGCTCGTCGCCGCATCCGTCACCCCCATCTCCGACGCGGTGATCGTGCGCACCAACGGCGGCACGCTCGCCCACGCCCTCGGCGTCCACGGCCTTACCGCCGCCGTGCTGATCGCCGCCGGCCTCGTCCTCGCGCTCGGCTGAAGGGCCGCCGTGCTGTGCGTGACGCGGCGTCTCAGGTGAGCTGGAAGACGGAGATGATGTTGTCGTCCGGGTCACAGAACCAGGCGATGCGGAGGTCGTCCATGTCGGCGATGCCGTGCTCGTCGGTCTTCTGGGGGCCATCGTCGAAGGTCACGAGTTCGACGCCGCGGTCGCGCAGCTCGGCCGTGATCGCCGGGAGGTCGGTGGCTTGGAGGCTGGCGATCGGCCACGCGGCCTGGCCGGGGTAGTCCGTGCTGGGCAGCAAGTAGAGCGCGGTCCCGCCTCCGCACTGGATTCGGTACCCGCCGGGGGCCGGCTCGCCGGCGAAGCCCAGCGTGGTCTCGTAGAACTCGCGAGCGCGATCTAAGTCGGACACCGGGATTACCGGGCCGACAGGAAGCTGTGCGATGGTCATGGAGCTCAGACCGCCGCCTGGCGCTGAACTCATCGGCGTGGCGCGTCGAGGATGAAGCCACCGGCGGGGTGGCCACCGGAGCGGGGGCGGCACCTCTGCGCCCAGCGGAACGTGAGGCGCAAGGGCACGTGCCGTGCGCTCGGGGGCAGGGGGACCGTGGCGCGGTGGACCTTGCCGTCGGGGGTGCGAAGGCTCTTCGTCGCGACCGTCCGGGTGCCGTGCTTGACGGTGAGGTTCGTCCGGCAGGGCGGGAAGATGTTGGTGTCGTCCCATTGCAGGGAGAAGCGCAGCGAGCTTCCCCTGCGCAGATGCGTGAGGTCGAAGAGGTCCACGAACACGCGCTCGCAGTCGGGACGCACGACCATCAGAGGACCTGGACGGGTCAACCGGTCCGTCCCGTCCCCGCAGTCGTTGACGCCGCGGGTGCCGCCCGGATCGAGAACGTCGGCGCCGTCGCCGCCGAGCAGCCGGTCGCGCCCGGGGCCGCCTTCGAGCTGGTCGGCGCCCGCTCCGCCGTCGACGCGGTCGTCGCCCGATTCGCCGTCCAGGCGGTCGGCTCCGCCGCGGCCGAGAAGCACATCGTCACCGGCGCCACCTTCGAGCCAGTTGACGCCCGCGGTGCCGCTCAGGCGATCGTCACCCGCGCCGCCCGTCGCGTTCTCGACGTTCACGACGACGTCGCCGCCGTCGCGACCGGGGTCGGTCAGGTCGACGGTCACCGGCATCGACGTGCCGGTGTAGACGACCCGGTCGAAGGTGCCCTCGCCGCCGTCGATGACGTCCGGCTCGAGCTTCGCCCCGCCGTCGCCGTTGAGCCTGTCGTCGCCCGCGCCGCCCTGCAGCCGGTCGCGGCCGGCCCCGCCGGTGAGCCTGCCGCTCCCGCGGAGGACGTCGTCGCCCGGCCCGCCGTCGAAGGCGCTGTCGATCTCGGGCGACAAGGAGCCCTCCAGCGCGTCGTCCCCGGCCCCGCCCGACACCGTCGCACGCCCCACGGAGATCAGCACGTGGTCATCGCCACCGGCGACGTCCACCTGGGCGTCGACGGGCGAATGGGGATAGACGCACCGCGCGCTCCCGTCGACCTGCGCCGTGCATCCCGCCCCGGCGCGAACGCCGGCGGTGTCAGCGACGATCACGGCGCCGTTGCCACCGTCGGTGAGGCGCAGGTCGTTGGCCTCGGCGCCGGAACGGACGTGCAGCTGCGAGGTGCTGAAGTCGATGCCGCGGTCGCTGACGAGCTCCGTGGAACGAACCTCCACCGTCGTCTCGGCCTGCGCGGGCGCGACGAAGACCGTCAGCCACACCAGGGTCGCAATCCGAATGCTCACGACAACCACAACGGTCCACGGCGCTCGAAGTTTCCCGCGGCGTTCCCGGAACTCTCGCTGGTCGCACCCGTTCCGGGGAGCATGAGGAACGCCTGCCTGCTCGCCGCGATCACGGTGCTCGTCGTGGTCGAACCGTCCTTCGGCGCGGTGGCGGCCGAGGAGTCACGGTGCGTCGGGTCGTTCTGCAACACGGTCGTGACCTATCGGGGTGAGCCGGGCGAGCACAACGTGCTCTCGATCCGACCGACCGAGAAGCCGACGGAGATGGTGCTCTCCGACACCGGGGCGACGATCCGCGGGTGTCCGGCGTTCGAAGGCGGGGTCCGCTGCCAGAACCTCTCCGGCGTGGTCTACGCGTGGCTCGGCGACGGCGACGACCAGGCCTCGCGGCTCAACGAGGTCTGGGGCGGCGCCGGCAACGACCGGCTCGCGTCGGCGTCCCGCGCGAGCGGCGGCCCGGGTGACGACGTGGTCACCAACGTCCGGATGATCCACGACGACGACGGCGAGGCTCCGGGCCACGACGTCTACGTCGGCGCCGCTCCGCCCGTCGACAGCGTGTCGAGCGACACGCGCGCCGAGCTGCACTACGACAAGCGAGCGGTGCCGGTGCAGCTGGACCTGCGTCCCGGGCAGTCGACGGAGGACCAGGTGTCCGGCATCCCGAAGATCTACGGCACCAAGGGCGCGGACACGTTCACCGGCGACGACGGCCCCAACGAGCTCTACGGCCTTGGCGGTCGGGACGTGGTGCGCGGGCTCGGCGGCGACGACGTCCTGGTCGGCGACACGCTCGACGGCGGCGCCGGCGACGACACGCTGAGCGGCGGATCGCACGGCGGTCGCATTCGCTGCGGTGCCGGACGTGACGTTGTCACTGCCGGCCCGCGCGCGTGGGTGGCCGCGGACTGCGAGTCCCTGCGGCTCGCCGACGAGGATGGCGTCGGGCCCCGTGTGACCCTCCGGCTCTCGATGGCGCGGGCGACGTCGTCGTTCGTCACCGGCATCGAGCCGTGCCGGTGCGGCGCGACGGACCGTTGGACCGTCAGGATCGGCAAGACCGTGGTCGCGTCGCTGAGCCCTTCCCGGCGCCATTCGACGCTGCGCCTGAACGCCGCCGGGCAGCGGTTGCTGCGCCGCTCCGGCCGTGTGCGGGCGGACGTCCAGATCCGCGTCGGCCGGCCGGCTGTGCGTCACCGCTTCACGCTCGACCTGGATCTCCGGCCGACAAGCGAACGTTGATGTCGACGGCGTTCGTCATGCTCCACGCATCGCCGCGCTGACTCAGCTCCTACGCAGTCGATGGGTCTGGGCGGCGCTGGCCGCGCTCGGACTGGTGGGGTGCGGCGGCTCGCCCCAACCACGGCCCGCTCCGCCACGGCCGACCGCGTCTTCGACCCCGGCGCCGCGCACCGACCTCGCCGCCGTCGCGGCGCGCGCGGACGTGCCGGTGCTCTGCTACCACCAGATCCGCAACCCGACGCGCGCCGACGACGCGACCGCGCGGACCTACATCGTGCGACCGTCCGTGTTCGCGAAGCAGATGGCGGCGCTGGAGGACGCGGGCTACACCGCGATCACCGGCGACCAGCTCGTCGAGCACATGCTGCGCGGCGCGAAGCTCCCCCGCAAGCCGGTGCTGCTGACCTTCGACGACGCGTCCGCCGGCCAGTACACGCACGCGCTGCCGGTCCTGCGGCGCCATCGGTTCACGGCGACGTTCTTCGTCATGACCGTCGTGCTCGGCAAGCCGGGCTGGCTCACGCGCGGGCAGGTGCGAGCGCTCGACCGTGCGGGAATGACCATCGGCGCCCACACGTGGGACCACAAGGCCGTCCCCGAGTACACCGGCGCGGACTGGCAGACCCAGGTCGACGAGCCGATCCGCGAGCTCCAGCGGCTGGTCGGGCATCGCGTCCGCCTGTTCGCGTATCCCTTCGGGCTCTACGACCGCAAGGCGATCCCCCACCTGCTGCGCGCCGGCTCACGCGCGGCGTTCCAGCTCGCCGACCGGCTCGATCGCCGGCATCCGCTGTGGACGATCCGCCGGATCATCGTGCCCGAGCTCTCCGGCAAGCAGCTGCTCAGCGAGATGCGCAAGGACTTCTGAGGCGCGTCGTCACATCGGCCACGACGGGACCGATGTCGACGCCGTCGTGGTGAGGAGCGGCCGCGCGTCCGTCATCCGCCGGTGAAGCAGCGCGTTGGCGATGCGGCTGCCCTCGGGGATGTAGCGCGCGAGCTCGCCGTAGAGCGGCTTCAGGCGCAGATTGGTCGCGTCGAGGCGCATCTGGGTGCCGTCGCGCATCGTGAGCCAGAGCTGGCGACCGGAGTTGGGGCCGAAGTTCGTCAGCAGCGCGGTGCTCAGCTCGTCCATCCGGATCGGCTTGCGGTAGCCGAACACGTGCCGCGCGTAGATGGTCGGACCGTCGACCCAGACGCGCGAGTAGGCGATCGAGCTGAGCCCGAACAGCGCGAGCAGCGTGAACGGAATGCCGATGATCAGCGAGCCGCTGAAGCCGCCGAAGTACAGGACAGCGACGCCGATCAGCAGCAGGTACAGCCAGATCGGCACCGCGAGGACCCGCCCGCGTCCGACGAGCTGCGCGTTCGGTCCGGGCCTTCTCGTCTCCGTCACGCGGAGACGGTTACCCGCGCAGCGAGATCCAAAGCGCTTCGGCGGTCGCCACGCGGCGGCCGTCGGCGTCGGTGAGGACGGCCCCGCCGCGGTGCTTGCGGCCCTCGCTCGCGATGCGCCACGCGGTGATCACGTAGTCGCGGCCCGGCTCGACGTCCGCGTGCAGCGTGGCCGTCATCGTGGCGAGGACGGTGCGGCTGCCCGGCGGCATGCACGCGAAGCCGGTCGGGCAGTCGAGGGCCGCCCACACGAACCGCGGGTCGACGACGCCGCTCGTGGCGAGGTCGTCGGCGGGCTGCCACACGCAGGCGAGCACGCCGTGGCCGTTGACGGGTCCGGGGAAGATGCGCAGGCCGTCGTGGCGGAGCGGGCCGCACACGAAGCACGTTGGGAACGGATGCCGTTGCGGATCGAGGCCGGCGTACGCGGCGGCGGCGATCGTCGCCTCGCGGACGGTCGGCGCATCGGGCGCGATCGCGGCCGGCTGTGCCACGGAGCCGGCCGCGATCATCTCCTCGCCATGGAGCAGGTGCACGACGCCGTCGCCGTCACGCGTGCGGAGCAGGGGGACGTCCAGCGGCGGCGGCGCGGACAGCCGGACGGACGCGCTCGCCCCGATCGTCTCGGCGACGACGCCGCACACGTAGCCGCCGTTGCCCGAGCCCGGCGGCCCGTTGAACCGCGCTGGGATGGTGACCGCGTCGACCATCACGGGGCGCTCAGGGTGGCGGCCTGCGCCGCCGTGCCGACGACCTCGACGAGCTCGGCCAACCGGGCCTCGGACTCCTCGGGCGGAAGGATCAGCTGGAGCCGGTCGGCGCCCGCCGCGTGCCACGCCGCGATCAGCTCGGGCGCTTCGTCGTAGGTGCCGAACAGCGTCAGCTCGTGCGCGAGCGCCTCCGCGGCCACGGGCAGGTCACGTGCGCGCACCCGGTCCGCGGCACGCAGCGACTCGATCGCGATGCTCGACGCGAACGGCCGCAGCCGGCGGGGCTCGCGCGTCGCGTACATGCGCAGCCACCACGCCGCGCACCGCCGCGCGGTGACCATGTTCGGCCCGAGGGCGACGGGCACGACGGGCGCGACGCGCGCGAGTGGCGGCGGCAGGATCGGGCGCGGCGCCGCCGGCGGGGCGACCGGGCGACGTCCGCCGCACAGCAGGGCGCGCCCCTCGGCCAGGCGGGAGCGCGGCCAGGGCGTC
>NZ_JAPDDP010000096.1 GCF_027587195.1 Solirubrobacter phytolaccae | reverse complement strand
CGACGCCACGCGAACCTCGAGAAAGCGACCGCATAGGTACAAAACTCGCGGTTCGCGTGGCACCAGGACCGACAAGCGCACTCGGCCCGCGCCCGGGCGCAATCCGGCGCAGCCGCTCACCCGCACAAGAGCGCGCCGGCCGCGGCGGGTCAAGTAACTCGCATGCGAAGCGCGAGTTACTTGACGCGACGCCCGACGGTGTGCTCCCCGAACCCGGCCCCGCTCGCCAAGACGGTGCGGGCGGGGCTCTGCGCGCTAAGCCTCCGCGTCGTCCGGACCCAACGCCTCAGCGGGCGCTTCTTCGGCGGCGTGCACAACACACAAGAACGGGCCACCCACTTCGCGTGCGTCCTTGATCTCCGCCTCCGTGAGCTCCGCGCCGCAGACGGCGCAGGTTCGCGCGATGGTGTCGTCGAGACTGCGCTCTTCGAGGTCCATGCCAGCAACGTACCGCGATCGAGCCGCCGGTGAACACACACCAGCGTTGCATCACGCTACCCTCGAACAGACATGCTCGGCCGGCTCTACGAAGGACAGAACTGCAGCGTCGCGAAGACGCTCGAGCTCGTCGGTGAGCGCTGGACGGTGCTGATCCTGCGCGAGATCTACTTCGGGCACCGCAAGTTCGACGTGATCGCCGCGAACCTCGGGATCGCCCGCAACGTGCTCACGCAGCGTCTCCAGCGACTGCAGGAAGAAGACGTCCTGACGAAGGTGCCGTACCAGGAGCGCCCGCAGCGCTTCGAGTACCGGCTGACCGAGAAGGGCCTGGACCTGTGGCCGGTGATGGTCACCCTGATGCAGTTCGGTGACCGCTACTACGCGCCGGAGGGCCCGCCGATCGTGCTCACGCACCGCGACTGCGGCGGCACGCTCGACGCGCACCGCACCTGCATGACCTGCGGCGCGAAGCTCGGCGCCAAGGACGTCCGCGCCCACGCGGGCCCCGGCGCCCACGCCGCAGCCGCCTAAGTCGGCAGCTCCTGCTCGAGCGTCTGCACGTCCGCGAACAGGTCACCCAGCCGTGCGACGCGCTCGAGCACCTCGGCCGAGGTGAACGCCAGCGGCTCCGTCATGTCCGAGACCTCGTCCCAGGTCAGCGGCGTCGACACCGTCGGGCGGTCCATCGCCCGCAGCGAGTAGACGTTCACGGTCGTCTTGTGGCGCTCGTTCTGCATCCAGTCGACGTAGACCTTGCCCGCGCGCCGCGCCTTGGACATGTCGGCGACGATCAGCTCCGGCATCCGCCGGGCCAGCACCTGCGCGAGCCCGCGCGAGAACGCCCGCACCGCCTCGTAGGTCACGCCGGGCACGTTCAGCGGCAGGTACACCTGCATCCCCTTGGACCCTGAGGTCTTGGGGAACGCCTGCAGGCCGAAGTACTCGAACGAGCGCCGCAGCTCCATCGCCACGCGCGCGCACTCGACGATCGTCGCCGGCGGCCCCGGGTCCAGGTCGAAGGCGACCATGGTCGGGTTGTCCATGTCCGGCACGCGCGCCATCGGCGTGTGCAGCTCCAGGTCGGCCAGGTTCGCGAGCCAGACCAGCGTCGGCAGGTCCTCGCACAGGCAGAAGTCGATGTCGCCCTCGTTCGTCCCGCTCCACACCGGCGCGGTCCGCACCCACGACGGCGCGTGCGACGGGCAGCGCTTCTCGTAGAAGAACGTGCCCTCGACCCCGTTCGGGTACCGCTTCAAGGTCAACGGCCGCGCGCGCAGGTGCGGCAGCAGCGTCGGAGCGATCCGCGTGTAGTAGTCGATCACGTGCCCCTTGGTGAACCCGGCCTGCGGGTACATCGGCTTCGTGAGGTTCGACAGCGACACGGTCACGTCGCCGACGGTCACCTCCACGCGCTTGGGCTGGGGCACGAGCGGGACCCTATCCGGGTAGCCCGTCGGCATGGCATCGGATCTGCACCGCCTGAATCGCTACTTGAACGAGGCGCTCGCGACGGAGCGCACGCTGATCACGACCCTCTCCGCGCACATCGCGATGACCCCGCACGGCGACTACCGGACGCTGCTCGAACGCCACCTGCGTGAGACCCGCCGGCACGCGGGCGGGCTCGCCGAGCACGCGACGGAGCCGGAGACGAGCGTCGTCAACGCCGCGCTGGGGCTCGCAGAGACCGTCGTCGGCCAGGCGCTCACGCTCGCCAAGGGCCCGCTGGACCTGCTGCGCGGCGGCACGAGCTTCGACGAGAAGCTGCTCAAGAACGCCAAGGACGAGTGCGCGACCGAAGCGCTGGAGATCGCCACCTACGACGCGATCGAAGCGCTCGCCGAGGAGCTGGACGAGACCGCGATCGCCGACCTCGCGCGCCGTCACCGGGCCGACGAGGAGCGCATGCTCGCCGACCTGCGCGCGCTCATCCCGTCCCTCGCCGCCCCCACCCGCGACCAGCGGCAGCCGCTCCCGATCGACGACTACGACGACCTCAACGCCGGCCAGGTCGTCGCGCGCCTCAGCGACCTCAGCCAGGCCGACCTCGCCACCGTCCTCACCCACGAGCGCGCGAACCGGGGCCGGCGCTCCATCCTCGAGCGGGGCGAGAACCTCACGGCCACGCCGCCCTGGCCGGGCTACGACGACGAGCCCGCCGAGGCCATCATCGACCGCCTCGACAGCGCTCACGCCGGCGCGGTGCGCGACTACGAGAGCCGCCACCGGCGCCGGGTGAGCGTCCTCGAGGCGGCGCAGCGGGAGCTCAGCGGCTCCGCTTGAGGGCCGGACGCCGCAGGCGCCCGCCCGTCCGCGCCATCACGACCCGTACCGCGGCGGTGTCCAGCCGTCGCGGCGGACGTCCACAGCGCGGGCACGGAGCGTCTTCGCGGGTGACCGTGGAGCGGCAGTGAGAGCAACGGGAAGCAGCGATCATCGGTCCACGCACTACCCAAGCGCCGCGTGGTCCATTCCCCGCACGACGCCAACTTCGGGCCCCCCGCTCATCTGCACCGCGATCACGCCGCTAAAGCGGTTAGAGTGGCTCCCTCGCGCAGGCGCGAGCTTCCGGCATGGGGGCTCGGGCAGGCGGAACCTCAGGAGGACGGTCTGGATGGCTCCACGACGGGGCGGCCAGCGGACTCCAGCGATGTCGCAACACCTAGAGGATCCGCACCGTGCCCGATGAGTTCGCCCCCAAGCCGTTCCACTGCGCCGTAGACGCCCGCGAGGACGGCACGTTCGCGCGTCCCGTCGGCGATCTCGACATGAGCACGGCCCCCGACGTCGAGGCGGTGCTGCGAGCGGCCGTGGACGGCGGCGCCAAGCGGGTGGTGGTGGATCTCCGCGGCCTGCACTTCATGGACTCGACGGGCCTGACGTTGCTGACGCGCTGGAACAACGCGTCCCGCCGCGACGGCTTCGAGTTCGCGCTCGTCGGCGGGGACGATCGCATTCAACGGCTGTTCGTGCTCACCGGACTGCACGAATACTTCACCTTCACCGCGGGGTAAGCCTGCGGACAACCGTGACGGATCGAGCTCAGGAACTCATCGAAGCCGCGGGCGGGCAGCCGCCCGGATCGCTGCGCGCCGCGCTGGCCAACGCCATGGTCGGACTCAAGAAGCGCTACTACGGCCGCGGCCCCGAGGCGGCCAAAGCGTATGTCGAGGACGACTACATCTTCGTCGTGCTGGAGGGCGGCCTCACGCGCAACGAGGAGACGCTGCTCGCCGACGGCAAGGAAGACCTCGT
Source organism: Solirubrobacter phytolaccae (assembly GCF_027587195.1). Lineage (GTDB taxonomy): Bacteria > Actinomycetota > Thermoleophilia > Solirubrobacterales > Solirubrobacteraceae > Solirubrobacter > Solirubrobacter phytolaccae. The sequence goes on along the minus strand of NZ_JAPDDP010000096.1, from coordinate 21,671 downwards.
GCGCCAGTACCGGCTGGCGTTCCAGGAGACCGTCGGGCCGACCGCGATCGGCGCGGTCGAGGAGCTGACCGGACGCCGCGTCGCCGGCTACCACAGCCAGGTCGTCTTCACGCCCATGCGCGCGTTCGAGATCTTCGTGCTCGCCCCGGAAACCTGACCGGCCTGTCCGCAAACGAACGGTTCTGAGCGGGACAGGGGTGATTTCCGCTCCCTCGGGTACGGAACGACCCTGATGGCTTCCCCTCCGACGGCCGAGCGGCCCCGCATCACGGCCAACCCGATCGACCGCGCGAAGCGGCAGCGTGAGGACCAGCGACTCATGCGGCTCGTCCTGAAAGGCGACGAGCGCGCACGCGAAGACCTGATCGAGCGCTACATGCCGCTGGCCCGTTCCCTCGCGCTCCGCTACCGGCGCGCGAGCGAGCCCCTCGACGACCTCATCCAGGTCGCCTCCGTCGGCCTCGTGAAGGCCGTCGACCGCTGGGACCCGGAGCGCGGCCTCGCGTTCTCGTCCTACGCCGTGCCGACGATCCTGGGCGAGCTGCGCCGCTACTTCCGCGACTCCACGTGGGACGTACGCCCCGCGCGCGATCTGCAGGAGCTGTGCCTCGCGCTGGAAGAGGCGCGCGAGAAGCTGTGGGGCGAGCTGGGCCGTCAGCCGACCGTCGCCGACCTGGCCGACCGGCTGGATCGCTCCCCGGAGGAGATCATCGAGGCGATGCAGGCGACCGAGGGCCGCTCCGTGCGCTCACTCGACGCGCCCGTCCACGACGAGGAGAACGACTCCGCGTCGGCGGGCGACCTGATCGGCGTCAAGGACGAGGAGTTCGACCGCGTCGAAGCGGGCGTGACCCTCGAGCGCCTCACCGGCATCCTCGACGAGCGCGCGCGGGAGATTCTGCGCCTGCGCTTCTCGGAGGACCTGCTGCAGTCCGAGATCGCCGAGGTCGTCGGCTGCTCGCAGATGCACGTCTCGCGCATCATCCGCTCGTCGCTGGAGAAGCTGTACGCCTACGGATCAGGAATGAAGGTGGAGACATGAGCGTTCCGCAGCCCGTCGACCCGCCCACCCCGATCGCGCCGCCCGAGCCGGCCACGCCCGCCGTGCCCGACGAGCCGGTCGTGCCCGCGGACCCCACGCCGGACCGCGAGACGCCGCCGCCGAACGATCCGCCGCAGCCCGAGCCGGACGAAGGCTAGGCCGCCAGCTTCTCGATCCGCGGTGACTCTTCCTTCTCGTTGAGGAGGTCGAGCACCGCGAGCTCGATCTGCGGATGCTGCGTCGGGATCTGCCCCGGCTCGGCGGCGTCCAGCAGCACCTGGTGGTCGAGCACGAGCCCGGAGTCGTAGGCGTCGAAGATGCGCGGGTCGATGTACGACGCGCGGCACACCGCCGGCGTGTTGCCGAGGTAGCGCGCCGTCTCCTTGATCGCCCGGGTGACCGCCCGCTTGCGCGAGGTCTGCGTGCCGTGCGCCTCGCCGGAGACGGCCAGTGCGACCGAGGCCAGCACCGTCGCGCTCCACGTGCGGAAGTCCTTGGCGCTGAAGTCGCCGCCCGTGGCCTCCTTCAGGTACGCGTTGATGTCGTCCGAGCGCAGGTCGCACCACTGGCTGCCGGCCTTGAAGGCGAGCAGCTCGGGGCCGCCGCCGCGCCGGCGCTTGAGCGCGCCGACGATGTCCAGCGCGAGCGGGTCGACGACGCCCTGCAGACGCCGCTGACCGCTCTTGGCCGGGTAGTCGAAGACCATCTGGCCGTTCTCGATCCGGACGTGCTCCTTGCGGATCGTGGCCAGGCCGTACGACGCGTTGGTCACCGCGTACTCCTCGGTGCCGATCCGGAAGAAGCCGCGGTCGAGCAGGCGCACGGCGCACGCGAGCACCCGCTCGCGGGTCAGCTTGTCGGAGCTGGCAAGGTCGGCCTCGACGCGCGCGCGCAGCGCGGGCAGCGCTTTCGCGAACCGGACCATGTCGTCGAACTTCTCCGCGTCGCGGCGGGTGCGCCACTCCTCGTGGTAGCGGTACTGCTTGCGACCGGCGGCGTCGATGCCCGTGGCCTGCAAGTGACCGTTCGCATACGGACAGATCCAGACGTCACGCCACGCCGGCGGGATGCCGAGCTCACGAATGCGCGCGAGCACCTCGGCGTCGTCGACGAGCTGCCCATCGTCGTAATAGGCGAAGCCACGCCCCGCACGCTTGCGCATGATGCCGGGGCCTGAGCAGTCCGTGCGTCGGAGCCTGGCCATTGGTCCCACCCTCCCCAAGCCGCCATCGGTTTACGCTTGCGCGCGGATGTCACGGTTCGAGCTCGACACGCAGGCGCTCGGACCCGCGGCGCTGGTCACGCTGCGGGGCGAGCTGGACATGCTCGCGACCGCCGAGCTGGAGTCGGCGCTCGAGCGGCTGACCGACGACGTGGTCGCGCTCGACCTGCGCGGCCTGCTGTTCATGGACTCGGCGGGGCTGCGCACGATCCTGATCGCGCGGGACCGCCTCTCGGACGAGGAGCGCCGGCTCGTGCTCGTGCGCGGCTGCCAGGCCGTGCAGCGCGTGTTCGAGATCACGCGCTCCACGGAACGGCTGGAGTTCGTGGACGCGCCCGAGCACGTCCACCACTGACTAGGACTTGGCGGTTTCCTTCTCGGAAGCCTTGGAGGAGCTCTTCTTCTTGTCCGAGCCGCTCCCGACCGCCGCGAGGCTGGCCTCGAGCGCGGCCATGAGGTCCGGGACCGCGGTCGGCGTCGGCGCCTCGGGCGCGGAGACGATCTCCGCGCCGGAGGCCTTGGCCTCGATGAGCTCGAGCACCTTCTCGCGGTACTCGTCCTTGTAACGGGAGGGCTCGAAGTCCGTCACCAGCGACTCGATCAGCTGCTGGGCCATCTTGACCTCACGCTCGGAGACCTTCAGGTCCTCCGCGTCCGGCAGCCCGTCGAGGTCGTCCTTGGGCACGACCTCGTCGGCGAAGATCATCGTCTCCATCATCAGCAGCCGGCCGTCCTTGTCGGGCCGGATCGCGACGAGCTGCTCCTTCTGGCGCAGCACGACGCGCGCGATCGCCACCCGCTGGGACTCCTGCATCGCGCTCAGCAGCAGGCCGTACGCCTTCGACGCACCCTCGGCCGGGACCAGGTAGTACGGGTGGTCGTAGTAGATCGGGTCGATCTCCGAGAGGTCCACGAAGTCCTCGATGTCGATCGTGCGGGACTTCTCGGGGTCCAGCGCCTCGAGCTCCGACGGCTCGATGATCACGTAGTTGTCCTTCGTGATCTCGAAGCCCTTGACGAGGCTCTCGTAGGCGACTTCCTCGCCGGTCGTCGCGTCCACGCGCTTCTGCGAGATCCGGCTCCCCGTCTCACCATTGATCTGGTGGAACCGCACGGTCTTCTTGGACACGGCGGAGTAGAGCTTGATCGGGACGTTGACGAGTCCGAAGGAGATCGCCCCACTCCACATCGATCGCGGCATCCGCCCATTCTGACGGGTCCGGCCGACGGTTTCCGCAATTCGCCCGTCAGTCCGGGCGGCCGACGTCCTCGGGCGCGATGTCGTCGCGCAGGCCCTTGTAGACCGGATGCCGGAGCGTGCCGTCGCGCGTCATGTCGCCGTAGACCACGCTCGCGACGAGCCGCGGCTCGACGAACATCGTCACCTTCTCGGGCTTGGGCCCGGCCGTGAACGGATTGGTCTCGCGCGCGAGCGGCTCGAGCAGCGCCTGGACGCGCTTGAGCTCGGCGTCGTTGAAGCCCGACCCGACGCGACCCGCGTGGTAGAGCTCGCCGTCCTCGTAGAAGCCGATCGCGAGCGCCCCGATCCGGCCCGAGCGACCGCCGTCGCCGTACGTCCAGCCGCCGACGACGACCTCCGTGGAGCGCACGTTCTTGACCTTCAGCCAGCCCGGCGACCGCCGCCCGGGCACGTACGGGCAGTTGAGCCGTTTGGCGACCACACCCTCCAGCCCCTGGGCCTTCGTCGCCGCGAGCAGGCCGGCGCCGTTGCCCACGTGGTACGCGGGCGTCTGCCACGCCGTGTCCGTCAGCTCGAGCTTGGCGAGCAGGCGGCGACGGTCCTCGTAGGTCTGGTCGAGCAGCGAGTGGCCGTCCAGGAACAGCAGGTCGAAGATCATGTAGACGACGGGCTCGCGCGTGGCCATCCGGCGGATCTGCGCTTCGGAGGTGAGGTTCATCCGGCCCTGCAGGCGCTGGAAGCTCGGGAGGCCGTTCTCGAAGGACACGATCTCGCCGTCGAGGATCACCTCGTGCGCGCCGACCGCGCGGCCGAGCGGCGCGAGCTCCGGGTAGCCGGCCGTGATGTTGGACTTGCGGCGGCTCATCAGCCGGATCCGGCCGCCCTCGACGTACGCGACCGCGCGAATCCCGTCCCATTTGATCTCGTACGCCCAGCCCTCGTCGCCGGGGAGCTCCCCCTGGCGCGCGAGCATCGGGTCCACCCACTCGGGCAGGGGCGCGCGGGTCGGGTCCTCGGGCGGGTCCATGCGGTGGATCATCCAGTTCTTACCGCCCGTCTTGAACAGCACGTACTTCCCGCGCACCCGCTCACCGTGGAACGTGACCATGACCTCCTTGTCACGCCACTTGTGCATCTCATAGGTGCCGCGGTCGAAGATCTTCATCGTGCCGGCGCCGTAGTTGCCGGCCGGGATCTCGCCGTGGAAGTCCAGGTACTCGAGCGGGTGGTCCTCGGTCTGGACCGCGAGGCCGTTCTTCTTCGGGTCGACCGGGATGCCCTTGGGGATCGCCCACGAGACCAGCGTCCCCCCGTGCTCGAGCCGCAGATCCCAGTGCATCGCGCGCGCCGAGTGCTCCTGCACGACGAACCGCAGCGCCTCCTCGGAACCGATCTCACCGGCCGGCTCGGGGGTCTCCTCGAAGTCGCGCTTCGCCCGATAGCGGTCCAACCGGTCAGCCATGACGCCATTGTGGCGTCCTCCCGCGCACAAGTGGGTATCGTGCACGCCCGTATGGACGCCAACCCCATCGTGCTCGACGAGACCGCCGGCGACGTCGTCGTCGTGGTCGTCGAAGGCGAGCACGACATCTACACCGCGCCGACGCTGCGAGAGCGGCTTGACGAGGCCCTCGGACGCGGCGGTGGCATCGTGGTCGACCTGACGGCCGCGACTTTCGTTGACTCCTCCGTGCTCGGCGCGCTGCTCGACGCGCGCCGGCGGGCGATCGAGGCCGGCCAGGGTTATGTGGTCTGCGTCGGCGACGCCGTCGAACCGGGAGTCCAGCGCATTCTCGACATCACCGGCCTCGTGCCCGTCCTGCCGGTGATCCAGGGCCGCGAAGAGGCCATCACCGCGGCGCGATCAACCAACGGCACGAGCGAGTAGATGACCACCCCGGCCCCGGAGGTCCTGCTCACCATGCCCGCCCGGCCCGAAGGCGTCGGCGTGGTTCGCCAGGCGCTCGCGGGCATGGCCGACGCGCTCGACTTCGACCCGACCGTCCTGGCGGACATGAAGATGGCCGTCACGGAGGCCTGCACGAACGTCGTCGTGCACGCCTACGACGAGGACGCCGGCATGCTCGAGGTCGAGATGCTCGCCGACGAGAACGGGCTCACGATCGTCGTGCGCGACCACGGCGCCGGCATCCAGCCGCGCCCCGCGCGCTCTGAGCCGCCCGCGCTCGGCCTCGGCCTGCCGCTCATCGCGGCGCTCTCGGACGCGTTCGAGCTCAAGGGCTCGGCCGGCCACGGCACCGAGGTCCGGATGACCTTCGCCTACTCACGCTCGGCCGATCCGGCCACGCAGAACCCCGTGACCGGGAACGTCGGCGCCGATGGGCGCTGGGACCCGGACGCGGACTCGCCCGCCTAGCTGGTCCACCCTGTCGCGTCGGCGCCCACGCGCCGACGCGCACCCGTGGCGCTACGCCGCCTGGCGCAGCGCGGCCAGCTCGCGCATGCGACCGAGCCGGCCCAGGGCCTTGGACTCGATCTGACGCACGCGCTCGGGGGTGATCCCGAGTTGGCGGCCGATCTCGCGCAGCGGCGTCGGATCGCCGCCGTCGATGCCGTAGCGCAGGGCCACGACGGTCCGCTCACGGTCCGGGAGCTCCAGGAGCGCCCGCTTGAGCGTCTCCTCGCGCAGGGAGACGTGCACGACGTCCTCGGGCGCGGGGCCGTCGGACGGGAGCAGGTCGCCGAACGCGGCGTCCTCGCCCTCGCCCAGGGGACGATCCAGGGAAGTCACCGTGCGAGCCGCGTCGCGCAGCGCGAACAGGTCCTCGACGGAGATCTCCGCCTCCTTGGCGATCTCCTCGTCCGTCGGCGCGCGGTCGAGCTTGAGCGACAGCGCGTTCTCCGCGCGCGCGACCTTGCGCTGCGTGCGCACGAGGTTGATCGGCAGCTTGATCGTGCGGGCCTTCGCGTCCATGCCGCGCTCGACGGCCTGGCGAATCCACCAGGTCGCGTACGTGGAGAAGCGGTACCCGCGGCGCCAGTCGAACTTCTCGACGGCGCGGATGAGCCCCAGGATGCCCTCCTGGATCAGGTCCAGCAGCGTCAGCTCAGAGCCCTGGTACTTCTTCGCGATCGAGACGACGAGCCGCAGGTTGGCGTTGATCATGCGGTCCTTGGCGCCGAGATCGCCGCGCTCGATGCGCTTGGCGAGGTCGATCTCCTCGGACGGCGTCAACAGCCGGTGGCGGCCGATCTCGTTCAGGAAGAGCTGCAGCGTGTCGGTGGTGACCGTCGCGAAGTGGGCGTCGTCGATCGGCGCCTCGGGTGCGTCCTGGCGCGTGCAGTCGTCGCGCAGCTCGATGTGCTTGGCATGCAGCTGCTCATAGAGGGCGCCGAGATCCTCGTCCTCGAGCTCAAGGGCCTGAGCGAGCTCGTCGACCTCCTTAAGGTCGACGCACCCACGCTCCTCGCCCCTGTCGATGAGGGCCGCAATGGGCCCGGTGCTGTAGGCGTCACGCTCCGTTGCCATGGCTGCCCCTTTGACTCACCGCTTGACGCCTCCACTAAACCAGCCAGAAATTAGAGTGACCCTTCGACCCAGTCCCGCATCGCGGAGGTCTGGAATCCGACGTGCTCGGGTAGACGGGAGTCGTGAGAGGAGCCGCAATCCCCTTGTCCCGGACCCCCGACATGGTTCGCCTTCTGGACGTCGATCCAGATCTCGGCGGACTGCTCAACGACAGCAGGCGCGAACACGCTGAGCGAGAGCTCGTCGTACGCACGCACCGGTTGCCGGTGGGCCCGTGGGACGTGTCCCGGCTCGCAGGCGCGACCGCGGACCACATCGGCCTTTTGATCATCGACGGCATCCTGTCGCGTGAGCTCGTGGTGGCCGACCACGTGTCCGCGGAGCTGCTCGGCCCGGGCGATCTCGTACGCCCGTGGCAGCCGACCAGCCGCACGGGCCTGCTGCCCGTCGACGCCGTCTGGACCGTGCTCTCGCCGATGACCGTCGCGGTGCTCGACCGGCGCTTCGCCGCCGAGATGACCCGCTACCCGGAGATCACGGCCGCGCTGTTCGACCGGCTGTCCGAGCGCTCGCTGCGCCTCGCCACGACGCAGGCGATCTCGCAGCTGACGCGCGTGGACCGCCGCCTGAAGGCGTTGTTCTGGCACCTGGCCGAACGCTGGGGACGAGTGTCGGGTGATGGTGTCATCGTGCCACTTGCGCTCACTCATCGCATTCTGGGTCAGCTCGTGGGTGCTCGCCGGCCCACCGTCTCGACCGCTTTGAGCGAGCTCGCGGAGCGCGAGGAGCTCACCCGCAGGCCCGACGGCTCGTGGCTGCTGCGGGGCGATCCGCCCGACGCGGAGTCGCTCGCGCGCAAGCCCGTCCCGGGCGGTCAGGCGGCCGCGCGCGGCCAGGACCTGATGCGCCCGGCGCGCCGGTTCGAGCGCGGCGAGGCCCAGGGTGCGGCGCCCGAGCCGGAGGTCGTCAGCGCGATCGACCGGCTGCGCGACGCGCTCGAGCCGGGAGAGCTGCGCGAGCTGCTGGACCGCCGTCGCGGCGGCCCCGAAGACGCGGTTTAGCGCGGCTCCGGAGCACGCCGGAAGGCGCTGCTCACTCCCCGGCGTTGTCCGGGTTGCCCGTGGCCGTCCCGTCGTCGTTGTCAGCTTCTTTGCCTGCGTTCTCGTCCCGCTGCGGGGTGCCTTTGTCGGGCGTATCATCGACCTCGGGAGGCTGCTCTTCCGGGTACCCGACGTCGGACTCTGTGGTTTCCATACGCAGCTCCTACCCCCGATCGGGGATGTCGCAAGCCCGGTGCGACGCGTAGGCTCAGTCCCCGCACCGTGCAGTTCAGCTTCCAGTTTCCACCCGCTGAGGACGCACCCGCGCAAGCCCGCGCGGCGCTCGAGGTGTTCGATCAGATCCTCGCGCCGGACGTGCTCGAAGACCTGCAGCTCGTCGTCTCGGAGCTGGTCACGAACAGCGTGAAGTTCGGCCCGGCGCGCCCGATCACGCTCGCGATGGCGATCGGCACCAACGGCATCGTCAAGGGCGAGGTGATCGACCAGGGCGACGGCGAGCGGGCGAAGGTCGAGATGACGATCGAGCCGACCGTCGACGGCGGCTGGGGCCTGCATCTCGTCGACCAGGTCGCCCACCGCTGGGGCGTGCACGAGGGCTCCACGCATGTGTGGTTCGAGATCGGCCCTCAGCGCCGAACCTAAAGCGCCGAGCCCTTTATCTAGCCGGAGTGCTCGGCCACGGTCCGGAGCCGCTCGAGAGCGCGCCGGATGAGCCGTGAGACGTGCATCTGCGACACGCCGACCCGCTCGGCGATCTCCGCCTGCGTCATGTCTTCGACGAACCGCAGGTGGAGCACGATCCGGTCGCGCGCCGGCAGGGCCTGCAAGGTCGGGGCGATCGTCGCGCCGTACTCGACGAGCTCGAAGCGGTCGTCCTCGACGCCGATCGACTCCGCGTACGTCTCGCCGTCACCCTCGTCACCGAAGCGGTAGGACTCGAGCGACACCGCGTCGTACGCGCCCGCCGCCTCCATCGCCTCCAGCACCTGCTCGGTGGTGAGCTTGAGCGCCTCGCCCACCTCCGCGGCGGACGGGGAACGGCCGAGCTTGCGCGAGAGGTCCTTCATCGCGTTGTCGACCTGCATCACGCGCTCCTGCATCCCGCGGGGGACGTGCACCGCCCAACCGTTGTCGCGGAAGTAGCGCTTGAGCTCGCCGAGCATCGTCGGCACCGCGTACGAGGAGAACGCCGTCTCGCGCGAGGGATCGAAGCGATCGATGGCCTTGATCAGGCCGAGCGTCGCGACCTGCACGAGGTCGTCCAGCGGTTCGTCGGAGCGGCGGTAGCGGCGCGCCATCCGCCGCGCAAGCGGCAACAGGCGCTGGACCAGCTGCTCGCGCGCCGCCTGATCACCATGGCGGTGGTAGCGAATCAGCAGGCGCCGGTCCTCTTCGGAACGGCTTGGACCGTCCTCTGACCGGGCGGACGTCATCGCGACGGGCTTCTCCTCTCGTGCCGCGACAGCCCTTCCGGGCAGGCTTCCCGTGGGCGCGGGCGGCGAGGTGGCTTCGAGGGTATCCATAGCAGCAGGGGTGCGGCGGTCGATTTGTGCCGGATGCCTCAGCATCGGCCTCGGATCGACCTATCTCCGCCCTGCTCAATGTTCAAACCCTTACGACATCGGCGTCTAGGTGTTTCCGGAGTTCGTCCACCGATGTGAAGACTTTCGCCGCGCCGGCGTCGAGCAGCTCGCGCTCGCTGAAACCGCCCGTCAGCACGCCGATCGAGCGCACCTTCGCGCGCTTGGCCGCCTCGCAGTCCCAGGTCGAGTCGCCGATCATCACGGCGTCTTTGGGCTTCGCGTCCGCCTTCTCCAGCGCCGCCAGCACGAGGTCCGGCTGCGGCTTGGTCTGCTCGACGTCGCTCGAGTCCGTCCAGGCGTCCACGAGCGCGTGTGCGTCCAGCAGCTTCAGGTAGTGCTCGAGCTCGTCGGACTTCGCCGACGAGGCGAGGATGACCGTGTACCCGGAGGCCTTGAGGTCCTCGATCAGCGCGCGCGCACCCGTGAGCGGCTGCGTCTCCTCGATCAGCTGCTTGTAGAGGATCGTCTCGGCCGCGCGCACCTCGTCCCCGTGCTCGCGGTCGAAGCCTTTCCCGGCCAGGGCGGCGACCAGCTGATCGCCACCCATCCCGATGTGCCGGTGGATGCGCCACAGCGGCACGACGAACCCGTGCGCGCGGAAGGCGCGGTACCAGGCGACCGCGTGGTGGTAGTTCGTGTCGACGAGCGTGCCGTCGATGTCCAGGATCGCCGTGGCCACGGTGGTTACGCCGAGCGAGCCTGCTCGGCGTGCTTGCCCTCCGCGAACTCCTCGACGATCTTCGCGCAGAACGCCGGCAGGTCGTCCGGGTTGCGCGAGCTCGTGAGGCCGGCGTCGACGTGGACCTCCTCGTCGACCCAGGTGCCGCCCGCGTTCTCGATGTCGGTCTTCAGCGACGGCCAGGACGTGATCGTGCGGCCCTGGAGGACGTCGGCCTCGATCAGCGTCCACGGGCCGTGGCAGATCACGCCGACCGGCTTCTCCTGCTCGAAGAACGCGCGCACGAAGCTGACGGCGTCCTCGTCCGTGCGCAGGAAGTCCGGGTTGGCGACGCCGCCCGGCAGCACGAGGCCGTCGTAGTCGGCCGCGGTGGCCTCGGCGACGGTCTTGTCGACCTTGAAGGTGTCGGCCTTGTCGAGGTGGTTGAACGCCTGCACCTCGCCATCCTCGACCGAGATCAACTCCGGCTTGCCGCCGGCCTGCTCGACCGCCTTCCACGGCTCGGTGAGCTCTACCTGCTCCACCCCTTCAGCGGCGAGGAACGCGATGGTCTTGCCTGCGAGTTCAGTGGCCATGGGTCAATCGCTACCCAGTGGTGGCGTCGTTTCACCGTCCGCGCGGGTCGGGTACCCGGATCGGATGGGATACGTCATCGCCGCCATCGTCGCCGTGGTGATCATCGGCGGCTTCATCGTCTTCCTGGTCATGAACGCGACCAAGAAGAGCAACGTGTCGGACTCCGGGGATCCCGGCGCCGATCAGAACCCGCTGGGGATCCTCGGCTCCGACGATCGCACGCCCGCGGGCAGCACCGATCAGCTCTCCAGCGAGCAGGAACGCGTCCGCTTCGAGCGCAATCAGGACTCCCCCGACGTCGCGCGCCCCGTGGTGGGCGGCGAAGCCGAGGGTGAGCGGTCCGCGCACTGACATTTTGGACGGGTTAGCAGGAAATTGAGGGTGCGTTGGTTTGTGACTCAGGACTTCGGGAACAAACGGAATGTCGCGCTGACCGGATGCCCTCCACTCTCCGACTGGCGTGTCACAACCCTCCTCCTCAGTGAACGGGGCGTCCTTTAAGGGCGCCCCGTTTGCGTTAAGTCACGACCCCGTCGGGTAGCCGCCATCCATGGTCCTTCGAGCCACACCCGATCCCCGCCCACCCGGTCCCGGTCCCGACCCGCAGCCGCCGTCCCCCACCCCGGACCCGCTGCCGCTCCCCCCGGACCCGAACCCGCGGCCGATCTAGTTGGATCCCGTTGAGCAGACCCCGACGGAGCTGAGCGACTACGCGGTGCTGTCCGCGCTCTACGGCTCGCTGCTGATCGGCACGGCCGTGAGCGCCCGGGGCCGCGCCCCGATCGCCAACGCGGAGCTCCCCGCGCTCGCCGCGGCGAGCTTCGCGCTCTCAAAGCTCGTCGTGCACGAGAAGGTGGAGAGCTGGGTGCGGCGCCCGTTCGTGGACGAGGCCCGCGGCAAGCCCAAGGGCCGGCGACTGCGGTACGCCGTCGGTGAGCTGCTCACGTGCACGCGTTGCACCGGCGCGTGGAGTGCGCTCGCCTTGGTAGCGCTCCGGGTGCACTCGCCCGCGGCCGGCCGGGCCGTCTCCACGGTGCTCGCCGCGAGCGCCGGCAACGACTTCATGCAGGCCGGGTTCAAGGCCATCTGCGCGCACGCGACCCGTGTCGAGCGGGCAAGCGACGCTCCCGCCCCGGTACGTCCCGTCCGCCGTGCCGCGTGACCGCTTCGTCACCCCCACGGACATGTCATGCTTCGGACCGCAAGAATCCGGCCCCTGCAACGGTTAGGCTGCACAGCGCCGGGGGTACCAGGACGCGTGACAATCAATGGGCAGCAACGCACAGACGCAACTTCGCACCGTCACGCCGTTGACGGACCGCACCGATACCGACGTGAAGCTCACGCTTCCGGCCCGACCGGAGAACGTGTCGGTGATCCGGCACGTCCTGGGGGCGTTCGCCGAGGCACTCCGGCTGCCCGATGACCTTGTGGAGGATCTCCGCCTTGCCGTCACCGAGGCGTGCACCAATGTCGTACGCCACGCTTACCCGCAGGAGGTCCCCGGACCAGTGGAAATCACGATCCGGCCGACGGAGGACGCTGTGAGCGTCGTCGTCGCCGATCACGGCCGGGGCATCGGCTCCAGCTCGGACACCAACGGTCCCGGCCTCGGGCTGCCGCTCATCGCGGCGATCGCCGACGAGGTCGAGCTCCAGCCCGTTCCGGGCGGCGGCAGCCGAGTGGCGATGACCTTCGCCCGGCACCGTCACGGGGACGCTGCGTGACGTCCCAGCCGAGCGGCGCTGACGCGCCCACGACCGTCTCCATCGCCGCCGGACCGCTCGTCGGTCCGATTCTGCGCCGCGTCGTCGGCATGCTCGCCGCGCGCGCCGACCTCCCGCTGGACCGCCTGGACGACGCCGTCCTGGTGGCCGACCTGATCGCCGCCCGTGCCCCCGCGCACGTGCTGTACGGCACCGTCGACGTCGCCTTCGAACCTGGCCCGCGCACGCTTTCGCTCCGCGTCGGCCCGCTCCGCCCCGGTGGCGGGGACGCGCTCGTCGTGGACGCCGCCGTGCCCGGCGTCGGGAACGTGATCGAGCAGCTCGCCGACGAGCTGCGCGTGGCTCCGGAGGGCGAGCGGGAGTTCCTGCACGTCCGCCTCGAGTACGCAAACGCCGCCAACTAGACGATCGGTCTGGATTGGAAATGGCCTTCGCCGGGGATTACCACCGGCGATGGCCATGGCTTTTGCAATAGAAGATCGTTCAATCGACGCCGACACGCATGTTGTGGCAGTCACCGGCGAGATCGACCTCTTCACCGCCCCTGAGTTCAAGCAGCGCGTGTCAGCCCCCATTGACGAAGGTCGCACGCACGTCATTGTCGACCTGACGGACACTACGTTCATCGACTCGTCCTCGCTCGGCGTGCTGATCGGCGCTCACCGCCGCCTCCGCCGCCTCGAGGGTCGTCTCGTGATCGTGTGCTCGAACGACGCGATCGTCAAGACGTTCCGGATCACCGGTCTGGACGGCGTCTTCACGATCGTGGAGCGGATGGACGAGGCACTCAACGGCGACACGGTCGGCGCGTAGGCGCCTCCGCCCCTGGGTAGCCGTTTCGTACACGGCAACCACAGGGAGGTACGACCAGCATGAGGACCGCGTACATCGCATTCGGTGCAGCCGCGGCCGGCGCCCTCGCCGCCGGCTACTTGAGTCGCAACAAGGCTCGCCGCCTCGTCGGCCCGGCCAAGGGCATGGCGCACAGCGTCATCCCGCACCGGCACGAGGAGATGGACGACCAGACGCTCGCCGATCGCGTCCGCAGTGAGATCTTCCGCGCCCCCGACGCGCCCAAGGGCGACGTCTCCGTCGACGTGCAGGCCGGCGTCGTCTACCTGCGCGGCACGGCCGACGAGGCCTGGACGGAGCGCTTCGGCAAGGAGGCGCGCAAGGTCCAGGGCATCACCGGCGTCAAGAACCTGCTTCACGCGCCCGGCACGCCGACGCCGGCCGCCGAGCCGCGCTTCCTGGCGTCCGAGCAGTTCAACCAGTAGGCACGTGCCGCGGGCCCGCCACCGAGCGGGCCCGCCGGCTCAGCCTCAGGCGCGCAGCGCGCTTCCCGAGGCCGGATCGAACAGCTTGATCTCGCTCGGGTCGAGCGAGATCTCGATCTCGGCTCCCGCCGCGGCCCGGCTCGCCGCGTCCAGGCGCGCGACGACGCTCGAGCCCGCGCCCGGCACCTCCTCCACGCCAGTGTCCGCCGCCAGCTCGTCCAGCTGGTCGGAGGGAGGGACCTCGCCGCCCCCTTCGAAGTACACGTAGAGCTCGGAGCCCATCGACTCGACGACGTCGAGCTTGGCCGTGAACCGCATGCCGGTGGCGTCGATCGCGGCGTCCTCGAAGTGCTCCGGGCGGATGCCGGCGATCACCTCGCGCTTGTCCGTCTTCACGCCCGCGGGGATCGGCGCGTCGCCGAACGGGAGGCGCAGCTTGCCCTCCTCCAGGCGCGCCGGCACGAAGTTCATCGCGGGTGAGCCGATGAAGCCGGCCACGAACAGGTTGTCCGGGCTCGCGTACAGGTGCTTCGGCGTGTCGACCTGCTGGATCACGCCCGACCGCATGACCGCGACGCGGTCGCCGAGCGTCATCGCCTCGGTCTGGTCGTGGGTGACGTAGAGCATCGTCGTGCCGAGCTGGTGCTGGATCCGTGCCACCTGCGTGCGCATCTGCACGCGCAGCTTCGCGTCCAGGTTCGAGAGCGGCTCGTCCATCAGGAACGCCGCCGGGTCACGCACGATCGCGCGCCCCATCGCGACGCGCTGGCGCTGCCCGCCGGACAGGTTCGCCGGCTTGCGGTCCAGGTGGTCCTGCAGCTCCAGGATGTCCGCCGCCTGCTCGACCTTGCCGGCGATCTCGCTCTTAGGCACCTTCGCCAGCTTGAGCGCGAAGCCCATGTTCTCGCGGACCGTCATGTGCGGGTAGAGCGCGTAGTTCTGGAAGACCATCGCGATGTCGCGATCGCGCGGGGCGAGCTCGTTCACGCGGTTGCCGCCGATGATCAGGTCGCCGTCGGTGATCTCCTCCAGCCCCGCCACCATCCGCAGCGCCGTGGACTTCCCGCAGCCCGAAGGCCCGACGAGGATCATGAACTCGCCGTCGCGGATGTCCAGCGACATGTCCTTGACGGCCTCGAAGCCGTCCGGATACCGCTTCCAGATGTTCTGGAAGGTGATCTGGGCCATGCTCAGTCCCTCGCTCCCGGGTGGCCCGTTCCCGGCCAAGGGGCGAGCACGATCAGCAGCCGAGCGTCGCTCGTGGCCGTGACCGCGTGGCGTTCGTTGGGGTCGAAGACCGCAGCGGCACCGGGGCCACTCGCGTGGCCCGCCAGATCGATCTCGCCGTCGATGACGACGACGTACGCGCGTTCGTGGACCTGGTGCTCTTGCAGGCTCTCTCCGGCCGGGAGGTTGATCAGGATCGACCGCGCCTCTCCCCGCGCGGAGTGGAGGATCTTCGGCTGATGCGGCTGGACGTCGAGCGTCCGTAGATCCCAGTGCTCCATGTCGCGGAGCGTAGACCCCTTACTGCTCGGCTGCGTCGCGCAGGCGGTTGATCGCCTGGCGGATGATGCGGCTCACGTGCATCTGGGAGACGCCGACGCGCGCGCCGATCTCGGCCTGCGTGAGGTCCTCCGCGAACCGCAGGCGCAGGATCTCGCGCTCGCGCTCGTTGAGCACGCGCATCAGGCTCTCGATCGTGGCGGAGTCCTCCGCGTTGGCGAAGCCCGTGTCCTCGATGCCGAAGGACGCGCCGAGGCCGTCGCCCTCGTCGTCGTCCTCGCGCGGGCGGTCCAAGCTCACCGCGCGGTACGCACTCGCGGCCTCGCGGGCCTCGAGCACCTGCTCGACGGTCGAGCCCATCCGCTTCGCCATCTCCGCGGGCGTGGCGGCGCGGCCGAGCTCACGCGCGAGCTCCTCCCCCACGGGGTCGAGCTTGACCGCGAGCTCCTGCAGATCACGCGGGACGCGGACGGACCAGCCCTTGTCGCGGAAGTGCCGCTTGAGCTCGCCGAGGATGGTCGGCACGGCGAAGCTGCTGAACGCCGTCTCGCGGCTCGGGTCGAACCGGTCGATCGCCTTCAGCAGGCCGAGGCTGGCGACCTGCACGAGGTCGTCGAGTGGCTCGCCACCACGCTGGTAGCGGCGCGCCAGCTGACGCGCCAGCGGGAGAAAGCGGTCCACGAGCTGGGCGCGGGCGCGCTGGTCGCCGCGGTGGGCGCGTTCGAGCAGCATCCGGTCGGCGCGTGTGCGCGCCGCCCGCGATTCGCTGTCAGCGGGATATGCTCGCGGCGCATTCATGCCGGAGTTCGCTCGGTCGTCGAGTTCTGCCAAAGCCGTTTAGTTGCGGAGGTTCGCGCCGGGTGTCTGGGGCACGATTTGCCATCCGGCGGGGGTCACGGCCGGCACGGAAAAGTGTAGAAGACGGTTCGGGACATGACCACTGACGTTTCAAGTACGAGCGAGCGGAACTTACGGATCCTTCTGGCGAACGAACGCGAGGAGGACCTGAAGGCGCTCGGTGACGCGCTCGACGGGCTCGGGCACGAGGTGACCCCGTTCGCGGTGTCCGTCGCCGAGGCGACCGAGCTGATCGCGCGGGAGGATCCGGACCTCGCGTTCGTCGTCCTCGACGGCGACGACGAGCACGGATTGGCGCTGATCTCGGAGACCGTGACGTTCGCGTCCGGCCCCGTGCTGGTGACCGTGCGCCAGGCCGAATCAGCCGACACGATCGCCCGGGCCGCCGACATGGGCATCGCGGGCTACGTCGACTCGTGGGCGCCCGACGACCTGCAGGGCGCCATCGACGTCGCGATCCGGCGCCATCGCGAGGAGCAGCGGCTCCACGAGAAGGTGGCGCAGCTGGAGTCGGCGCTGGACCGCCGCGCCGTGATCGAGCGCGCCAAGGGCGTGCTGATGGAGCGTCACAGCGTCGCCGAGCGCGCGTCGTTCGAGCTGCTGCGCGAGCACGCGCGCTCGACCGGGCGCCGCGTCGTCGACGTGGCGCAGACCGTCCTCGACGGCCACTCGCTGCTGCCGCCTAAGTAAGCAATTCGACGAGCGCGTCAACGAGTGAGGACGGGCCGGCGACGTGCCAGCGCGTCTCGCCCTCGACGACGCGCGCCTCGCCGCCCGCCTCGGTGACCAGCAGCGCTCCCGGGTGCCAGTCCCACGGGTCCGTGTTCGGCTGGATCCACGCGTCGAGGCGACCGGCGGCGACCCAGGCCAACTCGAGCGTCCCCGGGCCGGCGTGGCGGAGCAGGCCGGCCTCGTCGAGGATCCGGTGGCCGCGCTCGCGCACGCCGGGCAGGACGAGCCGGTCCTGGCGCAGGAAGAGCGCGACGTGCGCCTCGTGCAACGCGCGGCCGGTGCGGATGCGCAGGCGCTCGCCGTTGCCCGTGGCGCCCTCGCCCCGTGCGGCCGAGTAGCGCTCGCCGACCGAGTCCTCGACAGCGGTCGCGAGCGGGCCCGCGTCGTCGACGAGCGCGACCGCGCTGCACCAGCCGCCGGGGTGGCGGTTGGCGTAGGCGACCGTACCGTCGATGCCGTCGAGGTACCAGCGGCGGCTGCCGCGGCCGTCGTCGTCGGTGCCCTCCTCCCCGATGATCGCGTCGTCGGGCCGGGCGGCGCGGATCACCGTCGCGGCGGCGTGCTCGGCCTGCGCGTCGGCGTCCGTGACCAGGTCGGCGGGGACGCCTTTCGCGCGAGCGCGCAGCGGGGCGTTGCGCGCCTGGGTCGCGGCCTGGGTCGCCGCCTGCACCGCGGCAACGGCGATTGACAGGTCGGATTGGGTTGTAGTTGCAGCGGGAATAGCTGGAGTACCGTCGATCTTCTGGAAGGGGAAACCGTGATTGGCATTCTGATCGCTGTACTGCTCGCCGCGCTGGTCTACGCGCTCTGTGTCGCTCTGGGTCTGCCGGCGATCGTCGCCATCGTGGCGGCCATCCTCGTGCTGCTCGCCGGCATCCCGTCGGGCGGGTACGGCCTCGGCAACCGCTTCGGCGGAAGGCGGGGGTACTGAGCCGGTCCTCTGAGAAGCCCGAGGCGGCCGTCACCGACGGCCGCCAGGCCGGCCCCCCGATCGCGCTTGGCGACTTCAAGCAGGCCTTCGGGCGGTTCCGCCGTGACCAGATCACGGACAACGCGGCGGCGCTGACCTACTACTCGCTGCTGTCGCTCTTCCCGGCGCTGCTGTTCTGCGCGGCGCTCCTCGGCGTGTTCGGCCAGCAGGGGCTGATCACCGACGCCGCCTCCTATCTTCGCGACGCGGGCGCGCCGGCCGACACGGTTGACGCCGTCACCGGTGCGCTCGAAGCGGCCCAGGAGCAGCGCGGCACCGCGATCGTCGCGCTCATCATCGGCCTCGGCACCGCCCTGAACGGCGCGTCGGGCGCGTTCGGCGCCGCCGGGCGCGCGCTCAACAAGATCTTCCGCGTCGAAGAGGGCCGCGGGTTCGTCAAGCACAAGGCGTTCGACCTCGCGTGGACGCTCGTCGTGATGGCGCTCGTGCTCATCACGTTCGTGCTCATCTTCCTCGGCGGCGGGCTCGCCACCGACCTGTTCGAGACGATCGGGCTCGGCGAGAGCGCCGCGGTCGCGTGGAAGATCCTGCGCTGGCCGGCCGCGCTGGCCGTCGCGATGCTGATCTACGCGATCGTCTTCTACGCGTCCCCGAACGTCGAGGTCCGCAAGTTCCGCTGGATCTCGCCCGGCGCGGTGACCGGCGTGGTGCTGTGGATCCTCGCGTCCGCGCTGTTCTTCGTCTACGTCTCGAACTTCTCGTCCTACTCGGCCACGTACGGCGCCTTCGCGGGCGCGGTGATCCTGCTCGTGTGGCTGTGGGTGACGAACCTCGCGCTGCTGTTCGGCGCCGAGCTCAACGCGGTTGTAGGCCTGCGGCGGGCGGAGTACCTGCCGGAGGCGTACGACGGGCCCGTGCTCCCGGCCAAAGAGCCGGCGGAGGCTTGAGGGTCTCCTGTTGTGAGTAGCTGCAGAGTTTCGTGCGGCCCGGGCAGGCGCCGCACAGCTCGCGGTGCGGCGTGTCCGTGACCGGATAGGCGTGGGTGAGGATGCCGTGGGCAAGCTCGCGGATGCGCGCGGCGATGTCCGGCGCGTCGTGGGCGTCGTAGGTGACGGTGAGCGGCTCGTCCGGGCGCTCGAGGAGGCAGTAGGCGACCTCGACGCGCGGAGCACCGGCGCGCAGCGCGGCGAGCGCGTAGACGAGGCGCTGCGTCTCGTAGTTGCGGTGCACGTACGCCTCGGGGGTCGTCTCCTCCGGGACGTGGTCGGTCTTGTAGTCGACCACGAGGTGGGCGCCGTCGGGCTCGGTGGCGTACGCGTCGACGAAGCCGCGTACGAGCGGGCCCGAGCCGTCCTGGTCGAGCGCGAAGTGGAAGCCGGCCTCGCGGGTGACGCGGGTGGCCTGCGTGAGCCGGTGGCAGAGCGGTGAGCGCGCGAAGGCCTCGACGAACGCCTGGATCTCCTTGACCTCGTCGTCCGTCAGCTCGGTGTCCGTGAGCGCGCGGACCGTGTCGTCGTCGGGCGCGCGCGGGTCGTCGAAGTCCAGCTCCTCCAGCGCGGCGTGGACGATCGAGCCGCGCAGCAGCGGGTCGATGCCGCTGACGGTCTCGGACTCGCCCTCCAGCGGTGGCGGCGGCTGGACGTTGGGCAGGTTCAGGACGCGCTTGAGGTAGAAGCGGTAGCCGCACTTGGCGTAGTCGGAGAGCTGGCTGTAGGAGAGCCGCTGCGGCGCCGGGCGCCCGCGCACGAACTCCGGCGTGACCTTCGCCGGGACGGACGGCAGCGCGGTCGGCTCCTGGTGCTCGGTTCGCGGGCGGCTCACCAGCGCTTCCTCGGGCAGCGTCGTGGGCGTGTTGACGCGGATCGCGACGCGGGCGATTCGCGTGTCCCAGGTGCGCTCGAGCAGTGCCGGGAGCTGGAGGGAGGGCGTGATCGCGCGCACGATCCAGTCGATCGGCGGGCCGCCGTTGCGCGGCGCGGGCCACTTGGAGGTGTCGGTGCCGCCCGACAGGATCAGCAGCTCGCGAGCGCGGGTCATGGCGACGTAGAACAGCCGGCGCTCCTCCTCGGCGTCGGCGCTCGCGTCCTCGGCCGCGAGGCGCTCCCACGCGGCGGTGGGGATCGTGTCGCCGCCGCCGAGCGGGGCGAGCCGAAGACCCGCGGTCCGGTCCTCCCCCACCAGCAGCTGGGCTCTTCTGCCGCCCGACTGGCGACCGAGGTCGGCGACGCACACCACGGGGAACTCGAGGCCCTTGGCGCGGTGGATCGTCATCAGGCGGATCGCGTCCAGGCCCTCGGACTCGAGCGCGGCTTCACCTTCGCGAGCTTCCGCGAGATCGCGCGCCTGGGCGTCGGCGAGAAAACCGCGCAGGTCGCGACCCTCGGCGCGCTCGTACTCCCCCGCGAGCCGCATCAGCTTGCGCAGGTTCGCGAGCCGGCGGTCGCCGCCGGGGCGGGCGAGCGTGACGAGGTCGTAGCCCGTGGCGACGATCGCGCGCTCGAGCAGGACCTCCAGCGGCGCGCGTTCGGCGTGCTCGCGCTCGGACTGCAGCAGGCGGGCGAGCTCGGCGATCCGCGCTTCGCCCGGCACCGCGGCCGTGCCTTCGCCGCGCGCGTGGGCCTGCAGCGCCGCCCACATCGAGCCGCGCGCCCTTCCCTCCTGCGTGAGCAGCACGAGCGCGTCCGTGTCCGCCTCGCAGAACGGGGAGCTGAGGACGGTGAGCAGCGCCTCCTCGTCGTGCGGGTTGGCCAGCACGCGCAGCCACGCGATGCCGTCGCGGACCTGCTCCTGGGACCAGTAGCCGCGGCCACCCACGACGTAGGTGGGCAGACCCTGCTCCTCGAGCGCCTCTTCGAGGAGGCGCAGGCTCGACGTGGCGCGGACGAGCACGACGATGTCGCCCGCGCGGCGGCCGGACTCCGTCTCCTGGCGCAGGCGATGCGCGATCGCGCGAGCCTCGCCGCGGCGCCACGGCTGGTCGCCGCCGCCGGCCAGGCCGAGCGTGGGCTCGACCTCGTCCCAACCGGGCGTGTCCGTGATCAGCAGCTCGACCGGCGGCTCCCCGGCGGGCGGGTCGACCGCGAACAGGCGCAGCCGGCCGTCGTCCTCGGGCGGCGGCTCCTGGCGGCCGGCGCGCAGGGGCGAGAAGCGCTCCCCGAACTCGGGCCGGAACGCCGTGTTGAGCACGTCCAGCAGCTCCTCGCGCGAGCGGAAGTTCACGTTCAGGCGCCGCACGACGCCCTCCGCGCGGCGCCGGAAGATGCCCACGTCCGCGTGCCGGAAGCGGTAGATCGACTGGAACTCGTCGCCGACCGCGAACAGGTTCTCGCGCTCCAGGTGCTCGAGGATCTCGAGCTGCACCGCGTTCGTGTCCTGGAACTCGTCGACCATGATCAGGCTGAACCGCTCCGCCCAGCGCTCGCGCGTCTCGGCGTTCTCCAGCAGGTCGCGGGCGCGCAGCTCGAGGTCCTCGAAGTCCACCGCCGCGCGCTCCTGCTTGGCCTGCTCGAACGTGCGCCCGTACCGGTGCAGCAACGAGTCGATCAGCGTCAGCGCGCTGTGCGAGTGGTACTCGGCGCAGGCGCTGCGGTACGCGGCCCACGTCTCGCGGTAGGCCTCGCACGCGTCGGACGTGAGCGCCTTCGCTCCGCCCTTGAGCTCGGCGGCGTTGAGCTCGCCCGGCCACGGCACTCGCGCCGGCGGAGTGGCCTCGCCGCCGCCCGCGGGGTCGCCGCCGCCCATGGCCGCGTCGCCGCCCGCCACGGTCGTGCCGCCGGCAGCCACGGT
>NZ_JAPDDP010000095.1 GCF_027587195.1 Solirubrobacter phytolaccae | reverse complement strand
CGACGGGCGCCGGAGCCGGAGCGGGGGCCTCGGCGACCGCGGCGGGCGCAGGCGCGGGCTCCTCGACCGCCGGGGCGGGCTCGGGGGCCGGTGGCGCGGGCGGGGCCTCGGTCTCCGGGGTCTCCTCTGGAGCGGGGGCCGGAGCCTCGGGCTTGGGGGCCTCGGGGGCGGGCGGGGTGTCGGTCTCGGGCTGGCCGGGCGTGCCGGTGCCGGGGTCCGGCGTCGGGACGGGCGGCTCGTCGACCGGCGGCGGCGCGGACGTGTCGTCCTCGACCGGGGTCTCCTCGACCGGCGGGTTCACCGGCGCGGGCTCCTCGTCGGCGGGCTGCTCGGCCGACGGGGTCGGGATCGGCAGGCCGTCCGGGTAGCCGTCGCCGTTGCGATCGTCCATCGAGTCCGGGATGTTGTCGCCGTTGGAGTCCTGGTTCAGCGGGTCGCTGCCGTTGGCCTCCTCGACGGAGTTCGGGATGCCGTCGCCGTCGGAGTCGTCGTCACCGTTGATGACGCCGTCGCCGTTGGTGTCCAGGGCCTGGACGCCGGACTTGATGCGGAACGCGGTCTCGGCGGACAGGCCGTCGGCGCGGACGACCTTGGCGTCCGCCTGCGTCGGGTCGCTCTTGACGAGCTTCTCCTGCTCGTTGTTGAGGCCGTCGCCGTCCGTGTCCTCGTAGTCGGGCGGAACGAAGCCCTTGTCCGTGCGACCGGTGAACGTCGGGTCGCTCGAGCTGGACGAGACGGTGCCCTCACGCTCGCCGCGCGCGCCGTCATCGCGCCGCTGGGACGAGCTGTCCTCAGAAGTTTCCGTGTTCGACGCGCCGCTGGAGTCGCTGATCAGGACGTTCAGGCCGGCGGGCCCGCCGCCCGACACGCCGATCGCGCTCAGCGGAGTGGCGCCGTTGGTGCCGCCCGTCTGGCCCTCGTCCGTCGCGACGTTCGTCGGCGTCGTCGGCGGCTGCTCCTTCGGCACGGAGGCCATGGAGAGCGTGGGCGTCGTGGCGTCCTTCTCGAGCCCGGAGGGCCAATCCTTCCAGCCGACGAGGGGCGCGGCGAGCGCGCCCAGGCCGAGCGTTCCGGCAACGAGACCGGTCGCGATCGTGCCCGCAAGGCGCAGGTCACCCATCGCGGAGGGCCGCGGTGCGAAGTGCGTGGTGTCAGTGTCCGACATGCTTTCAGTCCCCTTCCGTGGGGATGTGTCGGCAAGTTGTACGCGGACCATTAGCCCTATCGGAAGAAATTAAGGCTTGGGTGGGGGAAATGGACGAACGTACGAGCATCGACAAAAAGGGCTGGAAACAGCCAGATTCCAAACTTGAGGATCAGACCGGAAATTGGACCTCTGTATGAGGCACCCGCGCGCAACCGTGCGCAGCGCTCAGACAATCAGAACCCAGGCCTCGCCACAAGAGTCGCAGGACCAAGATGGACGAACCATCGAGTCGTGACCCCATAGCGGGTGTGATTCCCGCACGAGCCGTTGCCTATGCCGTGGTTCGACGCGTGTTCGAAGGCGGCGCCTGGGCCGACCGCGCGCTGCACGGCGAAGCACGCCGCCTGCGGCTGGCCGCGCGCGACCTCGGCCTGGCCACGCAGCTCAGCTACGGCACCGTCCAGCGCGTCGCGACGCTCGACCACGTGATCGAGAAGCTGACCGGTCGCCCCGTCGCGAAACTTGACAGGCCCGTGCTGGCCGCGCTCCGCCTTGGGGTCTTCCAGCTGACCTTCCTGGACCGGGTGCCGCCGCACGCGGCCGTGGGGGAGTCGGTCGAGCTGGCCAAGCGGGACGCCCCGCGCGGCGCCGGGCTCGTCAACGCCGTCCTGCGCCGCGCGACCCGCGAGGCGAGGCCGATCGTCGCTGCGCTCAAGGACGACACGCCGGAACAGGCAGCGCTCGCCCACTCGCACCCGGAGTGGATCGCCCAGCTGTGGTTCGACGCGCTCGGCGCGCCGGACGCGCGCGCCCTGATGGCCGCCGACAACGAGGCCGCGGAGGCGGTGCTGCGCGCGAACACGCTCAAGACCACGGCGCCGGAGCTCCTTGCGCGCCTGGCCATCGAAGCCCACCTGGACGGCGACGCGCTGATCCTCGACGCCCCGTTCGACGCGTTCTCCGCTCCCGAGTGGGAGCAGGGTCTGCTGATGCCGCAGTCGCGCGCGGCGATGGCGGTCGGCCGGATCCTCGACCCGCAGCCCGGTGAGCGGGTGCTGGACCTGTGCGCCGCGCCGGGCGGCAAGACGACCCACCTGGCGGCGCTGATGCGCGACGAGGGGCAGATCGTCGCCGTCGAGAAGCACACCGGACGTGCGGGCGCGCTCGCGCGCACGGCCGCGCGCATGGGAGCGACGATCGTCGACGTCCAGAACCGTGACGCGACCGAGAAGACGCACGGCAGCTTCGACCGCGTGCTCGTCGACCCGCCCTGCAGTGACCTGGGCACGCTCGCCTCCCGCCCCGACGCGCGCTGGCGCAAGGCCGGGCGACCGGAAGCGCTCGCCGACCTCCAGCAGCAGATCCTGCGCGCCGGAGCAGACGCACTCAAGCCCGGCGGTACCCTCGTGTACTCGACGTGCACGATCTCGCCCGCCGAGAATGAGCAAGTGGTCAGCGCCTTCCTAGCCGCTCATCCAGACTTCACCGTGGATGACCTAGGAACTGAGCTCCCGCTCTGGAAGCATCCAACCATGCCGCAGCACCTGCAGACGCTCCCGCACCGAGACCGGACGGACGGTTTCTTCATCGCGCGGCTGAGGCGATCCACTTGACCATCCGCGAAGCGATGGTTGAAGCGACCGCGAAGCCGGCCCTCGCCACGAGTGGCGGTGGTCGCCCTTGAGCGCCGAGGACACCGGGGCCACCTGCCCGGCCTGTCACGAGCCGTGGCTGCGGGCGACCAACCTCCCCGGCCGCTACCGGTGCGTGAACTGCTTGCACCGGTTCGAACTTCGCAGCGTCTGCCCGAACTGCGGCGAACACTCCACGATCGTGCGCATGTCGAACACGGCCCTGTATATGTGCGGGCACTGTCAATCGTCGATGCTCGCGCCCATATAGGAACCAGAAGTTGCTCAAAGGCATTGCTCCATCCATCCTCGCCGCCGACTTCGCCCGCCTGGGCGAGCAGGTCGCGACCGTGCTCGCCGCCGGCGCGCGGGCCATCCACGTCGACGTGATGGACGGCCACTTCGTCCCGCCGATCACCATGGGCGACCTGGTCGTGAAGGCGATCGCCGATCAGGTCCACGAGGCGAAGGCGCAGATCGACGTGCACCTGATGATCGAGCGCCCCGAGGGGCAGATCAAAGCCTTCGCGAAGGCCGGGGCGGACTCGATCACCGTGCACGCCGAGGCCACGCCGCACCTGCACTATGCGTTGCAGGCGATCAAGGCGGAGGGCTGCCTGAGCGGCGTCGCGCTCAATCCGGGCACGCCGGTCGAGGCGATCAGCGCCGTCGAGGCCGACATGGTCCTGTGCATGACGGTGAACCCCGGCTGGGGTGGCCAGGCCTTCCTGGAGCCGTCGATCGCCAAGCTCGGCCGCATCCGCGAGCTGGTCGGCGAGACCAAGCCGATCCAGGTGGACGGCGGAATCGGCGCGGAGACCGCCGCCCGCTGCGCCGCCGCCGGAGCCACCGTGTTCGTGGCCGGAACCGCCGTCTTCGGGGCTCAGAATCCCGGGGAAGCGGTGAAAACGATCTCGTCCGCCGTCGGCCGGTAGAACAGCGCCATTCACACGTTGTACGGCCAGCCGTATGTGAAGGGGTCCACGGGGTGACGAGAATCGATCCTGTGGACTGCACCGTCCTAATCGTCGACGACCACCCGTCCTTTCGGGCGAGCGCACGCGTGCTCCTCGAATCGGAGGGGTTCAACGTCATCGGCGAGGCCGTGGACGGCGCCAGCGCGGTCTCCGAGACCTGCCGGCTCAAGCCTCAGCTCGTTCTCCTGGACGTGCAGCTCCCCGACATCGACGGGTTCGATGTCGCAGCTCGCATCACGGGCCACCCGGACTCTCCCGCGGTGATCCTCGTGTCGAGCCGAGACTCCTCGGACTTCGGACCGCTCGTGTCGCGCTCAGGCGCCCGCGGGTTCGTCCCGAAGGCCGAGCTGTCGGGCGAGCGCGTTCAGGAGTTGCTCGTTTGAACGCCCTTACCCGCGCGCTGGCGATGCTGGCGCTCGCCGCCCTCCTGGTAGGGCTGCTGGCGGCCGCCGTGATCGCGAGCTCGGACCACGTCGACGACACGGCGTTCGCGATCACGTTCATGGTCGGCGTCGGCTACGCCTGGATCGCGACCGGCCTGTTCGCGACCTACCGCCGCCCGGCCAACAAGGTCGGCGTGCTGATGACCGCGACCGGCTTCGCGTGGCTGTTGAACGCGTTCGTGGCCGCCAACTCGCCCGCGATCTTCACCTTCGCCGTCCTGGCGTCGAACCTGTACCTCGCGACGTTCGTGCACCTGCTGCTCGCCTACCCGCAGGGCACGCTGCGCCGGCTGGAGCGGCGGATCGCGGCGGTCGTCTACGCGCTGTGCGCGGTCGGTGCGCTGCCGATCCTGCTGTCGGGGCTCGAGGTGACGTGCGAGCGCTGCCCGGACAGCGTCATCCAGATCACGTCCAGCACGACGGTCGGGACCGTCGGGGACATCCTGACCAGCACCGCGGCGATCCTCCTCGCGGGCACGGTCATCTGGGTGCTCGCCGCCCGCTGGCGCGCCGCGAGCCGTCCGCAGCGCCGCGTGCTCGCCCCGCTGCTGTGGTCGGGGATCGTGCTGGTCGCGCTCGTGGCGGTCACGCTCACGTCGCAGACCGTCTCCGGTGACCAGGTCCCGGGCATCCTCCCGGTCGCGTGGCAGGTCGTCTTCGCCGCCGTCCCGTTCGCGTTCCTCGGCGGGCTGCTGCGCGGCCAGATCGCGCAGGCCGACGCGGTGGGGGAGCTGCTCCAGCGTCTCGGCGAGGCCTCCACGGGCGACCTGCGCGGTCTGCTCGCGGACGCGCTGCACGATCCCTCGCTGCAGCTCCTGTACTGGGTCGAGGACGGCTGGGTGCGGCGTGACGGCCGCAGCGCGGACCGCCCGCACCACGCCTACACGCCCGTCGAGCTCAACGGCGAGCTGGTCGGGGCGATCATCCATGACGCGAGCCTGGAGCCCGAGGCCGTGGCGAACGTCGCCGCGGCCGCCGGCCTGGCGATGCGGGGCGAGCGGCTCGAGGCGGCGCTGCGCCGCTCCCGCGCGCGGATCGTCGAGGCGGGCCTGCAGGAGCGCCGGCGCCTGGAGCGCAACCTGCACGACGGCGCGCAGCAGCGCCTCGTGGCGCTGTCGCTGACGCTGCGGATCGCGCAGAACCAGATCGCCAAGAACCCGGACACGGCCGCCGAGATGGTCGGCGCGGCGCAGGAGGAGCTCACCCGCGCGCTCGAGGAGCTGCGTGAGCTCGCCCGCGGCATCCATCCCGCCGTGCTCTCCGACCGCGGGCTCCAGGCCGCCGTGGAGGCGCTGGCGGTGCGCTCCCCGCTGCCGGTCAAGGTCGTCGAGGTGCCGGGCGAGCGCCTGCCCGAGCCGGTCGAGGCGGCCGCCTACTTCGTGATCGCCGAGGCGCTCACGAACGTGGCCAAGTACGCGAACGCCTCCAACGCGACGGTGGCGGTCCGCCGGGTGAACGGGCATGCTTGCGTGGAAGTGCGTGACGACGGTGTCGGCGGAGCCGATCCGGGACGTGGTTCCGGATTGCAGGGTCTTGCCGATAGGGTCGGTGCGTTGGATGGTTCACTTGCCCTCGACTCGCCACCCGGGTCGGGCACTACTCTCCGAGCTGAGATCCCTGTATGAGCGCTGAAGAAACACCTTTGAAGGTCGTCGTCGCCGAAGATTCCGTGCTCCTGCGCGAGGGTCTGGTGCGCCTGCTCGAGGACTCCGGCTTCGAGGTCGCCGGCCAGGCCGGTGACGGTGAGGACCTGCTGCGCAAGGTCGGCGCCCACAAGCCCGACGTGGCCGTGATCGACGTGCGGATGCCGCCGTCGCACACGGACGAGGGCCTGCGCGCCGCGCGCAAGATCCGCGCCGACCACCCCGGCACGGGCGTGCTCGTGCTGTCCCAGTACGTCGAAGAGGCGTACGCGCTCGATCTGCTGTCGGAGTCGACGGAGTCCACGGGCTACCTGCTCAAGGACCGCGTCGCGGACGTGGACACGTTCACGGACGCCGTCCGGCGCGTGGCCGGTGGCGGCAGCGCCCTCGATCCCGAGGTCGTCGCGCTCCTGCTCGGCCGTCGCCGCCGTGAGGATCCGCTCGAGGGCCTGACGGCGCGCGAGCGCGAGGTGCTGGGGCTGATGGCCGAGGGTCGGTCGAACGCGGCGATCGCGGAGGCGCTGGTCGTGACCGAGCGCGCCGTCGAGAAGCACGTCACGTCGATCTTCTCCAAGCTCGATCTGACGCCGACGGTCGAGGATCACCGTCGCGTGCTCGCCGTCTTGGCGTACCTGCGCTCTAGCTAGCCCTACCCCGAGTACCGAGCCAACCGCACGACATGGGGGCGGTTGGTTCACCATGCTGGCGCCATGAACATCGTTTCGACGGCGGATCTGCGCCGCACCTACGGCGAGGGCGAGACCGCCGTGCACGCGCTCGCTGGGGTGACGCTGTCGTTCCCGGCCGCGCAGTTCACCGCCATCATGGGCCCGTCCGGGTCCGGCAAGTCGACCCTCATGCACCTGCTCGCCGGCCTGGACAAGCCCAGCTCGGGGTCCGTCGTCGTTGATGGGCAGGAGCTCGCCGGGCTCGGCGACTCTGGGCTGACGGCGCTGCGCCGTGACCGTCTCGGGTTCGTCTTCCAGGCGTTCAACCTCGTCCCGGTCCTGACCGCCGAGGAGAACATCAAGCTGCCGCTCACGCTCGCGGGCAAGCAGGTCGACCAGGCGTGGTTCGACAAGCTCGTGGACACCGTGGGGCTGCGCGACCGGCTCACGCACCGTCCGTCCGAGCTCTCGGGCGGCCAGCAGCAGCGCGTCGCCGTGGCGCGCGCGCTCGTGCACCGCCCGGCCGTGCTGTTCGCGGACGAGCCGACCGGCAACCTGGACTCCTCGTCCTCGGAAGAGGTGCTCGGCCTCCTGCGTCAGGCGGTCGACGAGTTCGACCAGACCGTGATCATGGTGACCCACGAGGCGGCGGCCGCCTCGGTCGCGGACCGGCTCGTGGTGCTGCGCGACGGCGTCGTCGTCCACGACGGCGCCGGCCAGGACGCCGAAGGCGTGCTCGACCTGATGAAGGCGGTGGGCTGACGTGACCAAGGTCGCGCTTCGCGGCCTGCTCACGCGCAAGCTGCGCTCGTTGCTGACGGGGTTCGCCGTCGTCATCGGGGTGGCCTTCGTCGTCGGCACGCTGGTGTTCACGGACACGATCGACGAGTCGTTCAAGAACCTCTTCGAGCGCACCCAACAGGGTGTCGACGTCTCGATCGAGCGCCAGCAGGCGGTCAAGTCCGACTTCTCGGTGCCGCCGACGATGCCCGCGTCCGTCCTGGACGAGGTCAAGGCGACGCCCGGCGTCGCGGTGGCCGAGGGCGGCGTGAGCTCGGACGGCACGCTGCTCGACAAGAAGGGCAAGGTGATCGTCTCCAACGGCCCGCCGACGCTCCTGATCTCGGAGAACGAGGAGAAGGTCTTCCAGAACCTCGACTACGAGGACGGCTCGCGGCCGACGACCGCCGATCAGGTCGCCCTCGACCGCGGCACGGCCAAGAAGTTCGACTTCAAGGTCGGCGACAAGGTGACGGTCTCCGGTCGCGCACCCGCCAAGCAGTACACGGTCTCCGGAATCGCCACGATCGGTGGCCAGGACAACCTCGGCGGCGCGCGGATGGTCGCGATGACGCTGCCCGAGGCGCAGCGGATGACGGGCCACGACGGCTACGACTCGATCTCGGTCTCGACCGGCGGGGCGGACCCGGACACGGTCAAGAGCGCGATCACGCAGAAGCTGGGCCGCGACTACCTCGTCCGCACCGGCAAGGAGGCGGCCGAGCAGCAGGCCCAGGACCTCTCGGACGCGCTCGGGTTCCTGCGGGTCGCGCTGCTGATCTTCGCCGGCGTCGCGCTGCTCGTCGGCGGGTTCCTGATCTTCAACACGTTCACGGTGACCGTCGCGCAGCGCACCAAGGAGTTCGCGCTGCTGCGCGTGCTCGGCGCCTCGCGCGGCCAGGTGCTGCGCTCCGTGCTGGTCGAGACGTTCGCGGTCGGCCTGATCGCGTCGATCATCGGCGTGCTCGTCGGGCTCGTGGTCGCGCCGGCGCTCGCCGCGCTGCTGCGCGCCGGCGGCATCGACCTCGGCACCACCGGGATCGTCGTCTCACCGGCGACGGTGATCATCGGCCTGGCGATCGGCCTCGTCGCGACGATGGTCTCGGGCTTCGTGCCGGCGTTGCGCGCCACGCGCGTGGAGCCGGTGACCGCCATGCGCGACGCCGTCACCCCGGGCCTGAAGCACATGGGCACGATCCGGGTCGTCGGCTCGGGCCTGCTGATCGCGCTCGGCCTCGTCGTGCTGTTCTACGGCCTGTTCGGCGGGATCGACTCCGACGGCACGGCGGCCTCGCTCGTCGGCCTCGGCGCGGTGCTGATGATGTTCGCGTTCGCGTTCCTGGCGCCGCTGCTGGTGCGGCCACTGGCGCGGGTGCTGGGCGCGCCGATGGTCAAGCTCCAGGGGCTGACGGGCGTGCTCGCGCGCGAGAACGCGATCCGTCAGCCGCAGCGCACGGCCGTCACCGCGGCGGCGTTGATGATCGGCCTGGCACTCGTCGTGCTCGTGTCGGTGTTCGCGGCGGGCCTGAAGGCCTCGATCACCAAGACCGTCGACGACCAGGTCAAGGCCGCGCTCGTGGTCCAGAACCAGGACGGCTTCAGCCCGATCCCGGCCGAGGTCGTCACCACCGTGGGCAAGGTCCCGGGCGTCGCCGACGTCTCCTCGATGCGGTTCGCGATCGGCCTCTACAAGGACGAGACCGAGACCACCGCGGTCAACGGCATCGACCCGAAGACGTTCAACTCGGTGCTGACGCTCAAGTGGGTCGACGGCGACGCGAGCCGCATCAGCGCGATGACCGACACGCAGACGATCGTGGAGTCCGACTGGGCCGCCGGGCGCGACCTGAAGATCGGCGACACCGCCGAGTTCACGACCCCCGCCGGCAAGCAGGCCAGCTACGAGATCACCGGCACCTTCAGCAGCCAGGCCGGCCTGACGGCCGACGTGCTGCTGCCCAACACCTCGCTCGAGAAGGATTGGGAGGCCAAGGACATCGCCTACGCGATGGCCGCCGCCGCGCCTGGCACCGACGACGACAAGCTGGCGAAGGCGGCCAACACCGCGCTCAAGGGCTTCCCGCAGTCGGAGGCGCTGACCAAGGACGAGTTCAAGGACAACGCCACCTCCTCGATCAACGGCCTGCTGGGGCTGGTCTACGGCCTCCTGCTGCTGTCGGTGATCGTCGCGCTGCTGGGCATCGTCAACACGCTCGCGCTCTCGGTACACGAGCGCACGCGGGAGCTCGGGATGCTGCGGGCGGTCGGCATGAGCCGCCGCCAGGTCCGCCGCATGGTCCGGGCCGAGTCCGTGATCACCGCGGGCATCGGCGCGATCCTCGGCATCGTCCTGGGCGTCGTGTTCGCGCTGATCATCTCGCGGCCGCTCGCGGAGCAGGGCTTCGTGTTCACGCTGCCGATCGGCACGTTGCTCCTGTTCTTCGTGCTGGCGGCGATCGCGGGCGTGGTCGCGGCGATCCCGCCGGCCCGGAGGGCGTCGAAGGTCGACGTGTTGCGGGCGGTGACGACGGAATAAGGGGATTCGGCGCCGCGCGGTCGGCTAGCCTCGTCTGCCACGTGCGGCGCCGTCTCCCGTTCATCCTGCTCGCCGGCGTGCTGTTGCTGTCCTTCGGGCTCAACGCGCGCATGGCCGCCAACCCGCGCAACGACTACCAGTCGGCGGACGAGCGGTCCTACGGCAAGCTGGCGGTGGACATCGCCGACAACCAGCACTACGGCGGTCGCGCGACGAACATGAAGGAGCCGCTGCACTGGCCGCCGGGAGCGCCGGTCATGTTCGCGGTCGGCTACAAGCTGTTCGGCTCCGACGCGGACCGCAAGGACTACGACATCGGCGCGGTCTACTGGCAGCAGGCCGTGATCACGACCGGGACGACGGCGCTCGCGTTCGCGCTGGTCTTCATCCTCGTCGGGCCGTGGGCGGGCCTGCTCGCCGCGCTGATCGTCGGCACCTACCCGCCGCTGATCGGGGCGACCGGGGACCAGCTGTCCGAGCCCTTGGGGGCGTTCCTGCTGATCGCCGCGTTCACGGTGCTCGCGCTCGCGGTCCGGCGCCGAAGCAAACTCTGGCTCTACGCCGCGGCCGGCGCGCTGTTCGGGTGCACGATCCTGACGCGCACGGACCTGCTGCCGGTGCCGTTCCTGATCGCGGGCGCGATGATCGGCGTGGCGCTGGTGCGCCGCAAGGACGTCCTCGCGACCTTCCGGCCGTGGGCGCTGATGGCGATGACCGCGGGCGTCGTGCTGCTGCCGTGGACGATCTACGTGTCCGCGGAGGAGGGTCGCTTCATCCCGGTCACGAAGGGCAGCGCCTCCGCGCTGTTCGTCGGCACCTACCTGCCGGGCGGCGGCACGACGATGGGCATGAAGACGCACATCGAGGACGAGCTGCGCGCCCGCCATCCCGAGTACAACGGGATCAAGACGTACAAGATCCCGGCCGCGGACGCGCTCGAGATCTTCGCGGAGAAGCACCCCGACCTCACGCGCGACCAGGCCCTGCAGAAGGAAGCGCGCAAGAACCTCATCCACTACTCCACGACGGAGCCCGTCGCGTTCGTGAAGATGCAGTGGTCCAAGGCCAAGCGGATGTGGTTCTTCTACTACCGCGGCGGCGGCGTGCACTACATCTCGACGCCGATGCGGATCTGGCAGGTCGTGCTCGTGCTGCTCTCGGGGCTCGGGCTGCTCGTCGGCTTCATCCGCCGCCGTGACGCGCTGCTCGGCGCCGCGCTGATCACGATCGGCTTCAGCACGCTGATCCACACCATCGTGGTCTCCCAGGCCCGGTACAACGTGCCGCTGATGCCGCTGCTGATCGCCTCGGGCGTCGCCGGCTGGTTCCTCGCGCTGCAGCGACGACCGGCCGCCGCGGAGGTTGAGCCTGCAACCATGCCGCTATGGAACTCGGAAGAATCGGCATCTGGCGCTCCAAGCGCCACGGCGCCAGCGACCTAGCGCAGCTCGAAGCACTCGGCTACGGCGCGTTCTGGATCGGCGGCAGCCCGAGCGTCGAGGAGGCGCGCGTGTTCGTCGAGGCGGCCGGCGCGATCAAGGTCGCCACCGGCATCCTGAACATCTGGCAGCACGAGCCCGAGGACGTCGCGGCCGCGCACAAGCAGCTCGTCGCCGACCACCCGGACCGCTTCCTGCTGGGGATCGGCGTCGGCCACCCCGAGGCCACGAGCGACTACGCGCGCCCGCTGAAGGCGATGCGTGAGTTCTTCGACGGGCTGGACCTCCCCAAGGACGAGCTCGTCGCCGCCGCGCTCGGCCCGAAGATGCTCGACCTGGCCGCCGAGCGCAGCCTCGGCACGCACCCGTACTTCATCACGCCCGACCACACGCGGTTCGCCCGTGAGCGCGTGGGGGAGGGGGTGCTCGTCGCCCCCGAGGTCGGCGTCGTGCTGGAGGAGGACCCGGAGACGGCCCGCAAGCACGCCCGCGAGTTCGCCAAGCTCTACCTCGGCCTGACGAACTACACGAACAACCTGCTCAAATTCGGCTTTACGGAAAAAGACATCGCCGACGGTGGATCTGATCGTCTCATCGACGCGGTGATCCCGCATGGCAGCGCGGACCGGATCGCGGAAGCGGTCCGCGCCCACCTCGAGGCGGGCGCGGACCACGTCTGCGTCCAGGTCCTCGGTCACGGGCCGCAACCGACCCGTGACTACGAGGCCCTGGCGAAGGTGCTCCTCAGAGAGGCGTGATCGCCCGTGCCACCGGATGCTCGCTCCCCTCGCAGCGGAGCAACCGGACGTGGACCCGCGTTCCTCGCGAGAGCTGTGGTGGTCCGGCGAGCCGGGTGCGGGCGTCGAGCGAGATCCACACGGGTGGACGACCTGTCGCCGCGATGCGCAGTTGGTCACCCAAGGGGGAGGCGCTGACGAGCTGGCCGCGGATCGCTTGACGCGACGCACAGCGCCTGCCGACGCGGAGGTCTGGTTCGTGCGGGGAACCGTACGCGACCTCATGGAGCGGATGTCGGGGCAGCACGGCAAGCTGCCCCGACGCCACGAATAGAGACCCGTTCGGGGGCTTGTCGGCCGCAAGCGCGATCGTAGGCGGGATCCCGGCGAGTGCCCACGCACGGACGACGTTGCGGTCGCCGCACGAAGCACTCCGTGCCGGCACCGCCTGCGCGATCTGTACGGCGCTCCACTGGCGCTGAACTGCCTCGTAACGGGTTCCTCGGTGTTCGATGACGCTCGGACAGAGGCCCGGCTCTTGGACGGTGACCGCGCGCTCCCCGCCGCAGGCCGTGACCACGGCGCCCGCTCCGACGGCCATCAGAAGCAGGGGTACAACTTGCACATGCCGGCGTAGTCCGAGCCCTGCAGGTATCGCCGCTCCTCTCTCCGGTCGAACTGGAAGTGCATTATCTGTGCCGCGACCCAGGAATCGGAAGGCGTCGCATCGTCAGACACGTGGCCGAGGCCGATGGAATGCCCCAGCTCGTGCGCCGCGACTGACCACAGGTCGTAGAGGTCCCCCTCGCCGTCGGGCCCCTCGGCCGTCTCGGGCACCAACCCAGTGCCCGTCCACCAACGCTCGCTGTGCCTGAAGCGGATGTCGGACTCGTTGATCGTCCCGGCTCCAGGAAGCGGACTCGGGTTGTTGATGACCCAATAGGTCGAGCAAGCAAGGCTGTCAGGCGGGCACGTGCTGGCCGTCCCGAAATCCGGTCCGAGGTCGATGACGCTCGAGCCGTCACGAACACCCGCACGTAGCGCGCGCGTAGCGTCCGTGTCGGCCACGGAGACATCGAGTGACACGCCACCATTGAGGCTGTTCGTGCACTTGTTGCGTGCCCACGACCACGTGTAAGCCCCGGACAACAGGCGTCGGTGGAACCGTACAGCGTTGTACGGGATATTCGCCCCAGGCTGCTCCCCCGGCAGCGTGGTGGGATTGAAGACGAAGTTCAGCGAGTAGGTGTTCGGTTGCAGCTTCGGACCCAGCGGGTTGGCTTGCTTGTATCCGCACGGGGTCTGCCCCGGCGGGTCGGCCGCAACGGACAACGCAGTGGTGCCGCGAGTCGGCGGGATCACGCGCGAAGCCATCTCGGCACGTCCGCGGCTCCTCCACCAAGAGATCATCCCGGGATCGTCCGAGTGCGGAAGCAGGCCGACCGTGCCCTTGAGCTCGCCGGGAACGTCGGTCGGCCGGATCTCGCCCAGCACGAACCGCGCCGGCGCAAAACCCTTCCATTGCACGATCACGACCTCCTGGCTCAGGACGAGGGCGCCCTTGGCGTCGCATCGGGTCACGCGGTAGTTCCCGCCCGGGTAGATCGAGGTCGTCTCACCGCCCGCGGTGCCGGCGGGCGTCGTCCACCGGCCACGAACGACCCGCTGAGGCGTGGTGGGGTCGATCGTCGTGACCTTGTTGAGCGTTGCGTCCGGGCAGCCGCTTGCGACCGTTGCCAGTCGCAAGGCCTGAGGCTCCGGGTCTGGCGGCGGCGGGGGAATCGGATCGCCGTTGAACTCGACCGACCAGCTCACGGTGTCCGAGTGACCAGCGGCGTCGGTCGCGACCACCTGGATCTGATGAACGCCGGTAAGGCCACGCGCGTCGATGATCCCGCGCTCCTCGATGTCCATGCCGCAGCCGCCTTGTGGGCAGGCTTGGGAACGTTGGAAGACCTGGGTTCCATCGACGCGCACAGTGACGTCGGTGACGCCGCTTGCGGCATCGTCGGCCTCGATCGCCAACGGATAGCGGTCCTTGGGAAGGACCTGTGATCGCAGGTCATAGGGGATGCCCTCGACCACGAGCTTCGGCGCCACGGTGTCGTCCTGGTACGTGACCTCGAGTCTGGGGCCGTCCGCCGACCCGCGCGACGCCAAGGTGGAAACGACCTGAGACACGGGAGGCCGGGCGACCAGCGCGACGCCGGTCTCGGCGTACGAGCCGTCGTGCCATCGTCGTGCCAAGTTCGTCACGTCCCAGCGGTACGTGCTGTTGGTCGCGCCCATGACCACCGCGTCCTGAGAAGCATCGTAGTCACCCCCGGGCGTCGTCCACGGGCGGTCCGCCGCGAACTCATACCACCGTACGTCGGGTGTCCAGTGCCAGCGGACCGGAAGCACGTCGACGTGGTCGGTCCGGGCGCTGCTCTGGAGTTTGACTGCGAGCTTGGCGCTCACGATCTCCACGCCGGGGGGCAAATTCGGTCGCAGCTGGAGGTCGAGGAGGACGCGTGACGGAAGTGTTGCGGAAAGCCAACCGCAGCCGTCCGGAGGGGGGAAGCAGTACTGACGCTTATAAGTGGCTTTGCCTACGCTCAGGCCCAGCGGACAGAAGGACTCGTCGACGGCCTGAAGCATCTGACATCCGGCAGACGCCGGCAGCACGATAGTTGTCGTCGCCGCGCTTGCTGACGGCGACACGGACAGCACCGCCAACACAGCCCACAATCCAGCGAGCGCCCACAAGGCGCGCCGACACGTAGATCCCGACACTCCATCCTCCCGTCATCCCGCTCGGTCAGCGACACCCCAGATCGCTGTGCCTACGCAAACATGATCAAGGTTTGCCGTCAAAGCAGCAAGGGGGCCGTTGGTCCTCGAGCAGACCTAGTTCAAAGAAACTGGTTGTGCTGTCACAAGGACGCGCGCAACGGGCTCATAGGCAGTGCGTCACGCCGGGCATGGTCAATGTTTAGGCCGGGCGATATATCGCTCGCCCCGGCGGCTCACGCCGCCGGGGGTGACGCGCTCGGCCGTCGGTAGACGATGGCGAGTAGGGCACACAGCAGGCTCGCCGCGCCGAGGTACCCGACCTCGGCGCGGGTGAGCTCGTCGTCGATCGCGCCGGCGAGCATCCAGATCACGAACGCGGCGGCGCTGACCAGCCAGGCGGCCGCGGCCGTGCCGGCGTGATCGCGGGCGAGCGCGGCCTGGTTGAGCGTGCCGGCGGCCAGGTGGAAGCCCATGCCGATCGCGACGGCGACGAGCCCGAGCCGCGCGAACGTCTTCTCGTCCTCGAACAGCAGGTCCATCGCGAACGGGCCGAGGATCAGCAGGCCGAGCGCGACGGCGAGCGCGAACCCGGCGATCGCCAGGATCGTTTGCCGGATTGCCTTCTCGAACTCCGCCTTGCCCGCCTTGGCCTCGAGCCCGGCGAGGTGGGGGAGCAGTGCGCCCTGGATCGCCTGGAACAGCTGCAGCGGCGCGCGCGTGATCAGCAGCGCGTTGAAGACGTAGCCGGCGACCGCGGCGTCCGTGGCCGTGACGTCGGCCATCAGGACGCCCGCGTTCAGCAGCGTCTGCTCGGCGGCCATGATCGCGAGCACCGCCAGCGCGAAGCGTCCGCCGCGCGCCAGGCCCAGCGCCTCCTCGTCGGTCTCCTTCTTCGCCGCCTGCGCCTTCGGGCGCCGCGAGAAGGCCAGCGGGACGACGACCAGCGACACGAACGGCGCCGCGGCCATGCCCATCGCCACCGCGGACTGGCCCTCGGCGATCCCGATCACCACCGCGACCGCGAACAGCAGCCGCGCGTTGGCCTCCAGGAACACGAGCCCGCCGTAGTAGGCGAACCACTGGTGCCCGGCGAGCCAGCCCCGGGCGAAGTAGCTCGCCGCGTAGGCCAGCACGGCCACGACGAGCACCCAGTACAGGGCCGCCGACCCGTCGAACAGGTCGTCCTCGATCGGGCCCTTGAAGATCAGCGCAATCACCAGGAAGGTGAGCGCGAACGCCGCCTGGATGAGCATCGGCGTGCGCAGCGGGTGGCCGGTCTCGAACCCGCGGGCGCGGCGGTCGGCGATCGTGCGCGAGAGTAGCTGCTCGATCGGCCGGTAGATCACCGAGACGATCACGAACAGCACCGACCACAACAGCGAGATCGCCTTGTAGTCGACGTCGTTCAGCGCGTACGAGGCGACGCTGAAGTACGCGAAGGTGACGAGCCCCGTGGACGCGATCCCGATCGCGAGGAGCTTGGCCCCGGCGCCGTAGCCGGAGCCGGAGTCCGCTTTGCTCACACCTTGACGAGCAACATCGTCCACGGGAACGGGGAGCGGGTCTCTTCGACCGTCCCGACCGTGGACAGCAACTCGACGAAGGCCTTGCGCGACCAGTGGTTCAGGTGCCCGGGCGTGTTCCCGAGGTCCTTGATGTAGGCGCCGCGCGCCATGTTCACGCCACGCCAGAGCGGCTCACGCGGAACCGAGACGAGCAGGTGGCCGCCCTTGGCGACGCGCGCCATCTCGGCGACCGTGTGCGCCGGGTCCGGCACGTGCTCGAGCACCTCGATCGCGGACGAGAGCTCGAACTCGCCGTCCTCGAACGGGAAGGTCTCGGCCTTCATGATCTTGTACTCGAGGTTCGGCGCCTGGCGCTTGGCCCACTCGGCCTGGATCGTCGGGTCCTCGAGGTCGATGCCGACGATGCGGCCGTCGCGCAGGCGCTCGGCCCACTTGTGCGTGAGCACGCCCTCGCCGCAGCCGACGTCCAGCACCGTGCGCGGGGAGGCCTTCGCCCACAGCTCGTCGAGCGTGCGCTCGAACCCGGCCATGAGCTTCTTCACGACGGGGTTGGTGGACCCGTACTTGTCGTAGGTGTTGCCGGTGACGGTGCCCTCGGCGTCACGGGTGACGGTGCTCACAGCTTGATGGCCTCTCGCTCTTCGGTCTTGCCCGCGTTCGCGCCGGTCGTCGGCGGCTGGCCCGTGGGGGCGGCGCCGGGCTCGTAGTGGGACGGCGGC
This sequence comes from Solirubrobacter phytolaccae, assembly GCF_027587195.1. GTDB lineage: Bacteria > Actinomycetota > Thermoleophilia > Solirubrobacterales > Solirubrobacteraceae > Solirubrobacter > Solirubrobacter phytolaccae. The sequence continues at coordinate 8,600 of NZ_JAPDDP010000095.1, read as the reverse complement.
ACGTTGGCCTGCAGCTCGAGGCGGCGGACGCGCTCGAACGTGCGCTGCAGCATGATCCGCTGGCCGCTCATCAGGTCGCCGATGATGCCCAGCGCGGCCAGCACGACCGCGGCGTTGAACAGCACGGCGCCGAGGATGAGCGACTGCACGTGACCCGCGCCCTCGCCCTGGATGTAGGACACCAGGAAGCGCGTCCACACCCCGGCGGCGACGAGGCCGAGGATCGCCGCGATGGTCATGAAGACCTTCAGCGGCTCGTACATCGAGTAGATCCGGAAGATCGAGACCGTGTTGCGGCGCACGTACTGCCACATCGACTTGAACAGGCGCGACTCGCGCGTCTTCTCGTTCGTGCCGATCGGGACGTGGGCGACCGCGACGGTCATCTTGCCCGCCTGGATGATCGTCTCCAGCGTGTACGTGTACTTGGACACGACCGACAGCTGGAGCGCGGCCTCGCGGTTGTAGGCGCGGAAGCCCGACGTCGTGTCCGGCACGTCGGTCTCCGACGCCTGGCGCACGACCCACGAGCCGAGCCGCTGGAGCGACTTCTTCAGCGGCGAGAAGTGCTCGATCGTCATCACCTGGCGGTCGCCGACGACCATGTCGGCGTTGCCGTCCACGATCGGCTTCACGAGGGCCGGGATGTACGAGGCGTCGTACTGGTTGTCGGCGTCCGTGTTGACGACGACGTCGGCGCCGAGCTTCAGGCACGCGTCGAGGCCGGCCTGGAAGCCGTTCGCCAGGCCCTTGTTGTTCGTCAACTTGACGATGTGGTCGACGCCGTTCGCACGTGCGACCTCCACGGTGCGGTCGGTCGACCCGTCATCGATGACGAGCCATTCGACGCTGTCGAAACCGGGTACCTCGCGCGGTAGATCGGCGAGCGTGCCGGGCAGCGTCTCCTCTTCGTTGAGGCAGGGGATCTGGATGATCAGCTTCATCGCGTTCGGAGAAAGACGGTACCGCGCACGTCAGACTGAGTGGCTCGCATGGAGGGCACCACGCTTACCCGGCCGGAGCCGGGCACCGATTCCGCACGGCCGCAGCCGAGTCTCTGGGAGCGCGGCGATCGCGCCGCCAAGATCGCGTTCGCGCTGCTGTGCGTGGCCACCGCGATCGGGTTCTTCGTCTTCCCGACCTACCCGGTCTACGACTCGTACTACTCCCTGCTCTGGGGCCGGGACCTCTGGCACCTGGACGGGTTGGTGTTCGACGGGTTCCGCTACCCGACCGAGCACCCGCTGACGATCGCCGCGGGGTTCATCCTGCAGTTCTTCGGCGGGTGGGCGGATCGCTTGTGGGTGGGCCTCATCCTGGCCTCGTTCCTGGTGCTCGTCGCCGGCCTGTACCGGCTGGGCAAGATCGCCGCGACGCCGCTCGTGGGCGCGGTCGCGGCGCTGCTGCTGATCACCCGCTTCGACTACCCGTTCCTGGCCGCGCGCGGCTATCTGGACATCCCGTACATGGCGCTCGTCGTGTGGGCCGCGATCTTCGAGTGGCAACGGCCGCGGCGCGGTGTCTCGGTGCTCGTGCTGCTCTCGCTCGCGGGCATGCTGCGCCCCGAGGCGTGGTTCCTGGCGGCGATGTACTGGTGCTGGGTCGTGTGGAAGGCGACGTGGCGTCAGCGGGCGGTCTACACGGCGCTCGCCGCGTCCGGTCCGCTGGTGTGGTTCGCGGTCGACTTCCTGGTCACCGGCGACCCGTTGTTCTCGCTGCATTACACGTCCGCGTCGGCCGAGGACCTGGGCCGCCAGCGGCCGCTCAGCGAGCTGCCCGCGGCGATCCCGACCTTCTTCCAGAACCTGGTGAAGCTGCCTGTGTTCGTGGCCGCCGGCGTCGGCCTGGTGTTAGGAGTTGTGATTTCACCGCGGCGGATGGTCATGCCGATCGTCGTGCTGGCCTCCGGGCTGGTCACGTTCATCGCCATGGGCGTGGCCGGCGCGTCCGTGATCGAGCGCTACCTGGCGGCCCCCGCGCTGGCCCTCATGGTGCTCGCGGCGGTCGCGATCGGCGGCTGGACGATGTTGCTCCCGGGCTGGGTGCGCAACGTGTGGATGGTCGGTGCGATCGCGATCGTGATCTTCGGCGTCGTGTTCACCGCCACGCGCCTGAACCTCGCGCGCTTCGACAACGAGCTGCGCTTCCGCGGCCAGGCGCACGAGGACCTGAGCGAGGTCCTGCGCGACCCGCGGGTCAAGGCCGGCCTCGCGTGCGGCCCGCTGACCGGGCCCAACCACAAGATCGTCCCGGACGCCCGCTGGATCGCCGGCCTCGGCGACGGCAGGGTCCTCGCGCGTGAGTGGGTGGACCGGATCGAGCGCCAGGCGCGCGACGCCGCAGCGGCCAAGTCCAAGAACGGCAAGGTGATCAAGCCTCCGAGCGCCGAGGACCTCGCGCTTGCTCGCTCGACCCACGACGGCGGCGTCGCGATCGTCGTGACCTCGCGCTTCGCGATCTTCAAGCACGCCTGGTCCGACAGCGCCGACAACCCCCTGATCCAGGTCCCGCCCCCCGGCTTCCAGCGCGTCAAGACGACCCGCTTCTACGCCGCGTATGTCCGCTGTTAGGAAGTACGCGTGGCCGGCAGCCCTCGTCGGGCTGTTCGTCGTCGCCCTGATCCTGCGGCTCGTCGGCCACAAGACCGGCCTGCCGTACGTCTACAACGCGGACGAGAACGCGCACTTCGTGCCACGCGCCGTCGGCATGTTCGGCCACGGCTGGAATCCGGACTACTTCATCAACCCGCCCGCGTTCACGTACGTCCTGCACGTGCTGTTCGCGCTCAAGTGGGGGACGGACCCCGCGACCGTCGGCGGGGCGTTCGCGGCCGACCCGACCGACGCGTTCGCGCTCGCCCGCGCCGCGTCCGCGTTCCTGGGCGCGATCGCCGTCCCGCTGACCGCGATCGCCGCCGCCAAGCTCTTCGACGACAAGCGGATCGGCCTCATCGCCGGCGCGCTGCTCGCGGTCGCGTTCCTGCCGGTCCACTACAGCCACTTCGCGCTCAACGACGCGCCGACGCTCGCGCCGCTCGCGCTGTCGCTGATCGGCGTGGCGGGCATCTACCGGACGGGGCGGACCCGCGACTACGTGCTCGCGGGGGTCGGCCTCGGGCTCGCGATCGCGACCAAGTACCAGGCCGGGATCGTGGTCGTGACGATCGTCGCCGCGGCGTTCGCGACGCCGGTCGTCCACAACCGGATTCGCGGGTTGGCGTTCGCCTTCGGGCCGATGCTGCTCGCGTTCCTGATCGCGAACCCGTACGCGCTGCTGGACCGCCACCAGTTCATCGACGACCTGCAGAAGCAGACGAGCACCGCCGCGGGCTCGGAGGGCGGCGGCAAGCTCGGGCTCGCCAACACGAGCGGGTTCGTCTACTACCTGAAGACGTTCACCTGGGGCTTCGGCTGGCTGCCGTCGCTGCTCGCGCTCGGCGGGATGGGCGCGCTGATCGCCCGCAACCGCCGGCTCGCGCTGCTGCTCGCGCCCGCGCCGATCCTGCTCTTCCTCTACTTCGGCAACAACTCGCGCTTCTTCGCGCGCTGGATGCTGCCGATGTACCCGATCCTCGCGATGCTCGCGGCCTACGCGATCGTGGCCGTGTCGGAGCGCCTGAAGCCGCGCGTGCTGGTGCCGGCGCTCGCCGCGCTCGCGCTCCTGCAGCCGCTCGTGTTCAGCGTCCACAACGACGTCGTGCTCGCGCGTGAGGACACGCGGATGGTCGCGCGCCAGTGGATGGAGCAGAACATCGAGATCGGCACCAAGATCGTGGTCGAGCCGATCGCGCCCGACCAGTGGGCGCAGGACGTCGGCCATCCGCTGTTCGGCGAGCCGCCGCTGGGGACCGGCTCGGGCAACCGCTGGAACAAGTACCCGACCTCGCGCTCGTGCTTCTTCAACGGCAAGCTGCGCGTGGTCAAGGGGCGGGAGTGCCCGGTGATCAAGCTCGAGGACTACGAGCGGACGCTGCGGCCCGGGATCATCCGCTCGTACGTGGACGGCCAGTTCTGCTGGCTGGTCAGCGGCTCCACGCAGTTCGGGCGCGCGTTCGCGGACCCCGACGAGGTGCCGGACGCGCTCGACTACTACGCCGCGCTGCGCAAGCCGGAGAACGCCACCGAGGTGTTCCACGTGAGCCCGTACGGCGAGCGCGGGCGGGTGCCGTTCTCGTTCGACTACTCGTTCAACTACTACCCGCTGGCCTACGAGCGCCCGGGTCCCGAGATCACGATCTATCGCTTGCACGGTGGCAAGTGCGCGTAGGCTTGAAACCGATGAGGCGCGTTCTCGCCATCGCGGTCCTGCTGCTCGCGGCGGTCCTGGTCGTGCCGAACGCCGTCGTCCTGCTCGGCGGCAAGGGCGTCGCCGACGAGCCGAAGGAGGTCCCGCGCGCCCAGGCGGCGCTCGTCCTCGGCGCGCAGGTGATGCCCAACGGCGCCCCGTCTTCGATGCTCTCCGATCGGATCACGGCCGCGGCGGAGCTGTACAAGGCCGGGCGCGTGGACAAGCTGTTGCTGTCCGGTGACCACGGCCGCAAGCAGTACGACGAGGTCGGCACCATGCGGGACATCCTTCTGAAGCAGGGCATCCCGGCCGAGGACATCTTCACCGACCACGCGGGCTTCGACACCTGGGACTCCGCGCAGCGGGCGAAGCGCGTCTTCGCGGCCCACTCCGTGGTCGTCGTCACGCAGAAGTTCCACATGGCCCGCGCGTTGTACGACGCCCGCAAGGCCGGCCTGGACGCGACGGGCTACGCCGCTGACAAGCGCGACTACGGCCGCGTGATGCCGCGGCTGCGCGTGCGGGAGGCGGCGGCGCGGGTGAAGACGGTCGGCGACGCCGTCACGGGCGCCGAGCCGCACTTCCTCGGGCCGGTCATCCCCATCACGGGGGACGGCCGCCTTTCATGGGGTTAGCGGGCCGAACGTGACCGCTCGGCACGCCCCCTGCGGCACATCCGCGGCGACCGGAACCACTCGCGTGCTCAACGGGCTGGCGCCCGCCTGCGCCGCGAGCGGCCCCGCTCATCCACGGCTGCACCACATGGGTCGCACCGCCCGGCCACGTCCGACCCGATTCGCGAGTCAATATCGTTGAGGAGCGAACCATGAGCACCCTCGAGGCCACCGACCACCTGCACCTCGCCCGCGCTATCGAGCTGGCCGAGGGTGGACGGGGCGCGACGAGCCCCAATCCGCTCGTCGGCGCGGTCGTCGTCCGCGACGGCCGGGTGCTCGGCGAGGGCTTCCACGCGGCGCTCGGTGAGCCGCACGCGGAGCGCGCCGCGCTCGCGACGATCGAAGACGCCCGCGGCGCGACGATGTACGTGTCGCTGGAGCCGTGCGCGCACACCGGGCGCACCCCGCCGTGCACCGACGCGATCATCGAGGCCGGCATCCGCCGCGTCGTGATCGCCTCGGACGACCCGACGGAGAAGGCCTCCGGGCGCGGCCCGGGCATCCTGCGCGACGAGGGCATCGAGGTCGTGTTCGCCGACGGCGAGCTCGCCGCCCGCGCCCGCCTGCTCAACCAGCCGTTCCGCAAGCACGCGCGCACCGGCCGGCCGTGGATCCTGTTCAAGTCCGCGATGACGCTGGACGGCAAGGTCGCGACCCGCACCGGCGACTCGAAGTGGATCTCGGGCGAGGACTCCCGGCGCCTCTCGCACCACTGGCGCGCCGAGGTCGACGCGGTCGCGGTCGGCATCGGCACCGCGCTGGCCGACGATCCGCAGCTCACCGCCCGGATCGAGGGCGTCACGCGCCAGTCGCGCCGGATCGTGTTCGACTCCGAGGCCCGCCTGCCGCTGGACTCCCAGCTCGTCAAGGGCGCGCTGGAGGTGCCGCTGACCGTCGTCGTCACGCGCGCCGCGCCGCGCACGGCGGTGGACGCGCTGGAGGTCGCCGGCGCCGAGATCATCACCGCCACCGGCGCCAACGAGCCCGACCGCGTGCGCAACGCGCTCGTCCAGCTCGGCGCGCAGGGCATCACCGCGATCCTGCTCGAGGGCGGTCCGCACCTGGCGGGCGCGTTCCTGGACGCGGGCGAGGTGGACGAGATCCGGTTGTTCCTCGCGCCGGTCGTGCTCGGCGGCTCTTCGGCTCGAGATCCCTTGGAAGGCGAAGGCGCCGAGCGCATCGCGGCGGCCGTGCGGGCGCTGTCGCTGGATTGCGCGCGGGTTGCCGACGATGTCCTGATCACCGCCCGCATGCGGGAGTGGTAGGCGTGTTCACGGGTTTGGTGCAGGACCTCGGCTCCGTGGCCGAGATCGAGACCGGCGACGAGGGCGTGCGGCTGATCGTGCGCACGGCGCTCGCGGACGAGATATCGCTCGGTGACTCCGTCGCCGTCAATGGCGTCTGCCTGACCGCGACGAGCATCGCGGACGGCGCGTTCAGCGCCGACGTGATGAACGAGTCGCTGCGGCGCACGTCGCTGGGCGCGGTCGGGCAGGGCTCGACCGTGAACCTGGAGCTGCCGCTGCGCGCCGCCGACCGTCTGGGCGGTCATTTCGTGCAGGGGCACGTGGACGGGGTCGCGACCGTGCGGGACGCGGTCGACGACGGGTTCGCGCGCGTCGTGACCTTCGACGCCCCGCCCGAGCTGCTGCGTTACATCGTCGAAAAAGGCTCGATCGCGGTGGACGGCGTGTCTTTGACCGTCTCCGCGGTCGACGAGTCGTCGTTCGCCGTGTCCCTGATCCCGGAGACGCTCGAGCGCACGACGCTGGGGTCGGCTGTCAGTGGCCGCCCCGTGAACCTGGAGGTGGACGTGCTCGCCAAGTACGTGGAGAAGCTGGTTCGATGAGTCGCCCGTTCGCGACCGTCGAAGAGGCGCTGGATGAGATCCGCGCGGGCCGCATGGTCGTCGTCTGCGACGACGAGGACCGCGAGAACGAAGGCGATCTGACGATGGCGGCGCAGTTCGCGACGCCCGAGGCGATCAACTTCATGGCCAAGGAGGGGCGCGGGCTCATCTGCCTCGCGCTCACGCCGGAACGCTGCGACGAGCTCGGGCTGGACCTGATGGCCGCCAAGAACGAGTCGCCGTTCGAGACCGCGTTCACCGTCTCCGTGGAAGCGCGGGACGGGATCACCACCGGCATCAGCGCCGCGGACCGCGCGCGCACGATCCAGGTGGCGATCGACCCGGGGAGCGCGCCGCGGGACCTGGTCCAGCCGGGGCACGTGTTCCCGCTCAAGGCCAAGTCGGGCGGCGTGCTGGAGCGCACGGGGCAGACCGAGGCGGCCGTGGATCTCGCGCGTCTGGCCGGACTGAATCCGAGCGGCGTGATCTGCGAGGTCATGAACGACGACGGCACGATGGCCCGCGTCGACGACCTCAAGATCTACTGCGAGCGCCACAACCTGAAGATGATCACGGTCGCGGACCTGATCGCCTACCGGCGCAAGCACGACCAGCTCGTCGAGCGCGTCGTGGAGACCCGTCTGCCCACCGGGTTCGGCGAGTTCACCGCGGTCGGCTACCGGGCGCTGCTGGACGGCAAGCACCACGTGGCGCTCGTCAAGGGCGACGTGGCCGGCGACGACGACGTGCTCGTCCGTGTGCACTCCGAGTGCCTGACCGGCGACGTGTTCCACTCGCTGCGCTGCGACTGCGGCGAGCAGCTCGAGTCGGCGCTCGCGATGATCGAGCGCGAGGGCAAGGGCGTGCTCCTGTACCTGGCGCAGGAGGGCCGCGGCATCGGCCTTTTGAACAAGCTCAAGGCCTACAACCTGCAGGATCGCGGGCTGGACACGGTCGACGCCAACCTCGAGCTCGGCCTGCCGGTCGACCTGCGCGACTACGGCATCGGCGCCCAGATCCTCGTCGACCTGGGCCTATCGTCAATAAGAATTTTGACGAACAATCCCAAGAAGATCCGCGGGCTCGAGGGGTATGGCCTGTCGGTCACCGCGCAGGTGCCGATCGAGCACGCGCCGAACCCGCACAACGAGGCCTACCTGCGCGCCAAGCGCGACCGGATGGGTCACACGCTGCATCACCAGGGGCTCGCACTGGACGAGCAGATGGTTCACGACGAAGCCGTACAGGACCGGGAGCGACAGGGATGAAGTTCGCGATCGTCGTCGGGAAGTTCTACGAGGACCTGGCCGAGCGCCTCGTCGCGGGCGCCCAGGGCGTCTTCAACGGGAACGCCGACGTCTTCGAGGTCCCCGGCGCCTTCGAGCTGCCGCTGGCGGCGCAGTACCTGGCGGAGACCGGCCGCTACGCCGGCGTCGCCTGCCTCGGCGCGGTCATCCGTGGCGAGACCGACCACTACGACTACGTCTGCGCCGAAGCGGCCCGCGGGATCATGAAGGTGTCCCTGAAGACCGGCATCCCGTGCGCCTTCGGCGTGCTGACGGTCGAGAACATGGACCAGGCGCTCGCCCGCACGGGCGGCGGCAAGCGCGACCAGGGCGCGCACGCGGCGGAAGCCGTGATCACCCTGGCGAAGCTCAAGCAGCAGCTCTAGCCGCGCCGCGACGCCTGCGCGGCCGGCCGTGCCGGGACTCGCGCCCGCTGTGGCGGTGCGGCCCGCGGGCGCCGCGCCGGCGGCTGTGCTGGCCCGTGCGGCGCTAAGTCGGATC
>NZ_JAPDDP010000094.1 GCF_027587195.1 Solirubrobacter phytolaccae | reverse complement strand
TTGGCCTCCGTCTTGTCGCCGCCGCGCACGGCGGCCGTCGCCGCGCGCAGCAGCAGGCCGAGCTCGACGTCGGCGCCGGCGTCGAGGCGCCAGCGCGCGATGCGGAGCGCGTCCTCGCGCGTCAGCGGGTCCCGCCGCGCGAGGCGCTCGGCCAGCCGCAGGCGCAGCATCCGGGCGCGCAGGAGCGGCAGGCCGTCGCGCACGACCTCGCCGAACAGGGGATGCCGGAGCCGCACCTCGCCGCCGTCCGCGGGTGCCTGCGCGGCGATGAGCCCGCGCGCCTCGACGTCGAGCAGCGCGTCGCCGCCGAGGTCGAGCGCCTCCTCGATCCGCAGCGGCTCGCCCAGAGACAGCAGCTCGACGACCGCCCGTTCCTCTCCACTCAAACTCGCCAGCCGCGCCTCGACCAGCTCGGTCAGCGAGCGGCGCACGACCGGCCGGCGCATCAGCCGCCAGACGCCGTCGCGCTGCGCGATCGCCCCGTCCTCGACCGCGCCGAGCAGCAGCTCGCGCACGAACAGGGCGTTGCCGCGGCTGACGTCGTACAGCCAGCGCCGGGCGAGCAGCCCGAGCGGTCCACCCAAAGCCGCCTCGGCCAGGGCCGCGGTGCCGTCGGCGTCCAGCGCGACGACCTCGACCCGCTCCGCGCCCGAGTCCTTCCACAGCGCCTGGATCGCGTCCGGCACCGCCTGGCCGGCGCGCACGGTCGCGACCACGAACGCGGTCCCGGTCGTCACGAGGTGCAGCGCGAGCGCCGCCGACAACGGATCGAGCAGCTGCGCGTCGTCGACGCCGATCACGATCTCGCGCCCATCCGCGCGCCGGCGCAGCTCGGCCTCCCCCGCACGCACCAGGTCCAGCGCGTCATGCGCGCCCGCGTCGACCGGCATCAGCGCCGCGAACGCGCCGAGCGGCACGGCCGCCGCGCTGCGCGTCCCCTGCACCCACTCGGTCACGGCCCCGCCGGACCTGGCGAGCGCCAAGGTCTCCCGCGCGAGCCGCGACTTGCCCACGCCCGCGCGCCCGCTCAGCACCACGCCGCGGGACGTCGCGCGCAGCTCGGACAGCCGCGCGAGCTCATCCGCCCGACCGACGAGCGGCCACGTCGCCGACGACATCTGGGTCAGCATTCAGCCGCGCCGTCGCGCACGTTCGCGAACACGTCACCGATCCACGCGAAGATCCGCTCCTGGCGATCCTCCGTGCGCACGTGGGCGAGCGCCTTGGGTCCGCCGAGCCGGTCGAACAGCTTCTCGGACTGGCCCGACCAGTAGCGCTGGCGTTCGGGCACGGTCACGAGCAGCGGCGTGTCGATCGCCTCCACCTCGTCGCCGAGCCGGTAGCGCGAGATGGTCGCGAACAGCTCCGAGGCGGGCGCGTCGCGCAGGCCGTACGGCGCCGCGCGCGTCTCCAGCGTCCCGGCCAGCTCCGGCCAGAACAGCAGCGCGAGCCGCATCTCACGGTCGAAGGCCTCCGCCTGCCCGGAGCGCAGGTGCTGGCGCATCCGGCGCGGGAGCGGGGCGATCCAGGCGGCCGAGACGTCGAGCACGCCGGGGTCGGCGACCGCGGCCGCGACGCGGTGCTCGAACGCGAGCGCGCGCGGCACCCAGTAGCCGCCCTGGCCCACGCCGACCACCGCGACGCGGTCGCCGTCCACGTCCTCGCGCTCCACCAGCGCGTCCAGGACGGGCGTCAACACCGCCTCCCAGTCGGGCCGGAACGTGAGTCCCTGCTCGACGAGCGCGGCGCCTTGGCCCGGGCCGTCGAAGGTCATCCAGTGATGGCCGAGCTGGCCGGCGGTCGCGCCGCCCAGGCCGAGCATCGCCGACGTCGACTCCTCGCCGCCGCCGTTCATGATCACGACCGGCCGGCGCTCGCCCGGCGCGGCGTCCGGCGCGCGAAAGAAATAGCCGGGCAGGGTCGTGTCCTCGTACGGGATCGCGATCCGCTCGCCGCCGAGCAGGTCGACGATGCGGTCCCAGCAGGCGCGGCCACGGCGCCAGAGGTCGGGCCAGCGTTCGCGCTCGGTGGAGCGCAGGATCGGGCGCAGGGCCGCGGCGTAGTAGGCGGCGGCATGGCGGTACTGCGTGAGCGGGTCCGCGGCCGACCGGGCGGCGGCCCACGCGGCGCCGGCGGTGGAGACCCACTCGAGCACCCACGAGTCGGCGTCGCCGTCGCGGACGCGTGCGGCGGTGGCGAGCACCTCCTCGGCGTCGGCGTCGCCGCGGCCGGCGTCGACCAGCAGCGTTGCGAGCGCGTGGCGGAACTCGTCGTCTTCGAAGTGCACGAGCGGCATCGCGATACCTCTCAGTGCACCGGCACGAGCAGGCAGACGAGGGTGACTACAGCGGTGAAGGCAAGTCCGATGGGGTTCATGCCTATAAGACTCGACGCGCCGGGGCGCGCGAACATCAGTAGTCGACTACGGCATTTGCGAAATCGCCTACCTACGCACGCAGGTCGCGGCGGTCGTTGACGCCGAGCTTCTGCATCGCGCGGTAGATGTGCGACTCGACGGTGCGCACGGAAAGGACCAGCCGGTCGGCGATCTCCGCGTTGCTCAGCCCGCGCGACGCGAGCTCCACGAGCTGCGCCTCGCGCGCGGTCAGTCCCGCCGACGCGGCGCCGAGCCCGTCGACGAACGGCGGCTCGGTGCCGTGGCCCGGCGCGTGCAGTTCGCGGGCGAGCGCGGCGGCGCGGCGGGCCGAGTCCTGGCGGCCGGCGTCGCGGAAGACCGTCGCGGCGTCGACCGCCGCCTCCAGCGCGTAACGGTCCGCGCCGATCGCGGCCAGCTCGCGCGCAACGTCCAGCAGTGCGGCCCCGTCCTTCTCTGCGAGTGACCGGGCGTGCGCGAGGTAGGCGGCGACGAGCCGGGCGTCGCAGCGCTCCACGAGCGGCGCGAGGGCGTCCGCGATCTGGGTGGCGGTCGCGCCGGCGCGCAGCGCCTCGTAGCGCAGCTGGGCGGCGTAGCCCGGCATGTACGCGAGCAGGTCCGCGGCGGCGAGGAACGTGGCCCGCGCGCCGGTCACGTCACCCCGCGCCAGCAGCGTCCAGCCCTCGGCGCGCGCGACGTACGGGGCTTGGCTCGAGAGCGCCTCGCGCCCGTCCAGCGTGGCGAGGAGCCGCTCGTGCGCGGCGAGCGCCGCTTCCGGCTGCCCGCCGAAGTGGGCCGCGCCGACCTGCAGCGCACGCACGTGGATGAGGTTGCCGAACGTGTCCTGGCGCTCGAAGTGCAGCTCGGCCTCCGCGAACCAGCGCTCGGCGTCGCGGTAGCGACCGCGCAGGAGCTCGGTGTAGCCGAGCCCGAGCGCGCCGTGCCCGGCGGCCTCGTCGTCGTGCGCGCGCACGCCGTCGCGCAGCACCTGTCCCATGTCGGCGTCCAGCGCCGCCCAGTCCTCGCCGCTCTCGATCCCGATCAGGCGGCGGATGCCGAGCGCGAGCGCGTCGCTGTAGTTGCGGAGCGGGATCTCCGGCTTGAGCCGCTCGGCGAGGGCGCGCGCGTCGGCGGTGCGGCCGGTGAAGAACAGCGAGACCGCGAGTCGGCGCTCGCTCATCCGGCGCGTGACAGCGTCCAGCGACGGGTCCGCGGCGACCTGCTCGAGCGACTCGACGGTGCCGCCGACGTCGGGCGAGAACCCGAGCCGCAGCGGCTCGACGCGCGCGTGCCAGTCGGCGTCCTCGGACCAGCCGTGGGCGCGGTCGAGCAGGGCGCGCGCCTCGTTCGGGCGGTTCAGGCCCCAGAACAGGACGTGCGTGCGCTGCTCGAGGTAGTCGATCGCCAGCACCGGCTCGAGCGCGGCGAGCGTCGACTCAGCCTCGTCGAAGCGCTTGCGCACCGTGTGGGCGCGGGCGAGCAGGAGCGCCGCGGGGAGCCCGTCGGCGCGCTGCGCGAGGTGCGCGCCGAGGTCGGGGTCGCCGGAGAGGATCGCGGCGCGGGCGGCGTCGACGAGCAGCGCGGCGGGAATCTCGGCGCCTGCGTCGAGCCGTAGGCGGGCGATGCGGAGCGCGTCGTCGGGGGTGAGCGGCGCGCGCTGCTCGAGCACCGCGGCGAGCTTGAGGCGCAACCGGTGCGCGCGGACGATCGGCAGCTCGGCGCGCAGCCCTTCGCCGTGGAGCGGGTGCGCGAGCCGCACCTGCGGCTCCCCCACGCCCTCGGTCGCGCTGATCATGCCCTGCGCCTCGAGCGTGGTCAGCACGTCGAAGCTCGACAGGTCCCCGAGCTCGGTGAGCTTGAGCGGCTCGCCGAGCGCGAGCAGCTCGAGCGCCTCGCGCTCCGCGTCCGAGAGGCCCTGCATGCGCTCCGCGACCAGCTCGACCAGCGTGGCGCTGACGGTCGGCACGCGCGTGAGCCGCCACAGGCCGCGCTTGAGCGCGAGCGTGCCGGACGCGACCGCGCCGAGCACGAGCTCCCGCGCGAAGAGCGCGTTGCCGCGGCTCTGCTCGGCCACCCACGCGAGCACGGCCTGCTCGACCGGCCCGCCGAGCGCGGTCTGCACGAGCGTCGCGACGGCCTCGTCGCTCAGCGTGCCGAGCTCGATCCGTCGCGCGCCCGCGTCCTTCCAGAGGGAGACGATCGCGTCCGGGCACGGCTCGCCGGTGCGCACCGTGGCGAGCACGAACGCGCTGCCGGTCAGCGCGAGGTGCAGGACGAGCGCAGCCGACACCGGGTCGAGCATCTGCGCGTCGTCGACCGCGACGATCACGGGCCGCGCGGCGGCCTGCTCACGGAGCGCCTCGGCGCTGCGGCGGAGGAGCTCCAGCGCGTCGTCGGAGCGCACCTCGTCGGGCAGCACGCCGGCGAACGCGCCGAGCGGGACCGCCGCGGCGCTGCGGGTCGCCTGCACCCAGTTCGTGCGCGCGCCGGAGCGCTCGGCGACGGCCCGCGCCTCCCGGGCCAGGCGGGACTTGCCGACGCCCGGGCCGGCGCTGACGACGATGCCGCGGCAGTCCTCCTGCTCACGGGCGAGGCCGATCCGCGCCAGCTCGTCGTCACGTCCGATGAGCGGCCACTCCGCCGCAAGGGTCCCCGCACCCGTGTGCACGTGCCGACTCTATTCAGCTCAGCGGGACTGTGTTCGCGCCATCTTGGTGGCGCTCGCCCCGTGGCTCCTTCCCCGTCGGAATCGCGATCGCGATGTTCAGAGCGCTGACATTCTCCAAGTTGCACTGCGTACGGCGGCAGGTCGGTTCAGTAGCCCGCTACTGACGACGCGCGCGCGTCGCGCGTCGAGCATGCGTGGTGTGATCCCCATCCCCCTCGCCCTCGGCGCCGCCCTGTTGTTCGCGGCCGGCAGTGCCCTGCAGCAACGCGCGGCCCGGACCGAGGCGGGCTCGCTGGTCGCCTTGGCCCGCCGCCCGGTGTGGCTGGCGGGGCTCGCCGCGGACGGGCTCGGCTATGTCGGGCAGGCCGCCGCGTTGGCGGTGGGACGGCTGGCGGTGGTCCAACCAGTGCTCGCCTCGAGCCTCGTGTTCGCGGTCTTCCTCCAGGGCCGCCGCGTGCGGCGCGTCGAGCTGCTGGCCGCGCTGTGCGTCGCCGGCGGGCTCGCGGCCTTCCTCGTGCTGGCCGATCCGGTCGGCGGACGCGACGACGCGTCCGTTGCAGCGTGGTGTGTCGCGTTCGGCGCGGCCTTGCTCGCGTGCCTGGCCGCGCGGGGCGGCGGCGCGGTCCGCCTGGGCTGCGCGACCGGCGTCCTGTTCGGCCTGAGCGCGGCGCTGACCAAGGCGGTCGTCGAACGCCTCGACGAAGGTGTGCTGCACGCGCTGCTGGACTGGCACGTCGTAGCGCTGGTCATCGTCGGCTGGGCGAGCATGGAGCTCTCGCAACGCTCACTCCGGGCCGGCGCGCTGGGACCAGCGGTGGCGTCGCAGATGGCGCTGGACGCGCTCACGAGCGTGGCGATCGGCGTACTGGCGTTCGGCGAGCGGCTCCACACGAGCGCGGCGGGGTTCGCGTTCGCGCTGCTCGGGCTGGCCGCGATGGTCGCGGGGCTCGCCGTGCTCGCGGCGGCGCCCGAAGGTCCGGCCGCGCCCACGGACCAGGCCGCGCCGACGACGCCGGCAGCGGCAGCGGGCCCCGCCGCGTCAACGACTCCGGCCGCGCCCACGGGCCACGCCGCGCACACGACGCCAGCCGCGCACGCAGACCCCGCCGCGTCCGCAAGCTCGGCCGTGCGTGGTGCCGCCGCACCGTGAGCCGGCGCCGTGGAGGTCCGCGCGTGACGCGTCTCGGTGCGTTGCCGCGCTCGGGGAGCACACCGTCGGGCCAAGTGCGCAGGTGCACTCGAGCGCTGGATTTCTGGGCGCAGCGACCAAAAAGCCAGCGCTCGGGTGGCCGACGCCACGCGAAGGTTCACGAACTCGGCTCAGGGAGGAGGAAGTGAACGCTCGCGTGGCACAACGGCCCAAACGAGCGAACAGGCCCGCGCCCGGGCGCAATCCGGCGCAGCCGCTCACCCGCACAAGAGCGCGCCGGCCGCGGCGGGTCAAGTGATTCGGATGCGAAGCCCGAATTACTTGACGCGACGCCCGACGGTGTGCTTGCCGTTGGCCGGCCTGGCCGCGGCGCTCTACTTCGCCACGGCCTTCGTCGGCGTCTACCTCCCGGCCACGGCGCAGCAGGTCGCGCGTGGCCACCTCCACCTGCTGCTGACGAGTGGGCTGGACGCCGCGCCGCCCGTGCCGGCGCTGCAGGTCGCCATCGCCGCCGCAGCCGCTGCGCTCCTCATCAACCGCACCGACGCCTGCATGTGGTGGCGCGTCGCCCTCGTCGGCCACGTCGGCTCCGCGCTCATCGCGTACGCGGTCATCTACGCCTTCGACGGTCCCACGACAACGCGCGACTACGGCGTGTCATGCGTCCTCGGCGCGACCCTCGGCGCGCTCATGACGCGCCGAGGGGACCGTCTGGCTCAGGCGGTCGGCATCGCGGGAACCATCGCGCTGCTGCCGCTGTCGTTCAGCTGGCTCGGCATCGAGCATCCGCTCGCTATCGCCCTAGGCGCGGCAGCGTCAGGAAGCCTTCGACGCTCGCGTACAGCAGACCGACCTTCGGCAGGTCGTCGACGTCCTCGACGATGATCGAGCGCGGCACCCACTCGGGGTCGAACTTGGCGTTGAAGGTCCGCAGCGAGGTGATCTGGAAGTACGGGCTGAGCACCTCGGCCACGCGCTTCTGCGCGCGCTCCGCGAACGAGAGCGAGGCGTCCTCCGCGAACAGCCGACCCCAGGTCGCGAAGTTCAGCGACAGCCGCTTGTAGCCGCGCGCGCCGAGCTCCTGCGCGGTCATCGCGACCAGGTACTCGATCATGCCGTTGGGCGCGGACGGGTCGTGGTTCATGAGGTCCAGCGACCAGCCGGGCTCGTCGCCGAAGCAGGGAACGAGCCGCAGGTAGCCGAGCGGCCGCCCGTCCGGCGCCAGTGCCAGCGCGAGCAGCAGCTCCGGGTCCTCCCCGGTCACGCCGCCGCCGAGCTCCATCGTGAAGCCGCGCTCGTCGGCGCCGTCACGCCAGCGCTCGCGCAACGCGTTGAGCTGGTCGCGCAGCGCGGGCGACGCCTCGGGCTCACGCAGCAGCTCGAACGAGCACTCGCGCCCGACCCGCGCGACCGCGGAGCGCACGCTCTTCATGGCCGCGCCCTCGAGCGAGAACCGATCGCAGTGCACGACCGCCTCGTCCCCCAGGTACACGCTGCGGAAGCCGTGCGACCGGTACATGCCGAGGTCCCGCTCACGCGCGCCGAGGAACGCCACGCGGCGCCCCTCCGAATGGGCCGCCGTGACGAACTCGTTCACGACGCGCACGTGCGCCTCGCGTGGCCCGATCGGGTCGCCCGACACCAACGCGTGCCCGCCGCGCACCGTGTACGCCAGCATCGCCGAGCCGTCTTCACTGAAGAAGTGGCGCTTGTCGGGCCGCAGCGCGAAGTAGTCGAGCGTGCCCTCGCCGTGCTTCAACACCAGCTCCCGCGCCCGCGTGAGATCCGACGAGCCGGACGAGCGCACCGCGCGGAACGCGAGCAGCGCGCTCACCGCCAGCCCGGTCAGGCCGAGCGCGAGCAACGTGTCGGACGCGAAGCGCCCCGCGTCGCCCATCCCCGCCAGGCCGAGCAGCGCATCCCCCAGCGACTGGTGCAGCGCCGCGACCCCGAAGACCACCGACGCCGCCACCCACGCCGGCACGAACCACGCGAGCGTCCGCGCGGAGCCGGGATCGGGCTTGGCGACGAACGCGTCGCGGTTCCACACCAACGCCACGAGCATCGCCACGGCGGGCGTGAACACCTCGACGTCGGCGCGCCGGAACACGACCGCGGCACCGAACAGCGCCACCGCCGCACCCCACGCCCGGCGCTTGCCACCCCGCAGCGGCGCGGCCAGCAGCAGCAGGACGAAGCCGATGACCACCGACGCCACGACGCCGCCGTGATGGGTCAAAAGCGCGACCCCGCTCAACGCCGTAAGCCCGGCCAGCACCATCGGCGCGCGCGGCCGGGTGACCGCATCGATCCCGGCCACCGGATCGTCGTCCGCCTTCACGACCGCCGGCAGCTCGACCGCGGTCCGCTCCGGGCGTAGCGCCGGGAACAGCACGACGTCGCGGATCGTCGGCGCACCCGAGATCAGCATCACGAGCCGGTCGATGCCGATGCCGAGCCCGCCGGTCGGCGGCAGCCCGGACTCCAGCGCGCGGACGTAGTCCTCGTCGACGAAGCCCTCGGCCTCGAAGCGCTCGCGCTGGTCGACGGGATCGTTGAGCTCGCTGTACGCGTTGGCGAGCTCGCGCCCGCCGACGATCGCCTCGAAGCGCTCGGTCAGCAGCGGGTCATCCCGATGCGAACGAGCCAAAGGCGAGACCTCACGCGGATGGTCGAGCACGAACGTCGGCTCGATCAGCGTGTCCTCCGCGACGGCCTCGTAGACCTCGGCCATCAGCTTGCCCGGCCCCCAGCCCGCCTCGTAGGCGATTCCGACGCGCTCGCAGACCGCCCGCGCCGCCTCCACGCCCATCGACGGATGCATCGTCTCGCCACTGTGCTCGAGGATCAGCTCGGCCATCGTCGCCCGCCGCCACGGCGGAGCGAGGTCGATCTCGCGCCCGCCGATCGAGACCACGGTGGTGCCGGTCGCGGCGATCGCCGCGCGGGAGACGATCGTCTCCACCAGCTCCATCATGTCCCGATAGTCCGCGAGCGCCTGATAGGCCTCGAGCAGCGTGAACTCGGGGTTGTGCGTCGCGTCGAGGCCCTCGTTGCGGAACACGCGCCCGATCTCGAACACGCGCTCGAAGCCGCCGACCACCAGGCGCTTCAACGGCAACTCCAACGCGATCCGCAGATAACGGTCGGTGTCCAGCGCGTTGTGATGGGTGATGAACGGCCGCGCCGCCGCGCCGCCCGCGTGCGCTTCGAGCACCGGCGTCTCGACCTCGGTGAAGCCGCGCTCGGCGAGCGTCGCGCGCACGGCGGCGACGACCGCGGAGCGCACGTCGAACGTGCGCCGGGCCGCGGGGTTCGCGATCAGGTCCAGGTGGCGCTCGCGCACGCGGACCTCCGGGTCGGCGAGCCCGTGGTGCTTGTCGGGCAGCGGCCGCACGGCCTTCGACAGCAGCTCGAGCTCGGTCAGCTCGACCGTCAGCTCGCCGGTGTGCGTCGTCATCACGGCGCCGGCCGCGCCGACCCAGTCGCCGCGGTCGAGGGTCTCCAGCGCCGCGAACGCGTCCGTCCCGCGCGCCGCGAGCAGCTGCAGCTCGCCCGTCTGGTCGTGCAGCGTGGCGAAGATCAGGCCGCCGTGGCGGCGGATCAGCATCACGCGTCCGGCGACGCGCACCGACGCGTCCGCCCGGGCGTCCGGGCCGAGCGCGGCGAAGCGCCCGCGCACGTCGGCGGTCGTGTGGTCGCGCGCGAACGACGCGGGATACGGGTCGATCCCACGCGTGCGTAGGTCGTCGAGCTTCGCCAGCCGGCGCGCCCGCTCGTCGGTCTCGGTGTGCAGCGCGGTCATGACGGCTCCCCCGCGATCGTGTCGCCGATCCGGCGACGAAGTTGTTCCGAACGGCCGCTGAAACGCTCAGCGGCGCGTGCCTGCTTGCCCTCGTCGTAGCGCCAGTGCGCCCACGGCGAGCTCGGTCGTGCGAGCCGGAGCGCGACGACCAGGGCGACGACCGGGACGAAGAGCCCGATCACGCCGAACAGCACGCGGCCCTTGGCGAAGGCGACGCCCGAGATGGCGACGACGACACTGACCGCGGCGACGGAGGCGAGGACGGAGCCGGGGTCGTCCAGCCCGAACGGGCGGACCCCGAGCACGACCAGCGCCATGAACGCCGCCGAGGCGACGACCGCGTCGAACGACGAGCGGCCCTGCTCGGCCCAGTAGACGTCCTCGAGGTGCACCCAGAGCGCGAACTCGTCGAACGTGAAGCCCGCGCCGACGCCGAAGCCGACGGCGATCAGGTGCCACCACGGGAACTCGAGCGGTACCGCGAAGGCCAGGAAGCCGCACACGTTCATCAGGCCGATGCCCCACACGAGGTGATGGACGTGCACGCCGCGCGTCTCGACCCCGCCCGGCCACCAGGACACGCTGCGCGTCAGCCGCGCGCTCGTCCGGATCAGCAGGAACGAGAGCAGGAAGGCGCCCACGACGACGAACGCCGTGCCCGGGCCGGCGTGGCCGTGCTCGCCGAACGGATCGACCGCGATCATCGCCGCACCACCCGGACGGCCTTGCCGGGCGAGCGCGGGACGCCACCGGGTGCGTCGACGATCACGTCGGCGTCCACGCCGAGCGCGGCGCGCAGCTCGGCGGCGAGATGCACGCGGTCGCCGAAGCCGTCGACGGACTCGCAGTGCACGTCGAGGTGGTCGCCCTCGACGACCAGCTGGTAGTTGAGGCCGATGCCCGGGTGCGCGAGCAGCACGCGCTCGATCTCGGACGGGTACACGCGCGCGCCGCCCGCCTCGATCACGTCGGTGCGGCGGCCGACCACGGACGCCATGCGCGCGAACGTGCGCCCGCACACGCAGGGCTCGTCGATCAGGGCGGTGATGTCACCGGTGCGGTAGCGGACGAGCGGCATCGCCTCCCGCGTCAGCGTCGTCAGCACGAGCTCGCCGTACTCGCCCGGCGCGACCGGCTCCGTCGTCACCGGATCGATGACCTCGGCGAGGAAGTGGTCCTCCATGATGTGCGCGCCGTCGCGGCCCTCGATGCACTCGCCGGCCACGCCGGGCCCGCACAGCTCGCTCATCCCGTAGGTGTCGAGCGCGATGATCCCGAGCTGGCGCTCGAGCCGGTCGCGCAGCACCGGCGTCCACATCTCGCCGCCGAAGAGCCCGACCTCGATCGAGTGGGTTCCGAGCGTGTCGGCGAGCTGCGCGGCGAACGACGGCGCGCACAGCAGGACGGGCGTCTCGAGGTCGCGCAGGAGGCGCGCCTGGACGTCGAGCGGCGCGCCCGCGGCGGGGACGACGGTCGCGCCGAGCCGCTCGGCGCCCTGCTGGAAGCCGAAGCCTCCGGTCGTGAGGCCGTACGGATAGGCGTTGTGGACGACCATGCCGGGCCGCACGCCGGCCATGGCGAGCAGCCGCGCGACGAGGAACGCCCACGTGTCGAGGTCCTTCGCGGTGTGGCCGACGATCGTCGGCGTGCCGCTCGTGCCGCTGGAGGAGTGCAGCCGGACGATCTCCTCCGGCGGGACGGTCTCCATCCCGAGCGGGTAGCGGGCGCGCAGGTCGTCCTTGGTCGTGAACGGCACCGCGCGCAGGTCCTCGAGCGTCGTGATCGGGATGTCCAGGCCGCGGCGGGCGAGGGTGGCGCGCAAACGGGCGAGCTGCACCTCGGCGAGCCGCTCGCGCGGGGCGAGCTCGGCCGAGTCGAAGGTCACGGTGGGAGCGGTCATGATCGTGAACCCTCTCCGCGCGACGCCCGCGGGTCGTCAGTACGGCACTACTGCAATTGCCGAGCTGCCCCCGGTGCAGTACCAACTCCCGGTCCGACAAATGTAGAAACGTTTCCCTGCGCGTATGAGAGAACGGGACCGAGGAGTACGGTTCGAAGCGCACGCACAACATCCAGTGGGAGGGGTAGTGATGCAGGCGTTTTCACGTTGGACGGCTCGGGGGCTGTTCGGCACCGCGCTGGTCGCGCTGTCGTTGGTGGTACCGCAGGTCGCGAGTGCCGACGTCACGGTCGAGGGGCCGTTCTACGACCTCGCCGGGACGACGATCGACGGGACGGAGACCTATGAGGTGACGGTCTGCCCCGGGGCGTTCTGGGCGCACATCGGCTTCGAGGAAGTGGGCGTCGACTACATCTGGCAGTTCTTCATCCCGCCGTTCGCCGCGCGCGGGACCGGCTGCGACGGCGGGATCACCGAGTACGTCGACACGACCCTCTTGAGCGAGGGCCCGCACACGTTCCGCGGCGAGATCAACTACGAGGACTACTCGGACGAGTTCACGGTCACGATCGACCGCTGACGAACGCTCGCACGACGGGCTCGCAGTCGAAGGCACATTCGACTGCGAGCTCGGCGTCGAACGCTGGGTCGGTCGCGGCGAGCGCCTCGACCACGAAGTGCCGGCCGTACGAGTACGGCATCGTCGCGTAGGCCTCGCGCAGCTCGGGGGACGGCCCGGCCTCAGGTGCCCGGCCGAGCGCTTCGGCGAGGGAGCCGATCACGTACTGGTCGGTCTCGTGGCGAAGCGCGGCGCGCACGGCCGGCGCTTCGTCGCCGCCCGCGTGCGCGGCGAGGATGGAGGACGCGCGACGGCGGCGCATGGCGTCGGGCGAGCGGAGCCAGTCAGCGGCGAGCGGGCCGGTGAGCGCGAACGGCAGCCGCACGAGCGCGCGGTGGTACGCGGCCTGCCCGGCGCCGTCGGTGGCGGCGGCTTCAAGCTCGAGGAGCTCGGGTCGCCCCTGCTCGCCGAGTGCCCGCAGGGCGGTCGGCTGCCCGCGTCGGGCGCCCGCGAGGATGTCCGCGACGTCGGCAGGCGCGGTGCGGGCGGCAAGGACCCCGACCGCACGCGGGTTGGTCGAGGCCGCGAGCTCGGCGGTGCTCTGCTCGCCCAACGGCGTCGGCCGCGCCGGGCGAGGGCGGTCGGCAGCGAGCCCACGCGCGTCGGTGCGCCCCAGCGCGCGTGCGAACCGCGGCTGGTCTGCCCACAGCGACCAAGGCGGCGTGTCCGCCCGCGCGTTCACGTCCTCCAGCGCCGCCGCGAACGCGGCGTCCGTCGGGAAGCGCGCCGCCAGCGCCTCGTCCAGCCCCGCGACCGCTTCCTCCCAGCCGGTACGTGGGCCCGTCTCGTCGTCGACGTAGGTCAGCGACCACAGGGCCTCGTCCCACTCCGGGCCGTGGGCGACGTGGTCGCGCAGCGTGGCCCGTGCCGCCTCGTGCGCGTTGGCCGCCATCCAACCGAGTACGGGGATCGCGAGCTCGCCCGTCAAGCGCTCGGCCGCGATGCCGAGGCGCAGGGCCAGCTCGCCGTAGTACCACTGGCGCGAGTCCAGCTGGCGGTCCCAGCGCGGGTCCTCGGCCACGCACGCCACCACCGCCGCCGTCGCGCCGGCGCGGTCCGTCTCCAGCGCCCAGAGGAAGCCGGAGCCCAGACCGCGCCGCAACGCGTCAGTCGTTGAGCTGCCGGGGCTCCTGGGCACGCTCGACCGTGGCGCCGATGATCTCGTCGACCTGGGGCAGCAGGCCCTGGCTGCCGTAAGTGGCCAGGCGGGCGCGGGAGTCGGCGATGTCGAGGTCGCGCATCGTGAGCTGGCCGATGCGGTCCTGCGGGCCGAAGGCCTGGTCCTCGTTGCGCTCCATCGACAGGCGCTCGGGCTCGTAGGTGAGGCCGGGCCCGTCGGTCGAGACGAGCGTGTAGTCCTCGCCACGGCGCAGCCGGACGACGACCTCGCCGGTGACGGCGCTGGCCACAAAGCGCTGCAGCGGGTCGCGCAGCGTGAGCGACTGCGGATCGAACCAGCGGCCCTCGTAGAGCAGCCGGCCGAGCTTGCGGCCCATCGTGCGGTAGTTGTCGATCGTCGCCTCGTTGTGGATGGCGGTGATGAGCCGCTCGTAGGCGATGTGCAGCAGCGCGATGCCGGGCGACTCGTAGATGCCGCGCGACTTGGCCTCGATGATCCGGTTCTCGATCTGGTCGCTCATGCCGAGGCCGTGGCGACCGCCGATCTCGTTGGCCTTGTTGACGAGGTCGACCTGCGACTCGAACGTCTCGTCGTTGATCGCCTCCGGCCAGCCTTCCTTGAAGCGGATCGAGATCTCCTCGGACTCGATTTCGACGCCGCGCTTCCAGTGCGCGACCCCCATGATCGGCTCGACGATGTCCATGCTCGTGTCCAGCGACTCGAGCAGCTTCGCCTCGTGCGTCGCGCCCCAGATGTTCGCGTCGGTCGAGTAGGCCTTCTCGGTCGAGTCGCGGTACGGGAGGTTGCGCTCCTTGAGCCACTCGCTCATCTCGAAGCGCCCGCCGAGCGAGTCGACGAAGGCGGCGTCCAGCCACGGCTTGTAGATCCGCAGGTCCTTGTTGGCCAGCAGTCCGTAGCGGTAGAAGCGCTCGATGTCGTTGCCCTTGTAGGTCGACCCGTCGCCCCAGATGTTCACGTTGTCGGCGACCATCGCGTGCACCAGCAACGTGCCCGTGACGGCGCGGCCGAGCGGCGTCGTGTTGAAGTACGTGCGGCCGGCGGTGGTGATGTGGAACGCCCCGCACTGCAGCGCCACGAGCCCCTCGTGGACGAGCAGCTCCTTGCAGTCCACCAGTCGCGCGAGCTCGGCGCCGTACTCGAGCGCACGGTCCGGCACGTCCGCCAGGTTGGGCTCGTCGTACTGGCCCAGGTCCGCCGTGTAGCAGCACGGGATGGCCCCGTGCTCGCGCGTCCAGGCGACGGCGACCGACGTGTCCAGGCCGCCGGAGAACGCCAGGCCGATGCGCTCGCCCTTCGGCAAGCTGTTCAGGATGCGTGCCATAGGCCGTCCTTCGTAGCAGGTAAGGCCCATCGTGTGTCCACTCGGGGTGAAGAGGTTCACCCCTGTGGGCGAGTGTGACGACTCAGGCCTTGCAGCAGTATCTACCTCACAGAGGCTGACCACCTCGTAAGCGACTGGGCCCCGGGCAGTTCCCTCTCTCCTCCCGACACCCGCTTGGCCTGATCCTCCCGGCCGCCGCGCTTGACCAGCGCGGCGGCCACTCCTCTTTAAGGGACCATCTCGCGCAGCCACGCGCGTTCCGCCGCGCCGAGCGCCCGCCACAGCCGGGCGGCCGGAAGGTCGGGGAGCGGAAGCTCGGCGAGCCGGTCGAGCGTGGTCAGGCGGGAGCGCAGCGCGTCGACGTACTCCGCGTGCGGCACGAGCTCGGTCAGCGTGATCGCGACGTGGAACGCGAGCGGATGCGCGGCGTCGACGGTCTCGATCGCCCGCCGCCACACGGCCCGCAGCTCCTCGCGGCCGGACGCGGTCAGGCGGTAGGCCTTCGTCGCCTTGCGCACGCCGGTCGGGTCGTCGAGCTCCTCCAGGTGCCCGTGGCGGGTGAGCGTGCGCAGGACCGAGTAGATCGAGGCCACGCTCACCCCGCCCCAGCGATCCGCGCCCTGGTCGAGCAGGTGCTTGCGCACGGCGTAGCCCGTCGCCGGCTCCAGGTGCGCCGCGGTGGCGAGCACCATGAGCCGGACCGCGTCAGCCGCCATAGGGCCGCGTGAGCACCTCGAACCCGTGCCCGGCCGGGTCGAAGAAGTAGAACCCGCGCCCACCGTGGTTGGTGTTGATCTGCTGCGCGAGCTGGAGCTGCGGGTCGGCCGTGTACGGGATCCCCCGCTCCTGGACGCGCGCGAGCACCGCGTCGAAGCGCTCGTCGTCGACGAGGAACGCGTAGTGCTGCATCTGGATCTCGTCGACCGGCGGCTCGGCGAACTGGATCGTCACCCCGCCGTCGAGCTCGACCGAGGTGAACGGACCCCAGCTCGTGGGCGCCGCGAGATCGAGGATGTCGGCGAGGAACTGCGCGGACGCGTGGCGGTCCTTGGCCGCGAGGATGCTGTGGTTGAACGTGACGGGCATGCCGACATTCTAGGTGGAATGTCAACTGCACGTGGGAGCTGAACGGCGTAGGATCGGATCGTGCTCGTCGGCCGCGAGTCCGAGTTCGCGAAGCTGGCCGAAGGTGTGCAACGCGCTCACGAGGCGCGCGGCGCGGCGCTCGTCGTGCGCGGCGAGGCGGGAATCGGCAAGACAGCGCTGCTGGCCGACCTCGAGCGCTGCGCCGCCGGTGTGCAGGTGCTGAAGGCGCACGGGGTCGAGTCGGAGTCGACCCTCGCCTACGCGGGGTTGACGGAGCTGCTGCATCCGGTGCTCCACTTGCTGCCGCGGCTCCCCCAACGCCGGCGGACCGCGCTGGAGGCCGCGCTGGGGCTCGGCCACGAGCAGGTGAACGACCCGTTCGGCGCCTACGCCGCCACGCTCAGCCTGCTGGCTGAAGCCGCCGAGGACCGCCCCGTGCTGGCGCTGGTCGACGATGCGCACCTGCTGGACGCGGAATCGGCGAACGCTTTGCGCTTCAGTGCACGCCGGCTTGCGAACGACCCTGTGTGCATCGTCCTCGCGATGCGGACGGGCGAAGGCATCGACTTCGAGTCGTCGGGGTTTGCGCAGGTGGCGCTGAGCGGTCTCAGCCCGGAGGCCGCGAGAGCCGTGCTCGGCGCGGTCTCGCCCGAGGTGCTGCACCAGCTGCACGGCGGCACCGGCGGCAACCCCCTGGCGCTGCGGGAGCTCGCCCGTCTGTTGAGCCCAGCTCAGCTGCAAGGCCGCGATCGCCTTCCCGACCCGCTCCCCGTCGGCCCGGCCATCGCCCGCGCCTTCGGCGCCCGGATCGAGGCCCTCCCGGAGCCGACGCAGAGCGCGCTGGTCATCGCGGCCGCCGACGAGTCCGGGCTCGTGGTCAACACCGCCCGCGCGCTGCGAATGCGCGGGCTGGCGCTCGAGGACCTCGACGTCGCCGTGGCCGTCGAGCTCGTCGCGCTCGAGGACGGCCGTCTGGCCTTCGCACATCCGCTCATCCGGTCCACGGCGTACCGGCGCGCCGCCCCGAGCGCGCGGCGTGATGCGCACCTCGCACTCGCCGAAGCGATGCGCGAGGATCCTCCGAGCCGTGCACGTCGTGCGTGGCACCTTGCGTCCGCCACGATCGAGCCGGACGAGCACATCGCCGCCGAGCTCGAGCGCGTGGCCACCGACGCCCGGACGCGCGGGGCGCCGGCGGTCGCCGGGCGGGCGCTCGAAGTCGCCGCGCGCGTGACCACGCCTGGAAGCGTGCGCGTCCGACGCCTGCTGAGCGGTGCCGCGGCCCACCACCAAGCGGGTCAGCCGACACACGCCGTCGCGCTGCTCGATGCGGCCATGGCGGAGATCGACGACCCGCTGGCGCGTGCCGACGCCCAGCGGTTGCGCGCGCAGGTCATCACGTTCCACGGCGGCAGCGCGCCGATCCGAGCGCTCCTCATCGACGAGGCGGCACGGGTGGAGCTCCACGATCCGACGCGTGCGGCTGTCCTCCGTCTCGACGCCGCGATGGCGTCGATGATGATGGGCGAGCCACTCGAAGCCGAGCGACTGGCGGAACAGGCCTGGCCTCAGGTGCGCGACACGCCGTTGTTCCGCCCGTTCGCCGCGCTCGCCGTCGGCACGGCGCGAATTCTGCGCGGTGACGGGGCACGTGGGCTCCCGCTCCTCGAGGAGGCCATCGCCTACGTCGAGCGTGGCGACTTCTGGGCGCTCGGACCGTACGGCGGCCAGATGTTCATGGCGGAGCTCACCGCCGGCCGAGCTACGACGGCGGTCGCACGCTCCGAGCGCGCGGCCGAGCGACTGCGTGCGGAAGGGATGCTTTCCGCGCTCCCGGCCGCGCTGTTCAGCATCGCCTGGGCGCGGATGACGATCGGCGAGTGGCAAGGAGCGGAGGAAGCCGCGAATGAGTCCCTCGCGATCGCCCGCGACGTCGGGCAGCGCGCGCTGGAGATCGAGCCGATGTCCCTGTTGGCGTGGCTCGCCGGCGTGCAGGGCCGGTTCGACGAGGGCCGGGCACTGGTGGCGACGGCCCTCGAGCAGGGCACCGCTCACGGAGTGGACTCGATCCGGACCGTCGGCGGCTGGGTCCTGGGGCGCCTGGAGCTCAGCGCGGGAGATCTCGAAGCGGCGGCCGCCACGCTGGAAGAAGTCGGTCGCTTCTCGCTGGAGCGCGGCATGGAAGCTCCCGCGATCGCACCCTGGGCGCAAGATCTTGCCGAGGTCCTCATACGCCTGGGCCGGCACGCCGACGCGGAAGCGACCCTGCGCGTGCTCGAACGCCAAGCCCGGAAGACGCAGATCGACGAAAGCGCGTTCGCGGGCGCGCTGCGCTGCCGTGGGCTCATCGCCGACGACTTCGACGGCTCCTTCCAGGCATCGCTCGAACGGCATGAACAGGTGCCTGACCCGTTCGAGCGGGCGCGTACCGAGCTGTGCTTCGGGGAGCGGCTTCGGCGCGCGGGACGCCGGGCCGAGGCCCGTGTGGTCCTCCGTGCCGCGCTCGCCACCTTCGAGCGGCTCGGGGCCGAGCCGTGGGCACGCCGGGCGCACGCGGAGCTGGCCGGTTCAGGCGAGCGGGCGCGGCGCCGAACGCCCGACACGGCCGACCGGCTCACGCCACAGGAGCGCCAGGTCGCCGCGCTCGTCGCCCGAGGGGCAACGAATCGAGAAGCGGCCGCGACGTTGTTCGTGAGCCCGAAGACGATCGAGACGCACCTCTCGCACGTCTACCGCAAGCTCGGGGTGCGCTCGCGCGCCGAGCTCGCGCACCGGCTCGCGGCGGGGTCGACCGACGGCTGAAAGTTCAGGGATATCCCCGACGCGAGCAGCCGTGACCCTGACGAGGATCAGGACACGATGCGCCCCAGGTGGACAGGCCTCCTCGTTCTGGCTTTGGCGACCGTCACGAACGCCGCCGCCGCACACGCGGGCGTGGTCGACCGCCGCTCCTACGGCGGCGGCTACCACTCCGTCGGCTACGTCCCCGCCACGGTGGATCGCTCGCGCCCCGCACCGCTGCTCGTGGTACTCCACGCCTGCAACCAGACGCCCGAGCATCTGCAAGCGACCGGAGACCTCGACGCCGAAGCCGATCGCGGGCGGTTCGTGGTCCTGTACGCGGGGTTCGACCACACGCGCCGTACGCTGCCGTGCTGGCGGGCGCGGAGCGAAACCCGGCGCGGCCGCGGCGATCCCGCGGCCGTGGCGGCGATCGTGCGCGCGGCGATCTCCCGGCGCACACCGCCGATCGACCCTTCGAGGGTGTACGCCGCCGGGGTGTCGAGCGGCGGCATGATGGTGGCGAACCTCGGCGCCACCTATCCGGAGTTGTTCGCGGGCCTCGCCATCAGCGCCGGGTGCGCGTACCGCGCGCCGACGTGCATAGGCGCACGCCCGTCCGGAAGCACCGCCGCCCTCGCCCGTGCCGCGCTACGGGCCATGGGGTCACGCCGTCACCTGATGCCGGTGATGATCGTGCACGGCGACCGTGACGCGGTGGTGCCGCCGGCGCACGCGCTCCAACTACTCGAGCAGTGGCGGCTGGTCAACAACCTCATCCTCACCGGCGCCAAGCGCGGACCGATCGCCGCGGTTCCGGCGCGGACGCGGGCGCTCACGGTCGCGGGTGGACTCCGCACCACCGTCGAGTACTACGACGCGCCTCGCGGCCACGCGGTCCTCGAGCGCTGGTCGGTGCACGGGCTCGGTCACCAGGAAGGCGGTTCCGCCCGGTCGTTGTGGGCGTTCCTACGGCAGTTCCGCAACCCGGGGAGGACGACATGAGGCGTGCTCTGTTCCTGCTGGCGACCCTCGGCGCCCTCGCGGCGCTGGCCGCGCCCGCGTCCGGTTCGGTCGAGCGATACCGGTTGCGGCACGGCCCCACGGTCATCGGCGCCTATCAGACGGTCTATCCGAGAGGACGGGTCCACCCACCGCCGATCGACGGCTTCATCACCGGCATGCACGCGCGGCTCGTCGACCGCCGAGGTCGGCCGGTGACGATCCGGGACGTGATGCTGCATCACGTCTTCTTCCACCGCGCCCGGCCCGAGCCGACCGACCTGCCGTGCGCCGGCAAGCACCACGAGGCGTTCTACGGCACGGGCGAAGAGGATCAGCGTCTACGGCTCCCGGACGGCTACGGGTATCCCGTCCACCCCAACGACAAGTGGCGGATGGGCGCGATGCTGATGTCGCACACCGGACGCACGCTTCGTGTCTACATCGAGTACACCGTCGAGGTCGAGACCCGGAAGCGCCTCACGCCGGTCCAGGCCTTCTGGCTGCGCGCCAACGGCTGCGAGCAGGGGGCCGGCTACCACATCCGGGGCGACGGAGCCCCGGGCTCGAGCACCGAGTCGACCTCGGCGTGGACCGCTCCGTACGACCTGCGGATCGTCGCGGCCGGCGGGCATCTGCACGGCGGCGCGCAGGACCTGTGGCTCTCCGAGCCGGGCTGCGGCGATCGGCGGCTCCTGGACAACCGGCCGAGCTACGCGATGCCCGATCACCTCTACTACCGCGCACGTCCGGTGCTGCACGAGCCAGGGCCGATCGATACGCGGTACTTCACGTCCCGCACGGGCATACCCGTGCGCGCGGGTGAATCGGTGCTGCTCAGCGCGCGGTATGGAGCCGACCGGCCGCGCACCGTGATGGCAGTGATGCACCTCTACGTCGCGCGCGCCCCTGTCGCGAAGGACACCCGTTGCGCGCCGTTGCCCGCGGACGCCACCCACGCGACCAAGCCCGGCGCGACGCGATCGGAGCCGCCATGGACGCCGGTTCCGTTGACCGGCCTCGACGAGCGCGGCCGGGCCTTCACGATCCTCGACCCGCCCTGGCCGAGCGTGGCCCTGGCCGATAACGCGGAGGTCGTCGTCGACGACTCGGGCTTCGTGCCTCGCCGCTTCTCGCTGCGTCGCCCGGGCACCGTCAAGTGGCGATTCACCGGGTCCGCGGACCACAACGTGCGGCTTGCGGACGGGCCGCGGCTGATCGTCACCCCGGTCCGCAGCCCCGGCCAGACCGACAGCAGCACCTTCACCGCGGCGGGGCGCTACACGCTCTTCTGCACGCAGCACCCGGTGACGATGCACGCGGTGGTCGACGTCCACGAACCTGGCTGAGCAGAACTTCCGATCCAGCCGGCCGTTCATGACGCATGCGAACGCCGGTGATCGCCCTCGCGATGGTCTTGCTCACGCCCTCGGCCGCGCGTGCCTGCACCACGCTGCCCACGCCGTCGGCGAAGCGGGTGCCGATCAGCGTCGTGAAGGTGAACGACGAGACGAAGCGGACCGCGCTGCGGGTGTGCGGCCATGAGCTCGCGCGCGGGACGATGCGCGAGCGGCTCGGCAAGGGCGCGACGGGCCGGCGGGTCGCCGCGGCGAGCACGGCCGGGCACCGGGTTGCGTGGATCGAGGAACGTCGCCGCGGGCGGGACCGCCGGGTCGTGCTCACGCTCGCGCGGGTCGGGCGTGAGGTGCGCGTGCTGCGGCGGCTGGAGGTCCAGCGCACGCGCACGATCTACGCCGCCGTGACCGACGTGCTGCTCACGCGCGAGGGTGACCTGGCGTGGTCGGCCGACGACGGCGAGGCCAACGGCGGCGGCTTCGTCAAGGTCGAGCAGCGCGGGAAGCGAGCACGCCGGGTCAGCACGTTCGAGGGCACCAACCTGACGCTCGAGGACGGCCGTACGCTGCGCTGGCTGGAGGTCGACTCGACGTACGGGTTCCTCGACCTGCGTCCGGTCGGCTGTGACGAGCGCTCCCGCTTCCACCCGTGGGCGAGCAACGCGCGCGTGCAGCTCTCGCGTGCGCTGTACGGTCCGCACGCGCAGATCGGGACGACGGTCGTCCGTGGCTGCGACCTCGCCACGGGCCGCGACCGCGTGCTGATCCAGAGCGTCTCCGACTTCAGCAGCACCGCCTACCTCGATCTGATCGGCCTCGACCGCGACTGGGCCGTCTTCCACGGGAGCGAGATGTGGCACGAGGGTCCCGGCCCGTCACGGCTCACCGTCGTGAACGTGCGGACGGGCCGGGCCACGTCGGCGTCCACGGAAAAGGTGCCGGCCCCGTTGCCCGGCGACCCGTTCGCCGTCACCGAGCGCGGAGTCACCGCCTACGTCACCGGCGGCGTCCTCTACGGACTGGTCGCTCCGGACCGGATCGTGCGGCTCGACGCGGGCGTGATCACCGACCTGCGCGCGGACGGCGACACGCTCCGCTGGACCCGTGACGGCGTGCCGATGAGTTCCGTGCCCGGCGCCGGTCTCAGTGCACATGATCGCCGCTCACTCGCCCGCTGATGTCCGTGCCGCCGTCCTGACCGCTCGTACCCGTGGGCTGCGCGTCGCCGTTCGTGCGACCGGCCACGGCACGTTCGCGGACCCATCACCCGACACGCTCGTGGTCGACACGTCGAGCATGCGCTCCGTGCTCGTCGACCCGGACCGCCGCACCGCGCGGGTCGGTCCCGGCGCGACCGCCGCCGACGTGGTCGCCGCCGCGGCGCCGTTCGGGCTCGCGCCGGTCACCGGCACCGACGGCACGGTCGGCCTCACGGGCTTCACGCTCGGCGGCGGGCACGGGTTCCTCGCGCGCAAGCACGGGCTCGCCGCCGACAACCTGCTGCGCGCCGACCTCGTCACCGCCGACGGCGAGCTGCTGACGACCCGCGCCGACCGGCGGAGCGAGCTGTTCTGGGCGCTGCGCGGCGCGGGCGGGAACTTCGGCGTCGCGACGTCGCTGGAGATCCAGCTGCACCCGGTCACGCACGTGTTCGGGGGCGTCGCGCGCTTCGACCGCGGGCTCGCTTCGCACCTCCTCCAGCGCTTCGCCGAGTACGCGATGCCGGACGAGCTGAACGTCTCGATCGTGGTCGAGCGCGGCGCGGTCGCCGTGCGCGGCGTGTACGCCGGCGGCGCCGACGACGCGTGGCGGGCGCTCACGCCGCTCTTCCTCGAGGAGCCCTTCGAGGACACGTTCCGCGTGATGCCGTACGCCGAGACGTTCACGATCGGCGGGACCGCGCCGCGCCACTTCGACCTGCTGCGCGAGGTGCCGGTCGACGCGCTGCTCGACGTGGCGGAGTGCGCGGACGCGGTCGAGGTCAAGCGCTGGGGCGGCGCGATCGCGCGCGGGACCTCCCCCGCCGGGCATCGTCACGTGCCGTTCTCGGTGACCGTCGACGGCGAGCAGCCGCTGCGCGAGCAGGTCACCGGCGGCACGTTCCTGAACTTCTGCAAGGACCCCGCGCGCACGCACAGCGCGTACACGCGCGTGTGCTTGAACCGGCTGCTGGAGCTCAAGCACGCGTACGACCCCGAGAACGTTTTTGGCGTCGGCCACGCGCTGGTCGTCACGAATGCGGCGCGCGAGCTGGCGGCCTGACCCGCTCCGCCACTAGGGTTGGTCTCGAATTGAGACGGCCGGGGGACAGCGCGAAGCTCGTCGGGCGCGAAGACGAGCTCTCGACCATCGACGCGCTGCTCGAGCGCGGGCGCGCGCAGGGCGAGGCGCTGCTGCTGCACGGCGACCCCGGGATCGGCAAGAGCGCGCTCGCCGCCGCGGCCACGAGCAAGGCGCGCGCCCAGGGCGCGACCGTGCTCACGACCACCGGCATGCCGTCCGAGGCCGAGGTCCCCTACACGTCGCTGCAGCCGCTCCTGTGGCCGATCCTCGACGAGGCGGACGCGCTCCCGGCGCCGCAGAAGGCCGCGATCGAGGCGGTCATGGGCTTCGCGGGCGACGCCGCGCAGGACCCGTTCCGGACCGGGCTGGCGGTGCTCGGGCTGCTCGGCGACGCCGCCGAGCGGACGCCGGTCGTGGTGATCGTCGAGGACGCGCACTGGATCGACGAGGCCACGGCCGAGGTGCTCGCGTTCGTCGCGCGACGGATCGAGGCCGACGCGCTCGTGATGCTGCTCACGTCGCGCGAGCCCGTCCCGCGCAGCTTCCGCGGGCTCCCGGCGCGCAAGCTCGAGCCGCTCGGGCCCGCGCACGCCGAGGCGCTCCTGCAAGGGCTCGCGCCGGACCTGACGCCCGCGACGCGCCAGCGCATCCTCGACCAGGCGCAGGGCAACCCGCTCGGGCTGACCGAGCTGCTCGCGGGTGCCGCACGGGCGCAGGAGGAGCCGGAGCTGCCGACGTGGCTGCCGCTCAGCACCCGGCTGGAGCGCACGTTCGCGGCGCGGGTCGCGGACCTGCCGGAGAGCACCCGCGCCGCGCTGCTCGTCGCTGCGCTCACGGACATCGCGGACGTCACCGAGGTGCTCACCGCCGCCTCGCGGCTCACCGGCGCGCCGCTCGACCTGGAGGCGTTCACGCCCGCGGTCGAGGCGGGGATCGTCGAGGTCGACGAACTGCGCGTGCGTTTCGGGCATCCGCTGATGCGCTCCGCGATCGGGCAGGGCGGGTCCGAGAGCCGGCGCCGGGAAGCCCACGAGGCGCTGGCGCACACGCTCGCAGCCGACCGGGCGCGGTCGCTCGGGCACCGGGTCGCCGCGGCGGCCGGCTCCACGGACGACGGGATCGCGGACGAGCTCGTCGCGATGGCGAAGGTCGCGCAGCGGCGCGGCTCGATGGTGCGCGCGGCGGAGACGCTCGGGCGTGCGGCGGCGCTCACGGGTGACGAGCTCACGCGCGGCGCGCGGCTGCTGGACGCGGCCGCGCTCGCGCTCGACATCGGCCGCGACGACCTGGTGGAACGGCTGCTCGCCGAGGCCGCGCAACTCACGTTGAGCCTGGACGACCAGCAGCGCCGGATGTGGCTGATGCGCACGTCCGACCAGCGCGCGCCCACGCCGGCGTGGTTCGCGGCGCATCTGGATCGCGTCGACGCGCTGATCGCGGCCGGGGACGCGGCGCGCGCGTCGCAGGCGCTGCTCTCGACGGCGTTCCGCGCTTGGTGGTCGGACGTGCCCGAGCCGTTGCGCGAGCGCATGGTCGGCGCGGCCCGAGCGCTCCCGTCCGGGCGGCCGGACGTGATCGTCGCGATGGTGCTCGCGCTCGTCGCGCCGGCGGCCCATGGGCGGGAGATCTGCCAGACGCTCAAGCGCATCGACCCGGACGCGGTGCCCGCCGATCTGCTCCGGCTCTTCGCGGTGATCTCGACGATCATCGGGACGTTCGACCGCGGCGTCGACGTCGGGGACCGGGCGCTGGATCGCCTGCGCGGGCGGGGGCGTTACGGGCTGCTGGCCACCGCGCTCGTCGGCCGCGCGTGGGCGGGCGTGTTCGCCGGAGCGTGGGGTGCTTCGCTCGCGCTGGCCCAGGAGGCGGAGGTCGTGTCGCGGGAGACCGACCAGCCGCTGTGGGTGGTCGCGGCGTGCTCGGCGCAGGCGGCGTTGGCCGGCGTGCGTGGGGACCTTGAGACGGCGCTCGCGCTCGCCGATCGGGCGGACGCCGCGTTGCCGCCGGGCGCGGCGGACGGGATGCGGTCGATGGCCGAGGTGGCGCGCGGGCTGGCACGGCTCACCGCGGGCGATGCGGGCGCGGCGCTCGCGCACTTCACCCGCGTGCTGGACGACGGCGAGCCGTGGCACGTGGACTTCGTCGCGCGCTGGATCGTCGCGGATGCGCTGGACGCCGCGGTGGCCGCGAACGCGTACGAGGCGGGGCGCGCGTTGCTGGCGCGGGCCGAGACGTTCGCGGGACCGTCACGGCATCTGCGTGCGTCGATCGCGTACGGGCGGCTGCTGCTCGCGCCCGAGGCCGAGGCGGACGCGCTGGCCGAGGCCGCGCTGGCCGCCAGCCGGGAGCTGCCGCTGCTGCACGCGCGGGTGCAGCTCGCGCACGGCGGGCACCTGCGGCGCAGCAACGCACGCGCCTCCGCCGCGCGGGACACGTTCGAGGCGCTCGACATGGCGGTG
>NZ_JAPDDP010000093.1 GCF_027587195.1 Solirubrobacter phytolaccae | reverse complement strand
CAAGCGTGGCGGCGGGCGCGTCGCGAGGGCGGGCCCGCGCGCGGGCCGCGGCTAGCCTCGGCGGGGTGAAGTGGATCTTGCCGCTCGGGCTTGCGGTGCTCGTCGCGGGGTGCGGTGGCAGCTCGAGCGGACCCGCCGCGAGCACCACGCCGGCCGCGACCGCCGCGCGGACGCCCGCGCCACCCGCGCTGTGCGACGGCGAGCTGCCCGTGCGCAAACTCGGGCGCGCACAGAACCCCGCGGTCACGGAGCTCTCCGGGCTCGCGCGCACGCGCCAGGGGACGTTCTGGACGCACAACGACTCCGGCGACTCCGCGCGGGTCTTCGAGCTGGGCAAGACCGGCGCGTTGGTCCGCGAGGTGCAGGTCACCGGCGCGGAGGCCGTGGACTGGGAGGACATCGCGATCCGCGGGCGCACGCTGTACGCCGGCGACATCGGCGACAACCTCGGCCAGCGGAAGGAGATCGTGGTCTACGAGTTCGCGATCCCCGAGGGCGGCACGGCAGTCGCGACGCGGATCGCGCTGACCTACCCGGACCGGCCGCACGACGCGGAGGCCCTGCTCGTGGACCCGCGCACAGGGCAGCTCGCGATCGTCACGAAGAACCTCGGCGGTGTCGCCGACGTCTACACCGCGACGAAGTCCGGCCCGCTGAAGAAGGCGGCGACGGTCGAGCTCGGGATCGGCCAGGCGATCACGTCCGGGGACGTCTCCGCGGACGGTCGCACCGTGGTGTTGCGCAGCTACGACAGCGCCTTCGTCTGGCGCAAGACGCGCAAGGAGTCGCTGGCCACGGCGTTCAAGCGTGACCGGGAGTGCACGGTCGGCGCGGACCTGCTCGACGAGGGCCAGGGGGAGTCGATCGCGCTGAGCCGCAACGGTCGCGCGTTCTACACGCTCCCCGAGGGCGCTAACCCGACGTTACGGCGCTACGGCGGCTGAACAGCACGAGCCCGCCGACCAGGCCGACCAGCGTCGCCAGCGCCCACGGCACGCCCTGGCCGAGCTGCGCGGCGATCGGCCCCGGGCACACGTCCGCCACGGCCCAGCCGATGCCGAACAGCACGCTGCCGACCACGTGCCGGCGCTCGGGCTTGACCGTCGTCCACGACACGGGCTCGCCGGTCAGCAGCGCCTTCGCCTGCAGCACCTTCAGGACCCGCATCCCGATGAACGCCGTACCCAGCGCGCTCGCGAAGAACAGCATCAGGTACGCGTCGCGGAACAGCAGCCCGTCGCGCAGCACGTCCGGGTTCGTCATCCCGGACCAGGACAGCGTGAGCCCAAACACGGCCCCCACGACGAACGCCGCGAAGCGCTTCAAATCACGGCCTCGATCGCGAAGCTGACGGCGATCGCGGTGCCGAAGAACGTCCCGGTCGCGACCAGCGAGGCGGGGGAGAGCGCCGCGTTGCCGCTCAGCCCGTTGCCGGACGTGCAGCCGCTCGCGAGCCGCGCGCCGTACCCGATCAACGCCCCGCTGACGATCAGCACCGGCACGATCACCCACTGCGTGCCGCCCGTGAACGTGTCCGTCAGCCAGCCGTAGCCGTCCAGCGGCGACGCCACCAACCCGAAGACCACGCCGCCGAAGATCAGCCCGACCAGCAGCCACGCGTGCACGCTGCCGAACCGGGCCGCGACCGCGTCGGCCCACGCCCGCGTCGCGCCGAGGCGTTCATTCAGCAGCCAGCGCAGCGCGACGACGCACAGTCCGAGCACCGGCCCGCCGACGTACCAGGCGAGCTGATCATCCATACCTGATCAGGTTACAGGGCAATCGCGCGGGCGTTCTCGCGCACCTGCTCGGGCGACGTCGCCCCGAGCAGCACCGTCGCGACCCGCGGCGCCTCCGCCGCGAACCGGATCGCCAGCGCGGCCGGCGTGGTGCCGAGCTCCGCGGCTCGCTCCCGCAGCTGCTCCGCCTCGGCCAACGCCGGCGCGAAGCGCGGATCGTCCAGCCGCCCGGAGAGCCGCCCGGACCCACCGTCGGCGTACTTGCCGGTCAGCGCGCCGCCGGCGAGGACGGCCGACGCCACCACGCCCATCGGACCCATGGCCTCGACCATCTCGGGGGCTTCGACCATCGAGCGGAAGATCAGGTTGTAGGGCAGCTGCGCCGCCACAGGCGGGACGGCGGCCACAGCGCGCGCCTGCGCGATCAGCTCCGCCGGCCAGTTCACGACGCCCCAGGCCTTCACCTTGCCGGCCGTCACGAGCCCGCCGACGGCTTCGCAGACCTCCTCGATCACCAGCTCGGTGGGTGGCGGGTCGGAGTAGATGAAGTCGAAGTGATCCAGGCCGGTGCGTCCGAGCGACGCGTCGAGCTCCTCCGCGACGGACTGCCCGGGCCAGAACTCCCACCACAGCTTGTTCGCGATCACGACCTCGTCGCGCGGCCAGCCGGAGGCGCGCAGGATCTCGCCGAACACGACCTCCGAGTAGCCGGTGGCCAGCGGCGCGTCCGGCTCGGCCGCGTTGTAGCGAGCGACCTCGAGCAGCGTGATGCCCACGTCGCGCGCGGCGTCCAGGACCGCGACGCCCTCGGCACGCGAGATCCGCTCGTACGTCTGCCACGAGCCCAGTGAGAGCACCGAGACCGGCAGCGGTCCCAGCGCGCGTTGTTCCATCAAGTCGGTCGAGTCTCCGGATAGCGGGGAACGCCATCCTGGGGGATCGGGAACCAGGGCTGCGCGGACGAGATCCACTGCCGCCAGGAAGGTTCGATTCCCGGATCGTCGTGCAATGTGCCGAATCGCACACCAACGCCGCCGTCCGTCCCGGGCTCGCCCGCCCACACGTGCCCGCCGCAGATCGAGCAGAACGCCTTGGGCAAGCCGTTCTCAGGCCGCCAGACGGTGACGTCCGAGGCACCCGCGAGGATCTCGAGACCATGGCCGTCGGGCAGTACGCCGTTGAACGACCAGGGCGTTCCCGCCCGTCTCTGGCAGCGCGTGCAATGGCAATACCCGGCGCTGACGAACGCCGTCGTAACCTGGAACTGGACGGCTCCGCACGCGCAAGAGCCCCGAAGCGGTGCATCGGGCGATGGCATGCAGCGGAGCGTACCGGGATACCGGTCCTCCCCAAGCGGGTAGCCAAACGGTAATGACTCGGCAACAAACCGCCGATAGAGTTTGCATATGAACCACGCACGTATTGACATCACGCCGGGCCTCGATGGTGAGGCGGTCGTGCTGGCGTGTGTGGATCTCGGTCAGGAGGAGATCTCCGCCTCCGCGCACGCCGTCCAGGCGATCACGACCGAGCGGTTCCGCAACGTCGAGATGTCGGTGGACGACGTCCTCGAGTTCCGCGAGCTCACCGCGCTCGCCGACGAGCTGGCCGACCACGTTCGCCAGGAGGGCATCCGCACGATCGTCATGCGGCCCAGCCGTTTGAACGCCTGGCGTCACGCGCTCACGCACTTCGTCGAGTCGCGCGACGAGGCCGAGTGGACCCGCGAGGAGGACCGCAAGGCCCTCCCCGCTGCCCGCGAGCTGCTGTGGCCGCTCGGCGACCTGTGCGCCGAAGCGATGCGCGCCGCGCTCAGCCCGCAGGCTGAGAAGCCGTTATAGGAAGGTGGGGCAGCCCCGCCGCCCCACCCCGATCATCCGACCTTCTGTAGCTCCCGGCTGACGAAGCTCAGCGCCTGGTCGGCGACTTCCTCCCAGCCGCTGTCGATCGTCAGCGCGTGCCCACGCCCGGGCACCTCGACGTACTCGGTCACGCCCGGGTTGTCCTGCTGCTGCTTGTACGCGGCGCTCGAGACGTTGGGCGGCACCGTGTGGTCCTTCTCGCCGGCGATGATCAGCAGCGGCCCGCGGTCCGGGTTGTCCGTGTCGACCTTGACCTCGGTCCATGGGTTGAGGTTCGCGACCGCGGCCTGGAAGAGCGGCGCGCCCGGGGCGGGCACCGCGTGCTCCTCGTAGAGCGCCTTCGCCTCGTCCTCGCTCACGGCGTTGGCGAACGCGTAGTGGAACTGGTCGAACGTCAGCGGCACGGCGCGATGGCGGTTGCGCGGGTTGCTCAGCACCGGGGCGGACGAGCGCAGCGTCGAGATCGGCAGCGGCAGCACGCCGCGGAACGGCGCGGGTGAGATCGCGACGGTCGCCGCGGCCAGCCCACGGCCGGCGAGGATCTGGGCCAGCAGGCCGCCGAACGAGTGGCCGATCACGACCGGCTTCTCGCTCAGGCCGCTGATGACGTCGGCGAAGTGGTCGGCGACCTGGCCGACCGTCTTGTTCGCCATCGCCTCCGGATGCGCGTTGGCCTCCGCGACCGTCTCGGGGTCATCCGGCCAGCCCGGCTGCACGGGGTCGTACCCGTGCTCCGCGAAAAACGTGGCCCAGCGATCCCAACTCGACTCCAACAGCCACAGGCCGTGGATGAAGACAACAGGCGTGCTCATGCCCGCACTCTTTCAGACCGCGCCCTTGGCTCTAGTGAGAGTCTCCCGCGCCGCGGCCATCATGTAGCCGCCGTCGGAGCCGATCCCGATCATCTGGAAGCCGTCCGCGATCGCCGCGGGCACGTCGTCGACGTTGGTCAGGAAGATCCCGGTCGCCTTGCCGGCCGCCCGCGCCGCCTCGTTGACCCGCACGATCGCGTCGCGGAACTCCGGCCGCTCGAACTCGCGGAACATCCCCATCGAGTACGACAGGTCGCTCGGCCCGACGAACAGCACGTCGACGCCGTCCACGGCCGCGATCTCCTCGACGGCCTCGACCGCCTCCGGCGACTCGATCTGCGCGATCCCGCACACCCGCGCCCGCGCGGTCTCGACCGGCTCGGGGTCGGTGCCGTAGCGCGCGCCGCGGTGGAAGAACGCGATCCCGCGGCTCCCGGCCGGGCCGTAGTGGAGCACCGAGGCCCACGCCTCGGCCTGCTCGGACGAGTTGACCTGCGGGCACATCACGCCCTCGACGCCCAGGTCCAGCACCCGCGCCGTCCGCCCGCGCACGTCGGACTCCACCCGCGCGAGCGCGTGCACCCCGGCGGACGAGCATCCCATCAGCTGGCCGACGAGCTTGGACTCGTCGCCGCCGCCGTGCTCGAGGTCCACGAGCAGCCAGTCCCAGCCGAGCATCCCCAGCGACTCGGCCGCGAACGGCGACCCGAGTGTCAGAAAGGTGCCGAAGAGCGTCTCGCCCGCGGCGAGGCGGGCCTTCATCGGGGTCATGCGGCTCAAGTTACCGGGCCGATAGCTCGACAAAGGATGTATGGAGTGGATCGCCCTCGCCGTCCTGGCGACCCTGTACGTGGTGCTTGCGGTCACCGCGCGCCGGAACGCTCGACGGGCCGCGGGCAGCGTCGCCGCGAGCGAGTACGCCGCGCTCCACGACCACGTCACCGAGCTGCCCAACCGCGTCCTCTTCCACGACCGCGTGCACCAGGCCACCCGCGCCGCCGCGCGCGACGGTGAGGGCTTCGCCGTGTTCGTCGTCGACCTGGACCGCTTCAAGGTCATCAACGACACCCTCGGCCACCACAACGGCGACCTGCTGCTGTGCACGGTCGGCGCGCGCCTCACCGAGACGCTGCGCGCCGGGGACTCGATCGCGCGCCTCGGCGGCGACGAGTTCGCCGTGCTGGTCACGGGCGTGCGGTCCACCGAGGACGCCGTCGAGGCCAGCGCCCGCGTGCGTGCGGCGATCGCGGGACGGATCGAGCTCGAGGAGATCGGCGTCGAGGTCGAGGCCAGCGTCGGCATCGCGCTCTTCCCGGCCCACGGCGACGATCCCGAGGCGCTGCTGCAGCACGCCGACATCGCCATGTACGTCGCCAAGCAGGCGCACTCCGGCTACGCGATCTACGACGACGGCGACACCGGCGCCTCGCGTGAGAACCTCGCGCTGATCGCCGACCTGCGCCGCGGGATCGAGGACGACGAGCTCGTCCTGCACTACCAGCCGAAGGCGAACCTGGCGACCGGCAGGACCGCCGGGGTGGAGGCGCTCGTGCGCTGGGACCACTCCGAGCGCGGCTTTTTGTACCCGGACGCGTTCATCGCGCTGGCCGAGAACACCGGCCTGATCCGCGAGCTGACGCTGCACGTCCTGGACCGCGCGCTCGCCCAGACGCGCGCGTGGATGGACGCGGGCCTGGACCTGCACATGGCCGTCAACGTCTCCACCCGCAACCTGCTCGACCTCACGCTCCCCGACCAGGTCGAGGCGCTGCTGGAGACCCACGGCGTGCCCGCCGACCGGCTCGAGCTCGAGATCACCGAGACGACGATCATGGCCGACCCGCCGCGCGCGAAGGCCGTGCTCGCGCGCCTGAGCCAGCTCGGCCTCAGCCTCGCCGTCGACGACTTCGGCACGGGCTACACGTCCCTCGGCTGGCTCCGCGACCTGCCCGTCACCACGCTCAAGATCGACAAGTCGTTCGTGATGCCGCTGGCCACGAGCGACGGCGACGCGAAGATCGTGCGCTCGATCGTCCAGCTCGGCTCCAGCCTCGGCCTGCAGGTCGTCGCCGAGGGCGTCGAGGACCAGGCGTCCTGGGACATCCTGCGCGACCTGGGCTGCGACCTCGCCCAGGGCTACCACCTGAGCAAGCCTCAGCCGGTCGAGCGGCTCGAGGCGTTCTTGCGCACCACCGACAGCACGTCCGTGACCGGCGGGTTGTCGGCCGAGTTGACCGCGTAGTGCGAGAACAGCACGCGGCCGTCCGTCCCGACGACGAACGTCCCGGGCAGCTGCAGCATCTCGTCGACCGGCGCGTTGACCGACCCGACCACGCGTGAGCGCAGGATCGTCTTGAGGTACTTGCCGGCGATGGCGCGGCCCAGCACCTGCTCGCGCGTGCCCTTGCCGACCTCGACCTGCTGGTAGGCCTCGCGCTTCGGGTCCCCGAGGCAGTCGAACGGGACCTTGCGGCTGGCGCAGAAGTCACGCGTGGCCTCCGCGCTGTACTGGAAGATCGCGACGACCTGGGCGCCGGCCGCCTCGAAGTCGCCGACCGCCTTGCCCATCCGGATCAGGTGCTCGCGGCAGAACGCGCACCCGAAGTGGCGCATGAACATGACCACCAGCGGGCCCTCGCGCCAACGGTCGCGCAGCTCCACGCGACCGTCGACGCTCTCGACCTTCAACTGCGGGAAGGGATCGCCGGGCGCCAGTGGCACCCGGCGAAGCGTAGGGCGTTCCCGTTAGTTGG
Source organism: Solirubrobacter phytolaccae (assembly GCF_027587195.1). Classification (GTDB taxonomy): domain Bacteria; phylum Actinomycetota; class Thermoleophilia; order Solirubrobacterales; family Solirubrobacteraceae; genus Solirubrobacter; species Solirubrobacter phytolaccae. The sequence goes on along the minus strand of NZ_JAPDDP010000093.1, from coordinate 19,932 downwards.
CGAGCACCCAGACCTTGGTGCGCGCCGAGGTGGTCCCGGAGGTGACCGTGAGCAGGTAGGTGCCCGGCTTGAGCGTCTTGCCCTTGGCGGTCGTCGCGGCGAGCGTGACCGTGTTCAGGCCGGACTTCGCCGTGACCGAGCGGTTGCTGAACGGCGCGTAGGTGCCGGGGATCTTGGTGCCGCCCTTCTGCGCGACGCCCTTGCTCGGCGGGCACTTGGTCGCGCCCGGCTTGTCGCTCCAGCGCTTGAGCGAGAACTTGACCTTGGCGCCGGTGGAGACGCGGAACTGGACCTTGAGCGTCTTGGCGGCGGACGCGACGGCGTTCAGGCCCTGCGCCTGGATGCAGCGCGGCACGACCTTCAGGCCGCTGATCTTCAGGTTGGTGGCCTCGGCGCCGAGCACGCCGCTGTCGGCGCTCGGCGCGGGGGTCGGGGCCGGAGCGGCCGGCGGGGCGGGCGTGACGGGCGGAGCGGGCGTGACGGGCACGGCGGCGACGGTCACGAGGTGCGTGGCCGTGGTCTCGCTGCCGTCCTCGTCGCGCACGGTCGCCGTGACGGTGTAGGCCCCGGCGGCGCCATAGGTGTGGCTGAGCGTGGCCGCGGAGGCGTCGGTCGTGCCGTCGCCCCAGTCGACCGTGCCGGTGAGGGGGTCGCCGCCCGCGTCGGCGCCGGTGACCGTGAGCGCGTAGGCCGAGCCCGCCGTCGCCGCGCCCGTACCGGAGAGCGTCAACGTCGGCGCGACGTTGCGCACGACGACCGTGGTCGAGTACTCGCGGCGGCCGCCGTCGCGGTCGAGGATCGCGCCCGTGATCGGGAGCGTCGCCGGGCCGTCAGTCGTCGTCAGCGTGGCCGTGGGGGCGGTGCCCTTGACCTCGAAGACGCCGTCGCCGTCGAGGTCGAACTCGTACGTGAAGCCGGCGGCCTTGTCGGCGGCCGAGACGTCGTCCTGCGCGCTGAAGGCGACGGTCGCGGACGCGCCCTCGTCGACCGTGTCGCCGGTGAGCGTCGCGGTCGGGGCGGCGTTCTCGACGATGACCTTGGCGGTGGAGCTGGTGAGCCCGCCGTCCTTGTCGATCGCGGCGACACGTACCGTGCGCTCGACGGGGCCGTCGGCGGTCAGGGCCGCCGGCAGGTCCGCCGTGCGCGCCGTCGTGGCGGCCGCGTAGCTCGCCGCGCCGAGGTCGTAGCTGCCGTCGTTGTCGAAGTCGTACGCGAAGCGCACGCCCGCGGCGGTGTCGGCGGGGGAGACGTCCGCGACGTCGGTCGCGGCGATGGTGGCCGTGGCGCCCTCGCTGACGGTGACGTCGCCGACCGTGGCGGTCGGCACGGCGTTGGTGACGGTGATCGTCTTCGTGTAGACGGTCTCGCCGCCGTCCTTGTCGCGGATGGCCGTGTGGACGGTGCGGGTGTCCGGGCCGTCGGCGAGCAGCGAGGCGGGGACGGGAGCCGAAGCCGAGGCGTTCGTGAGCTCGAAGCTGCCGTTGCCGTCGAAGTCGTAGGCGTAGGTGAAGTCCGAGTCGCCGGGGTCGGCCTGGTCGGAGAAGGCCACAGTCGCCGAGCCGCCCTCGACCACGGAGGCCGGGGCGGTGACCGTGGCGGTCGGCGCGACGTTGGTGACGGTCACCGTCGTCGGGTCCGAGAGCGTGACGCGGGCGCCGTCGGACACGCCGAGGCGGATCGAGCGCGTGACGGGGCCGTCGGCGAGGCCGAAGGTCGCGAGCTGCGCGCGGGTGAGCGTCGGGGTGGCGCCGACGACGTCGTCGAAGTCGTTGTCGCCGTCGAGCTCCCACGCGTAGACCAGCGTGTCGCCGTCGGCGTCCGTGGCGGAGCCGTCGAGCGTGAGCGAGCCGCCCTCGTCGAGCGTGTACGGGCCGCCGGCGTCGGCGGTCGGCGCGCGGTTGGGCTGCGGCGCGGTGATGAACTGGGTCGCGGTCGTGTACGACGTGCCCTTCGCGTTGGTGGCGAAGGCGCGGAAGGTGTACGTCGTGGACGGCGTCAGGGTGTCGCTCCACGTTGCGAAGGCGCCGACGTCGCCGGCGCCGATGGAGAGCGTCGTCACGCCCGCGCCGCCGAGGACCGGGTTCGGGCACTGGCAGTAGACCACGCCGCGCTGCGTGACGGGCTCGCCGCCGGTGTCGCTCAGCGTGCCGCCGAGCCGGGCGTTGTCGTGCGTGATCGTGGGGGCGATCGGCGACGTGACGGTCGGCGCCGTCGTGGTCGCCTGGCGCAGGCCCGTGAGGATGTACGACGTCGGCATCAGGTGGCTGGGGTCGATCCGGTTCCAGTACCAGTTGATGCCGGCGTTGATCGACAGGTTCTGGCCCGTCCAGCCGCGGCGCGTGGCGCCGGCGCCCAGGACCGTGCCCTGGCGGCCCGTCCAGCGGGTGTCGGCGACGACCGTGTCGACCGAGCCCGTGTTGCGGATCGCCGTGATGTTGTCGGAGTCGTTGACCGAGAGGACGCCGAACATGCCGTCGGCCTCGACGTTCTGGTTGAGCACCAGCGAGGCGCTGTTGTTGCCGTAGTTCAGGTTGATCGAGTTGCTGGCGATGATCGGCAGCGTCTGGTCGACGCCCGTGAACGTGCTTGCGCCGACGACGACCGGCGCGTTGCCGGAGACGTTGACCGTGACGTTCGCGGTGCCGGGGTTCGGGGCCTTGAGCACCCACACCTCGGCTCGCGAGGAGTCCTTGGCGGAAGCGTGCTCGCGGGTCAGCACTTGAGCGCCGTAGCTGACGCCCGTGACCGTGGCCGACTCCAGCGTGGACACGCCGACGACCAGGTAGCGGCTGCTCCCGGCTCCGACCGTGAGCGAAGCGGACGCGGAACCGCTGCCGGTGCCGCTGGCGGAGGCGGCGTGGGTCACAGCGGCCTGCGCGGCAACCGGAGCGAAGAGGAGAGAAGCGAGGAGCGCGGTGAGCGCGATGACCGTCCTTGGCATTGCTCCGGACGGTAGGCGCCGTTACCTCGACCCTTGATGGGCTAAACGTCCAGCTGGACGGATGTCCAGGACGCATCGCCCAGGGGGCGATGCTTCGGCGAGTCCGCCGGTGCGTGGTCGTAGGACGACACCGTCGTGCGGACTCGCGGCGCGTACATCTTTAGGGGTATCCCTGATTTGCGGCGCGCGCGGTTCCCGGACCATCGCCGCATGACCTTGAAGCTCCCCCTCCTCGCGGTGACGGTCGTGGCCCTCCTGGCCCCGGCGGCGTCGCAGGCAGCGACCCTGTCCTATGAAGGCGACACGCTCGTGTACCGCGCCGATCCGGGCGTACGCGACTCGCCGATGCTCGGCGCGAAGGACGGCGTGTTGACCATCTACGAGGACGAGCTCAAGCTCGCGCCCGGCTGCACCTACGACTTCGAGGCCAAGTGCCCGATGCCCGCGCGCGTGCGTCTGGAGCTCGGCGACGGCGACGACTGGAACAGCTTCAGCTCCGACTACCCGCCCGCCCTGCCGGTGACCGTGCTCGGTGGCGAGGGCAAGGACCAGCTGCAGACCTACGGCGCCGACAACGTGACGCTCGACGGTGGCGGAGGCAACGACCTCCTCAAGGGCTGGCAGTCCAACGACACGCTGCTCGGCGGCGCCGGCGACGACGAGATCAACGGCTCGGGTGGCAACGACCACATCGAGGCCGGCGACGGCAACGACTCGATCTCGCCCGACACCTACTACGGCCCCGGCAACGACTACGTGGACGGCGGTACCGGCATCGACACCGTCGACGACTGGTCGATCCCGGACGCCGACTACCACCCGCCGATCGCGGTGAGCATGGACGGCGTCGCCAACGACGGCCGCACCAGCGCGGGCGAGGCCGACAACGTCGTCAACGTCGAGAAGATCACCAGCAGCATCTCCGGCACGATCTCCGGCAGCGACGGCGACGACGAGTACCGCATCTGGGCCAACGTCAACGAGGGCAACTCGACGCTGCTCGGCAACGGCGGCAACGACAAGCTGACCACCGGCGACTACCAGGACACGCTCGACGGCGGGGCCGGCAACGACGTCATCAACGGCGGCTTCGGCAACGACGTGCTGACCGGCGGCCCGGGCCAGGACACGATCTTCGCCGACGCCACCAGCGCCTCGTGCGGCTGGTACTCCTACACCTGCAAGATCCCCTTCGGCAACGACGTCGTCAACGCCCGCGACGGCGAGGCCGACACGATCGACTGCGGCGTCGGCGAGGACCGCGCGATCGTCGACGCGATCGACATCGTCTCGGGCTGCGAGGCCGTCGACAAGGCCGGCGCCACCACCGGCCCGGCCGCGCCCGCCGGCAACCCGAAGCCGGCCGGCCCGAAGGTCACGGCCAAGCAGAAGGGCACCAAGCTCAACCTGACCGTCCCCTGCGCCGGCGCCTGCAAGGTCAAGGCCACGCTCGTCGTCAAGAAGAAGACGGTCGGCAAGGCCTCCAAGACCCTGCTCAAGGCGGGCGACGCGAAGCTGACGGTCAAGTTCAAGCGCCAGCGCAAGGCCGTCAGCGCCACGCTGAAGGTCACGGTCGAGGCCGCCGACGGCACTTCCGCGTCGACGACCAAGACCGTGAAGCTGAAGCGCTAACCGCGGGTTCGGTACAGGTGCGACGTCAGCGGCATGAACACCGCTGTCAGGCCGGCGGCGACCGCGAGTGAGATCGCGACGTCGCTGCCGACCGCGTCACCCGCCATCAGCCCGCGGGCGGCGTCGGTCATGATCGAGATCGGGTTCACGTTCACGAACGCCTCCAGCACGCTCGGCAGTGTCTCCGGCTCCACGAACGCGTTGGACAGGAACGTCAGCGGGAAGATGAACATGAAGCCCGCGTTCATCACCGCGCTCGGGGAGCGCAAGAGCAGGCCGAGCGTCGTGAACAGCCAGCTGACGCCGAACGAGAACACGACGGTGAGGGCGAGCGCCGCGAACATGCCCGGCCAGCTCCCCGGGCGGAAGCCGAGGATGACGCCCAGGGTCATGATGACGGTGCCGGCGATCACGTAGCGCACGGCGTCGCCGAGCAGCGCGCCGACGAGCGGCGCGGGACGCCAGATCGGCAGCGTGCGGAAGCGGTCCACGGCGCCCTTGGTCAGGTCGGTGTTCAGCGACACGCCCGAGTAGACGGTCGTGAACACGACGGACATGACGAGCAGGCCGGGGAGCACGTAGTCGAGGTACTCGCCCGTGGAGCCGGCGATCGCGCCGCCGAACAGGTACGTGAACATCAGCAGGAACATCACCGGCGTGATCGTCACGTCGAGGAGCTGCTCGGGCACGTGCTTGATCTTCAGCATCCCGCGCCAGCCGAACGCCATGGCGGCGTTGAACGCGCCGGGCCGCGGCGGGCGGGGGACGGACGAGAGCGCGTTGCGGATCGCGATGTCGTCGGTGCTCATGCCTTGACCTCTTCTTCTTCCTGCGTCTCGGCGGTGTGTCCGGTGAGGGCGAGGAAGACCTCGTCGAGGCTCGGCTGGCCGAGCGTGAAGGCGGCGACGCTGATCCCCGCGCGGCTGAGCGCGACGACCGCCTCGGCGCCCTTGTCGGCGTCCGGGGACTGCACGCTCAGCGCCGACGGATCCGGCTCCAGGTGCACGGCGCCGAGCTCACGCGCGAGGATCTGCTCGGCCTGCGGGCGCTGCTCGGGGTTGAGCAGACGCACCTGCAGCGTGGCGTTGCCGACGCTCGCCTTCAGCTGGCCGGGCGTGCCCTCGGCGATCACCTTGCCGCGGTCGATCACGGCGATCCCGTCCGCGAGCTGGTCGGCCTCGTCGAGGTACTGCGTGCACAGCAGGATCGTCGTGCCGGCGGCGCGCAGCGCGCGCACGATGTCCCACACCTGGTTGCGGCTGCGCGGATCCAGGCCGGTGGTCGGCTCGTCCAGGAACAGCAGCTCGGGCGTGACGACGAGGCTGGCGGCGATGTCCAGCCGCCGGCGCATCCCGCCCGAGTAGTTCTTGGTCAGCCGGGTCGCCGCGTCGTCGAGGCCGAACGCGCCGAGCAGCTCGTCCGCGCGGGCCTTGGCGGCCTTGCCCTTGAAGCCGTACAGGCGGCCGAGCAGGATCAGGTTCTCCCGGCCCGTGAGGTCTTCGTCCACCGAGGCCATCTGGCCGGTCAGGCTCACGACGCCGCGGACGGCGTCGGCCTCTTTGACGACGTCGTGGCCGAGCACGTGCGCGCTGCCGCCGTCCGGTGTGAGCAGCGTGGCGAGCATCCGGATCGTGGTCGTCTTGCCGGCGCCGTTGGGCCCGAGCACGCCGTAGACCGACCCCCGGGGGACCGCCAGGTCGACTCCGTCCACGGCCCGGAGGTCGCCGAAGGTCTTGACGAGGCTCGAGGCCTCGATGGCGAGGTTCGTGGTCATTGACAGCAGTGACTCCCGTCTGGGTGAAAACTCATCGGGCACTCACGAACATAGGGGTAAGGGGTGCGGTCCCACAATGGGGAATTTGACCTAGGACCGGCCGAGGAGGCCGCGTTCGAATCCGACCGCGACCGCCGCCGCGCGGTCCTTGACGCCGAGCTTGGCGTACACGTGGATCAGGTGCGTCTTGACCGTCGCCTCGCTGATGAACAGCTCCGCGGCGGCCGCGCGGTTCGTGGCGCCCTTCGCGATCAGCCGCAGCACCTCGAGCTCGCGGGGTGAGAGCGGCGTCTCGGGTTGGGGCGCCCGGACCCGGCCGAGCAGCGTGGTGGCGACGGCGGGCGCGAGCACCGACTCGCCGCGGGCGGCGGCGCGGACGCCGCGCAGCAGCTCCTCGCGCGGCGCGTCCTTGAGCAGGTAGCCGGTGGCGCCGGCGTCGATCGCGGCCAGCACGTCGCTGTCGTCGCTGTAGGTGGTCAGGACGAGCACGCGCGTGCCGGGCGACTGCTCCGCGAGCGCCCGGATCGCGGTCACGCCGTCCGTTCCCGGCATCCGCAGGTCCATCAGCACGACGTCCGGCCGGCGGGCGAGCGTGAGCGTCACCGCCTCGCGACCGTCGGACGCCTCGCCCAGCACCTCGAACTCGGGGTCGCCGGTGAAGATGCCGCGCAGCCCGTTGCGGACGACCGGGTGGTCGTCGGCGATCAGCAGGGAGATCTTCGTCATGCCGGCACCGCGGGGACGCTCGCGCTGATCGCGGTGCCCTCGCCGGGACTGGACTCCACCGCCAGCTCACCACCGACGCCGCTCACGCGCTGGCGCATCCCGGTCAGGCCGTAGCCGTGGCGGGAGGGGTCGAAGCCGACGCCGTCGTCGCGCACGTCGAGGGTCACCATGTCCTCCATGTAGGAGAGCGTGAGGCCGACGCGGGAGGCCCGCGCGTGGCGGGCGACGTTCGTCAGCGCCTCCTGGGCGGCGCGCAGCAGCGTCACCTCGACCTCGGGGTGCATCGGGCGCGGCGTGCCGGTCGTCGTGAACCGGGCCGGGGTGGCGTTGGCCTGTGCCCAGCTCGTGGTCACCTTCTCGATCGCCTCGGGCAGGCGGGCCTGCTCGAGCTCGTGCGGCCGGATCGCGCGCACCGAGCGGCGCGCCTCCGCGAGGCTGTCGCGGGCGAGCTGGGTGGCGGCGTGCAGGTGACCCTCGTCGTCCTTGCCCTGCGAGCGGGCGTGGGCGGCGGCCTCGAGCTGGGCGACGATGCCCGCCAGGCCCTGCGCGAGCGTGTCGTGGATCTCCCGCGCGGCGCGCTGGCGCTCCTGCATCGCGCCCGCCTCGCGCTCGCGCTCCTCCGTCCGCAGCGCGACGACGAACATCAGGCCGGAGACCAGCACGTTGACGACGGCCAGGGCGGGCAGCAGCCCGGGCAGCGCGTAGTCCTGCAGCGGCCAGCCGCCGGACTGGCAGAGCGCGCTGAGCAGGGCCGTGACGATGATCGGCGGGGCCTTCCAGCCGCCGGGCAGGTTGTCGACCGAGAGGTAGCCGACGAACACGAAGAAGCCGAACAGCGGGCTGCGGGTCACGAGCGCGGCGCACAGCACGAGCAGGCCGGTGACGTAGATCGGGGCCAGGCGCGGCCGATTGCGCAGGGCGATCATCCACACAGCCGTGACGGCCGCGAGGGCGACCGTCGGGCCGGGCGCCGTGCGGTCGTCGATCACCGTGGCGGCGAACGTCGACAGCACGAGCAGCACGAACGGCAGCGCCGGGAGGGCGTTCTCCACGCGGCGCGGCCAGGTGTCGGCGGGCGTGCTCACTCCCAGCGGAAGACCCTAGCCGCGATCGTGCTCGCGAGCACCGCCGTGACCGCGAGCGTGAGCAGCATCAGCGGGTCCTGGCCCGTGCCCGCGAACGCGTTCTCCAACGACTCGCGGAACGCGCCGAGCGGCGTGAAGTCGCCGAAGCGGGAGAGCCAGTCGGGCATCTGCTCCTTCGGCAGCCAGATGCCCGCGAAGAACAGGCTGGGGAAGAAGAACGCGGCGCTGTAGACGTAGCCGACCTTGGCGTCGGGCGCGACCGCGGACACGAGCGTGCCGACGGCGAACAGCGCCGCGCCGCCGAGCACGATCACGACGAGCGCCATCAGCGGCTGCTCGGGCGTGTTCATGCCGAGCGCGATCGCGAGGCCGAGCACGAGCGGGACGGAGATCAGCGCGATCACGAACTGGACGACGACCTGCGCGGCAAGGAGGCGGGCGGGGTGCACGGGCGTCGTGGAGAGGCGGCGCAGGATGCCGCGCATCCGGTAGTCGGCCATGAAGCCGGGGAGCATGAAGACCGCGAGCATGCCGAAGGAGAGCGCGAGCGCGAGGCTGGGGAGGACCGTGTCGAGCGGGACCTGGCCGTCGAGCTCGGGGTCGGCCTCGGAGGCGCTGCCGGACAGGCCGAAGGCGAGGACGATCCCGAGCGGGAGCAGCAGGCTGAAGGCCATGCCGATCGGCTCGCGGAGCGTGAGCTTGGCCTCGGTGCGGATGAGCTTGTTCATGCGGTGGTCAGCTCCACGAACGCGTCTTCGAGATGGCCGGGGCGGGCGAGGGTGGTGGGCGTGTCGAGCGCTTTGACCCGGCCGGCGTGGATGACGGCCACGCGGTCGCACAGTCGCTCGACCTCGTCCATGAAGTGCGTGACAAGGACGACGGTCAGGCCGTCGTCCTTGAGGCGCTCGATCAGGCTCCAGACGTCCCTGCGCGCGTGCGGGTCCAGGCCCGTGGTGAGCTCGTCCAGGACGGCGATCCGCGGCTTGCCGATCAGCGCGAGGCCGACGGACACGCGCTGCTTCTCGCCGCCGGAGAGCTTGCCGTAGCGGGCGTCGCGCCGGTGGCTGAGGTTGAGCAGCTCGATCAGCTCGTCGGGGTCGCGCGGGTCGGGATAGAAGGACGCGTAGAGGTCGAGCGCCTCGTGGACGCTGAGGCGGTCGGGCAGCGCGCTGGCCTGGAGCTGGACGCCGACGCGGGTGCGGATCGCGTCGCGCTGGGTGGCCGGATCGAAGCCGAGCACGTCGATCCGGCCGCGGTCCGGGGTGCGCACGCCGGTCAGGCACTCGACGGTCGTGGTCTTCCCGGCGCCGTTGACGCCGATGATGCCGAAGATCTCGTTGGCGGCGACGGTGAACGACACGTCGTCGACGGCGACGACGTCCCCGTAGCGCTTGTGCAGATGCTCGATCTCGATCACGCTGTCGAGTCTGCGGGGGATCGAGCCCTGTGACATCAACCACTCGGTTGATCTCGCATCCACCGCGTCGCGTAGCCCGGTTGATGATCGACACGCTCCTGGACCGCACGATCGCCCCCGGCTACAGCCGGCTCGGGCTGGCGCTGCGCAAGCGCCGGCCGGGCTGGCCCGCCGATCCGCCGCGCATGGACGGCCAGGTCGTGATGGTCACGGGTGCCGCCTCCGGGCTCGGCCTGGCCGCCGCGCAGGGCTTCGCGTCGCTCGGCGCGACGGTGCTGGCGGTGGCGCGCAACGAGGAGCGCGCCCGGGACGCCGAGCAGGCGATCTCCGGCGACGTGCGCGGCGTGGCCTGCGACGTCTCGAGCGTCGCCGCGCTGCGCGAGCTGGCCGAGACCGTCGAGCGCCTCGACGTGCTGGTCAACAACGCGGGCGTGATGCCGGGCGAGCGCTCACGGTCGGTCGACGGCGTGGAGCTGACCTTCGCCACGCACGTGCTCGGCCCGTTCGTGCTCGTCCAGGCGCTCGCGCCCGTGCTCGAGGCCAGCGCGCCCGCCCGCGTCATCAACGTCACCTCGGGCGGCATGTACACCCAGGCCCTGCGCGCGGCCGACCTGCTGTCCGAGCAGGACGAGTACAACCCGAAGACGTTCTACGCGCGCTCCAAGCGCGCCGAGGTCGTGCTCACCGAGCAGCTTGCGACCCGCCTGGCCGGCACGGGCGTCGTCGTCCACTCGATGCATCCCGGCTGGGCGGATACGCCGGGCATCCGCGACGCGATGCCGGGGTTCCGCAAGGTCGTGGGACCGATCCTGCGCAACGACGCCGAAGGCGCGGACACGATCGTCTGGCTCGGCGCCGCCCCCGAGCCGCTCCAGTCCACGGGCAAGCTCTGGATGGACCGCGCCGTGCGGCCGACGCACTACCGCTTCGGCGCCGACGAGGACTCCGTCGACACCCGCGAGGAGCTCTGGCGCGAGCTCGAACGCCTCGCCGGCGCGGTCGTCTGAACCTCGTCGAGCAGGACGAGACCTCGATGACGCCTTCTCTCGTGGCGTCGACGCAGCGCCCTTGACGAGAGGCGTTCGAGGTGGAGGTGTCTAGCCTCTTGTTGGAGGTCGTGCGTCCGCCGACCGGAGAAACGTGCTCGGCGCGTTGCCGTCGCGCCTAGTAGATGCGCGTGCGCTGCGCCCCTGGAGGTCAACTTGGCTGGCAAGAAGAAGACGACGTTCGCGAAGTTGAACCGTGAGGCGAAGGTGCGCGAGAAGCGCCAGGCGAAGACCATGCGCAAGGAAGATCGCCAACGGGAGGGCGACGCCGGCGGTGGAATCGACCACGAGGTCGAGGATCTGAGTCACCTCGACGTGGCTGATGTCGAGGGCGTCGTGCCGGACGTCCCCGTCGATCGTTAGGGCAAGGAGCCGCCGAGCCGGCGATGCTGGGCGGCTGGAAACCACTTTGGGGCGCCGACGATTGGATCGGAGCGATTTTTCGTCCGGGATTGGCTTGCGACGCCGACTGAAGCGCCGGACCGGCCGACGCGAAGCAGCGACTCGAGTCAGCGCCAGGCGGTGAGCATGCTGCGCGTCGCGTCGGTCAGCGCGGCCTGCAGCAGTGGGCCGAAGGTGATGCGCCCGACGCCGAGACGCTGGAAGCGTTCGAGGTTGTGCTCGACCGGATGCGCCGTGCAGTTCACCGGTGCCGGGACTGCGTCGACGACCGCGCGGATCAGGTCGTCGGCGTCTTGGATGCGGACGGGGTAGACGCTGTCGGCTCCCGCGGCGACCAGTGCTTGGAGACGCTCGATGGCCTCGTCGAGCACGCCGGCGGCGTCGTCGGCGTGCAGGAACAGATCGGTCCGGCCGTTGATCCAGACCTTGACCCCGGCGTCGTCGGCCGCGGCTCGTAGGCCCGCGATGTACTCGACGTGCTCGGACGTGCTGCGCACCCGCCCGCCCTCTGAGTGCACGGTGTCTTCGAGGTTGAGGCCCACACCGCCCGCGTCAAGCAGACCGGCCACGAGTTCCCTGGGCTCCTGGCCGTAGCCGGCTTCCAGGTCGACGGACACGGGCACGTCGACCGCGGCGATGATGGGCCGTACCGCCTCCAGGACCTCGGCAAAGCTCTGGCCTTCGTGATCGGAGGCGCCGCGCGCGTCGGCCAATGGGTGACTGCCGATCGTCAACGCCTCAAACCCGGCCTCGACGGCCACGCGTGCCGACCAGACGTCCCACACCGTCGGAAGGACCAGCGGCCGACGCTCGGCGTGCAACCGCGACAGGCGCTCGGCATGGGCGACGGTGATCTCCTGAGCCATCTCCGCACGCTACCCAACCATTGCTCCCCCGTGTCGGCGACCTCAGGATCGATCAGTGCTGTCGGTCGGTGCTGAGAGAATCGGTCCGGTGACCGCATCGCCGCAGTCCCTCCGCGCCGCTGTCTTCCTCGGGCTGAGCGTCGACGGCCGCATCGCGAGGCCCGACGGCGACCTCGAGTGGCTGACCAGCCGCGGTGCCGCCGCCGGGGACGCTGGCTTCACACCCTTCGTGGAGTCGGTCGACGCGGTGGTGATGGGCCGGAGGACCTACGAGGGCATTGCTTCCGAGGAGCACTGGCCCTACCTCGATCGGCCGATGCACGTGATCAGCACGACCCTCGCGGCAGACGGTGATCTCCGGATCACCGTGCATCGCTCCGCCGAGGCGGCCGTCGACGCGTTGCAGCGCGACGGCCACCGGCGCGTCTACGTCGACGGTGGCGAGACCATCCGTTGGTTCCTCGCCCGCGGACTCGTCGACGAGCTCACGCTCTCCCAAGTGCCCGTGCTCATCGGCGACGGGCCCTCACTGTTCGGTCCGCTCGGTGGAGACGTGCACCTCGAGCACGTCCGCACCGCGGTTCTCGACGGCGGGATGGTCCAGACCACCTACCGCGTCTTGGCCGGACCGACGCCGCCCGCAGCCAAGTAGGCCGAGCGGGTTCGCGCTTTAAGACTCCGTGGCCGGCGTGACCGCGGGCAGGCGCAGGAGCCGTCGGCCGCGCTCGGGCATCCACCAGTTCCAGCGGCCGAGCCACGAGACGGTGGCGGGGACGAGCAGCGAGCGCACGACGAGCGCGTCGAGCAGGACGCCTGCGGCGAGTCCGGTGGCGAGCACCTGCAGGTCTCTGTCGCCGGCGGTCGCCATCGAGGCGAACGCGAGGAACACGATCAGCGCCGCGCTGGTCACGAGCCGCCCGGTGCCGGCCATCCCGCGCACGACCGCCTCGTCGGTGGAGCCGGTGCGGTCGTACTCCTCGCGCATCCGGGCGAGGATGAACACCTCGTAGTCCATCGAGAGCCCGTAGATGAACGCGAACACGATCACCGGCGCCCACGCCTGCACGGCTCCGTCGGGGCCGACGCCGAACAGCAGCTCGGTGCCGACGCCGTGCTGCCAGACGAGCGTCATCACGCCCCAGGTCGCGAAGACGGACAGCAGGTTCATCGCGATCGCCTTCGCCGGCAGCACGATGGAGCGGAACGCCCGTGCGAGCAGCACGAACGTGACGATCGAGATCAGCGCGAGCATCAGCGGGAAGGAGCCGTAGACGGCGTCCACGAAGTCGATCGTCTGCGCGGTGCTGCCGCCGATGGTCGTCGCCGGGAGCGTGGCGGCGGCGTCGCGCAGGGCGCCGATCGTCGCGCGTCCCGCCTGCGAGTTCGTGTCGCTGCGGGTGAGTACCTCGACGACCGCTTGACCGTCGGCTCGCCACGCGCCCTCCGGTGCGCTCGCCGCGCGCACACCGTCAACGGCGGCGAGGCGGGCGGCGGTGTCGGCCGCGCGGTCGGCCGGGGTGAGGACCTCGACCGGCGCGAGCGGCGCTGCGCCGATGCCGGAGCGCTCGAGTTGCTGGAGCGCGGCCTTCGGGGCGCCGGTGCCGCCGAGCGACCGTGCCTCGGGGCTGCCGAGGAGGATGCCCTGAGCGGCCACGCAGAGCGCGACGAGCAGGGCTGCGCCGGCGAGGGTGGCGGCGATGCGGTGGCGGATGACGAGGCGCGCCCAGGCGGCCCAGTGTCGCTCGGCGCGGTCGGTGCGGCGCAGCCGGCGGGCGTCGGCGAACGGTCCGACCGTGGCGAGCACGACGGGCAGCAGCGTGAGCGCGACGGCGACGGACGCGAGCGGGATGAGCAGGCCGCCGATGCCCATCGAGCGCAGGAACGGCACGGGCAGCACGAGCGCCGCGAGCAGCCCGATCGCCACGGTCGTGCCGCTGAACAGCACGGCGCGACCGGCGGTTCCGGCGGCGTGCACGATCGCCTGCTCGTTGCTCAGCCCGCGCTCGCGTTCCTCCCGCCAGCGCATGACGACCAGCAGTGCATAGTCGATCGCGACGCCGAGGCCGATCAGCGAGACGAGGAAGACGACGACGATGTTGACCTCGGTCAGCGCGGTGAGGCCCCAGACGGCCAGCAGCGTGACCGGGATCGAGACGATCGCCATCAGCAGCGGCACGAGGGCGAGCGCGGACGCGAACACGAACACCAGCACGATCAGCGCCCCGACGCCGGCGAGCAGCGTCTCGCTCAGGAACGCGGGACCGCTCTCGCCCGCCGCCTCGCTGGTCAGCAGGGCGTTGCCCGTGAGCCGTACCTCGGCACCGCCCACGCGCGCGTCGGCGGCGGCCTGCGCGGCGCGCGCCACCGTCTCTTCGTCGATCTCGCTCCCGCTCGGCCCGTTGTCGCCGACCACGGACGACGGCGGATGCAGGACCGCGAACGTGGTGCGGCCGTCGTCTGAGACGTAGGCCGGCTCGGATGTAGAGCCGAAGGACGCGATGCGCGCGCCGGGGACCGCGCGCGCAAGGTCCTGCTCGAGCGCTCGCAGATCGGCGCGGACCGCCGGCGCGCTTGCCGTCGTCCCGGGTGGCAGCGTGACGACGGCGACGAGCGGCGGAGTCCCGCCGCCCGAGTCGAAGCGGCTGACGATCCGCTCGTTCGTGACGGTGCTCGCGCTGTTGGGCATCGTGAAGTTCTCGTCGAGCGCGCCGGTGACCTTCGCGGACCCGTAGAACCCGGCCAAGGTGAGCACGAGCCAGGCGACCGCGACCAGGCGCTTGTGGGCGAGCACCCACTGGGTGAGGCTCGCGAGCCAGCGCCCGGTGCGGTCGATCGGCGGGGGAGAAATCGGTGTCGTTGGCATGACTGCCGAAGCTAGGTCGGCCGCGGTCCGCCCGAAACGTCCGCTCGATGGATCCTCGGTCTCCTCCCACGGGAGGAGACAGCTCCTGCCGTGGGAGGTGTCGGGGCCGTCGGCGCGGCACTAGGCTCCGCCTCGTGTCCATGACCAGGTCCGCGCCGAGCTCGCGCCAACTCGTGCTCGACGCCGCGCTGACGGCGACCGTGCTCGCGTTCACGGTCGCGCAGATGGCCAGCCAGGCGTTCGGCGCGAAGGCCGGCCAGGCGCGCGGAGCCGACGTGGTCGGCGTGGTCGTCTGCCTGCTCGCCACCCTCCCGCTGCTGGCGCGTCACCGGGCGCCCCGAGCGGCGCTGGCGGCGGTCCTCGCCGGCGCGGTGGCGCTCGTCGCGCTCGACTACGCGGTGCTGACCGCGCCCGCTCCGGCGATCGTCCTCGCCACGCTCGCCGAGCGCGACCGCAGGCAGGACCCCTTCGTGACCCTGATCGCGTGCCTCGCCGCCTTCGCGGCGTTCGTCGCCGTGGCCTGGGCGCGCTTCGAACCCGAGCCGGGCGAGTACGCGATCACCGCGCTCCTGTGGGCGGGCGGCTGGATCCTCGGCGATCGCCGCCGCCTCACACGGCAACGGGCCGCGCAGGAGCGCGAGCGCATCGCGCGCGAGCAGCGCCTCGCGGTCGCCGAGGAGCGAACGCGCATCGCTCGCGAGTTGCACGACTCGGCCGGACACGCGATCAACTCGATCCTCATCCAAGCCGGAGCGGCGCGGCTCGTCCAGGACACGCAGCCGGAGCGCACCCGCGAGGCGATCGCGACGATCGAGGCGCTCGCGCGCGAGAGCATCCAGGACCTCGACGCGATCCTGGGCGGACTGCGCAACGGCGCGCCGGCCGACCTGGAGCCGCTGCCCGGCATCGACCGCATCGCCGCGCTCGTCGAGCGCCACCAGGCCGCCGGCCTGGACTTCTCGCTGCGCGACCACACGAGCCCTGAGCTGCGACTCCCGCCACCGATCGATCGCGCCGCTTACCGCATCGCACAGGAGGCGATGACCAACGCCGCGCGCCACGGCACCGGCGCCGCCGAGCTGACGCTCGAGTGCCGCGACGGCGTGCTGGCGCTCACGGTGGTCAACCCTGTCGCCGCCGGCGCGACGGCGCGGGCCGAGGGCGGCCACGGCCTGGTCGGCATGCGAGAGCGCGCCGCGCTCCTCGGCGGCACGCTCGACGCCCGCCGCGTCGGTGACCGCTTCGAGGTCCGCGCGGCGCTGCCCTACCGCCGGAGCGCGCCGTGACCGAATCCAGCGCCGCGATCCGCGTGATGCTGGTCGACGACGACGACCTCGTTCGCCGCGGCCTCCGCCTGATCATCTCCAGCGACCCGACGCTCGACGTCGTCGCCGAAGCCGAGGACGGCGACATCGCGCTGCGCCGCGCGCCCCACCACCACCCCGACGTCGTGCTGATGGACGTCCGCATGCCACAGATGGACGGCATCACCGCGACCCGCGAGCTGATCGCCCGTGTGCCCGACGCTCGCGTGATCATCCTCACGACCTTCGACGAGGACGAGTACGTCGTCGGCGCGCTGCGCGCCGGTGCCAGCGGCTTCCTGCTCAAGCGCAGCACCCCCGAGGACCTGCTGCGCGCGATCCACGTCGTCGCCCTCGGCGACGCGCTGCTCTCACCCGCGGTGACACGACGCGTGATCGAGCGGGTGGTCGAACAGCCGATCCTGAGCACCTCCCCGGATCCCCGGCTCGCCCACCTCACACCACGCGAGCTCGAGGTGTTCCTGCTCATCGCCCAAGGGCGCTCCAACCGCGAGATCGCCGCCGCGCTGACCGTCGAGGAGACGACGGTCAAGAGCCACGTCCGCAACGTGCTGACGAAGCTCGGCGCACGCGACCGGATCCACGCCGTGATCCTCGCCTACGAATGCGGCGCGGTCTCGCCCGGCAAACGGACGGACCCGTGACCTGACGGGTGCCTCGCCGACCGGGGCAGCAGGGCGACTGAACCCGCCAGGCCTCCGAGCGCTCGATCTCTACGCCCTGGGGCGAGAAATCGAGCACTGGACTACCGCAACGGACGACGTGCAGGGGTGAGGCGTCGTCAACGGCGTCGGTCTGCGGCCGTCGTCTCGAGGATCAGCCGCGTCGCCTCGTGCGGGCGATCCCACTGCGGGAAGTGTCCACAGCGATCGAACCAGTGCAGGCGGGCGTCTGGGAACTGCCGGATTGCTCGTTTCGCCTGGCGCGGGAGGCACACCAGGTCGCGTCGCCCCCAGCCGATGGCGATTGGTCCTCGCGCCGTTCCAGCGGGCATGCCGGCTTGCGGCGGTCCATGCACAAGGGCATCGAGCGTGTCGTCGATGGCTCGCGCTTCCGCGTAGCTCTGCATCTCTCGCAGCACGACATGGCCGGGAAGGCGCCTCGGGCGTGCGGAAAACTGGGCGAGGAGCACACTGCGTCCCACAGAACTCCGGGCAAGCGCTGGCATCACCGGCTGCAGGGCCCGGACGACCGCGATCGACGCCCGCACCGACGCGCCGAAGACGCGTCGCTCACGGGCGTTCCAGAACCCACCCGGGTCGAGCGCGACGGTGGCACCAACGCGGCCTCGTCGCGCCAGCTCCAGCGCGAGTCGTGCGCCCATCGACGTTCCGGCGCAGTCGACACCATCGAGGTCATGCTCGTCGATGAAGCCCTCAAGGGCGTCGGCGAGCGTCGCGATCGACACGTTGCCCGAGAGCGGCGGCGTCTTGCCGAAGCCCGGAAGGTCCGGCGCGATGACTTCACGCTCCGCCGCCAGCGCACTCGTGATCGGATCGAACGAGTGGCGGCTGCCACCAAGTCCGTGGACGAGCAGCAGCGGCTGGCCGCTCCCGGTGCGCATGTACTCCATCCCGTACACCTACCCGTTCTCGTTCGACGGAGCTGGCGCCGCCGTGCCAGGCACAGGCCAAAGCGCTAAATCCGCCGCGGGCACGAATGCTTTCGACGACGATCAGCACTCTGCCGTCGGCTGGTGTCGGGCGCGCTAAGAGCAGAGACTCCGCCGTGAGTCTCGACTCCGGTCGCAGACAAAGCGAGACGCCGCAGATGGCGCTTGCCGCGGCCGCCGCTCAGGCGGATGGAAAGCGGCAGTCGCGCGAATTTGGCGAGATCGTCGACAAGCGCTACTTCCGCCGCGGCGCGTTGCAGCGGCGCCGACCCGATCACGAGAGAGTCCGCGCTGCTTCTGCGACCTCGTGTGCCGCGTTGCGAAGGTCCTCGTCCGCGGGGCCCGTCACGGCGGCGCCGAGTTCGTAATCGGCCATGAGACGATTGAGGCGATCGAACGCTTCAGGCTGATCCCATCCTTCGCCGGCGGCTTGCCAAAGCCGGACAAGCGCGACTGCCTGGAAGCAGGCGCCCATCTCCGCGTCTTGGCCGGCAGCCTCTGCGGCTCGGTACTCGATGTGGCGGGCAAGTAGCTGCCGTAGCCGACGCTGGGGGTCCTCCATTCCGGCGAATTATCGCCGTAGTTCCGGCGGCCGCTTCCGGCTGAGGCAGCTCCCGCTGAGGTGTCCGTCGCGGCGTCGGCTGATGAGCGCAATCGTCGACAAGGACAACGCCGTCCCGTGGCAGTTGCAAGCTGTCGGGCGCAACGAAGTTCGCTGATACAGCGAGGTTCGTTGCACTTTGCCATCCGGCAGTGCGACGAACCTGTCGCATATCGAAGGGTTTGTTGCGCCTCGACCCCGCTGTCGAACGACGCGCAGGAGGAAGGTCGTTCGACAGCGGTCCAAATGCGCGTTTCTGTGGACAAACGCGCACCTCGACGACGATCGAACCGGTGTGGGTCGACGGGCGGCGCCACTAGTGAGATTCGTCGTCGATCGACTCACGAGCGGTGTTCGTGGCGACGCCCGTACCCGCCAGCTTGGGTCTATGCCGCTCGGGTGGCGCCTGAGTGCTCCGAAGGACCGGAGATGTCAGGGAATGCCCGCCCGAGGGCCAGGTTCCAGAGGAGCGCTGCGGCGATTAAGCGGGGGGCTGACTTGATCTCCGGGAAGCCAAGGAGGCGAAAGGCCACGGCATCCCTTCGGAGCCTCCCTCCGCATGCCCGCCAAGGAGAAGGCGCTGCGCTGGCCAGCCCACGATTCTGGGCGGCACGCGGCGGTACCTCCCAGCGCACTCAAGAGCCCCGCAAACAAGACGCACCAGCACGCGAGGTCAGGGGCGAGCGCAGGGAGGTGCCGACGCGGGCCGACTCGCACGGCGCGCGTCTGTACGCAGGCTTAGCTTGCTTTCTCTTCCAAGCGGGCCAGGAGGGCGGGCTCGTCGAGCACCGGGTCCTGCTCGGCGAGCCACTTGACCGCGGCGCGGCGTCCGCCGAGCGCACGGAGGCCGTGCTCCCCGTACTCGTGGACGAAGTCGGCGAGCGCGCCGAGGCGGCGGACACGCACGCGGTGGGCGGCGAGGTCGAGCGCGGCGCGGTGAGCGTCGAGCGCGTCCGCCAGCTCGGGGATGCCGCGCGTGGGGGCGAGTGAGGAGACCGCGAGCAGCGGCGTGGCGCGGGCGCCCAGCGCGCGCAGCGCCACGCGCAGGTCCTCCTCGGCACGTTGCGCGACGGCGCCGAGGTCGGCCTTGGTCACGACGAGCAGGTCCGGCACCTCCATGATCCCGGCCTTGAGGAACTGCAGGGCGTCGCCGGAGCCGGGCTGGACGACGACGGCGACGGTGTCCGCGGCCTCGGCGACGTCGGTCTCGGACTGGCCGACGCCGACCGTCTCGATCACGACGACATCGAACGCGTTCGCGAGCGCCTGAGCCGCGGCGCGGGTCGCGGGGGCGAGGCCACCGAGGCGCTCACCGGCGGCCATCGAGCGGATGAAGACGTCGCGGTCCGCGGGGTCGTGCTCGATCCGCGCGCGGTCGCCGAGCAGCGCGCCGCCGCTGCGCTTGGAGGACGGGTCGACCGCGAGCACCGCGACCGAACGCCCGCGCCCTCGCCACTCGCGCACGAGCGCGGACAGCAGCGTCGACTTGCCCACGCCGGGCGGGCCGGTGACGCCGACGACGTGGCCGGCGCCGTCGCCGGCCGCGGACACGAGCGCGGCGGCCTCCGCCCGCGCCGTCCGCGTCTCGAGCAGGTTGAGCGCCGCCGGCGCGGCCGCCCGATCCCCCGCGGCGAGCCGCGCC
>NZ_JAPDDP010000092.1 GCF_027587195.1 Solirubrobacter phytolaccae | reverse complement strand
CTACGATCCGACTTGACGTGGGCGTCGGCGCGCGGCGCGGACTCGTCCGGCGCGGCGAGGCCGTCGCCGGGCGCGGTCGCGTCGTCTCGTGGCGGGCCGGCGAGGAGGCCCTCGGGCGCGGCGGACAGCTTGCCCGGCGTGCGCAGCCAGGTCACGACGTCCTGGGCCGTGCCGCCCGGTGACGCGGCGCGGGCGAAGGCGAGGATGCCGGCGCCGAGGCGGGTCTCGGCGAACGGGGTGCGGAGCTCGTGGGCGACCGGGATGTCGTAGGCGTCGAAGACCTGGGCGAAGAGCTCGCTGGCGGGGCGGCCGCGGACGAGCACGGCGATGTCCTCCGGGGCGAGGCCGTCGCGGAGGAGCTCGAGGACGGAGGCGCCGACGAGCTCGGCCTCCGCGCGTTCGCCGCCGGCCTCGAGCAGGCGGACCGCGCCGTTGGGCGGGACCTTGCGTGGGAGCGGTTCGAACAGGGCGCGCTCGAGGTGGTGCAGGGCGCCGCGGGCGCTCTGGGCGTAGTGCTCCGAGCGGGGCTGTAGGACGACGTGTTCGCGGGCGAGCGGCTTGAGCAGCTCGACGGTCGTGGCGCTGCCGGCCAGCGCGGCGCGGCCCGGCTCGTAGGTCACCGCGACCGTGACCTCGGTCTCCGTGTGCCGGACCAGCGACTCCACGAGGTCCAGCTGGGTCGGGAGCAGCTCGTCGAAGCCGTACAGGAACAGCGGGCGGCCGTCCCAGGCCTCACGCGCCTTGTTCAGGGCGAGCTGGGTGAGGCCGTCCGCGTCGACGGTCTCCAGCGCCTTCAGCCGCGCGTGGTAGGCCGAGTACAGCTGGGCGAGCTCAGCGGCGTGCGCGGGCGCCGTACCCGCCTCCCGCCACGACCGCACCGCCGCGCCGAGGCGGCCCGGACCGGCGAGCGAGCGCTGCAGCTCCGCGAACAGGTCCGCCAGGGCCTCGGCGAACCCCGGGCCCTGCGCGGAGGCCTTCAGCGCCTTGAGCTCGACGTCGGCGACCGCGGCACGGACGACCTGCGCGCGGGCCAGGCGGCCGAGCGGGCGGGTTCGAATGCCGGCGGCCTTCGCGAGGTCTCGCATCAGGAACGGGAACGTCGTCACCTCGGCACCGAACACCAGCCCCGCGCCGGCCAGCTCGCGCGCGTAATGCGTCGCGTCCGCGGTGGTCGGCACGACCAGCACGGGGTTGCGCGACAGCGCGGCGCGAAGGCGCTCGAGGACGGCGCCCGCCTTGGCCGCGTTGGCCGGACCGGTGATGAGGGTGAGGGGCATGGACGGGCCCCATAGGGTCGCGTGCTGACCGGACGGGTCAGTGGCGGGGCGAGCCGTTTCCCGCGTGAATGCAGGACGAAACAGAATCTGGACGGATGTACGACAGCGGAACCCATTAAGACTTGCGACATTGGGTCGCGCCAGTCCGCTTCAACCCTTTGTCCGGAGGCAGTGATGCCGACCCTGCACCTCCCCGCCGCCCACACCGACACGGATGTTGCCCTCGCCACCGAGGTGGCGCACGTGGTCGGCAGCTATGAGCTCTACGTGACGTGGACGCACGGCGAGGGCCCCGGCCTTCCGCCCGAGATCGAGTGCGAGGCGTACTCCGAGCAGGACCCGCACCCGGCGATCACGCCGCTCGGCGAGCTGATCTTCGCGATGGCCCAGGGCCTCTCGGCGCTGTGGCAGGCGATCGTCCACCCGCAGGCCGCTCGCGAAGCGCTCCCCGCGCCGCGCGAAGAGCGCCGCCGCTCGCAGCGCCCCACGGCCGGCGAGCCGTTCGCCTAAGCCCCGCGCGGGTCATCCGTCACTTGACCCCCTATGCGGGGGTCAACTGACGGCGCGCTACGCGGCTTCGGACTGAGAAGCCGCTTCGGCGGGCGCCGCCGCGGCTTCGGTCGCCGCGGGCTCTTCGCCCTCGGGCGGCTTGGCGCCCTCGCGGGCCCACGGCTCGTCGAACTCGACGCGCCAGCGGCCCTCTTCGGTCTGCATCAGCGCGAGCTTCGCGCGGAACGAGCGACCCGACCGACCCTTGAAGCCCGTGACGGCCTTCTCGGTGCGACCGCGTGAGATGAGCTCGCGGGCGACGGCCGGCGGCAGGGTCTTGCCCGCCTTGCTCTTCCAGATGACGAAGCCACAGCCCGGGTCCTCGCGGCCCCAGCAGGAGAAGCCCTTGCGGTTCTCGACGATGTCGTGGCCGCAGACCGGGCACGGGCCGAGGTTGGCCCGCGGGATCTTGACTTCCTTGAGCTTGTCGTCGAGCTCGCGGACGGTCGCGTCGGCGAACTGGGCGATGTCGCCCATGAAGTTCTCGCGCGCCTCGTCGCCGGCCTCGATCTTCGACAGGCGGTGCTCCCAGTCGCCGGTCAGCGACGGCGACGTCAGCGCGTGCTCGCCCAGCAGGCGAATCACGGACAGGCCCTTCTCGGTGCAGACCAGGGAGCGGCCGTCGCGCTCGACGTAGCCCACGTCGATCAGGCGCTCGATGATCGCGGCGCGGGTGGCCGGGGTGCCGATGCCCGAGTCCTTCATGGCCTCGCGCAGCTCCTCGTCCTCGACGAGCTTGCCGGCGGTCTCCATGGCGCCGAGCAGCGAGGCGTCGCTGTAGCGACGCGGCGGCTGCGTGATCTTCTCCTCGGAGCCGACCTCGCGCACGTCCGACTGCTCGCCCTGCACGAGCTTGGGGAGCTGCTGGTCGGGCGCCTCGTCGTCCTCGCCGCCGCGCTCCTCGAGGCCCTCGCCGTACACGCCGCGCCAGCCCGCTTCCAGCAGGACCCGGCCGCGGGTGCGGAAGATGTGCTCGGCGACGGTCGTCTCCAGGCGCGTGTTCTCGAACACGGCGTCGGGATGGAAGACGGCCAGGAAGCGCCGGGTGACCATGTCGTAGATGCGACGGTCGTCGTCCGAGAGCTTGTCGACCTTGTGGTCGGAGTTCGTCGGGATGATCGCGTGGTGGTCGGTGACCTTCTCGTCGTTGATCACGCGACCGAGCGGCAGCACGTCCAGCCCGGTCACGTAGGCGGAGGCCCGCGCGTACTCGCGCTGCGTCCCCAGCAACGAGGCGATCGGCTTGATCTCCGGGATCATGTCCGTCGGCAGGAAGCGCGAGTTCGTACGCGGATACGTGAGCACCTTGTGCTCCTCGTAGCAGCGCTGCGCCGCGGCCAGGGTGCGCCGGGCGGAGAACCCGAAGCGCGTGTTGGCCTCCCGCTGCAGCGACGTCAGGTCGTACAGCAGCGGCGACTTCTCGGACCGCTTGGTCTTCTCGAGCTTGGTGATCGTGCCGCGCCCGCCCCGGACGGCCTCGACGATCGCCGTGGCCTCCTCGGCGGTCTTCAGCCGCGGCTGGGCGCCGGCGTGGAAGCGCCCCACGTACGAGCGCGGGTCGTCGACCGTCTCGAACGTCGCGTCGACGAGCCAGTACGGCTCGGGGACGAACGCGCGGATCTCCTCTTCGCGCCGGGCGATGATCGCCAGCGTCGGCGTCTGCACGCGCCCCAGGGACACGGCGCCGTCGAAGGAGCTGCGCAGGCGGATCGTCGCCGCGCGCGTCGCGTTCATGCCGACGATCCAGTCCGCTTCCGAGCGCGACCGCGCCGCTTCCTCGAGCTTCGCGAACTCGGAGGCCGGCCGCAGCGAGGTGAACGCGTCCTTGATCGCCTTCGAGGTCATCGAGGACAGCCACAGACGCTGGACGGGCTTCTTCGCGCCCGCCTTCTCGAACGTCCAGGCGAAGATGAGCTCGCCCTCGCGCCCCGCATCGCAGGCGTTGATGACATCGGAGACGTCGTCGCGCTTGAGCATCCGCGTGATGACGGTCATCTGCTTGCGGGAGCGCTCGTCGCGCACCACGAGCTTGAACTTGGGCGGCACGATCGGCAGATCGTTCATGCGCCACTTCTTGTACTTCGCGTCGTACTCGTCCGGCTCGGCGAGCTGCACGAGGTGCCCGACCGCCCACGTGACGACGTGGGAATCCGACTCGAGGTACCCCTCGTGCTTGGCGAAGGCGCCGGGCAGCGCCTTCGTCAGGTCTCGGCCGACGGACGGCTTCTCGGCGATGACGAGGGTCTTGCTCATTGGGGGCGTGAGAGTAGCGCTAGCTGGTACATGGACCCGTCGACACCCCGCTGGAGGACTTCGCGCGTTCGAGCGCATCGGCCGCGATCGCGTTGGGCACGCCGAAGCCGCCGCGCGGCCCCGAGGTGGTCGCCGCGAACACCGTCGTGACCACTTGACCGTCCTTGTCGACCATCGGCCCGCCCGAGTTCCCGGACCGCACCGCGCCGCGCAGGGACGTGATCGTCCGCCGCACCGGGCCCTGGCCGTAGGCGTCCTGCGTGATCACCTCGCGCGTCTGCCCGACACGCCCGGCTCGCACGTCGTACGGACCGTTGCCGGGGAAGCCGAGGATCGCCGCCGAGGTGCCCGATTTGGGCTCCACGGCCAAGGTGAGCGCCGGCGCGTCCAGCCCCTCGACGCGCAGCACGGCCAGGTCGTTCTTGGGGTCGAAGGACACGACCACCGCGTCCTGCCCCGGCTCACGTCCACGCACCAAGACCCGTGTGTCCTTCTGTCCCGCCACCACGTGCGCGTTGGTCACGACCAGCCCGTCGCCCGCGACCCAGCCCGAGCCCTCGACGCCCAGCCCGCAGGCGTTGCCGAGGATCTTCACGACCGAGGCGGCCGCCGCGCGCACGCCTTCCGCCCGCGCGATCCCGGACGTCGGCGCCGGCACGTTCGCCTCCGGGCCGTCGATCCGCGGGAACGGATCGAGCCGCGCGAGCGCGTCCAGCAGCCCCGACGAGGGCGGCAGCACGGTGTTGATGGCCTGCAGGATCGTGGAGCGCTGCACCTGGCGGCGGGCGTCGCCGCCGTTCGCGAGCGCCAACGCGCCGAGCACCCAGACGATGCCGACGCCGACGCACGCGGTGAGGACCGAGCCCAGGAAGCCGTCGACGGCGGTGGCGGCGGGCGATCTCACCCGCCCCCGCAATCGCGCGCCTATGCCCTCGAACCCGATCGCGAAGACCATGCCCGCGATCAGCGCCCCGACGAGGGCGAACGCGGGCGACCACGGTGATCGGCTGCCCTCGTCGAGCACGAGCGGACCGATCCGCGTGCCGACGAACGCCCCGACCGCGAACCCGAGCAGCGCGAGCGCCCCGGCGACGAATCCCTGCGCCCAGCCGAAGAGGCCGAGCAGCACCACGACGCCCACGATCAGCCAGTCGATCCCCGTCACTGCATCCGAGCGTACCGGCGAGCCGAATAGAGTCCGCCTAGAGTCCACTCCGTTGGCCCGCCGTCACGTCATCGCCAGCCCGAAGCGCTTCGCCCCGCTCGCCGCTTCCGCCGCGCTCGCGCTGGTCGGCGGAATCGTGGTCGGTGCACGCCATGAGCCGCCCGAGAAGCGGACCGTCGAGTCCTTCGCGAAAGCGTGGGAGCGCGGCGACCAGCGCGCCATGTACGCGCTGCTCTCCGACGACGCCCGCCGCCGTACGAGCTACGCCCGGTTGGAGCGCACCTACAAGCAGGCCGCGGAGACCCTGACGCTCCAGAAGGTGCGGACGGGTCCGGTCGAGCAGACCAACCGCATCCCGATCGTGCTCGAGACGCGCATCTTCGGCGCGCTGCGCGGCGTGCTCGTGCTCACCACGGGCGAGCGCAAGGATCAGGACCCCGGCATCGACTGGACCGCTGAGCTCGTCTACCCCGGCCTGCACCGGGGCGAGAAGCTCAAGCGCGAGACGACGCTGCCCGAGCGGGCCTCGATCCTCGCCCGCGACGGCACCCCGCTCGCCGAAGGCCCGGACCGGTTGTCGGATCTCGGACCGCTCGCGTCCGAGATCGCGGGCCGGATCGGTCCCGCCCCCGAGGACCGCCTGCCCGAGCTTGCCAAGCGCGGCGTGCCCGACGGCTCGCCCGTCGGCCTGACGGGCCTGGAGCGCCAGTTCGACGAGCGCCTCTCCGGGAGCCCCGGAGGCGTGCTCTACGCCGGCGGCCGCGTGCTCGCCCGCAAGGCCGCGATCCGTGGCGCCGACGTGAAGTCCTCGATCGACCCGAAGATCCAGCGCGGCGCGGTCGAGGCGCTCGCGGGCCGCTACGGCGGGATCGCGGTGATCGCGCCCAAGACCGGTGAGGTGCTCGCGCTGGCCGGGATCGCGACCTCCGCGCCCCAGCCGCCCGGAAGCACGTTCAAGATCGTGACCCTCGCCGGCGTGCTGGAGAACAAGGTCGCCAAGCGGACGGACACCTACGAGGTCACCGACCGCACGACGATCGAGGGCGTCGACATCCAGAACGCCAACGGCGAGTACTGCGGCGGCTCGCTGCGCACCTCCTTCGCGCACTCGTGCAACAGCGTCTTCGCGCCGCTCGGCGCGCAGCTGGGCGCGGAGAAGCTCGTCAAGACCGCCGAGGACTTCGGCTTCAACCAGGACCCGGGGATCCTCGGCGCCGCCCGCTCGACGATCCCCGCCGCGAACGAGATCGGCGACGACCTCGCCGTCGGCTCGACCGCAATCGGTCAGGGCAAGGTGCTCGCGACCCCGCTGCAGATGGCCGTCGTGGGCGCCACCGTGGCCGCCGGCGGCGTGAAGGCGACGCCGACCCTGCTGCGCGGCGACGACACGCAGACCACCCGGGTGATGAGCAAGGGCGTCGCCAGCACGATCAAGAGCTACATGCGCACGGTCGTCACCGACGGCACCGGCGGCGCGGCCGCGCTCCCGGACGTGAAGGTCTCGGGCAAGACGGGCACCGCGGAGCTGCGCACGACGGTCAAGGAGGAGCCGCCGCCGGAGGTCACCGACCCGAACGCGACGACGCCGCCCGAGGACGACACGACGGACACGGACGCCTGGTTCGTGGCCTTCGCGCCCTACAAGAACCCGGAGATCGCCGTGGCCGCGCTGTTCGTGGCCCAGGGGACCGGGGGCGACACCGCCGCCCCCGCCGCGCGCGTCGTGCTCGACGCGGCGTTCTAGAGCCGCCCCGACCTAGAGGTCGAGGTCGATCTCAGCCGTCTCGGAGCCCGGCTTCTCGATCTCGAGCTTGAGCGGCCGGTTCTGCAGCGAATCGGTCTTGAGGCGATAGAGGATCAGCGAGCCCTGGATCGGGCCGCTGGCCGCCGCCGTGTCCGGCAGCGGGAGCACCTGGTCCGCGCCGAGCGGGCGCGGGTTGTACGCGAACGGATTCGACTCCGCGAGCGGAACCGGCTCGTACCGGTTCTCCTCCGTGTCCAGGACGGAGATGTCCTCGGCCGGCTGGATCGTCTCGTTCGTGTAGTTCTTGACCCGCATCCAGACGCCGAACCACGTCTCGTCGCCGGGCAGCGTCGGGCTGACGCCCGCGGGCAGGCCCGTCAGGTACTCACGGTCCTCCCGGTCGCTCGGGTTCAGGAAGCGAGACATCTGGACCTGGTAGACGAGGTTGCCCACGTCCACGTACTCACCTTCGGTCTCGGCCTCGTGGTTGAAGGCGTGCTTGTCCCCGCACCCGGACAGACCCAGGGCAACGACAGCGGCAAGAGCTAGAAAACGACGCATGGCGAGCGCTGGACCTTACAACCCGCCGACGGTGGCGCGCGCCCCGCGGCCGGAGTCTTCCTCGAGGATGCTCTGCACGCGGGTCAGCGCCTTGCCCAGCTTGCGCTTGTACCAGACGCGGCGAGCCGTGACGGCCTCGATGAAGCGGTCGGTCGGCAGCTTGGGGGCAGTCTCCGTCGTGACCTCGAGGCGCGTGGCGCTGCCCGAGGGCTGGAGCGTCCAGGTCGTCCAGGTCTCGTTGCGGTTGAACTTCCCACCGCGACCGGCCGCGACGATCTGGAACGGCGGCTTGACCTCGATGAACGTCATGTCGTTCCACGAGAACCGGTCCAGCGGCGCGTCCAGCTTGTAGCGCGCTCCGGCCCCGCGGCCGTAGGACTCCTCCCGCGTCAGCCGCCACTGGGACGTGAAGTGGTCGCTGAACTCGGGGTGGTTGGCGATGTCCGCGAGGTACTCGAAGACCTCTTCGCGGGGGCGGTCGATGACGACGTGGGCGGTGATGGGATCCATCACCGCGGCATTTTAGGCGGCGAGGCGACGACGCACGGTGTGGTCGCGCTCAGCCGAGTGCACGATCTCCATCCGGCCGGGCGCTTCGCCGCGTCGCAGCGGGCGGCAGAGCTCGCAGACCATGCGCTCGCCGTACATGTAGACCGTCTCGCCCAGGAGCGGGGTGCGGTGGCAGTGCTCGCACCCGCGCCGGCCGCCGGCGAGGGCCCGCATCGAGGCCCGGACGAACGAGAGCTCCGGGGGCCCGAACGGTTTGAGAAGCGACAGGGAGGCCATGCCCGTGAGCTTCGCGGCGGGGGCCGTCAGCCCTCCCGCTGCAAGCCAATCTCCAAGATGGGGTCGTCGCCCCACGCCCTCGGGGTTATGATCCCGGAGCGGAGGGGTCGGTCGAACCCAGGGAGGAAGCTGTCTTGAAGGACCCACGTTTCGACGACGACACCCAGTACACCGGCACCCTGCCGGGGACGGAGATGTTGCGCGTCTCAGCACGCCCGGATCCCCCGGCGTGGCTGCAGGAAGCCCGCGCGGGCCTTGGCGGGCCCGGCCGCTACCTGGCGTTCGAGCAGGACGAGCGCATCGTCGTGATCCCGGTCACGCGCGAGTGGACGCGGATCGGCCGCTCGCTCGCCGCCGACATCCGCTTCGACGACGCGACGGTGTCGCGCCGCCACGCCCTGGTCGCCAGCGAGGAAGGCGGTGTCCGCGTCCTGGACGACCGCTCGCTCAACGGCATCCAGGTCAACGGCCGGCGCGTGGAGTGGAGCCCGCTGGCGGACGGCGACGAGATCCTCGTCGGCCGGCACGCGCTGTACTTCATGGACACCGCGGCGGTGCCCAGCTCCGCCGAACCGGCTGCCCTGACCGAATAGCGCTCCCTGTAGGGTTCGCCCACGCATGGCCGACACGATCGCGGTCCTGTCGCTCAAGGGCGGCACGGGCAAGACCACGACCGTCCGTACGCTGGCTGACGTGCTCCGGCAGGTCGGCCTCGACGTGCTGACGATCGACCTCGACCCGCAGGGCAACCTCTCGGACTACTTCGACGTGGCCCGTGACGCCTCGCCGACCGTCGCCGACGTCCTGTCCGGCGACGCGAAGGCCAAGGAGGCCGTCCACGACGGCGTCATCCCGTCCTCGCTGAACCTGGCGGAGGTGGAGCGCGCCCTCTCCGGCAAGATGGGCCGCGAGCTCGTGCTCAAGAAAGCGCTCAAGGACGTGCGCAAGGCCTACGACGTGATCCTGATCGACTGCCCGCCGGCGCTCGGCCTGCTCACGATCAACGGGCTCGTCGCGGCCGACTACGCGCTCATCTCGAGCGAGGCGCAGTACTTCGCGCTGCAGGGCACGACCGGCGCGAACGAGCTGATCGAGCAGGTCCGCGAGTACTACAACGACGACCTCGAGCTCGTCGGCGTGCTGCTCAACATCGCCGACATGCGGACCAAGCACTCACGCGACGCGTACGCGCAACTGCTCCAGACCTACGGCGAGAAGGTGTTCGCCGCCGTGATCCGCTCGTCGATCGCCTACGCCGAGTCGGCCGAGAAAGCGCTTTCCATCCTGGAGTACCGTCCGGACCTCGGCCAGGACTACTACGCGCTGGCGGACGAGGTCCTCGCGCGCATCGGGCGCGAAGAGCCCCGTGGCGCTTTGGCCCCGTTGCTCCTACACTGACGCGTCGGCATGGGGATCAGCGTCTTCCACTGCGACGACTCGGAGGCGTTCACGCGTCTCGTCGCGTTCTGGCTCGCGGAGCACGAGGACATCGTGCACGCCGGCCAGGCCCACACGGCCGAGGCGGCGCTGGCGGCGCTGGCCGAGACCACGGCGGACGTCGTGCTGCTGGACACGCTCGGCAAGCCCGGCGACAACACGCTCCTGAACGAGATCCGCGCCGTGGCGCCGGGCGTGAAGGTGATCGTGTACTCGGGCTACGTGCGGCTGATGCAGGAAGGCGCGCTCGGCGAAGGCGCCGACGCGTACCTCGAGAAGGGCGACGACGACGGCCCGCTCATCGAGGCCATCCGCGCCGTAGTGGCCTGAGGGCCGTGGCCTTCCTTCACGAAGCGCTCCGCTACCACGGCACCGACGGGCTGCTCGCCGGAGTCCTGCCGTACGTCCGCGAAGGTCTGCAACGGCAGGAGCCGGTGCGTGTGGCCGCGCGCGAGCAGACGCTGGCGCCGCTGCGGGAAGCGCTCGGCGAGGACGCCACGCGCGTGGAGCTCATCGAGATCGACCGCAACCCGGCGCGGATCATCCCCTTCTGGCGCGAGTACGTCGAGGCCCACCGTGGCCCGGTGCGCGGCGTCGGCGAGCCGATCTACCCAGGCCGCGGGCCGGACGAGCTCGTCGAGTGCCAGCTGCACGAGTCGCTGCTGAACGTCGCCTTCGAGGAGGACTTCGCGCTGCTGTGCCCGTACGACGCGGGCGGGCTGTCCGAGGACGTCCTGCACGAGGCGTGCCGGAGCCACCCGATCGTCGACGGCGCGCCGAGCCCGCACTACCGCGACGAGCCGCTCCCGCTCGCGCCGCTGCCGCCCCCGCCCACCGGCTCGCGCGTGCTCGGCTTCGACCTGGAGTCGCTGTCGGAGGTCCGTCAGCTCGTGCGCGACGCGGGCGGCGAGCCCGACTTCGTGCTCGCGGTCGACGAGGTCGCGATCAACAGCGTCCAGCACGGCGGCGGCCGCGGGATCGTGCGCCTGTGGCGCGAGGACGACGCGCTCGTGTGCGACGTGCGCGACCAGGGCATCATCCGCGACCCGTTCGCCGGGCGCACCCGTCCGGACGTCGACGCCTTCGGCGGCCGCGGCCTGTGGATCGCCAACCAGGTCTGCGAGCTCGTGCAGATCCGGCCCGGCGCCGTGCGAGTTAGAGCCGGACTTCAGCGCCGGTAGGCGTGAAGGGCACGCGGTGCACGTCGGCCCAGCCGTCGGCGTGCTCGTGCAGGCGCTCGGCGACCACGCCGCTGCTCTCGAAGTCGCACCAGACGAGCACCGTCGGGCCGGCGCCGGAGATCGTCGCTCCCAGCGCGCCGAGAGCCTTGGCCTCCTGGACGAGCTCCCACGAGCGCGGGTAGAGATGGGCGCGGCGCGGCTGGTGCAGCCGGTCGCCGAGCCCGCGCGCCACGAGGCCCAGGTCACCGCGCGCGAGGCCGAGCACGAGCATCGAGGCGTGGGCGATGTTGAACACCGCGTCGCTCATCGGGATCCGGGAGGGCAGCGCTTCGCGGGCCTTCTGCGTGCGCACGGCCTGACCGGGCACGACGAGCAGGCACTCGAGCCCGGGCGGCGGGTCGAAGCGCTCCGCGTGGCCGTCGACGCACAACACGAAGCCGCCGAGCAGCGCCGCGGCGACGTTGTCCGGGTGCCCTTCGATCTTGGTCGCCTCGGCGAGCACGTCGGCGCCCAGCTCGAAGATCGAGTCGGCGGCGGCGAGGCCGGCGACGATCGCCGCCGCGCTCGTCCCGAGCCCGCCACTCAGCGGGATGTCGGACCGGATCGTGAACTCGAAGTCGTCGGCCGGCGCGAGCGCCTGGAAGCCGCGGACGATCAGGTTGCGGCGGTCGCGCGCGATCCGCAGGTCGGTGTGGACGGCGAACTGCCCCGTCTCGACGACGTCGACCTCCATGTGCAGGTCGAGCGCCGCGCCCATGACGTCGAACCCCGGGCCGAGGTTGGCCGAGGACGCGGGGACGCGGACGGTCCGCCGCCTATTCAACCCAGGACGGCCTTCTCGACCGCCGCCATGTCGGGCTCGCACGGCACGACGGCGCCGGCCTGCGCGAGGGCGGTCTGGGGATCCTTGAGCCCGTTGCCGGTGAGCACGCAGACGACGCGCTCGGCGTCCTCCACGCCGTGGGCGAGCAGCCCCGCGACGGAGGCGGCCGAAGCGGGCTCGCAGAACACGCCTTCGTTGGCGGCCAGGAAGCGGTAGGCGTCCAGGATCTGGTCGTCGCTGACGGCGGCCACGCGGCCGTGCGAGGACGTGAAGGCGTCCATCGCCTCTTCCCAGCGCGCCGGGTTGCCGATCCGGATCGCGCTCGCGACGGTCTCCGGGTTCGGGAACGGCTTGCCGGTCACGAGCGGCGCGGCGCCCTCGGCCTGGAAGCCGAACAGGCGCGGCGCTGCGCCCATCTCCTTGAAGCCCTTCCAGTACGCGGTCACGTTGCCCGCGTTGCCGACCGGGATGCAGAGCGCGTCGAGCTCGCCGAGCGAGTCCAGCAGCTCGAAGGCCGCCGTCTTCTGGCCCTCCAGGCGGAACGGGTTGACCGAGTTCACCAGCGCGATCGGGTGGCGCTGGGTGAGCTCGCGGACGAGCTTCAGGGCCTCGTCGAAGTTGCCGCGCAGGGCGATCACGCGCGCGCCGTGCATCAGCGCCTGGGCGAGCTTGCCCGTGGCGATCTTGCCGTCCGGGACGATCACGGCGCCGCGCAGGCCGGCGCGAGCGGCGTAGGCGGCCAGCGATGCCGCCGTGTTGCCCGTGGACGCGCAGATGACGGTCTCGGCGCCGTTGCGGACGGCGTCGGAGACCGCGCACGTCATGCCGCGGTCCTTGAAGGAGCCGGTCGGGTTCGCGCCCTCGACCTTCAGCCACACCTCCTTGCCGACGCGCTCGGACAGGCGCTCGGCGAGCACGAGCGGCGTCGAGCCCTCTTCCAGCGAGATGACCGGGTCGCCCGGGGCGAACGGCAACCGGTCGGCGTAGCGGGTCATGAGGCCCATCAGTCGTTGAACTCCTCGTCGAGCACGCGGATCGCGCGCGGCTCCGACCGCACGAACGGCATCCGCGCGAGCAGCTGGACAGCGCCGTAGAAGCGGGATTCGAGCAGCGGGTGGATGACCATCACCAGCCGCGCCTGGCCGCCCAGCCCGCGCTGGACGACGGACTTGATCGACGCGCCCTGCATGCCGAGCACCTCGGCCACCTGGGCGAGCACGCCCGGCTCGTCGTCGACTTCCATCGCCAGGTAGAACGCGGACTTCACGTCGGCCACGACCGGCAGCGACGCGGTCGTCTCCGGCGTCGAGGCGGGTGGGATCATCGCGCTGATCACGTCGCCGATGACGGCGCTCGCGGTCTGCGGGCCGCCCGCGCCGGGGCCGGACAGCGTGATCTCGGTGATCGCCTCCGACTCGACCGTGACGGCGTTGAAGGAGCCGTTGACGGACGCGAGCGGGTGGCCGGGGTACAGGAACGCGGGGTGCACGCGGACGCTGATGCCGTCGTCGACGCGCTCGGCGGTCCCGATCAGCTTCAGCGCGAGCCCGAAGTCCCGCGCGTAGTTCATGTCCTCGCCGGTGATGTGCTCGATGCCCTCGTAGGTGACCTGGTCGAGCGTGACCGGGGTCGAGAACGCGAGCCGGGCGAGGATCGCCATCTTGGCGGCGGCGTCCTTGCCGGTGACGTCGTCGGTCGGGTCGGCCTCGGCGTAGCCCAGCTCCTGCGCGCGCTTGAGCGCGTCGGCGTAGGCCGTCCCGCCGCGGGCCATCTCGGACAGGATGAAGTTCGTCGTGCCGTTGACGATGCCGTGGATGCGCTCCACGTGCGCGCCCGCCAGGGTCTCCTGCAGGACGCGGATGACGGGCACGACGCCGGCCACCGCGCCCTCGAAGCGCAGCTGGACGTTGTGCTCGCGGGCCGTGCTCCACAGCTCCTCGCCGTGGCTCGCCAGCAGGAGCTTGTTGGCGGAGACGACGTGCTTGCCGGCCCGCATCGCGCGCAGGACGTAGTCGCGCGCCGGGTCGATGCCGCCGATCAGCTCCACGACCAGGTCGCTGCCGGCGAGGATCTCCTCGAAGTCGCCGCGCGAGCGCGTGAGCACACCGGTGACCTCCGGGCGTACGCCGGTGATGTGGGCGATCGCGTCCGCGCGCTCGGCGAGCAGCTGCTCGAACGCGGCACCCACGGTGCCGTGCCCGAGGAGCCCGACCCTATACGTCTCGGCCATGCAGGTCCTCGAAGGTCTCACGGCGCACGACCAGGCGGGCTTCGCCGTCCTTGCAGAAGACGACGGGCGGCCTGGGGACGCCGTTGTAGTTGTTGGCCATCGCGTACACGTAGGCGCCGGTCACCGGGGTCACGAGCACGTCGCCCGGCTTCGGCTCGTGCAGCGCCGTCTCCCGGATCAGCACGTCACCCGACTCGCAGTGCTTGCCCACCACCGTGCAGGGTGTGCCCGCCGCGCCCACGCGATCAACCAGATCCGCCTGGTAGGGGGCGTCGTAGAGCATCGGGCGCAGGTTGTCGCTCATGCCGCCGTCGACGGCGACGAAGCGCACGTTGCCGTCGGGCAGATCCACGTCCTTGACCGACTCGACCGTGTAGAGCGTCACGCCGGCGCTGGCGGTGAGCGCGCGGCCGGGCTCGATGCTCAGGCGCTTGCCGGTGCCGAGCAGCTCGTTGGCGGACGCGACCATGTTGCCCACGAACTCGGTGACGCTCGGCGGGCGGCGATCCGTGTAGGCCACGGCGAGGCCGCCGCCGAGGTCGTAGGCGGGGAAGTCGCCGAGGGTGGCGATCGCCTCGACCGCCAGTCGCCACGGCTCGAGGTCGAACAGCTGCGAGCCGATGTGCATGTGCAGGCCGTGCAGGTCCGCCCACGGCGCGTTGGTCAGCCGCTCGATGGCCAGCGGCGCCTGCGCGAGGCTGAAGCCGAACTTCGAGCCCGCGTGGCCCGTCAGGATCGCGGCGTGCGTGTCGGCGACGACGCCCGGCGTGACGCGGATGAGCACGTTCGCGGGCTTGCCGAGCGCGTCGAGCTTGTCGATGTCGTCGAAGTTGTCGACGACGATCCGGGCGCCCGCGTCCACGGCCGCCTCCAGCTCCCGCGCGGACTTCGCGTTGCCGTGCAGGATGATCCGGTCGCCGCTGAAGCCGGCGCTCGTGGCGAGCGCGAGCTCACCGCCCGACGCGACGTCGACGGACAGACCCTCCTCCTCGAACACGCGCAGCACGGCGGTGCACGGGAAGGCCTTGGAGGCGAAGATGACCTCGCCCTCGCCCATCGCCGCGCGGAACTCGCGGGCGCGGGCGCGCAGGTCGTCTTCCGCGACGGCGTAGAGCGGCGTGCCGAACTCGCGCGCGAGGTCGGCGGCATCACAGCCGCCGATGCTCAGGCGGCCGTCATCGACGCTCGAGGCGTGCGGGTACAGGTGGCTGGCCGTGGCGGGCACGGCCGAAGAGGTTAGGGAGTCCCTACGCGGTGCGAGCGGCGGGTGCGCTGACGCGGCCGCGGAGGACCAGCAGGAGCGCCACGCCGGCGACCATGAAGCCGACCGACACCCACTGCGCCTGGGTGAGCCCGAGCGCGACCGCGTCGTTGCGGCGCAGGAACTCGATCAGGAAGCGCTCGACGCCGACGCCGATCAGGTAGATGCCACTCAGGATGCCCGGCCGGAAGCGGTCACGCAGGCGCCAGAGGACGATCGCGAACGCGCCCATGATCAGCGTCTCGTAGATCGGCGTCGGGTGCACGGGCGTGTCGATCGGCACGGTGCCGTCGGGGTAGGACATCGCCCACGGGCCGTCCCAGTCCTTGCCGTAGTCGCCGTCGCCGGCGAACTGGCAGCCGATCCGGCCGATCGCGTAGGCCGCGGCCAGCGAGGGGACGACGGCGTCGGCGAGCTTGAGGTCCAGCGCGCCCTTGTAGCTCGTCCAGGCGATCACGGCCAGCGCGCCGCCGATCAGGCCGCCGTAGAACGTGAGGCCGGTGCCACTGAACAGCGGGCCGCCGTTCTCGGCCAGGAACCAGAGCTTGGCGCCCACGATCCCACCGACGAGCGCGGCGAAGACCATCTCGTAGGCGAGGTCGACCGGCCGGCCGAGCTCCTTCAGGCGCCGCGCGACCATCCACCCGGCGACGAGGAACGCGATGCCCAGGCACAGCCCGAACATCTGGATGGTCAAAGGACCGAGGTTGAGCTCTGGATACAAGCGGGGCTAGAGGTAGTTCATCGGTGACACGACGGAGCCGTTGACCCGGGTCTCGAAATGGAGATGGTCCCCGAAGCAACGGCCGGTGCACCCAACGTAGCCGATCACCTGGCCCTGCTTGACGCTCGCGCCCATCGAGGTCGCGAACCGCGACTGGTGCGCGTAACACGTGGAGAGCGAGCTCGTGTGCTGGATGCAGGTGAAGTTGCCGTAGCCGCCGGACGCGGCCTCGCTCTGGATCAGGACGACCTTGCCGGACGCGGCGGCGCGGATCGGCGTGCCCGCCGGGACGCCGATGTCGATGCCCGGATGGCAGGACTCCCACGATCGGGACTCGCAGAACGGCGACGTGATCGGGCCGTTGACGGGCCAGATGAGGCCGCCCTGGCCGGGCTTGATCGGGCCGGCCGTCGCGGGGCCGCCGGAGAGGCGGGCGAGCCGCGCCTGGACCTTGGCCTGCGCCTCGCGCAGGCTCTCGACGTCGTCCTCGAGGTCGTGGCGGCGCTCCCGCGAGCTGACCAGCAGCGTCTGCTTGGACGCGCGGGCGGTCTGAATCCGCTCGCGCCGGTCCACGAGCCCGACGCGGACCGTGGAGACCTTGTCGCGCTCGGACTCGATCGCGGCGGCGACCTTGGCCTCGCGCGCCTCGAGCTTGTCCAGCCGGGCCTCGGTCGCGGTGGCGTCCGTCTTCGCGGCCGCGACCAGGTTCATGATCTTCGCGTCCTGCTTGGAGATGCGGGTCATGAACTCGGTGCGGGTCAGTAGGTCCTCGAAGCCGTTGGAGTCCAGGACGACCGAGATGAGGTCCGGGTCGCCGGCCTTGTAGAGGTCGAGCAGGCGCTGCGCGAGCGTGCGGCGCACGACAAGCAGACGGGCCTTCAGGCGGGTCAGCCGGGCGCGCTCGGTGCGCAGCTTGCGCTGGACGACGGCGAGCTCATCGCGCTTGGCGTCGAGCGAGGTCTGCAGCTTGCGCTGGCGGGCGGAGAGCGTGTCGATGTCCGTCTGCAGGCCGTTGATGCGCTTGGACTGCGACGCGATGTCGCTCGTGAGCACGCGCTCCTTGGCCTTGTGCCCGCCGATCAGCCCGTTCTTGCGGTCGATCTTCTCCTGGATCGAGCCAGGGGACTGCGCCGCGGACGAGCCGACGGGAATGAGCAAGCACAGGCATACAGCAGCGGCCCAGACCGCACGCGACTGCATCAGGCCCCGAGGCTAGTGGGCTCGGCCGTAAATCTTGATAAGGCCGTTGCAGCGGCTGCGAAAATGAGAGACCAGATGCCCAGACCCACCTCGTTCGGCAAGGACACCGGCCTCCAGATCCGCATGGCCACCACGTTGTTGCTGCTCGGCGCCGTGTACGTGGTGCTGGGCGGCGTGCTCTTCTTCTTCCTCGAAGACGCGGTCTTCATGATCGTGATCCTCGTCGGCCTCGCCGCGCTGCAGTTCTTCACGTCGGACAAGCTCGCGCTGGCCGCCATGGGCGCCCGCGTCGTCACGCCGCAGGAGGCGCCGCAGCTGCACGCGATGATCGACCGCCTGTGCGTGCAGGCCGACCTGCCGAAGCCGAAGGTGGCGATCGCCAACACGCGGATGCCGAACGCGTTCGCGCTGGGCCGCTCGCCCAAGAACGCGACCGTGTGCGCCACCACGGGCATCATGGAGCTGCTCACGCCGGCGGAGCTCGAGGGCGTCATGGCGCACGAGCTCACGCACGTCGCCAACCGCGACGTGGCGATCATGACCGTGGCGTCCTTCTTCGCCACGATCGCCGCCTACATCGTCCAGTTCGGCTTCTTCTTCGGCGGCGGCTCGTCCTCCGATGACGACGACAGCCCGAGCGTGCTCGTGCTGTTCCTCGTCTCGCTGGTCGTCTACTTCGTCTCGTTCCTGCTCATCCAGGCGCTGTCGCGGTACCGCGAGTTCGCGGCCGACCGCGGCGCGGCGCTCATCACGGGCCGGCCGAGCGCGCTCTCCAGCGCCCTCTACAAGATCTCCAGCGGGATGGCGCAGATCCCCAAGCAGGACCTGCGCGCGTCGAGCGAGCTGAACGCGTTCTTCATCTTCCCGACGAGCATCGGCGGCCTGTTCGCCACGCACCCGCCGATGGAGAAGCGCATCGAGGCTCTTTCCCGCCTCGAGGCTCAGCTCCAGGGCCAGCGGGTCTAAGCTCCCGCACATGGGCCTCTTCGACATCCTCCGCGGCAAGCGCGAGCTCAAGCAGCCTGCCGCGGACCGGCTGTTCGCCATGTCCACGGCGTACATCAAGCTCGAGATGGAGCTCGAGCTGACGACCACGGGCCAGGCCGCGATCGTCTTCCAGCCGCTGGCGACCGCCGACTTCGAAGGCATCGTCAAGGACATGGAGGAGGTCGTGAACGCGACGGGCGAGGAGACGGGCACCACCGTCACCTCGGACGACGACGAGTTCGGCTACCGCTGGATGATCCTCAACGACCCCGACATGGAAGACCTCGTCGTCGGCGTCAACGCGGTCTCGAGCGCGATCCAGGGCGGCGGCTACGGCGACCGCGTGCTGTGCGCCGTGTTCGCCCTCAAGGACGCCCGCGACCGCAAGCTCTACTGGATCTACAACTACAAGCGCGGCGGGTTCTACCCGTTCGTGCCGGCCGGCGGCGCGCAGCAGCGCGACAACGAGCGCGAGCTGCGGCTGAAGGCCCAGATCGGCGCCGACCTGCCGATCGAGCCCGAGCTCGAGCGCTGGTTCCCCTTGTGGGGAATCCCGATCTAGGCGATCGCGACGATCACCAGGCGGCTGTCGGGCGTGAAGGGCTCGAGGTTCCAGCCGCCCCAGCACTTGACCTCGCCGAACCCCGCCGCGCGCAGCAGGGCGACGAGCTCGGACGCGGTGTAGATCCGCGCCGTGGTCGGCCTGGACTCGCGCTCGCCGCTGGCCTCGATGAGCGTCTGGATCGTCTGCGTCACGCCCTC
The DNA here is from genome assembly GCF_027587195.1 of Solirubrobacter phytolaccae. Classification (GTDB taxonomy): domain Bacteria; phylum Actinomycetota; class Thermoleophilia; order Solirubrobacterales; family Solirubrobacteraceae; genus Solirubrobacter; species Solirubrobacter phytolaccae. The sequence continues at coordinate 8,269 of NZ_JAPDDP010000092.1, read as the reverse complement.
CACGGGCTCGAACGTGCGTTGCTCGAGGAGCAGGCGCCCCTCGCCCACGAGCCGCCAGTCGTTGTCCTGCCACGTCCGCACGAGCTGGTCGCGATGCTTGGTCTCCAGCACGAGCCTGCCGCCCGGCTTGAGCACGCGCCGGGTCTCCGCGAGCACCCGCGCATCCTCCTGATAGCCGAGCGAGAAGAGGTTCAGGGCGGCGTCGAACCGGTCGTCCGCGAACGGCAGCTCGCGGTAGTCGGCGCGCGCGAACTTGGGCCAGCGCGCGGAGCCGGCACGCCTGCGCGCCTCGTCGAGCAGCGTCTGCGACCGGTCCACACCCGTGACGCGATAGCCCGCCTCGGCGAGCGGCACGCAATGCCGGCCGAACCCGCAGCCGACATCCAGGATCTCGTGCTCAGGAGCCGCCTTCGCCAGGCGCGCCGCGGCGAGCGCCTCCGCCGCGTCTTCAGCGGGATCCGTGTGCGCGTAGATCCGCAGGTAGAAGTCGCTGAAGTACGCGTCGAGGTCGTCGGCGGCGCTCATCGCCGCCGAGGGTACTCAGCCGCCGTAGTCGATGAGGATGTCGCCCGAGCCCGAGTCGGCCCGCAGGAGGCGGTTCGAGCTGGTGCTCTCGCTGACGCCGGTGTTCGTCTTGCCGCTCCCGGTGTCCATCTCGACCCGGTAGTCCTCGACGCCGGAGGGGACGAGGATGCGGATGTCGCCGGAGCCCGTGTCGGCGTCGGCGCTGAGCGGCGGACCCGCGAACCGCAGGTCCACGTCGCCCGAGGCGGTCTCGGCCATCGCGCGGTCGCCGCTCAGGGCGCGGGCGATGATGTCGCCGGAGCCGGAATCGAGCGTGACGTCGCGCGCGCTCCCGTCGACCGCGATGTCGCCCGAGGAGGTGTGCAGGTTCGCGGCCCCGCCGAGGTCGCGGGCGACGATGTCCCCCGAACCGGCGTCGACGGTCACGGCCGTGCTCCCCGGCACCCGCAGGATGACCTCGGAGTTGCAGTCGCCGAAGCCCCACACCGGGCAGTTGGCGGTGACGTGCACGAGCGAGCCGTCGACCTCGATCCGCGGCGCGGGCGCGTGCAACGTGCCCTCGGCGCGGCCGTCGATGTGGATCTTGCCGTCGTCGGACCGCAGGATCGTCACGTCGCCGTTGCTCGACTCCACCACCAGCTCGTCGACCGGGCCGGCGATCGTGCGGGTCGAGTTGCCCTCGACCGTGCCGACACTCCACGACGCGACCGAGATCGCGGCGCACATGGTGAAGAAGAGGGCGAGCAGGCCTCCGGCGAGCAGCGCGAGGCGACGATCCGTGCGGCGGGTCATGCGTGGTTGTCCGTCCCGTGCTCGAGGTACCGCAGGACGGCCAGGACGCGACGGTGCGCCTGGTCGGCCGGGGGCAGCCCGAGCTTGTTGAAGATGTTCGTGACGTGCTTCTCGACGGCGCCCTCGGTGACGACGAGCGACTCCGCGATCAGGCCGTTCGTGCGGCCCTCGGCCATCAGGCCGAGCACCTCGCGCTCACGCGGCGAGAGCTTCTCCAGCGGGTCCCGCTTGCCCGAGCGTACGAGCAGCTGCGTGACGACCTCCGGGTCCAGCGCGGCGCCGCCCATGGCGACGCGGCGCAGCGCCTCGAGGAACTCGCGCACGTCGGCCACCCGGTCCTTGAGCAGGTAGCCGATGCCGCGCGAGTCGCCCGCGATCAGGTCGACCGCGTAGCGCTCCTCGACGTACTGGGAGAGCATCAGGATCGAGACGTCCGGCCACTGCTTGCGGATCACGAGCGCGGCCTTGACGCCCTCGTCGTTGAACGTGGGCGGCATGCGCACGTCGACGACGCACACGTCCGGCTGGTGCTCCTGGACGGAGCGGATCAGCGCCTCGCCGTTGTCGACGACGTCGACGACTTCGAAGCCGCCCTCCTCGAGGAGGCGCACGAGGCCCTCGCGCAGCAGCACCGCGTCCTCGGCGATCACCGCTCGCATGGCAACTCCACGCGCAGATTGGTTCCGTGTCCTAGTGGGCTCACAACGGTCATCTCACCATCAACCGCACGCACGCGGTCCCTGAGGCCCACCAGGCCGGTGCCGTTGAGCTCCGCGCCGCCGATCCCGTTGTCGAGCACCTCGACCACCAGCCGGTCGCCCTGAAGCTCGGCGCTGAGCCACGCGCGGGACGCCTGGGCGTGCTTGGCGACGTTGGTCAGGGCCTCGGCCACGAAGAAGTACGCGATCGCCTCGCTGCCGGGGCTGCAGCGCAGCGGCAGGTCGACGTCGACGGCCACCGGCACCGGGCAGCGCGCGGCGAGGGCGCTGACGGCGGCGTCCAGCCCACGGTCGGTCAGCACCGCCGGGTGGATGCCTCGCGCCAGGTTGCGCAGCTCCACGAGCGCCTCCTTGGCCTCCCCGTGCGCCTCGGCGACGAGCCGCTGCGTGTGCACCGGGTCCTCGGACGCGCGGGCGCGGCCGAGCGTCATCGCCAGCGCGACGAGCCGCTGCTGCGCGCCGTCGTGCAGGTCGCGCTCGATCCGGCGCCGCTCGGCGTCGGCGGCGGCGACCATGCCGGCGCGGGTCTCCTCCAGCGTGTCCACGCGGGCGGAGAGGCGCTCACGCTCGCCCGGCTCGAGCAGCAGCCGCGCCATCGCCACCTGGACGGCGGCGATCCCGCGGCCGAGCCACGGCGCCGCGCCGAGGGCGGCCAGTCCGAGCACGAGGTGCAGGAAGGCGGCCGGGACGTAGGGCAGGCCGAAGACGTCGTCGCCGGGGGTTGCCCAGCCCCACAGCGGGTAGCTGAGCAGGCCGATCGCCGCGCCCCACGCCCAGAACACGAGCGCCCCGCCCAGCGCGCCGACGATCGGCAGCGCGACGAGCCCGTAGAGCATCTCCATCCAGGCGCCGCGGGAGCTCACCCACGCCACCGCCCGCACTGGCACCGAACCCTCGCGGGGGAACGCGCGGGTGGGGAACTCGATGCCGAGGAGGGCGGCGGCGCGGCGGCGTTCGATCCGCGCGAGGACATGCGCGGAGAAGAACGCCAGCGCGACGAGCGGTGCGCCGGCCAGCGCCAGGAGCAGCGTCGGGATGCCGACCGCGAGTGAGATCGACAACGTGAGGAACGAGATGAACCCGAGCGCCGCGCTCAAAGCGACGTAAAGGGTGGTCTCGGTCATGCGGCGCACGTTCATCGTGGAGGAACGGTATGCGCCCGGCGGGGTGGCGACCAGACCAGCCACCCCGCTTCTTGCGTCTCTGGTTACCCCCCGCTGGCGTCCTGAGTTGAAGGTTCGCCGTGCCCTGCGGCCCGCATCGTCGTGGCTGGCGTTCGCCGGTGAGCTGGCTAGTACTGGTGGTACTCGCGAGCTCGCCGGCGGGCGTCAGGCGCGGCGAGGCGCCCGCAGGGTGCTGCGGTTCTTCGGCTCAGGGCGCCTTAGTCCGGGATGAGGCCCTCGCCGCTGAACTGCTCGCCGGCTTCCTCGAACGTGAGGTCGGGCGGCGGCAGGATCACGTCCGACTCCTCGAGCACGTCGTCGGCGACGGGCGTGCCGTCGCTGCGGACGAGCTCGATGAGCGACGCGAACACTTCACCGAAGCGCTCCTCGTCGCCGGACTCGACGATCGTCACGAGCTCGTTGTCGAGCTCGTTGAGGCGATCCACGTCCTCGTCGGGCAGCTCGTACTGCCCCTCCGTCGCGATCCGTACGATCACGCCGGCTTCTCCTCGGACTTGGTGGCCTCGCCGGCGCCGAGCTCCCCTTGCGGAGCGGAGCCGGTGCCGAGCTCGGCACGGAGCCGCGCGAGATCGTCGTCGACCGCGGACTGCGAGCTGAGTTCGTGGAGCTGACGGTCGATGTCGTCCTGGCCGGCCGTGAGGCTCAGCTGGTCGTCGAACGCGCCCGAGGCCTCGAGCTCGTCCATCGCGTTGGCGCGAGCGCGCATGTTCTCGGTCTTGTCGACCGCACGCTGCATCGCCATGCCGACATCGGCCATCTCCTCGCCCACGCCGGACGCGGCCTCGGAGATCTTCACGGAGGCCTCAGCGGCGGAGTACTGCGCCTTGATGACCTCCTTCTTGGTGCGGAACTGGTCGATCTTGGAGCGGAGCTTCGCTTCCTTGTCGACGAGCGACTGCTGCTGCGCCTCGAGCTCCTGGACCTGGGTGTCCAGGCCCTGCAGCTCGCCCTGGGCGAACTGCTTGCGCTCGAGCGCGACGCGCGCCAGATCCTCGCGATTCTGGGCAAGCGCCTGCCGCGCCTGCGTGTCCAGCTTCACGACCTGCTGCTCGAGCTTTTGCTGCTGGAGCTGCAGACGCTTCTTGGAGGTGACGACGTCGGCAATGCCCTTCTTGACCTGCTGAAGGAGCTCCATCTGCTTCTGGTAGCTGTACTCCAGGGTCTCAGCAGGATCCTCGGCCTTGTCGAGCATCTTGTTGATCTTGGACTTAATTACCGTGGAGAACCGCCCGGACATACCGGCCACGGCACCTCCCTTTCGTGTGTGGTCGGACTGATCGAGTCCGACCAAGCGTACCCGGCGGGACTAGAAGCCGACGGGATGGCGCTTCTTGAACCCGCGGGAGGAGCGCTCCCAGGGGCGCCAGCGGGGGCCACGGTCCATGGCCTTCTTGTGCTGGGCGGCGAGCTTGCGGTCGGCGCCACGGGGCGACGAGCCGATGCTGGTGTCCAGCCGCAGGCCGGCGATGACGGCGTAGGCGTGGCCCGGGTTGGTGTAGATCGTGATCCACTGCCCCGCGCCGGCTTCGCCCCAGCTCATGAAGCTGCCGGAGTCCAGCGGGCCTTCGAGGCCGAGCGTCTCGCCGCCGCCGAGCAGCGCGTAGGAGACGGTGCCGGAGCAGTCGTAGCCCTTGTCCTCGACCTTGGCGTGGCCGCCGCCGTAGCGGTACGGCTTGTCCTGGATCTTGTTGGCGGCGAAGATCGCCTGCTGCACCTGCGGCGGCGCGTCGGCCGGAGCGGCCGCGGTGCCGTCGGGGAGCAGCTGGGCCACGGCGCCGGGGACGACGATGTCCGTGGGGGCGGGCGGCGGGGTCGGCACCGGCGTCGGCGCCTGGTACACGGCACCGCCGGACTTGTCGGGAGCCGGAGCTTGCGCCAGAGCCGTGGCGGGAAGAACCAGCGTTAACGATGTCGAGACCGCAAGGGCGAACGCCCGCAGGGAAAGCAACCTATTCCTCTTTCGTCGGCCTACGGGGTTAGCTGACGGGCTGACGCTGAAAGAGCCTGCGTCTCACGCTTGCGCGTGACTCGCCCCAACTGCTTGGGTCCCCCGTCTTCTCGCGACCAACGAGAAGCTCGGCGTACGCGGCAACCTATCGAAAGCCGCGGTCAATTGTCCAGTGATACGCCCCATCCGGGGGATGAAGCGTGTTTGATCATAGATCGACCCGATGCGGCGAACCTTGAGTAGCCTCGTCCGGGTGCGTCTGATCGCTTGCCTGCTCGCGCTGGTCGTGCTCGTCGTCGGCTGCGGTGGCAGCGGCGACGCGCCTCCTACCGCCACGCCGCCTTCCACCCCGCCCGTCAAGGGCCAGGGCGGGAGCGAGGTCCCCGCCAGCGGGCCGCCGCTCGGCTTCCCGGTGTTCGCCACCAAGAACACGACGCGGGTCGCCGGCGCGGACGCGATCGCCGACGCCGCGGGGGTCGCGCTGGCGACGTATCCCGCGCGCACGACCGAGTCCCGCCCCACGGCCGTGATCCTCGCCGAGGCGCGGACCTGGCAGACCGGGCTCGCCGCGTCGGTGCTGGCGGCCAAGCCGATCCGCGCGCCGCTGCTGTTCGCGGACGGCGACACGATCCCGGACGCCACCCGCGCCGCGCTGGACGCGCTGCAGCCGACCGGCTCCAAGGAGGCGGGCGGCGCGCAGGTCATCCGCGTCGGGACCAAGGCACCGGTGGACGGCTACAAGACCACGGACATCCCGGCGGCCGCCTCACCGGCGGCGTTGGCCGCGGCGGTGGACCGGCTGCAGACCGCGGCCGCCGGCGCGGCGTCGACCGCGGTGGTGGTCGCGAGCTCCGACCGTCCCGAGTACGCGATGCCCGCCGCGGGCTGGGCGGCGTACTCCGGCAACCCGCTGCTGTGGGTGACCGCGCAGGGTGTGCCGCCGGAGACCGAGGCGGCCCTGAAGACCCACAAGAACGCCGCGATCTACGTGCTCGGGCCCGAGGACGCCGTGCCGGAGGCCGTGATCGACGCGCTGGGGAAGCTCGGGACGGTGAAGCGGATCGCGGCCGGTGACGCCTCCAACACCGCGATCGCGTTCGCCCGCTACGCGGACGGCAACTTCGGCTGGTCCGTGGTCGACCCGGGCCACGGGCTCGTGTTCGCGAACGTCCGCCGCCCCCAGGACGCGGCCGCCGCGGCGCCTTTGAGCGCGCACGGCAAGTACGGCCCGCTGCTGCTCGTGAGCGACGCGGGCGTGCTCGCGGAGCCGCTCCAGAACTACCTCCTGGACATCCAGCCGGGCTACGACGACGCCACCCCAGCCGTCCGCGGCGTCTACAACCACGGCTGGATCATCGGCGACGAGAGCGCGATGGCCGCCGCCGTCCAGGCCCGCATAGATACTCTGCTGGAGATCCACCCCGTCGATTCCGGAGCACCCTGAGCAGATGGCCGAAGCCGAGCAGCCCGAACGCGTCCGCGGAACCCGCGAGGTGACCACCGACGACATCCGTCAGCTCGTCGCGTCCGCCACGCCGCATTTCTCCTACCAGATCCGCAACCGGGTCCGGAAGCTCATCGCCGGCCTGCCCACGGACAGCCCCGTCCGCCTCTACGGCGAGGGCGAGATCGCCAAGCTCGAGAGCCTCGGCTTCACCGGCGAGGTCCGCGGCACGCCCAACGAGGACGGCATCGGCACCCTCGCGAGCGTCAACGACCACGAGCAGCCCCGCTACCTGCCCGGAGCGACCAAGGGTTGAACGAGCTGCTCGTCCTGGCGCTCCGCGCGACCTCCGGTCGCCACGCGGATGCCGCCCGGGACGTGCTGCTCACCGTGTTGCTGCTGGAGCTGCTGGCGGCGTCGGCGCATGACAGGCCGCCCCACGCTTCAGCGCGGGCGCCGCGGCGCGTGTACGCGCCTCGCCAACGCCTGGCGTCGCGTGGGTCCGTGACGGGCCGCCGCCCGCGCGGCTGACGGCGCCGTCCACCCCGCCGTCTAGCTTCAAGCGCGCATGGACGGCATTCCCGGCTCCACCCTCACGGGTCCGTTCGCGGTCGGCCAGTACGCCGCCGCGCTCAAGGACCGCCTGCGCGGCTTCACGCGCGTGCAGGTGTTCGGTGAGGTCTTCGGCTTCAAGGCCGGGCGGGCCAAGGTGTGGTTCGAGCTGCGGGACGCCGGCGGCGCGATTCCGTGCTCGATGTGGCGCGAGGACTTCGACAAGCTCAAGGTCGGGGCGCTCGCGGACGGCGCGCAGGTCGTCGTGGCGGGCGGGTGCGACTACTACCCGGGCTCGCGGACCGCGTCGCCGTCGTTCTCGTTCTCGGTCACGCGACTGCGGGTCGCGGGCGAGGGGGACCTGCTCGCGCAGCTCGACCAGCTCCGCAAGCGGCTGCACGCCGAGGGCCTGTTCGAGCCGCAGAAGGCCTTGCCGCGGCCGCGGCTGCCGAAGGTCATCGGCGTCGTCACGGGCGAGTCGGGCAAGGCGCGCGACGACGTCCTGGCGGGCCTGCGCCGGCGCGGCTGGGCCGGGCGGGTCGTGTGGGGCTTCGCGCCGGTCCAGGATCGCCACGCCGCGCCCGCGATCACGCGCAAGCTGCAGGACCTCGCGGCGTGCGAGGAGGTCGAGGTGATCGTCGTCGCGCGCGGCGGCGGGTCGCTCGCCGACCTGTTCGCGTTCTGCGACGAGACGCTCTGCCGCACGGTCGCGCTGCTGCGCGTGCCGGTCATCTCGAGCGTCGGCCACCACACGGACCGCACGCTGCTCGACGACGTCGCCGCCGTCGCCTGCTCGACGCCCACACACGCGGCCGAGACCGCCGTCCCCGTCGACTGCACCGCGGCGCGCGCGGCCCTGTCCGGCTCCGCCGCGCGCCTGCATCGCCAGAGCCGCCGCGCGGTGCTGGACCGCGCCCGCACGCTCGCACGGCTCTCGCGCGCGCCCGGCCACCACGTCGCCCGCCACCGCACGCGCCTGCACCAGCAGCTGCGGGAGCTACGCGCCGCCACCCGCCGCGCGATCACCACGGGCGAGCGCGGCACCCAGCAGCGCGCCGCCGCCCTCACCCGCAAGGCCACCGCCGCGGCCTAAGTCGGATCGTAG
>NZ_JAPDDP010000091.1 GCF_027587195.1 Solirubrobacter phytolaccae | reverse complement strand
GTCGGGCGCAGCGGCGCGCGGCGAGTCGGGAGCGGCAGCGCGCGGCGCGGCGGTGGGCGCGCCCGCGGTCAGGGCGACGCGGCCGTGCATCGCGGCGCGGGCGATGATGTGCGGCACGGCCTGGCCGGTGAGGCCGAGCGTCTCGGCAAGCTCGTCGCGGGTCGCCGGCGCCGCGCGGACGAGGCGGTCGACGAGCGCGTCGGGGTCGGCCACGCCGAGTTGCGCGAGGCGGCGGTCGCTCGTGGCGGCGCGACGCGGGGCGAACAAAGGGTGCAGCCACGCGAGGTCCTCGACGTCGACGAGGTGGAGCGTCGAGCGCATCAGCCAGGTGACGAGGAGGCCGTCGCGGAACGAACCGCCGCGCGCCGACAGCGCGTTCGGGACGCTCGCCACGTCCTGGGCCTGGACGGCGAGCAGGTGGCGGACGACGTCGCCGCCGCCGGGCGCGTGCAGCCACTGGCCACGCGCACGCGCGCGGGCGACGACACGCGAGGCCGCGGCCGCGCGGCCGGGCCGCGCGCCGCGCGTCGTTTCACTCACCGCGGTCGCGGTCGTACGCGGCCACGACGCGCTTCGCGGCCTGAAGGCGCCAGGCGTCCTCGATCAGCTCGGACAGCTGCTCGAGGGACACCGTCTCCAGGCGGACGAGCACGCCCGGCCAGCCGTCGTAGTGGGGCGTGGAGAAGAAGACGTCGGGCTGGCCGAGCTTCAAGGCGTCCGCGTCGGCGACGTCCACGCAGCGCACGACCAGCGCGTCCGGGTCGGTGCGCATGCGGCACATGAACTTGTTGCGCACCTTCAGGGACGGCGTGCCGTAGGAGGTCGACTCCTCGCAGCCGGGGAGCTTGGCGGCGATCGCGCGGACGTCGTCCCAGGTCGGCATCAGCGGGCCTGCAGCGCGTCCAGTCCGACGGCGGTCGCGAGGATGAGGCGGCGGTCCAGCGTGCGGCCGGTGTCGCCGGAGAGGTCGATCGTGTAGGTGTCGCGGAACTTCCACGCCTGGCGGGTGTGGGTGCCGAGGAGCTGGTCGCCGCGCTTGAAGATGAAGTGGTACGGGATCGGCAGCCAGTCCGTGAAGCCGCCGATGAACGGGACGAGCCCGATGAAGCGGCGGATCAGCGCGATCGGGACGCTCTTCTCGGTGACGGTCGCGGTCTCGTTCCCGCCCGCGTCGAACAGGGTGTAGGTCGAGCGCAGCAGGCTCGCGCCGAACACCTTCTGGATCTGGCCGATCGTGGCGCCGGACGGGTCGGTGACGTCGTAGCGGGCGCGCGGGTCGAAGCGCTGGCGCGCCTTGAGCCGCATCAGCTCCTGCGACTTGGAGTCGTCCGTGTAGAAGCGGATGTCCTCCTTGAACGCGAAGCGCTTCTGCTCGACGAAGCAGACCGCCTGACCGTCGGGGAGCGTGAACTCGTACTGGTTGACCACCGGGCGAATGCGCTGGCGCAGGAGGAAGACGTCGTGCTCGTTCGGTTGGATCACGCCGGAAGCGTACGCTGCGAGGACCGATGGACGACTTCGAGGCACTGACGAACGCGATCGCCCTGGAGGGCCGGACCGTGGTGGACGTGGGCTGCGGCGACGGCGCGTTCGTGCGCGCCCTGCGTGGCGCCGGAGCGGACGCGCTGGGCGTGGACATCGACGTCGCGCGTGCGCGCGAGCTCGACCCCGACGGCCATTACCTCACCGGCGGCGCGCAGGACCTCCCGCTCGAGGACGGCTCGGTGGACGTGGCCACGCTGATGCGCAGCCTGCACCACGTCCCGGACCCGCACACGGCGTTCCCGGAGCTCAAGCGCGTGGTCCGCGACCTCGTCTACATCGCCGAGCCGCTCGCGGTCGGGGCGTTCTTCGAGCTGCTGCGCCCGGTCGACGACGAGACCGAGGTGCGCGCGCAGGCGCAGGCGGCGATCCAGGCCAGCGGCTTCGAGTCGCTGCAGACGATCGAGTACGACGTCGTCCTGCAGATCGACCGGCTCGAGCAGCTGCGCGACCGGATCCTCTCGGCCGACCCGACGCGGGCCGACCGCTACGCGCAGGAGGAGGAGAACCTGCGCGAGCGGTTCATGCCCGGCGCCTACCCGATCCCGATGCGGGTCGACATCCTGCGGCCTCGCTGAGAGCTCCGCTCGGGAGCGCCGGGCCCGTGCAAGCCCGACGCTCCTTCACGGAGGGTCTCCCTCTTAGGGAGTGGTGGTCGACAGCGTGAAGACGACGGTCTTCTTGTAGCTGCCGGTAAGCAACGACTCGGTGGCCGCGATCGACTGCTTGAGGTCGATCGGCACGGCCCGCGCCCCCACCGGGGTGGAGAACGTGGTCAGTGCCAGCCCGGTGCCGTTCAAGGCCCCGAACGCGCCGGTCCCGACCTTCAGCTGCAGCGGCTGCTCGAGCGCGAGCGCCCCGTTCACGAGCCGCCCGGGGGCGGTCGCGCTCGGGTCGCGCACGGTCAGCGCCGAAGCCGCCGAGCTCGACGTCACGGTGGCGGTGAGCTGCCCCGTGTAGTCCTTGGTCTGACCCGGCAGGAACGGCCCGAGCGCCCCGTTGCCGGCGAGCGCCAGCGCGAGCGTGCCGGGCACGGTCCCGCCGACCTCGACCGGGACCTCGGTCTTGTCACCCGGCTCCTGCGGCGCGACGCCACACGCCGCCGACGGGAGCACGCCCGCCGCGATCTCGATGCCGGAGCCGAGGTGCGAGAGGAACCCGGCCTCCTGGAACGTCGCCTGCGTGTGGCCCATGCCCGTGTACCAGGAGCGGCCGCCGTCGTAGCGCTGGCACCACGAGATCGGATGGTCGTCATCCGTCGCGTTGCCGTCGTCCTCCGCGTACGTGGCCTCGTCCATCGTCAGCAGGACGTGCACGCCGGGCGTGCTGCGGGGTGAGTAATCGTCACCACTGGAGTTGTCCGGCTTCTTGTAGTTGTACCACTCGTCCGTCCGTGCCCAGCGGGCCGGGAGGCCCTGGGTCGACACGTCCGTGAGGTCCTCCACGATGACGGTCGCGTTGGGCGTGCCGGCCGGGTGGTTGCGGAAGTACGCGCCCACCAGGCTGCCGTACCAGTGCCAGTCGTACTCGGTGTCGGCGGCCGCGTGGATGCCCACGTAGCCCTTGCCGCTCTTGATGAAGGCCTCGAACGCCGTCTGCTGCGCGGCGTTGAGGACGTCACCCGTCGTCGAGTTGAAGATCACGACGTCGTAGTGCGACAGGACCGCGGACGTGAACAGCGACGCGTCCTCGGTGGAGTCGACCTGCCAGCCCTTGGCCGTTGCGAGCCCCTGGATGGCGGTCACGCCCGCCGGGATCGCGTCATGCCGGAACCCGCCGGTCTTGGAGAACACGAGCGCGCGGAGCTTCTTCGACGGGTCGTCGGCGGCGAGCACCTGGACCGGGATGTCCCGGGTCGCCGTGCCGCCCTTGCCGTCGGACACCGTCAGCTTGACGGTGCGGTTGCCGGCGGTGTTGAACGTCGTGGACGCGGTCGCGCCCGTGGCGTCAGCGGTGCCGTTGCCGTCGAAGTCCCACGAGTACGTGAGCGCGTCGCCGTTGGCGTCCGAAGCGGCCGCGGCCACGTTCACCGCGAGCGGCGCGAAGCCGGCCGTCGGGGTGGCGGACGCCGACGTGATCACCGGCGGCGTGTTGGCGGAGCCACCACAGCCGGTCGACCCGTTGACCTTGAAGTAGTCGAAGGTCGCCGTGCCGCCCGCGCCGTCCACACCGGCGGTGTAGAGGCCGAACTTCATGTCCGGCGTCACGTTGGTCACCGGCGTGCCGACGTTCTGCCAGGTCGTGCCATTGAAGGACGCCTCGGCCTGGTAGTTGGTGCCCGACTTGGTCAGCCGCAGCCAGATCCCGGTCACGCCCGCGGGCACGTCCAGGTTCGGGCCGTTGGCGGTCACGCCCGCCGTCCGCGACCGGATCTCCATCCGGTTGATGCGGGTGTTGGTGGCGTCGGAGATCGCGTTGAACTTGATGAAGTTCGCGTCGTCCCCGTAGATCAGGATGCCCGCCTGGCGGTACTGGCCGACGAACGTCCAGGCCGACAGCTTGGTCTCGAGCACGTAGTCCGGCGACGTGTGGTCCGCCGTCTGGAGGATGTAGTTCTTGTTGTTGGCCCCGCCGACGTCGGCCTGGACCAGCGTCATCGTCAGGCCGCCGCTGCCGACGGAGTACAGCGACGTGTCCTCACGCGTGATCGCGTTCCAGCGCGTCTTGTCGAGCGACGTGCCGTCGAACTCGTCACCGGCACCGCCGCCACCGCCACCCGGCGTGGTCAGCGTGAACCAGTCGAACTCCGACGTGACCGCCGTGGCGGCCGCGTTGCCGAGCGAGAACATGCCGACGCGCACGGTGCCCGTGGGCAGGTTCGCCGGCTGGCCGACGACGGTCCAGTCCGTCCCGTTGGTCGACTGGTAGCCGCGGATCTGCGTGCCGTCGGACTCGATCTTCATGAAGAAGTCCTGCGGGTAGGTGCCGCCGAGCTGCGGGCCGGAGTCCGCCGAGCCGTTGCGCGGCGTGCCGGCGACCTCGTTGATGAACTCGAAGTGCTCGGTCACCGGGTTGGCCGGCGTGTTGTCGGCCAGGCGATCGAACTTCGTGTAGTTGTCGTCGTCGCCGTAGACGATCAGGCCCGCCTGGTGGTACTGGCGGTTGCCGCTGTGCTTGATCTTGCTGGTGATCGTCCACGGGCCGCCCGGCGCCGCGCGCAGGACGATGTTCTTGGCGTTGTTGTCGCCGCCGTAGACGTCGCCCTGGGCGGTCGGGATCTTCAGCGTCCCGCCGCCGACGACGAGGCCCTGGTCCCGGCGCACGACGTCCCAGCCGGCGCCGAGGTCGGCGCCGTCGAAGTCGTCGCGGTAGTTGGTGCCGCAACCCGCGGGCGCGTTCACCTTGATCGCGAACGTCTTGATGGTCGTGCCGCCCTGGCCGTCGGTGACGGTCAGCGTGGCCGTGTAGTTGCCCTGGTTGGCGTAGGTGTAGGAAGGCGAAGCCGCGGTCGACGTGTCCGTCGTGGTCCCCGGCACGCCGAAGTCCCAGGCGTAGCTCAGCGTCCCGCCGTCGGGGTCGGTCGCGGTCGTCTCGAACTTGACCGGCAGCGGCGCGGCGCCGGTCAGCGGCGTCGCCGTCGACGTGACGTCGGGCGCGGCCGTCTGCGCCGCTCCCTTGCCGACGAAGTCGATCCAGTTGAGGTTCAGCAGCGAGGCCGTCTGCCCCGGATTGCGGGTGATGACGAACAGCTCGTGCGTCCCGCTCGGCACGCCGGTGAGCGGCAGTGAGACGTTCTTGTACGTCTGCCAGTTGCCGGTCGGCGTGATCATCGCCGTCTTGCCCAGCAGCGGGCCGGTCGGCGAGTCGTAGCGCAGCTCGATCGTGCCGCCCGGGCCGGCCGAAGCCACCCGGAAGCGGGCCTCGGAGATGTCGGCCAGGTTGAACGGCTTGTAGGACGTGTAGTCGCCGTCCTCGATGAAGCCGACATTCGAGCCGCCGCCCTCGACGTCGGTGGTCGTCTCGATCTGCACGCCCGCGGTGCCGCCCGTCGTCCCGTCCGGCACGCGGCCGGTCGAGGCGAAGAACTCGGCCTGCTTCTGCTTGGGCTGCAGGATCGCCTCGGCGCGGCCGGTCAGCGCCAGCGCGCCGCCCTTGTCCGTGTAGCTCACCGAGATGACCGTGAACGTGTTGGCCTCCGGGCCGTGGCCGGCGGTCAGGCCTGAGGTCAGCGTCCCCTCGCAGCCCTGCGCGCTCGACAGGTCGTGCGCGTGCTCGTCATGGCCGAGCGAGATCTTCACCGTCAGCTGCGAGCAGTCGATGCCCGAGCCGGTCGAGCCGTCCTCCGGGTCAGTGACGGTGACCTTGTACGGGATCTTGTCCGTGAAGGACGCGAGCTTGCCGTTGAGCGGCGTCTCGATCGTCACCGTCGGCGCGCGGTTGCCGACCGTGATCAGGATGTTCTCGACGGCGCTCAGGCCGCCCGCATCACGCACGGTCAGCTTGGCCGTGTACGCGCCGTTGGCGGTGTAGGTGTACGAGGGGTTGGCGGCCGTCGAGTCGACGGTGCCGTCGGAGTTGAAGTCCCACGCGTAGGTGATGGCCTCGCCCTCGGGGTCCGCCGAGCCGGTCGAGTTGAACTGCACCGCGAGCGGCGCGAGCCCGTTCGTCACCGAGGCCGTGGCCTCCGCGACCGGGGCCTTGTTGCCGGCGACGTAGTCGATCCGGTAGACGCCCGAGTCGGCGTTGTCGCCGCCGAAGCCCGAGCCCCACTCGATCACGTACAGCGCGCCGTCGGGACCGAAGTCGAGGTCCATCGGGCGCTTGTAGCCCGTGCCCAGCGCGAACGGATCGACGGCCGTCATCCCGCCCGCCGCGTTGAGGTTCGCGGTCTTGATCCAGCCGTTGTTCCACTCGGCGATGAACCACTTGTCGTCGTAGAACGCCGGGAACTTGCGGTCGGAGTCCAGGCTCGCGTCGAAGTGGTAGCGCGGGCCGCCCATCGGGGCGCCGCCGGTGCCGAGGTTCGGGCGGAAGCGCGGGTCGGTGTCACCGAAGCCCATCCACGCCGACGCGGGCTGCGCGGGCGGGAGGTCGGTCAGGCCCGTGTTGTTGGGCGAGTCGTTCTTGAGGCTGGAGCAGTCGAACTTCGCGCCCGACGTCGAGGTCTCGAAGTTGTAGTCGTTGTACTGCACGTTGTCGCGGATGCAGTACGGCCAGCCATAGTTGCCGGCCTGCGGCACGACGTTGTACTCGACCGAGCCCTGCGGGCCGCGGTTGGCGTTCGTCGTGCCGGCGTCCGGGCCGTAGTCGGAGCTCAGGACCCAGCCGGTCTCGGAGTCGACCGTGATCCGGAACGGGTTGCGGAAGCCCATGGCGAAGATCTCGGGCCGCGTCTTCTCGACGCCCGCCGCGAACAGGTTGTTCGGTGGCACCGTGTACGTGTTGCCGAGGCCCGGCGTGCCGGTCGGGTTCTCCACCGGCTTGATGCGCAGGATCTTGCCGTTGAGGTCGTTCGTGTTGGCCGAGGTGCGCTGCGCGTCCCAGGCGCTGCGGCCCGCGCGCTCGTCGATCGGGTTGTAGCCGCCCGAGTCGAACGGGTTGGTGTTGTCACCCGTGGCGACGTAGAGGCTGCCGTCGGGGCCGAAGTACATCGAGCCGCCGGAGTGGCAGCACTGTCCGCGCTGGTGCGTGAACGTGAGGATCTTCTGCTCGGACGCGAGGTCGAGCGTGTCGCCGTTGACCTTGAAGCGGGCGACCACCTGCGTGTTCGAGCTGTCCGGGAGCTGCGAGTAGAAGAGGTAGACCCACTTCGACGTGGCGAAGTCCGGGGCGAGCTGGAGGCCGAGCAGGCCGTTCTCCTGGCTGCGCGTGACCGGGACCGTCCCCGCGGTGACCGTCTGCTGCGTGTTGGGCTTCCAGATCATCAGGCGCCCGTCGCGCTCGATGTAGAAGACGCGCCCGTCGGGGGCGACGTCCAGCTCCATCGGGTTCTGCGTGTTGTCGTCCAGCGTGACCTTCTGGAAGTCGCCGGCGACGGGCGCTTGCGCGTCCGCCAACGCCGTCCAGGTCAGGCACACGAGGACCGCGGCGAGGGCCGCGACCGTCTTCAGCATCGTCCGTTCTCTCCTACGGGGTCGTCGTCGAAAGCGTGAAAGTGAGCGTCTTGGCGTACGCGCCCGTGTGCAGGCCGTCCGTCGCCGCGATCGGCTGTTTCAGCCCGATCGCCACGGCTTCGAGGCTCTTCGGGCCGGCGTAGCTGACGAGCGGCGTGGGTGCGCTCGCGCCGCCCACCGGCGCGAACGCACCTGCCCCCGCCCTGACCTGCAAGGCCTGCGGCAGCACGTAGCTGCCCTGCACCAGGTGGCCGGTCGCGGTGCTGCTCGCGTCGTGCACGGTGAGCGCCGCGTTGGGCGTGGTCGTGGTGACGGTCGCGTCCAGCGTCGCCGTGTAGTCGGCGGTGACGCCGGGGCGGAACGTGCCGAGGTTCGCGGTCGGCTGGTTGAACGCGAGCGACAGGACCTGCGGCACGGTGCCGCCGACCTCGGTCTCCGCGCTCACCGAGTCCACGAACGCCAGCGATTGCCAGCGCGCGCGGTCGTCGGCGCCGAGCGCCTTGGTGAACATCGCCGTGCGGTCGATCTCCGCGCTGATGCGCTGGCCGCCGCCCTGGTCCGCGCCGATCCGCAGCTCGGCCGGCGCGCAGCCGTCGATCGCGAGGTTCGGGATCGAGCCGCCACCGGCGCGCACGCCGTCGACGTAGACGTCGACCTCACCCGTGCGCGCGGCGGTGATGACCAGGTTGATGAAGCGCCCGCTCGGCAGCACCGCGTTGGTGGTCAGGCCGACGCCCGAGGTGATGATGCGCACCTGGTTGCTCGGCGTGAGGTCGATCAGGAAGCCGACGCCGTCGCCACCGCTGGCCGTCTTCCAGTCCCAGATGCGGCGGTAGGAGCTCGCGGCGTTGATCTTGATCTCCGCGGCCCATGTCGCCTCGCGCAGGTAGCCGAGCGTGGTGGTCGGCGTGCGCAGGAAGCGCGTGCCGGTGACGCTCGCGCTGGAGCCCGTCGGGCCGGTGGCGAGGTACGTCGCGGCGCCGCCGCTCCACAGGCCGTCGCGGTCGTAGGACGAGGAGTCGTTGATCGTGTCGCCGGCCTTCGGGTCCCAGGCGAACAGCGGCGTCTGCGTCGGCGTCGGGCACGGGCCGGGCGGCTCGTAGCCGGGGACGTCGAGGCCGATCCGCGCGTTGGAGCTCGCGAGGTGGCGCGCCGCGGTCGGCGGCGTGCCGGTGAGCGTGGCGGTCGGCAGCGCGCTGGTGGGCGCGGCCGGGCGCTGGATGAGGTACGTACCGTTGGCGGCCGCCGGGAGCGTGATGAGCGCGGCGTTGGTCGCGGGGACGACGACCGTGCTCGGGCTCGAGCCGGACACGATCTGCGCGTCCTGACCCGGCCACGGGTTCTTGATCCGGATGCTGCGCGCGGCGGGACCGTTGACGAGCGCGGCCGTGGTGACGGCGCCCTCCTGGACCTGCACGCTGATCTTCGAGCGGTGCTGCAGGAAGACCGTGCCCTCGGCGGTCCAGCCCGGCGGGACCGCGGGCGCGATCCGCACGATGCCGTCGAAGTCGGTCGCGAGCGCCTCGTTGATCGCCAGCGCGGTCACGCCGGCGTGCTCGTCATAGGTGTTGGTGGCGCCGGACGGGCCGAGGTTCGCAAGCCCGTTCGAGAAGATCTGGTAGGAGCTCGTCGTGGCCCGCAGGCGCGCCGCGACCTCCGCCCCGTTGTGCAGGCGCGCGGCGTCGACCGCGTCCAGGCTCCAGTCGTTGGCGTTCACGAAGCGGCGCGTGGCGTAGCTCGCCTTGGCCATCTCGAACTCGGCCGGCGTCTGGTCGGTCACCGTGTTGAACGGGAAGACCGTCTCCAGGTCGAGGTTCTCGACGTTGCGCAGCTGCGCGAGCGGCTGCGCCGAGTAGGCGAACACCGTCTGGCCGTTGCGCGTCTCGGTCGGCAGGTCGAGGAGCTTCGGGATCGCCGCCTGCAGCTGGGTGACGAGCGCCGCGTCCTGGCCGAGCAGCGTCGCCGCCTCGACCACGATCGGGAACAGCGTCTTCATCGCGAGCCGGTCGGTGATCGGGTCCGCGACGTCCCACTGCGTCTCGTGCGCGTTCGACGGCGACGTGTGCAGCTTGCCGTCCGCGCCCTCGACCGCGTAGGCGAGCAGGAAGCGCGCCGCGTCGGCCATGAAGGGGTAGTTGTGCTCGAGGAAGGTGCGGTCGTCGGTCGCCAGGTAGTGGCGCCACATCGACAGGCTCACGTTCGCGCCCGTGGTCAGGTTGCGGCGGTTCCACTCGGGCGGGCCGGCCGCGATGCAGCTCGGGTTGCCGTCGTCGGTACCCGTGTACCAACCGGTGCCGTCGAAGCGCATCGTCTCCGGGACGCAGATGCCGGGGCGACCGCCCATCCGCTCGGTCGTCCACTTGCGGATGTTCTCGAGGTTGTCGCGGTAGAGCCGGTAGCGCGGCAGGTTCGCGTCGGTGTTGCCCGCGCCCATGTTGGCCGCGAGGTGCATGCGCATGTTCCAGTGCCAGTAGTGGCCGCCGCCCCAGCCCTGCGAGTCGCGGCTGAAGTTGAACATGGGCTGCGTGCCCGCCTGGCCCGTCGCGAACGTGCCGCGCTCGGCGGCGCCCTGCACGTACAGGAAGATCGTCCGCAGGTTCTCCATGTAGTCCGCCGTGCCGTCCGCGGACTGCAGCCGGATCAGGCCGACCTTGTTCCAGTACTGCTGCCACCACGCGGTGTGCGCGGCGCGCAGGTTGCCGGTCGTGTCGGCGCCGATCGCGCTGGCCGCTCCGGCCTGCGCGTCACCGCCGGCCCACGTCGGGGAGCCGACGAGGACGCGGAACGTGCCGTCCGCGTTGGGCTTGAAGGTCACCTCGACCGTGCGCGCGTCGACGACGCGCGCGGTGACCTCACGCCCGCCGGCGGTGACGGCGGCGAGGGAGCCGAAGGTCTTGCCGGTGCCGCCCGTGAACGAGCCCGTGTCCACCCACGTCTCCGCGAGGCGGGCGATGCCGTCGCTCGCGGCCGCGGTGGGGTTGCGGCCGCTCTGCAAGTTGATGCGCGCGGTCTGCGTGCTGTTCGGGTCGGCGCCCGTGACGTCGACCACAAGCTGGTCCTTGTCCGCGCGGATGTACGTCGTCGCGGTCATGCCGCCGCCCTGCTGGCGGAAGGTCGCGTCGTACAGGTCGACGCTGCCCTTGTAGTCGGCGGCGTTCGTGAGCGGCGCGAGGCCGGGGATCGTCACCTGGCCCGGCGACTTGCGCGTCGGCCACGTATCCGTGCGGTTGAGCTGGGCGGTGAACCCGCCCGCGCCCCAGACCGCGGCGCCGAGCGTGCCGTTGCCCAGCGGCATCAGCTGGTTCGCCTGCAACGGCGGCGAGCCCAGGATGATGTTCGCCCGGCGCACGACGTTCGGCGTGTCCACCCGGAAGGCGTTGTCCACCCATGCGGTGCTCGGCGCGGCCGAAACGCTCGGCGGCGCGATGACCATCCCTGTCAATCCAGCGACCAGCAACGCCGCAGCGCGGCGTGGGGCTCTCCTCCCCGACATCCAGACCTCTCCTCGGTGTGACCGGTTTGAACGGCCGCGCAACTATTCACCCGAGCGAGACGGATGTCAAGCATTGATCCGATGTTTCGCTCCGAAAGCGGTTTTGGTGCGCGCTTCTGCGCGAACGTGACCCGTAATGATCCGAGGACTCGCTGGTCCGCTAGGCCGCGAGCGCGTCGGGCTCGCCCTCGTCGAGCGCGGCCTCGAGCCACGCTTCGACGCCGGCGATGTGCGCGGTGGCGACCGCGCGGGCGACGTCGGGGCGATGGTGCGCCAGGGCGTCGTAGAGCGCGGCGTGCTGCGCCTTCGTCAGGTCGATGGCGTTCGACTGCGTGACGCCGCGCCACACGCGGGTGCGGCTCATCGGCGTCGAGAAGGAGTCGAGCACGGACGCGAGCACCGGGTTGCGCGACGCCGCGCCGATCAGCCGGTGAAAGCGCAGGTCGTTGGCGACGAACGCCTCGACCGTGTCGCAGGCGTCCATCTCGTCGACGATCCCGCGCAGCTCCTCGAGCTCGGCGTCGGTGATGTACTGCGCGGCCAGCGCGGCGACCGACGCCTCCAGGATTCGTCGGACCTCGAGCACGTGCAGCAGCGTGCGGTCCTGGTGGAAGTCGGCCATGAACGTCAGCGGCTCGAGCAGCATGCTCGGCTCCAGGCTCGTCACGTACGTGCCGTCGCCCTGACGCGCCTCGAGGATGTTGGCGAGCGTGAGCGCGCGTACCGCCTCACGCAGGGAGTTGCGGGAGATGCCGAGCCGGGCGGCGAGGTCGGCCTCCTTGGGCAACCGGTCCCCCGCGGCGAGCTCGCCGCGGATGATCATCGCCTTGATGTCGTCGATGGCTCGCTGCGTGACGCTCATACCGCTCTCCTGCCCAGCGTATAGATCCGACGACACGTTTCACCGAACACCGCTGGACGATCGCCCAGGGGCACGAGGGTTTCGGCCGCGGCCACCACTTCGTCGTAGCTCGCGGCCAGCGTGCACACGGGCCAGTCCGAGCCGAACATGACCCGCTCGGGGCCGAAGGCCTCCAGCACGGTCTCGGCGTACGGGCGCAGATCGTCCACGGTCCAGTCGTCCCAGTCCGCTTCGGTGACCAGCCCCGAGAGCTTGCAGGCGACGTTCT
Organism: Solirubrobacter phytolaccae; assembly: GCF_027587195.1. Lineage (GTDB taxonomy): Bacteria > Actinomycetota > Thermoleophilia > Solirubrobacterales > Solirubrobacteraceae > Solirubrobacter > Solirubrobacter phytolaccae. The sequence goes on along the minus strand of NZ_JAPDDP010000091.1, from coordinate 15,130 downwards.
CGCAGCGCGCCAGCTCCCGCATGTGCGTCGCCCACGGCTCCAGCTCGCCGCGCTCGATCGGCGGCTTGGAGAGGTGGTCGACGACGAATACGAGGTCGTCGAGCGCGCGCACCGTCTCGAGCGCCGCCGGCAGCTGCGGCGGGAGCGTCAGGAGGTCGTAGACGAGGCCGGCGTCGCGCACCGCCCGCAGCCCACGCCGCACGTCCTCGCGGCACAGCCAGCGCGGGTCCGGCTCGCCCTGCACCTGGTGGCGGATGCCGACGAGCCAGTCGCGCCCGAGCGCGGCGAGCGCGTCGGCCACGTCCGGCGCGGTGAGGTCGACCCAGCCGACGACGCCGGCGATCAGGTCGTGCTCTGCCGCCAGCGCGAGCAGCTCCGGCGTCTCCTCCGCGACCGTGACGGTCTGCACCAGCACCGTCGCGTCGAAGCCGCTCGCCGCCGCCGCGAGATCCTCCACCCCGAACGAGCGCCGCAGCGGCGACTCCTCGTCGATCCAGGGCTGGTCCCGCACCTCGAGGTTCCACACGTGATGATGTGCGTCAACGCGAAACATCCAATGACCTCGGCGAGCATACTCGCTTGACAGCGCAGTCATCCGATGATTTTCTGCCGTCCGTGGCCATCAAACATCCCATGTTTCCGGCCGTCATCACGTCACTCGAGACGTTCGACGTCCGCTTCCCCACGTCGCTCGAACTCGACGGCTCCGACGCGATGAACCCCGACCCCGACTACTCAGCGGCCTACGTGGTCATCGGCACCGACGCCGGCGACGGGCTCGAGGGCCACGGGTTCGCGTTCACGATCGGGCGCGGCAACGACGTGCAGGTCGCGGCCATCCGCGCGCTCGAGCCGTTCGTGCTCGGCGCCTCGGTCGACGCGATCGGGGACGTGTGGCACCGGCTGGTGCACGACTCGCAGCTGCGCTGGCTCGGGCCGGAGAAGGGCGTCATGCACATGGCGATCTCGGCCGTGGTCAACGCGCTCTGGGACCTCGCGGCCAAGCGCGCCGGCAAGCCGCTGTGGCAGCTGCTGGCGGAGATGGAGCCGGAGGCGCTCGTCGACCTCGTCGACTTCCGCTACATCACCGACGCGCTCACCCGCGACGAGGCGCTGGCGATCCTGCGCCGCGCGCAGAGCGGCCGGGAGGAGCGCACCGCGCGGCTGCTCGCCGACGGCTACCCCGCGTACACGACCACGCCCGGCTGGCTCGGCTACTCCGACGCCAAGCTCACGCGGCTGTGCCAGGAGGCGCTCACCGCCGGCTACGAGCAGATCAAGCTCAAGGTCGGCGCCGACCTCGAGGACGACGTGCGCCGCCTGCGGATCGCGCGCGCCGTCTGCGGGCCGGACATCCGGATCGCCGTGGACGCCAACCAGCGCTGGGACGTCGGCGACGCGATCGCCTGGATGCGCGCGCTCGGCCCGTACGACCCGTACTGGATCGAGGAGCCGACGAGCCCCGACGACATCCTCGGCCACGCCGCCATCCGGCGCGCGGTGCACCCGATCCGGGTCGCGACCGGCGAGCACGTGCAGAACCGCGTCGTCTTCAAGCAGCTGATGCAGGCGCAGGCGATCGACGTCGTGCAGATCGACGCCGCGCGGGTCGCGGGCGTCAACGAGAACCTCGCGATCCTGCTGCTGGCCGCGAAGTTCGGGCTGCCGGTGTGCCCGCACGCCGGCGGCGTCGGCCTGTGCGAGCTCGTCCAGCACCTCGCGATGTTCGACTACGTCGCGGTCTCCGGCAGCCTCGAAGGCCGCGTGATCGAGTACGTCGACCACCTGCACGAGCACTTCGTCGACCCGGTCGTGGTCGAGCGCGCGCGCTACCTCGCGCCCACCGCCCCCGGCTTCTCCGCGCAGATGACCACCGAGGCGATCGCCGCGCACCGCTACCCGGGCGGGACGGTATGGACTCAGCCGCAGCCATCGCACGCGTGATGCGCCCGCTCGGTCGCGGAGGGCTGCAGGTCGGGCCGCTGTCGTTCGGCTCGGCGCCGATCGGCAACCTCGGCCGTGCCGTCTCCGACGAGGAGTGGCGGGGCGCGCTCGCCGCGGCGTGGGACGCCGGCATCCGCTACTTCGACACCGCGCCGCACTACGGGCTCGGGCTCGCCGAGCGGCGGCTCGCCTGCGGGCTGGCCGAGCGCGAGGGGTTCATCGTCTCGACCAAGGTCGGACGGCTGCTGGAGCCGACGACGGACGAGGACCTCGACGACGAGGGCTACGCCGTCCCACCGACCCACATCCGCGTGCGCGACTACACGCGCGACGGCATCCGCGCCTCGCTCGAGGCCAGCCTCGAGCGCCTCGGCCTCGACCGCGTGGACATCCTGCTCGTGCACGACCCCGACGAGCACTACCGCGAAGCGCTCGACGGCGCGTTCCCGGCCCTGGAGGAGCTGCGCGCGGAGGGCGTGATCACGTCCTACGGCGCCGGCATGAACCAGGCCGAGATGCTCGCCGACTTCGTCCGCCACACCGACCTCGACGTCGTCATGCTCGCCGGCCGCTACACGCTGCTCGAGCAGGGCGCGCTCGACGAGCTGCTGCCGCTGTGCGTCGAGCGCGACGTGTCCGTGATCGCGGCGGGCGTGTTCAACTCCGGCCTGCTCTCCCGCCCGCGCCCGCGTGAGAGCGCGACCTACAACTACGAGCCGGCGCCGCCCGAGCTCCTCGCGCGCGTGCACCGGATCGCCGACGTGCTCGAGCGCCACGGCACGACCCTGCCGGCCGCCGCCGCGCAGTTCGCGCTCGCGCACCCGGCGGTGTCCACCGTGTGCCTCGGCGCGCGCTCCGCGGACCAGGTCGAGCGCAACGCGGCGCTCTTCGACGACCCGATACCCGACGCCGTCTGGGGCGAGCTCGTCGCCGAAGGACTGCTGCGTCCGGACGCTCCCGTTCCATAGGCGACCGGATCGAGATTGGGGGAGAGCCAATGGACGACACGGAATTGCTACTGGAAGTGCGCGGGGTGAGCAAGAGCTTCCCCGGCGTGAAGGCGCTCGAGGACATGCACCTGGACCTGCGCGCGGGTGAGGTGCTCGGCCTGGTGGGCGAGAACGGCGCCGGCAAGTCGACGCTGATGAAGCTCCTGTCCGGCATCTACGACGCCGACGCGGGCGAGTTCTTCTTCGCGGGCGCGCCGTACGAGCCGTCGTCGGCCAAGCACGCGCTCGAGCTCGGCATCAGCATTATCCACCAGGAGTTCAACCTGATGCCCGACCTCACCGTCGCGCAGAACCTGTTCATCGGGCGCGAGGGTGGGTTCTTCACGAGCGAGCGGGCGCTGAACGCGCGCGCGGCGGAGCTGATCGAGCGGCTGCACCTGCCGCTGCGGCCCAAGCAGCTCGTCGGCGACCTCACCGTCGCCAAGCAGCAGATGGTGGAGATCGGCAAGGCGCTGTCGTTCGAGCCGCGGCTGCTGATCATGGACGAGCCGACCGCGGCGCTCAACGACGCCGAGGTCGACGTCCTGCACGAGCTCATCCGCCGGTTCCTCACGCCCGAGACCGGGGTGATCTACATCTCCCACCGCATGGACGAGCTGCGGCGGATCGCCGACCGGATCACGGTCATCCGCGACGGCCGCTACGTCGGCACGCGCAACACCGCCCAGACGGCGATGCCCGAGGTGATCTCGATGATGGTCGGGCGCGAGCTGAACCTGGACGCGCAGCCCGTCGGCGTGCGCGAGGACCGCGAGGTCGTGCTGCAGGTGGCGGGGCTGTCGACCAAGGACCTCCTGCGCGAGGTGACCTTCGAGCTGCGCAAGGGCGAGATCCTCGGCTTCGCGGGGCTGATGGGCGCGGGGCGGACGGAGGTCGCGCGCGCCGTGGTCGGCGCGGACCGGATCGACTCCGGCACGATCACGCTGCGCGGGCGCGAGATCAAGATCGCCAACCCCGCGGAAGCGGCGCGCCACCGGATCGGCTACCTGTCCGAGGACCGCAAGCGCTACGGGCTGCTGCTCGAGCAGGAGGTCGGCGCGAACATCGGCCTCAGCGCGCTCGCCGAGCGCTTCCAGTCGTGGGGCTTCGTGCGCGACCGGGCGATGCGGGCGACCGCCGCCGAGTACGTGGACACGCTGCGCATCAAGACGCCGTCGGTCAAGCAGACGGCCAAGAACCTGTCGGGTGGCAACCAGCAGAAGGTGGTGATCGCGAAATGGCTCGTGAAGGACTGCGACATCCTGATCTTCGACGAGCCGACGCGGGGGATCGACGTGGGCGCCAAGGAGGAGATCTACCGGCTGCTGAACCAGCTGGCGGAGAGCGGCAAGTCGATCGTGATGATCTCGTCGGAGCTGCCCGAGATCCTGCGGATGTCGCATCGGATCGTGGTCATGTGCGAGGGCCGGGTGACGGGGACGCTGGACGCGTCGGAGGCGACGCAGGAGCAGGTCATGCACTACGCGACCTTGCGCGCGGTGGCGGCGTGACGGCCGTCCGCGACCGCCTGCAGCAGTTCCTCGCGTTCGGCTCGCTGATCGCGATCTTCCTGTTCTTCTCGATCGCGTCGTCGTCGTTCCTGAACTACTCGAACGTCACGTCGATCCTGTTCTCGACGGTCGTGATCGGGCTACTCGCGCTCGGGACGACGTTCGTGATCATCACGAGCGGGATCGACCTGTCGATCGGCACCGGGATGACGCTGTGCGCGGTCATCTCCGGCGTGCTGATCGTCAACAGCGGGCTGCCGGTGTGGCTCGGCGTGCTCGGCACGATCCTGTTCGGCGGGCTGATCGGCCTCGTCAACGGCTTCAACGTGTCGTTCCTCGGCATCCCGCCGTTCATCGCGACGCTCGCGATGATGCTCGTCGCGCAGGGACTCGCGCTGGTCATCTCCGACAGCACGCCGATCTACTTCAACGACGAGCCCGGCTACACGGCGATCTCGACCGGGCACCTGCTCGGGGTCGACTTCCCGAACGCCGTGCTCGTGCTCGGGGTGGCGACGGTGATCGCGGCCGTCGTGCTGAACAAGACGATCCTCGGCCGCTACACGTACTCGATCGGCTCCAACGAGGAGGCGACCGCGCTGTCGGGGATCAGCGTGCGCCGCTGGAAGCTGGCCATCTACACGCTCGCCGGGCTCTTCACGGGCCTGGCCGGCGTGATGATCTCGGCGCGGCTCGCGTCCGCGCAGCCCGGCACGGGCATCGGCTACGAGCTGCAGGCGATCGCCGCGGTGGTGATCGGCGGCACCTCGCTCGCCGGCGGCAAGGGCTCGATCGTCGGCACGCTGATCGGCGCGCTGATCATCTCGGTCCTCAACAACGGCCTCCAGATCATGTCGATCCCGCAGGAGTGGCAGAACGTGATCCTCGGGGCCGTGATCCTCGTCGCCGTCTACGCGGACATGGCGCGCAAGCGCCGCAGCACTGTGTGAATCCAGGAGAGGGAGAGAGCAGTCATGAGCAAGTGGTTGGCGGTGTGCGCGGCAGGGCTCGCGCTGGGCTTCGCGGCGTGCGGGGATGACGAGGGCACCACCACGGGCGGCGCGTCCGCCGGTGGTGGAGGCGGCGGTGGAGAGCAGCCGTACATCGCGATCGTCTCCAAGGGGTTCCAGCATCAGTTCTGGCAGGCGGTCAAGCAGGGCGCGGAGGAAGAGGCGAAGGCCAAGGGCGCGAAGATCACGTTCGAGGGTCCGCCGACCGAGCAGGACATCGAGCAGCAGGTCACGATGCTCACCAACGCGATCCAGAAGAAGCCGGCGGCGATCGGCTTCGCGGCGCTGGACTCGAAGGCCAGCGCACCGCTGATGGAGCAGGCGAAGGCCGCGAACATCCCGGTGGTCGCGTTCGACTCGGGCGTGGAGTCCGACATCCCGGTGACGACCGCGGCGACCGACAACATCGCCGCCGCGGGCGAGGCCGCCAAGCACATGTCCGAGCTGATCGGCGGGTCCGGCAAGGTCGCGCTGGTCGTCCACGACCAGACCTCGCGGACCGGCATCGAGCGCCGCGACGGCTTCGTCGACTGGATGAAGGCCAACGCCCCGGACGTCGAGCTCCTGCCCGTCCAGTACGGCGGCGGCGACCAGGCCAAGTCGGCCGACATCGCGAAGTCGATCATCCAGGCCAACCCGGACCTCAAGGGCTTCTACGGCGCCAACGAGGGCTCGGCCATCGGCATCGTCAAGGGCGTCGAGGAAAGCGGCAAGAAGGGCATCACGATCGTCGGCTTCGACTCCGGCAAGGCCCAGATCGACGCGATCACGAGCGGCGTGATGGCCGGCGCGATCACGCAGAACCCGGTCGGCATGGGCAAGCAGCTGGTCGACTCCGCGCTCGCCGCGATCAACGGCGAGACGCAGCCCAAGGTCATCGACACCGGCTTCTACTGGTACGACAAGACCAACATCGAGGACCCGAAGATCGCGGCGGTCCTCTACGAGTAGCCGCCTGGTCGGGCCGCGTCAGCGCGGCCCGACCAGGGCGAGCGTCGCTGACGAATGCTCGTTCGCCGGTCCGACGGGCGCGGCTCTCTGACTACCGGCTAGATGAGTCGCCCCTTCGCCTGGTTGCTGGGCGTGCTCGTCGACAGTGAAATCTGCCTCGACCTGTTGGACCGGACGCTCGGTCTGATGGTCGGACGAGCAAGAGAGGTGTGACATCGCTGGTCGAGCCGCGCCGGTTCGTCGGTTCCGCCGGGTCCGGCGGGATCCGAGAGCTTCGTATACCTTTCGCGCGGTCAGCCACCTACCACAACCCATCCGAGCACAGGTCACGAGCCCAGGAGGTATCGCCACCAGCGGGACCATGCTCATCGCTCTCGTCTACGGAGCCATCGAGCACGGGGCCGTGGGAATTTCGGTCGTTTGCGCGTTGTTCCTGGCTCTGGTTGTGGCTGAGCTTTGGCGCGAATCCGCACGATTGACCGCGTCTCTTGACGCAACCCGGCACGAGATTGACAACTTGAGCCGCACCCATGAGATCGATCGCATGCAGATCGAGTCCGCCAGCGCGAAAGTCGAAGAATTCGCGGCACTACAGTGCGCAAATGACGAACTTGCCGAGGAGATACTCAACCTCAATCAGCGGCTCGCCGATCCGCAGCTGACGCTTGTCCAAACCGTAGATGGCGTGGCTCGCCAGCGGAAACTCCTGCAGATCACTCTTCGGCACCGTGCGCGTCGCAACGCCGGAGAGCCAATTCAATGGGCCGTCGTCAGCATCCACCACTCCAACGAGGGAATAGTCGAAGTGCGCGCGCTTTCTGGTGGGACCGACCCGGGCATCCTCTCCGGAGAGCTCGTAGCCCTAGTTCGCAACGACGATTCGAAGGCCATCGTTTTCGGAGAAGTGACGAGCGTCGATGCCTCCAACGTCCACGCTTCTGCATTTCCTCCGAGCCTGCTGGCCTCGTTAGTAGCGGAGCCACTCTCGTTAGGCCGGAGTACGTCTCCTGATGGGCTATTGCTCAGGCTAGGAGGGCTGGACTGGGGACCGTTTACATCACTCTCGGACGAACAGCTCAGAACCGTTGACGACGCCCTTGCCGCGGTTGAGGTATCGGTATCGGCGGCGCTCACCGCCACATCCCCGAACGAGGACCACAACGCATGAGGACCCCACCGACGACCATCGTGGGAAAGGTTGTCCGAATCTTCGACGAGTACCGCCTCGTCCTCAACCGAGGCTCGGAACACGGCGTGCAGCGCGGCGACAAGTTCTATGTCTATTCCGAGACCGAAGAGATTCTCGATCCGGACTCGGGTGCTTCCCTCGGGTCGTACCGGAACCGCAAGGCCACTGTCATAGCCGATGAGGTGCACCCTCAGTTCACAGTGGCCTCGACGCCGAGTCGCCGGGAGCAAGTAGAGGAGCGGCCCGCTGGCGGCACGCTGGGACTGATCTACGGCGCGACGACCAAGCGAAGTTACCGCGAGGTGCAGGACACGCTCCCCGTGGAGGACCACGACATCAAACCGATCCCTAGTCAGGACACGGTCCGCGTTGGCGACGTTGTCGAGCTCTCGCCGTCTTCAAGACCGAAGACGAGCTAGCCCTCGCGAAGCGTCCGCCGGATTGAGTTCGCGCCTAGCCGCTCAAGATAGTCAGCGGCAAGGTTCGCCGTGTCGAGCTGCGCGAGCTCCTCGCGGGCGGGCGGGATGATGCCGGCTCCCGTAGCTCACCAGCCCCTGAGACGAAGCGGCTGCTGCTTGAGCAGCCGCTTCGGGTTGAGCTCACCGCGCGTGAGCTCGTCGCGCACCGCCTGCTCCTCGCCGTCCAGCAGCCGGTCGACGATGCGGCGGTCCTCGGTGCCGGGCAGGACGGTCTGGCCGACGTAGCAGACGTCCTGATCGCTGCCGACGCGCTCGCGGATCGTGCGAGCGATGTCCGCGATCACCGCCGCCCGCTCCGGCGAGCACCCCGTGAGCCGGCGAGCGTCGTCGAGGCTGCCCCAGAACAGGCGCGAGATCGCGCGCTCGTCGGGGCTCGCCTCGGCGAACTCGCGGGCCTCCTTGAGCACGTCGTCGGCCTTGCCCTGGGTGATCAGGAACCGCGTTCCGGCCGCCATCATGATCACCTGGTCGCCCATCTCCATCGGCCAGTTGTGAGGGTACGCCCGCTCGGGATCGCTCACCCAGATCTGCGCTTCGCGCTCGGTGAGACCGGCGTCACCCAGCGCCGCGACGATCGCTGCGGCCGTGTCCGGGGGCGCGCCCATCTCCACGAGCTCCGCCACCACGTCGATCGGCTTCTCGCGCCGAAACCACCCCATCACTCGCCTCCTTGCTCATGAGAACGGCGTGAGCCTACTCGTCGCGGCCGAGGTCGTGGGGATTGCGATCACGAAGACGTGGTGACAGTGTCTGCCCGGGCCGAGTCCCTGAGAGCAGATCACGCTAGACGTGAGTCAATATCACGCTACAAATGATAGATTTTCACGATGGACGTGATAAAGACGTTCCAGATCAGCGGCCCCGTGCGACCGGAGCAGCGGCTGATTGGGCGAGGTCCCACTGTCGATGCGCTCGAGCACCAAGTCGTCGTCTCGCGGCAAGCAACTCTGCTCGTCAGAGAACGTCGTGCTGGCAAGACCAGCGTTGCTCTGGCGTTGATCGACCGTATTCGGCTAAGAGACGATGCGTGGGCACTCGAGGTGGATCTCGCGGCGCCGATCCTGTCGTCCGAGGAGCTCGCAAAGCGTCTAGCTGAACAGGCTCGCGCAGCCGGCGTTCGTCTTGGCTCTCGTAGAGTGGGACTTCGCACTGGTCTGCGCAAGGCGCTCTCCGAAGTGGCAGAACCCGCGGTAGGCGACGCCGCCTCTGCCCTCGGTATGGACACGGGCGCCGACGTGTCGAAGGTTGCGGCCGCAATCGATACCTTGCTGTCGCCCGTTGAGGCCGGGGCCGCCAATCTTGCCGGCGTCTTGGCAGGCATTCGCGCCGCGGCGGTGGCAGAGGATCGATTCGTCCTCATCCTGATTGACGAGATCGGTCGTCTTGTCACCGACTGGTCTCAACCAGAGGACTCGCGTCGCGCGCAACACGCGCTCGCGGCCGTGATGCGAGTGCCGGATAGCCGAATCGTGTTGCTGCTCGCCGGGAGTGACCGTGCCGCTAACGCCGCCTTGTTGGCTGATGGAGAGCCGCTCCATCACGACGGACTCTCCTTTCTGCTGCCGGAGATCAGTCGCGAGGATTGGCATCACGGACTAACTGAACGGTTCCTCGAGATCAGCGCCGCGATCGATCGTGAGCGCATCAACCAAATCCTTGCGGCAAGCGGAGGGCACGCGCAGCGGACGATGCGAGTCTGCGCACACGTAGAGCAACTGCTCGGTGAGGAACGGTTGTTCGACATCACCGAAGGTCTCGTCGAGCAGGCGATCGAGCTGGCTCGATCGCATCCGTCATGGTCAGACTGACCACGAATTTACCTCGGCTTCGCACAGCGCTCACCGCTGCGCGCACGAACGACGTAGAACGAGTCAAGCAGGCCCTACGTGAATCCGACGTCGTGGCGGTAGCCGGAGAAGCCGAGGTCGGGATCTCGACCGTTCTCATGCACGCGACTCGTGACGAGCAAGCCATCGTGATCGACCTGCGTGCGGCGACGGGTGATGCCCACGTTGCATGGATGGTGGCTCGGGGACTCGCGCGGCGGTCGTTGGGAGCAGAAGAGCTATCGCGAGTCAGTCGCCCGGCGTCGGAGCAGTCGAACAAGTCGCGACAAGCGTTCGCGAGACTTACCCAAGAGCTTGGACGGGACGCGGCCGCGCTCGCGGTGAGCGGCCCTCCCGCCATGAGCCGGTCCGGGATCGCCACGAGAGAGCTTCTGGAGGGCCTTCCGTCGAGTTCCTCCGGGCCGATCCTCTGGATTGATCACCTCCAGGCACCCGGACTGACACCGCGTCATCCGCTCGACGCGAGCGAACTGCTGTGGAGCGTGCGATCGGCTCAACAGCGCGGGAAGGTTCGTGTACTGGTCTCTGGCCACACGACATCGATGACTGCGGCATTCGACGAATCGAGTGCGTTCTTTGGTGACGGCGTCTGGATCACGCTAGGCCGGCCCGACGCCGGGGTGTGGCAAGGAGTCGCCCGAGAGGCGTTGCCGGTTGGCGAGACCGCGGAGCTCAGTTGGTATCTCGAGATGGCGGAACTCGCCGAGGCGCACCCCCCGACCATGCTGCTCGCTCTGGGCCTATACGCCGACGCTGCCGACCATGTCCCCGCACTTGAGATGTGGCAATACATGCTTTCGCTCGACGATGGACTGGCCTCGCGGGCTGTGCTTCACGCCCGTACGCTCCACCGACTTGGAGGGCGGGCGCTGCTACAGATCGCCGACGGGCGGGGACCGTACCGAGATGCGGCCGGAGTTGGGCCCCAGGAAATCCAGAGAGCTGTGACTCGACTGCATCAGGCTGGACTTCTAACCCAACCAGCTCGGGGGATCTGGCGATTGACCAACCCGCTGCTCGCTGGCCGTCTCCAATACGACCCCTGGCTCAGAGCAAACGAGGATTAGGCGTCGTCGCGGCCGAGGTCGTGGGGATTGGCGATGACGAAGACGCCGGAGACGATGAACCCGAGGCACAGTAGGACGCCGGCGACGCGGGTGAAGGGGTTCTCGAACAGCAGCATCAGCGGCAGGCCGAGGATCAGGCAGGCGAACATCAGCTTCATGAGTCCACCGGCTTGAAGCGCTGGTCGAGGGGCTCGTAGTCCTGGTCGAGCGTGCCGCGCAGGACCAGGCGGTAGAGCCACCACAGGGACGGGACGAGCACGAGCAGGCCGAGGCCGACGCTGATCGTCAGGGCGATCAGCGTCGCGTTGCTGGCGGCGGCGTCGTCGAGGGTGAGCTCGCCCGGGAGGATGTACGGGTCCTGGGCGAGCGCCCAGCCGATCGTCATCGCGGCGACCGCCGCCGCGGCGGCGAAGCGGGCCGGGCCGAAGCGGCCGGTGGCGACGAGGGCGATTGTGAGGACGCCGGCGAGGGCGGAGACGGCCACGGCGATCAGGCCGTCGCCGCTGGTGAGGCCGTCGTAGAGGGCGCGGGCGTCGCTGCGGACGACGAACAGCGTCACCAGGGCCGCCGCTCCCGCCGCGAGGCCCGAGCCCAGCGCGCGGGCGCGGAACGCCGCGACCATGTCCGGCAGCTCGGCGCGCTCGGCGTCGCCAGTCAGGAAGACCGCGGCGAGGTGGGCGCCGGTGAGGATCGCGACGACGCCGATCGCGATCGAGGTCGGGTTCAGCCACGAGTCGATCAGGTCGCCCGCGGCGTTGCCGACCGGCACGCGGCCGCTGGCGACGCCGCCGATCGCGGCGCCGAAGAAGAACGGGATCAGCACGGACGAGAAGGCGAAGACCGCTCCGAGGACGCGGGCCTCGTTGATCGTCGCCGCCTGGCCGCGCAGGGCGAAGGCCATGCCGCGGAAGATCACGCCGAGCGCGGCGAGGAAGAGCGGGATCGAGAGCGTCGACATGAGCGAGCCGAACGCGACCGGGAACGCCGTCCAGACCATCACGAGCACGAAGATCAGCCACACGTGGTTGGCCTCCCACACCGGGCTCATCGAGCGCTGGATCATCCCGCGCACGCGGCCGCCGCGCTCCGCGCCGCCGGCCGTGAGGTCCCAGAAGCCGGCGCCGAAGTCCGCGCTGCCGAACACGGCGTAGGCGGTCACGCCGAGGATCACGAGGCCGGCGCAGAGCTCAGGCAGCATGGTCCCTCGATTGCAGCCGGCGCAGGAGCCAGAGGACCGAGCCGAAGAGCAGGACGTAGACGAAGATCAGCGCCGCGTAGGCGATCTCCAGCCCGTCGGCGGACGTCACCGCGTCCTCCGTGCGCATGAACTCGTAGACGATCCATGGCTGGCGGCCGACCTCGGTCGTGACCCAGCCGGCGATCAGCGCCACGACCGACAACGGGCCGGCGGCGATCAGCGCGCGGAAGAACCACTTGGAGTGGGGCAATCGGCGCTTGCGCAGCCAGACGAAGATGAACAGCGAGCCGAGCGCGGCGAGGAACGTGCCGATCGCGATCATCGTCTGGAACGACGTGCGCACGATGTTCACCGGCGGCCGGTCCTCCGGCGCGACGCTGTCGAGCCCGGTCACCTCCGCCGTCGGGTTGTGCTTGGCGAGGATCGAGAGCAGGTACGGGATCTTGATGCCGTACCTGACCTCGTTGCGCTCGGTGTCGTAGAAGCCGCCGAGGTGGAAGGCCGCGCCCTCCTGCGTCTTGTAGAGCCCCTCGAACGCGGCGAGCTTGACGGGCTGGCTCTCGGTCACGGTGCGCGCGGCCCAGTCGCCGACGACGACCTGGATCGGCGCGGCGAGCGCGGCGAACGTGAGCGGGACGACCAGCGCGGTGCGCGTGTAGCGGTCCCGCCGCCCGCCGAGCCAGCGGCGCGCGTAGTAGGCCGCGAGCATGAACCCGCAGACGAGGTAGCCGGCGAGGTACATGTGCACGAGCTCGTGGGCGACGTGCCCGTTGAGGAGCGCGGTGAACGGCACGGGGTCCTGCACCTGCCCGTTGACGACCTCGAAGCCCTGCGGGTCGTTCATCCAGCCGTTGACGCTGATCACGAACGCGCTGCCGGTCGCGCCGGTGATGATGATCGGGATGCCGGTGAGGATGTGCGTCTTACGCGGGAGCCGGTCCCAGCCGTAGACGTAGATGGCGATGAAGATCGCCTCGAGGAAGAACGAGATCCCCTCGAGCCCGAACGCGACGCCGAAGACCTCCCCGAACGTCGCCATGAAGTCCGGCCACAGCAGCCCGAACTCGAACGACAGGATCGTGCCGGTGACCACCCCGGTGGCGAAGATGATCAGCGCCACCTTCGACCAGCGCTTCGCGAGCGTCTTGTAGACCGGGTCGCCCGTCCGCAGGTAGAGCCCCTCGACGAACACGATCATCGCCGGGAAGGCGATCCCGAAGCACACCAGCGGGATGTGGACCGCGAGCGACAGCGCCTGCATCTGGCGTGCCTCGACGGCGTCGGGCTGCGCCGCGCCCTCGAGCACGCCCCGCACCTGCTCGGCGAAGACGGCGAAGCCGGTCATCCGCCGTGGACACTAACCCACCAGGGCCGGTTCCCCTCCGTCGAGCAGCTTCGTGCCCGGCAGATCGAGGTTGGCGGGGTCCAGCCGGAGCACCTGCTCGCCGCCGCCGCACGCGCCGGCGCTGACGATCAGCGCGACACCGCTCCAGGCGACGTCGCACCCGGACGTGTCGCCGGACTGCACCGCGATCGGAGCGCCCGTCGGGGAGAGCACCTCGGCGTGGTAACCCGCCTCGCCGGTCCGGCGCGCGAGGACGCCGAAGCGCCCGTCGCCGCCCGTCGCGACCGCGCGCAGGTCGCCGCGCAGGAGCGGCTCGCCCTCGGCGGCGAGGTCGGTGTTCACGCGTACGAGCTCGTCCCAGCCGCCCTCCCGCGTGGTGGCGGTGCTGCGGCGCAGCGCGTAGAGCACGCCGTCGGCGCCGTAGGTGGGACGACCGTAGCGCCAGTCGGGATCGTGATGGCAGCGCGGTGCAAGCGCCGGCGGCACGACGACGCACAGCGAGCCGCCGTAGCCCGTGCCGTCCTCGGCGATCACCGCGAGGCGCGTGCCGTCGGGCGAGAAGGTCGGGCTGATGTAGGAGCCGTCGCCCTGGATGAGCGCGTGCGGCGTGCCCGGGGCGTGCGGGTCCACCGCGACGATCTCCGCCGACGAGGACGGCGCCGCGCGGCGCACGTACGCGAGCTCGCCGGTGCGCGGGTCCCACGCGGGATCGGCGCTCATCTCGCCGACCGTGCCGCCGACCGCGGTCTCGCTCTCACCGGGGAACTGGACGAAGACGCGGTTCGCGCGCGTGTAGGCGATCGGCGCCTGCTGATCCGCCGGCGGCTGGTCCGACGGCGCGAGCTGTGAGGTCGTGACCTCCGGCGTGACGGTGCCGACGCCGCTGGCGCGGTAGTAGGAGAGCGTCACGTCGCCGCCGTCGTCGACCTGCGTGCCGGCCGGTGGGTCCTGGTGGACGACGCCGCCGGCCTCGGACGGCTCCGCCACCGGGAGCGGCGCCTGCTTGGCCTTCAAGCCCGCCTCGCGCAGCCGCTCACGCGCCTCGGGCACGGAGAGGCCGGTGACGCGCGGGACGGAGATGCCGTCGGGACGCGTCGCCTGCCAGACGCCGACGGCCGCGGCGAGGATCGGGACGAGCACGGCCCACACGGGCACCGCGGCCCGCGGCCGGAACGTGCCCTCGGCGTGCGCGCCGGGCGCGGCGACGGTGACCGGGACGGGCTCACCACGGCGCAGCCAGTGGCGCGGGCCGCGCACCTCGAGCCGGGCGACGACCTCCTCGCCGGGCGCGACCTGGACGCGCGAGGGCGAGATGGAGCACGCGTGGGTGGGGCGCGGCTCGCGCTCCGGCTCCGGCTCGAACTCGACGCGCGCGGAGGCGGAGTCGACGCGGCCGGAGACGAAGTCGGCGTGGCTGGGAGCGGCGTCGCCATGGGCGGGCGCGGAGGCGGCGCGGCGGGCGGCGGCGGGCGCGCCCATGGTCGCGGTCAGCTCGACGTCGGCCGGGGCGTCGCCCTCGTTGCGCACGCGGACCTCGGCGAAGGCGCGGCGGCGGGCGCGCAGCTCGGTCGGGCGCAGCTCCAGCGCGACGACCGCGTGC
>NZ_JAPDDP010000090.1 GCF_027587195.1 Solirubrobacter phytolaccae | reverse complement strand
CTTGGCCTCCGACTTCGCCGCGGCCCCGCTCGCTGCCGCCCCACGGCTCGCGCCGGCCGTCGCCCGCGACGGGCGCGCGGTGGCGTGGCGCCTCCTGCTCGGCCGTGTCCGGCTCGGGCGTCGGCACAGGCACCGGGGCCGCGCGCTTGGTGCGGCGGCCGAGCTTGCGCGTCGGCGGCGCGTCCTCGTCGAGGGTGCGGTCCAACTGCTGGACGAGCTCGGCGGCGCTTCCCCAGCGGTCGTCGGGGTCCTTGGCCAGTCCGCGTTCCAACACGGCGTCAACCGCTCGCGACAGCTCGGGGGCGCGCGTCGAGGCCGGCGGCACCGGGTCCTCGACGTGGGCGCGGGCCTGGGCGGCGAAGTGATCGGCGTCGAAGGGACGTGCGCCCGTGAGCAGCTCGTAGGCGACCACGGCCAGCGCGTAGCGGTCCGACGCGGGCTGCGCGGCCTCGCCGAGCGCCTGCTCGGGGGAGAGGTAGGCGGCGGTGCCGAGGACCTGGCCGGTCGCGGTCAGCTGGTCCTCCCAGGCGACGCGGGCGATGCCGAAGTCGGCGACGCCGAGACGGTCGTGCTCGTCGAGCAGCAGGTTGCCGGGCTTGATGTCGCGGTGCACGACGCCCTGGGCGTGCGCGGTGTCGAGCGCGGCGCCCGCCTCGCGCAGCCAGCGGAGCTTGAGCTTGAGCGGGAGCTCGCGACCGGACTTGACCGCGTCCCCGATCGTGCCGCCGCGCATGATCTCCATGACCATGAACACGCGCCGCTGGTGCTCGCCGACGTCGTAGATCGTGACGACATTCGGGTGCGAGGAGAGGCCCGCGGCGGCGCGTGCCTCGCGCTGGAAACGACGGCGCGCGCGGTCGTCCTCGCCGAGGTGCGAAGCTAGGAGCTTCACCGCTACAGCGCGGTCCAAGAGCTCGTCGTGCGCCTCCCAGACACTCGCCATGCCACCGTTGGCGAGATGCCGGATCACGCGGTATCGATCCGGCAGGGAGATGCGATCCGGTGAGACCGGGGGCATCGCACACACGGTACCCGTCGCTCGCCCTCCTATACTCTTGCGCTCCAATGGCTCGTATCTGTCACTCCTGCGGCAAGCGCCCGGCTTTCGGCCAGTCCCGCTCGCACTCCATGGTCGCGACCAAGCGGCGTTTCGACATCAACGTTCAGAAGGTCCGGATCGTTGAGAGCGGCGCCCCGAAGCGCGTCTACGTGTGCACGCGCTGCCTCAAAGCGGGCAAGGTCACGAAGGCCTAACGGACGGCCGCGCACGTCGTGGCCGACGCCAGCCTTCTCCGCTTCCGCTTCGTCATCGAGGCTGCTCTCGCGCACCTCGAATCCCGTCGCGAAGAGGTCAATGACCTGAATGTCTTCCCGGTCGCCGATGGCGACACGGGGGACAACATGGCTCTGACCCTCCGCGCCGTGCTCGCTGAGCTCGACAATCTCTCCACCCAAGGGGAGATCGACGAGATCGGCCGTGATCAGATCGTGGATTCCGTCGCTCGCGCGGCGCTCCTCGGCGCGCGCGGAAACTCCGGGGTCATCCTGAGCCAGCTCATCCGCGGCGCCGCCGAGGAGCTCATCTCCCGGCCCGGCGAGCTCGTGGACCCCGTGCTTGTCGCCGCGGCGATGGCCCGTGCGGCCGATCGCGCGTACAGCTCGGTGCGAGATCCCGCCGAGGGCACGATTCTCACGGTCGTGCGCGAGATGGCGGCGCGCGCGTCGAGCGAGATCGCGCACATGGCCGAGCCGCGTCTGCAGCACCGCGTCGACGACGCGACGCAGAACGAGATGCTGGCCTACGTGCTCGAGCACGCGCTGGACGCCGGCGAGGCGTCCGTCAAGCGCGGCCCCGAGCTGCTGCCGATCCTGCGCGAGTCCGGCGTGGTCGACGCCGGCGGCTACGGCCTGACGATCATCTTCGCGGGCGTGATCGCGGCGCTGCGCGGCAACGAGCCGCCGCCGCTCGAGCATCACGCGCCCGCCCGGATCACGCACCCGCAGCACAACTCCTCGACGTACCGGTACTGCACGAACTTCGCGGTCACGGGCGACAACCTGGAGCCCGGCCCGTGGATCGCGCGCCTCGAGTCGCTCGGGGATTCCGTGCTCGTGGTCGGAGACTCGGCGACGCTCAAGATCCACGTCCACACCGACGAGCCCGAGACGGCCACCGCGCTGTTCACCGGCGTCGGCGAGGTCTCGCGCCTGGACGTGGCCGACATGCACGAGCAGGTCGAGCAGCGCACCGCCCGCGTGGGTGAAGCGATCGCCAAGTGCGGCATCCTCGCCGTCGTCAGCGGCGCCGGCATGCGCGTGCTGTTCGAGGGCATGGGCGCGCACGTCCTGGACGGCGGCCCGACGCTGAACCCGTCGACCTACGAGCTGCTCGCCGGCATCCACGAGGTCCCGGCCGAGGAGGTCGTGGTCCTCCCGAACTCCCCGAACGTCCGCATGGCCGCCGAGCGCGCCGCGGAGCTCTCCGAGAAGGCCGTCCGCGTCGTCCCGACCCGTTCGATGGCCGCCGGCCTCGCCGCCGCGGTCGCGCTGGACGCCGACGCCGACTCCCGCCACAACGCGGGCGCGATGGAGGAGACCCTGCGCCACGTCCGCACCGGCGGCGTCACCGAGGCCGCCCGCGACGACACCCAGGGCCGCTTCCGCCGCGGAGACTCCGTCGGCTTCATCGACGAGGAGCTCGTGGCCTGGGGCGAGCCGCAGGAGACCCTCGAGGTCGTCCTGGGCGAGCTGGGCCGTGAGGCCGAGCTCCTGACCGTCATCGAGGGGCACAACGCGCCCCTGGGCTCAGAAGCCGTCGCGGCTCTGGCCCCCGACACCGCCGAGTTCGAGCTGTCCGTGGGTGGACAGCCGGCCTGGTGGTGGCTCGTGTCGGCCGAGTAGAACGGCAACGGCTGATCACACCCGCGGGCGCCGCGTCAAGCAAACTCGCGCTTCGCGGCGAGCCCGCTTGACCCGACGCGGCGGGCGTGATGTGGGCAGGTGAGGAGGGTTCCCCTCACTGTGCGAACGCACATGCGTTCACCTCGGATCGATCACGAAGGACCAGCCGCGCAGGTTGGACGAGGGGGTGTGCCCGGAAACTCCCGCCCCGCGGACTTTTCCGGGCACACCCCCGTCCCAGGACGTGATCGAGTGGGGGTGTGTCCCGAAACCGTCCTCACAGGAAGGTTTCGGGACACACCCCTGCGAATTCGGCCCTAGCCATGTCTCCGAGGGAACGCACAGCGTTCCACAGTGAGGGGAACCCTCCTCACCTGCCCATCAGCGCACCGGCCGCGGCGGGTCAAGCAATTCCTGGAGCGGCCGCGCAAACGCGAAACCTCCCGAGCATGAATTGCTTGACGCGACGCCCGACGGTGTGCTCGCCGTCACGCGCGTGGCACCACCACGACCGGACACGCCGCCCGCCGCACCAACTTCGACGCGACCCCGCCGAGCAGCACGCGCCGCACCGGTCCGTAGCCACGCGACCCGCAGACCAGCAGGTCGCACTCCCGGTCGTCCAACGCCGCGAGCTCGTCGACCACGTCGCCCTCGAGCAGCTCGTCCGCGGCCTCGAAGCCCAACCCGGCCACCGCGGCGTCCAGCGCTTCCCGCGCGGCCTCGCGGACCGCGCCGAGGAACGCCTCCTCCGCGTCCCGGCCCGTGACCGGCGCGAAGATCTCCGCCCGCGGCGCCACGACGGTGTAGAGCGTCAGCGACGCGCCCGTCTGCTCGACCAGCGCCGCCGCCACGCGCAGGGCCTCGTGCGCCTCGGGCACGTCGACGAAGGCCACGCCGATCCGGCGCACCGCGGTGTCCGCCGGCTTCTCGCGCAGCCCGCGGGGCGCGACCGCGATCGGGCAGACCGCGCCGTGCAGCAGCCGCTCGCCGGTCGAGCCGGGGGAGATCCGCCGTCGTGCGCCGCGCCGCGAGGAGCCGACGACGATCATCGAGGCGCCGGTCTCGGACGCGATGTCGTCGAGCCCGTGTGCGGCGGAGGATGAGCCCACGACGCGGTACGTCGCCGCGACGCCGCGCCCCTCGAGGAACCGCCGCGCGCACCCGCTCATCTCCTCGGCCTGCTGGCGCATGTAGCCGACCCACTCGGCGTCGACGCGCCCGATCCCGATCGGGTTCTCCTCGGGGAAGACGCTGACGACGACGAGGTCCTCGTCCGTCGAGGCGCTGAGCGAAGCGCCCAGGGTGGCGGCGTCGTCGCCCGAGTCCGAGCCGTCGTGGCCGACGACGAGGGTCATGATCGCTTCGCTCGCTGCAGCAGGGAGTGGTTGCGGCCGTAGAAGAAGTAGATCGCGAACCCGAGGGCGAGCCAGATGCCGAAGCGCCACCAGGTCGTGCCCGGCAGTCGCGTCATCAGGTAGACGATCAGGATCGAGCCGATGATCGGGAAGAGCGGCACCGGCAGGTTCGCGAGCGGCACCTTGAACGGCCGCTCCATGTCCGGGTGCGTGACGCGCAGGACGACGACGCCGATGTTCACGAGCAGGAACGCGAACAGCGTGCCGATGTTGACCAACTCGGTGATCTCCTTCAAAGGCACGAAGGCCGCGAGTGCGCCGATGAAGAAGGCGAGGCCGATCGTGAGCCGCGCCGGCGTGCCGGTGCGCGGGCTCACGCGGGCGATCCCGCGCGGCATCAGGCCGTCACGCGCCATCGCGAACAGGATGCGCGTCTGGCCGTAGAGGATCGTGATCATCACGCTCGTGATCGCGATCAGCGCCCCGAACGCGAGCAGCGAGGCGGCCCACGTGATCCCGGCGCCTTCGTCCAGCACCTTGGCCAGCGGCGCCTCGGAGCCCTTGAGCTGGTCGGCGGGCAGCGAGCCGACGGCCGCGATCGACACGAGGATGTAGACGACCGTGCAGAGCGCGAGCGAGCCGATGATCGCGATCGGCAGGTCGCGTTTGGGCTCGCGCGCCTCTTCCGCGCCCGTCGACACGGCGTCGAAGCCGATGTAGGCGAAGAAGATCAGCGCGGCGGCGTTCACCATCCCGTCGAAGCCACTCGGCGCGAACGGCGACAGGTTGTCGGTGCTGAACGCGGTCGCGAACGCGACGATGATGAAGAACGCGAGGATCGCGAGCTTGATGAAGACCATGATGAAGTTCGCCTTCGCGGTCTCGCGCACGCCGCGGACGAGCAGGAACGCGACCGCGGCGACGATCGCGACGGCCGGGAGGTTGAACTTGCCGCCCTCCTCGGGCGGGTTCGCGATCGCCTCCGGGAGCGCGAACCCGAACGTGCTGTCCAGGAACGCGTTCAGGTTCCCGCCCCAGGCGACCGCCACGCCCGCGACCGACACGCCGTACTCGAGGATCAGGTCCCAGCCGATGATCCACGCGACGAGCTCCCCGAGCGTCGCGTAGGCGTAGGTGTACGCGGACCCGGAGACCGGGATCGAGGACGCCAGCTCCGCGTAGCAGAGCGCGGAGAACACGCACGTGACGGCGGCCAGGATGAACGACAGGACCACCGACGGCCCGGCCATGCCGATGCCTTCGCCGATGATCACGAAGATGCCGGTGCCGATCACCGCGCCGACGCCGAGCGCGGTCAGGTCCAGCGCGCCCACCGCGCGTTTGAGCCCGCCCTCCTCGCTGGCTTTCGTGTCGGCGACCAGCCGTTCGTGGTCCTTGACCGCGAACAGCCCGCTCGACCTGCGACTTGCCCCCATGCCGTCCCCCTGACGGTCGCCTAAACGGACCTTAAACGACCCGTCGGCGATGCGTCATGCCCGCCGGTCAGACTCTTCAGTCGTGCCACCGACCGCATTCGCCAGCTCCGACCCGCTCCCCGAGGGCGGCCGTCCGCGCATCCCGCGCCCCGGCCGGCTCGATCGCGAGCTCGAGCTGCCGGGCGAGAAGGCCGAGAAGGCGGGGGCGAAGCTCGGGCTGACGAACATCGCGGCGCTGCTGGACCACATCCCGCGCGACCGTCGCGCCGCACGCACGATCGGCGACCTGGTCGAGGGGGAGACCGCGACCGTCGTCGTCGAGGTGCTGACGATCACCAGCCGTCAGGTGCGGCGCCGCGGCATGAAGCCGCTCGTCGCCGCCCGCGTCTCGGACGAGACGGGCACGATGGGCGTCACGTTCTTCAACCAGCCGTGGCTGGAGCGCCGCTACCGCCCCGGCACGCGGTTGCTGCTCACCGGCAAGTACCAGGGCCAGCGCGGCTTCCGCGTCAACGAGCACGCGGAGACGGGCGAGCTCGTGTCCACGGGCGAGGACATGGCCACCTACCCGACGTCGGAAGGGCTCTCGTCGGTGCAGATCGCGGCGATGGTGCATGAGCACCGGGCCGAGATGCGCAACGTGCTGGACCCGCTGCCCGCCCGCATCCGCGCGCTGGAGCGGCTGCCGGACCGTTGGGCGGCAACCGACGCCGCGCACTTCGGCGACCAGGAGGGCGGTCGGAGAAGGCTCGCGTTCGACGAGTTCCTGCTGCTGCAGATCGCGCTGCTGCGTCGTCGCGCGCGCCGGCGGGAGGGCGCGCGGGCCGAGACGCTGACGCCGCCGTCCGACCTCACGGAGCGCTGGCTGCGTGACTCGCTCCCGTTCACGCCGACCGGCGACCAGAAGATCGCGATGACGACGATCGACGAGGACGTCGCCACCGATCGCCCGATGCAGCGGCTGCTGATGGGTGAGGTCGGCTCTGGCAAGACCGTCGTCGCGCTCTACGCGATGCTGCGCGCGGTGGAGTCGGGCGGCCAGGCAGCGCTGATGGCGCCGACCGAGACGCTCGCCGAGCAGCACTTCGCGACGCTCCAGAAGCTCATGCCCGGCGAGCTCGTCCAGGCCGCGCTGCTGACCGGATCGACGCCGCAGAGCCGCCGGACCGACCTGCTCGGCAAGCTCGGCAGCGGCGAGCTGAAGATCCTGGTCGGCACGCACGCGCTGATCGAGGACGCGGTCGAGTTCGACCGGCTGCTCGTGGCGGTCGTCGACGAGCAGCACCGCTTCGGCGTCAACCAGCGCCGCAAGCTGGACCGCAAGGCGCCGCCCGGCCGCGCGCCGCACATCCTGCACATGACGGCCACGCCGATCCCGCGCACGCTCGCGCTCACCGCCTACGGCGACCTGGACGTCACGACCCTGCACGAGCTGCCCGCGGGCCGCAAGCCGATCGACACCTACGTCGCCTCCACCGACAACGAGCGGGCCCGCGCCTATGAGCGCATCCGCGAGGAGCTCGACAAGGGCCGCCAGGCGTTCGTGGTCTGCCCGCTGGTCGAGGAGTCCGAGGCGCTGCAGGCCCGCGCCGCCACGGCCGAGTTCGAGCGCCTGCGCGGCGGCGAGCTCAAGGACTACCGCGTCGTGCTGATGCACGGCCAGATGCGCCCGCGGGAGAAGCAGGAGGCGATGAAGGAGTTCGCGGGCGGCGGCGCGGACGTGCTCGTCGCGACGACCGTGATCGAGGTCGGCATCGACGTGCCCAACGCGACCGTGATGCTCGTCGAGGACTCCGAGCGCTACGGCCTGAGCCAGCTCCACCAGCTGCGCGGCCGGATCGGGCGCGGGAAGTTCGACTCGGTGTGCCTGCTGTTCGGGCCCAAGGAGTCACGGCGCCTGCAGGCCATGGCCCAGCACTCCGACGGCTTCCGCCTGGCCGAGATCGACCTCGAGCTGCGCGGGGAGGGGGAGATGCTCGGCGTGCGTCAGTCGGGCATGCAGGCGTTCAAGTTCGCCCGCCTGCCCGAGGACCTCGAGCTGCTCGAACGGGCGCGTCGGCACGCCCGCGAGATCTCCGACTCAGACCCCGAGCTGCGCGAGCCCGAGCACACGCTGATCGAGGACGCGATCATGCGCGCCTACGGGGCGGACGCGCTCGAGCCGATCCCCGCCTAGAGGATCGACCACTGCCAGCGACGCACGCAGCCGCTGAGCTCGCGCGGCGGGTCGACCTCGTAAGAGGCGTTCTGCAACCTCCGCCCGTCCCAGCATGAGCTGCCAGGGCGCAGCTTGACCTCGTAGCTCGCGCCACCGCCGGAGTCGTCGTAGGCCATGCAGTGCCAGACGCCCTCGGCTCGCTCGCACGCGGCGGCCTCGGGCAGCATGCCGAAGGCGGCCACCCGGTGGACCGACACCTCCAGCGAGCGCTGGTCGACCGGCCCGTGCAGGACGAACCGCGCGAGCAGCGCGTAGGCCACGAACGCGAACCCGACGGCGAGCACGGCAAGGGTGAGCCTGAGCAAGGTCCGAACGACGATGGGACCATCGTCGCAGCCGCGTGACGTTCCGTGACGCGCTCGTGTCCCCGGCGCATGGTCCCTAAGACACTCATCGGCGGCGCGCTCATCGCCGCCGCCCTGCTCGCCCCGAACACCGCGTCCGCCGCCTCCTCCAAGGGCTGCGACAAGGACGGCGGCTTCTCGATCACGCTCGGCGACGGGTCGACGATCCGCGAGGGCTTCCGCGGCACGGTCGCCGCGTCGCGCCTGAACACGGCCAAGCTGCTCGTGCGCGGCAAGTTCATCACCTTCGACGTGGACCCCAGGACGTTCGCGGTCTACGACTACGCGTTCACCGGCGCGGCGAACCCGCTGGACATCACCGGCGGCCGCCGGATCGTCGCCTACGCCGGCAAGGTCCCCGACCACCGCGGCCTGACGCTCACCTCGAGCATGGACGTGCGCCTCAAGGACGACGGCCTGGAGATCAGCCGCACCGGCGCGGGCCTCTCGATGAAGCTCCAGGCCAAGAACTGCGCCAACGGCGGCCTCTTCCAGATGGAGCCCGAGCGCGCCGACGGCACCGCCACGCGCATCACGCACACGCTCGGCGCCGACGCCTTCTACTACGACAACCCGAACTTCCGCGCCCGCGAAGGCGACGTGCTGCCCTACAAGGACACCACCGCGACCGTGAGCGCCCGCGTGAACATCGGCTCCACCGTCGCCCCGAAGTTCGTCGGCCGTGACAGCCCGCAGGTCGCCACCCGCGTCGCGCCCGGCACCTGCCTCACCGCGATTCCCGCCCCGCGCCGTCCCGGCGGCGTCCAGAACGTCGACCACTGCGGCGGCGTGAGCGTCTGGGACGTCGCCTCCGGCGGCCGCATGGGCGGCGTGTTCGGCGAGGACGCGACCGAGGTCGCTCCGCCCGCCACGGCCTGCACCGAGGACTGCCAGGCCGAGAACCAGGTCCGGGGTGAGGCCGTCAACCTCGGCTTCCCGTTCCCGGTTCCGGCCGCGAACCGCTTCTCCCCGCGTTTCTAAAGGGGACTGTCCCCTTTACGCGACAGATGTCGCGTGAAGGGGTCTGACCCCTTTATGTTCAGGCCGGCGGGGTGATCGCCAGCGAGGACTCCTCGCCGGCCTGGAGCTTCGCGACGTGCTCGCGCAGGTTGGTCATGTCGATCAGCGACTCGCCGCGGCGGGTGGCGGCGAGCACCTCGGCCTCGAGCGCCTCGATCTGCTGGGCGCGCGGGACGCACGCCTCGAGCTGCTCGCGCGGGGCGATGACGATCCCGTCGGCGTCGGAGATCACGATCTCGCCGGGGTTCACGCGCAGGCCGCCGAACAGGATCGGCCCGCCCACCCGCGGCGGCACGTCGCTGCGGCCCGCCACCGGCACCGTTCCGCGCGCCCACAGGGGCAGCTCGGGCGGGAGCCCGGTGCGGTCGCGCACGTAGCCGTCGACGACGATCCCGCCCAGCCGGCGGCGCAAAGCCTCGTTGGCGAGCAGCTCGCCCAGGGCCGCCAACGGCGCGCCGCCGGCCTGCACGACGAGCACGTCGCCGGGCGCGGCCTCGCCGATCGCCCACAGCACCGACAGGAACTCGCCCGCGGCGACGACGGTGTACGCGGGGCCGCAGATCCGCACGTTCGCGGTGAGCGGTCGGATCGCGGGATCGACGACCGGGAGGGACTTGTCGACGTCGCAGAGCGTGCTGACGGGCAACCGGGCGAGGGCATCCATGGCGAGGAGGGTATTGGTGCTCTGCACGCCGTCACGCCGCGGCGCGCAATACGATCACTGCGCATCTATGGCCCCTGACCCGCGCATCGCGATCTGCCCTGGCTCCTATGACCCGGTCACCAACGGGCACCTGGACATCATCTCGCGCGCCTCGGTGATGTTCGACGAGCTGATCATCGCCGTCGTGAATGCTTCCGTGCGCAAGAGCAAGTCGGTGTTCACCGCGGAGGAGCGGATCGGGTTCATCGAGCGCGCCACCGCGCACCTGGGGAACGTCCGCGCGGTCCCGTTCGACAAGCTCGTGGTGGATTTCGCCCGTGAGCAGGGAGCAAAGGCGATCGTCAAAGGCCTGCGCGCGATCAGCGACTTCGAATACGAGTTGGAGATGAACCAGCTGAACCGCTCGCTGGCCTCCGATGTGGAATCCATCTACCTGATGGCCTCACCCCAGTACAGTTTCCTGTCATCTAGCGGAGTCAAGGAGATCGCCACTTTCGGAGGCGACGTTTCCGGACTCGTACCGGAAGAGGTCGCCCGCCGCTTGCAGGAAGCGCTGGGGCGGTAGCGAAACGGGGAGCCAAATGGACGTCCTGGTACTGATCGACAAGCTGGACGACCTCGTCCACAACGCGAAGGCGGTCCCGCTGACGGACACCGTCCGCGTGGACAAAGAGGAGATCTACGACATCCTCGACCAGATGCGCGCCACGATCCCCGAGGAGATCAAGCAGGCGCGCTGGATCGTCAAGGAGCGCCAGGAGATGCTCGCCGAGGCCAAGCGCGAGGCCGAGCGGATCGTGAAGGAGGCGCGCGAGCGCCAGGAGCAGCTCGTGTCCCAGCAGGAAGTCACCCGCCAGGCGGAACGCGCCGCGGAGGACATCATCGAGGACGCGCGCGCTCGTGAGCGGGAGATCCGGCTCGGCGCGGAGGACTACGCCGACGAGATCCTCAACACGCTCGAGGTCAACCTCTCCAAGTTCATCGCGGCCGTGCAGCGCGGCCGTGAGCGGCTCCAGGGCCGCGACGAGCCCGCCGAAGTCTCCTGAAATTCGAAGCGGGCACATCCCCTCCGCCCCACCCCGATCATCCGGCCTCGAATTGGCGGGTCTGACCCGGCGCTTCGGCGACCGGGTCGCGCTCGACGGCGTGTCGTTCTCGGTCGAGCCGGGCCAGATGTTCGGCTTCGTCGGTCCCAACGGGGCCGGCAAGACGACGACGATGCGGATCATCATGGGCGTGCTCGCGCCCGACGCCGGTGAGGTGCGCTGGAACGGTGCGCCGCTGAGCTTCGGCGTGCGCAGCCGCTTCGGCTACATGCCGGAGGAGCGCGGGCTGTACCCGAAGATGCGCGTGCACCGCCAGCTCAGCTACATGGCGGCGTTGCACGGTGTCGAGGACCCGGACGGCGCCGCGACCCGCTGGATCGAGCGCCTCGGGCTGACCGAACGCGCCGAAGATCGCGTCGAGCAGCTCTCGCTCGGCAACCAGCAGCGCGTCCAGCTCGCCGCCGCGCTCGTCCACGAGCCCGAGCTGCTCGTGCTCGACGAGCCGTTCTCCGGCCTGGACCCCGTCGGCGTGGACGTGCTGAGCGGCGTCCTGCTCGACTACGCGCGCACCGGCGTGCCGGTCGTCTTCTCCTCCCACCAGCTGGACCTCGTCGAGCGCCTGTGCGAGGCCGTCGCGATCATCAAGGACGGGCGGCTCGTCGCCTCCGGCACGGTCGAGGACCTGCGCGGGCCGGGCCAGAAGGTCGTCAAGGAAGTGATCGAGCGTCCGACGCTCACGGACCTGTTCCGGGAGGCGGTCAAATGATCGGCGACACTCGCCTGACGGCTCGCGTCGCTCCGAGGACTCGCCCAGGGGGCTCGCTCTCATGAACCGCAACGTCCGCTTGGTCGCGCGGCGCGAGATCAAGGAGCGCGTCGGCGAGAAGAGCTTCCTGATCTCGACCGGGATCACGCTCGCGATCATCATCCTCGTCGTCGTGATCCCGCCGCTGCTGGGCGTGGGCGGGACGACGCAGTACACGATCGCCACCGACGCCGAGAGCCGCCCGATCGCCGAGCGCGCGGTCCAGCTGGCCGGGAACTTCGACGCCGAGGTCTCGATCGTCGACTCTGGCGCGGACGTCACGCTCCGGGGCGGGGAGATCAAGTCCCAGGAGGAGCCCGACGACACGCTCGTCGGCCTGCTGCAGACCGCCAACCAGTCGCTCGAGCCCAGCCAGCGGCCCGAGCTGCGGGTAGTGACGGTCGAGCCGGTCGACCCCGAACGCGACGCCAAGGCCGGCCTGGCCTTCTTCGCGATCCTGATGCTCTACGGCCAGCTGATCGCCTATGGGTTCATGGTCGCCTCGGGCGTGGTGGAGGAGAAGGCCTCGCGCGTGATCGAGGTGCTGCTGGCCGCGATCCGCCCGAAGGACCTGCTCGCCGGCAAGGTGCTCGGCCTGGGGGTGCTCGGCCTGGGGCAGCTGCTGGCGATCGCCGTGATCGGCGTGGCCGTCGCGGGCGCGGCGGGCGTGCTGGACATCGACGGCACGCTGCTGTCCGCAGTCGCGCTCGCGCTCGTGTGGTTCGTGCTCGGCTACGCCTTCTACGCGGCCTTGTACGCCGTCGCGGGCGCGATGGTCCCGCGCCAGGAGGAGCTTCAGAGCTCCACGACACCCTTGACGATGGCGATCCTCGTCTCGTTCTTCGCCGGGTTCGCGGTCAACGAGGACCCGGACGGCGTGATCGCCCACGTGTGCGCGTTCATCCCCTTCACGGCGCCGATCACGATGCCGGGACGGCTCATGCTGGGCGAGGTCCCGGCGTGGGAGCTGATCGCCTCGGTGGCGGTGATGCTCGCTTCGACGGCGCTGCTGATCCCGCTCGCCGCGCGCATCTACTCCGCCGTGGTGCTGCGGACCGGTTCGGCGGTCAAGTTGTCGGAAGCGTTCCGGCTCGCTCGTCGATAGGTCAGCGCGCGGACCGCAAGTTCTGCGGGGCGGGGTCGTTGTTGCCCCCATGGACAGTCTGGACGCTTCGACGAATGGCATGGACGCCGTCCAGTTCGGAAGGACTGGTGTCCTGTGCAGCCGCGCTTTCGGCGCGCTCCTCACGGCGGCTTCGCTGCTTTTCGCAGCGAATCCCGCTCACGGCGCCGAGGCTGCACCGCACGATGCCGTAACCCGCTGACTCGGAGGCCCTAATCATGCGCCGCCTGCTTTTCCCCGCCGCTCTCGCGGCCGGGGCGATCCTCCCCTGCACCGCTTCCGCTGAGATCGTCAAGGCCCCCACGGGCGAGACCAGCTCCTTGACCGTCGCCGCCTCACAGGCCAAGACGTTCAAGAAGCACAAGCTCAAGTTCTCCGCCTCGGGCTCGGCGAAGGCATCCGGCAACAAGCTGACGATGCCGTACTCGCTCTCGCGCTGGGACTTCGGCACCCGCGAGGGTGACGTCGCCTACTACGCCAAGAACACCGGCTTCAAGCTCAAGCGCGGCAAGCGCACCGCGACCGCCGTGCACCCGCGACTCGTGCTCGACACGCCCAAGAGCGGCTACGTGTCGATGCTGATCGCCAACGAGCGGATCAAGTTCTTCACGGTCTCCGGCGTCGCCACCAAGGCCGCCGACTCCGGCAACGTGCAGCAGACCACCGGCTACAAGCTCAAGCTGACCCAGGCCGGGGCGAACTACGTCAACCGCGCGCTGAAGAAGAAGGTCCTCAAGCGCTTCAGCCAGTTCGGCACGCTCGACGTCCGGCTGATCCAGCCGGCCGCGACGGGCGGCGGTGGCGCCGGCGGCGGCGGTGGCGGCACGCCGGGCACGCCCGGCTCCACGAACCCCGGCACGCCCGGCCAGGGCGACAACCCCGGCGGCACCGTGAGCGTCAACCCCGGCTTCATCGACCTGCTGCCGGGCGGCGGCATCCTCGGCCCGCTGCTCCCGGAGAACGGGATCGACCTCGACGGCGACGGCAAGCCCGACCTGACGGTGCTCCCGCTCGAGGGCGTCGACGTGGACCTCGGCACAGGTGCGGGCGGCTCGCCCACCGGCACGATCAAGCTCGGTGGCGGCCTCATCCTCGACGTTCCCGGCCTCGGCACCCAGGTCGCGCTGGTGAACCCGGAGATCGTCCTCGGCACCGACGCCGGCCTGTACGCGAACGTCAACGGCGTCCGCGTCAAGGTCGGTGACATCGACACCGACAAGCTCGATCTGAACGTCGCCGACGGCACGGTCACGATCAAGGACCTCGACGTCACCGTCGGCGGCGGCCTGAACAACCTCCTCGGCCCGGTGCTCGGCAACCTGGTGCCCGCCGGCACGCCGCTGCTGAGCCTCGACCTGTCCTTCCCGGAGCTCTAGGCGGCGAAGAAGCTGCTCATCGCGACCGTGTTGTGCTCCGCCTCGGGCTCCGACCGGATGAGGAACTCCTCGTCCTTGGGCTCGAGGCGGGCGGTGCGGTCCGACGAGCCGCTGAACGCCTCGATCACGTCCTCGCTTTCCCAGATGGAGACCGTCTGAAAATGCGTTTCCTCGCCTTCTTCGCGGCGCAGCAGGAACACCCCGAGGTTGCCGGCCGTCCCGAGGATGTCCTCTATGCCGGTCTCGTTCATGTATTGCGCGTACTCGTCAGCCCGTTCCGTCGGAACGGTCCCGCGCCAGATGCGTGCGATCGCCATCTTTCGCAGGATGCCTGAAACGGGGCGCGGCCCGACCGGCCGCGCCCCGGTTCGTCCCGGCTAGGAGACCTTGACGGTCTTCAGCGGGAGCTTCTTCAGGTTGCCGGCCTTGTCGAAGGTCGACACGCGCACGCGGTAGGTGCCCTTGGGCAGCTTGGCCTTGGCCACGCTGACGCTCCAGGCGCTCGTGCCCTTCGCGGTGATGGCGATGCCGCCCGTGAGCGGCAGGGCCTTGCTGAGCGTGCCCTTGACGGTCACGAAGCGGGCCTTGCCCTTGCCGGCGGCGGTGTAGATCTCCACGAGCGTGCTCTGGATCGCGGCGCCGCAGCCGGTGTCGGCGGCGGTGCCGGAGATCAGGACGGCCTTGCGGGCGAGGGAGACCTTCGCCAGCTTGGCGGTCGGCTTGACCGTGTCCACGCAGACGACCTTCGGGCTCTCGAGCGTGGTCGTGATCGGCGTCGTCGCGACCGGCGGGGCGTCGACGATCGGGCCGGGCGGCGCCGACGGCGGGCCGTCAGGCTTGGGCGCCTCGGGCTCGTCCTCGGTGGCGGGGCTCGGCGCCGGAGTGCTCTTCGCCGTCTCCTGGAACATCACGTCCGCGAGCTGGATCGAGCCCAGCGCGGGGCTGGAGAAGCCGAACTCGACGGCGGTGACCTTCGTCAGGTCGATGCCGGCGAACGCGGTCAGCGGGATCCGGATGCCGTTGAGCACGATGTGGCGGAACTGGTTGCCGATCGACGGCTGCAGCGCGGTCGACCAGTTCGCCGCCCGCGTGCTCACGCGCTTGCCGGAGGCGTCGATCAGCGTGACGTCGAAGTTCTGCGTCACGAGGTTCGGCGTGTAGCCGTCGCCCGCCGGGTTGCGCGGATCGGCGCGGTTCATCGCCGCGCGCAGGTCCAGCACGCCGTACTTGGAGACGTCGACCGGAGCGGCCGCGCGACCCAGGAACGCACGCAGGTACGCGCCGGGGCCGTCCCAGGCGACCGTGAACTGGTTGCCCTTGGAGCGGTTCGTCGCGCCCTCCGGGCAGACCGGGTAGGCGGTCGGGAACGTCGGGCCCTGACGCCAGGCGATGTCGTTCGGGTTGCAGACCGCGAACGCGGTCAGGCCGCTCGTGCTGATCGGGCCGCCGCTGGCGGTCGTCGTGGTCAGCGTCGCGTCGGCCGGGGTCGGCGTGGCGCCGGTGGCCGGGTCGGGCTGCGGGTCCGGGATCGAGTTCGGGCGCAGGACGTCGAAGCGCTGCGCGGCGGGCGCGACGTAGGAGGTCTTGACCTCCTGCTCGAGGCCCTTGCCGCTCGTGAGCGGGGCGGCCGACGCGGGCAGCGTGACCTCGCCGGTCATGATCGGGTCGAACGCCTTCTCCTGGCCGATGTAGCGGCGGAAGAACGAGTTCATCAGCGCCGCGCCGACACGGCGCTGGTCGGCGGGCGTCAGGCGCGCCGTGGTGGCCGGCTGCTGGCGCGAGCAGGCCGGGTCGGTCGTCGTGGACGCGTCGTCCTGCGTCCAGACCGTGTTGAAGAAGTTGTGGTTGGTGCCCTGGACGTACCACTGGACCTTGGCGAAGTTGTCGACCGCGGTCGGCGTCGTCAGGTTCGGGTACTTGGCGTTCTCGAAGAAGCGCGCGCCCTGGAGCGTGGAGACGTCGCCGTCGCAGGCGGGCAGCAGCACGGCGTAGTTGGTGCCGTACGGCATCTTGTACGCGGTGTAGTTGACCGGGGCGAGCGCGAGCACGCCGTCGAGCGTGAAGCGCTGGAAGCCCGAGCGGGGCGACAGGTTGCGGGTGTAGCCGATGAAGTCGGTCACGGCGTCGCCGCCGCGCGAGTGGCCCATCAGGCCGATGCCCTCGGCGAAGTTGAGCTTGCCGACGAGCTTGGTGCCGACCGTGTGGTCGGGCTCGCCCGCGACGTACGGGCCGGCGCCGTTGTTCCAGCGCCACAGCAGCTCCAGGTTGGCCTGGATGATCTGGCTGCGCACGCGCGCGCCGCCGTCGGTGAAGCCGTTGTCGAAGTTCGTGGTGTTGGCCTCGAGGCTCATCACCGTGTAGCCGTGGCTGGCCAGGTTCTTGGCCATGTAGTCGTAGCCGCCGTAGGAGCGGACGTCGGTCTGGATGGGCGTGCCGTTCTCGTCGACCAGGTCGTCGCAGACCTGCTGGCCCGGCGACGGCGAGCCCAGGCACGCGGCGTGGCGGCCGTGGACGAACGCGACGACGCGGCTGAAGTCGTTCTCCGGCGCGTACGTGATCGAGCCGCGCAGCGGGATCTGCGTGGTGCTGACCCCGTCGGCCAGCGTGACGACCAGCTTGCCGGCCTCATAGTCGATCTTCTTGGTCGCGAGCGGACCCGCCTCCAACGGGTCGGCCGCGTCGGCGGCGAGCGCCGGCGACGCCGTGAGCGTCAGTGCCGCCATGCAGGCGGTCGCGAGCAGCCGCAGCCGCCGCGGTGAAATCCCTCTCAAGATGCGTTGACCCCTTCTCTTCCTCGGTGACCGGCTTGTAGTAACCGGACGCAGGCGTCAACGCCAAGCGCTTGCGCAGGTTTTTGGGTGGTCGGTCGAAGGCTCGTGGCACCGGTTCGTCCCGTCGGTCCATACCGGTAGGGTTGGCCACGTGGTCGAGGCGCTGCTGCGACGGATCGGACTCTCCGCGAGGGACGTGTCGCCGGACCTCGACGGGCTGTTCCGCGTGCACCGCGCCTACCTCGAAGCGATCCCGTACGAGGACCTCGCCGTCCAGCTGGGGGAGACCGGCCCGCTTTCCCCGGCGGAGCTGGTGTCGCGGCTCCTGAACGACGGCCGTGGCGGCTACTGCTTCGAGCTCAACACCGTGCTCGGCTGGCTGCTGACCGAGCTCGGTTTCGAGCTGCGGTACCACCAGGCGGTCGTGGGCGGCGAGGGCCCGACGAACCACATGGCGCTGGTCGTGGACGTGGACGGCTCACCCTGGATCGCCGACTCCGGGCTCGGCGAAGGCTTCATGGAGCCGATCCCGCTGGAACCGGGCGTGGCGAAGGTCGGGCCGTTCGCGTGGACGATCGAGCTCGAGACCTGCGGCACCTGGTGGATCGGCGCACACGAGTGGGTCACGTTCCCGGGCTTCCGGATGGACGAGGACCCGTCGCCGGTGTCCGCCTTCGAGCCGCACCACCGGCGGCTCGCGACCAGCCCCGAGTCGCCGTTCGTGAAGACGCTCGTCGTGCAGAAGCCGAGCGTGGACCGGATCACGACCCTCCGCGCGCGGACGCTGTCCGTGGTCGGGCCGGACGTCAACACCAAGCACGTGGTGGCCGACGAGACCGAGTTCTTCCACGTCCTGGCGGGCGTCTTCGGCATCACGCGGCGCGAGCCGCGCCTGTGGAGCCAGGCCGTTGCGCAGCACGACGCGTGGTTGGCGGGGACCGCGCCCGCGGGCGCGGCGTCGAGCGCCCGCGCCGCGCATCCGAACGTCTGACCGGGCAAAGCCGAGCTTTGCAGCCCGGCGCGCCCCAGGAAGATCGCCCCCTGGGCGATCTTCCAAGCGAAGGCGAGCCCCTAGGGCGAGCTTTCGCCGGCTTCCTCGATCAGCGTCGAGATCTGCGCCAGGTGCGACCGCACGCGCTCGGCCATGCCGTCCAGCACGGTGCGCGCCTGCTCGATGCCGCCGGCGGCGTTCGTCAGGTGCAGCTTGATCTTGCGCACGTCGTCCATCGCGCCCAGCGCGCGTTCGACCTCGGCGCGCAGGGCGGGCGCGTCCAGCCCTTCGACGCCGCCCTTGGCCATCAGCACGCGGGCCCGGGCCAGCGAATAGGCGACTTCGAGCGCCAGGCGCGAGCCGTCCTCGGGGTCGTAGACGACGAACATCTTGTCGCCGCCCACCTCGCGCAGACCGTCGACGCGGGCCGGGAGCTGCTCCTCGGACGGCACCACCCAGACGCCGTAGTCGGCGGCGCGCTGGGCCATCGCCTCCTCCAGGTCTCCCAAGGCCTCCTTGCGCGAGCGGCGCGAGTTCTTGGCCTCGAAGACGATCCGGCCACGGGGCGTGCCGGCGCAGCCGTCGATGTCCACCAGCACGTCGCCCTTGCGGCCGCCGCCGCCGCGGAAGTCGCCGACCGCGTCGGCGTCGTCGCCCTGCGCGCGGGCGATCGCGTCCACGGCGTCGGCCACGGCCTCCTCGTACGGCCGGCCCTTGGCGGTGCCGCGCGCGTGCTCGGCCGCGACCTCGGCGGCCTTCTCGCGCTCGGAGCGCAGGCCCGCGAGCTCCAGCTTCAGGGCGACCATCTGCTCGCGCACGGCCTCGAGCTGGGCCTCCTGGCGGGTGGCCGCCTCGCGCGCGGTGCGCAGATGCGCGGCCTTGAAGTCGGCCAGCGGGTTGTTCCCGTCCGCACTCGAGAACTGGCGCAGCAGGTCCTCGCGCATCCGCGCGGACTGGTCGCGCATGACCTCACGCAGCTGGTGCTGGACGGCGGCGGTGGAGCCCTCGCCGAACAGGCGCTGCAGCTCGCGGGCGAGGTGCCCGTTCTCCTCGCCGAAGACCTCGTCGACCTTGGTGCCGAAGAACTCCGCGACCACGCGCGCCTTGTCGGTGAACGCCGTCTCCACCTCGCGGGAGACCTTCTCGAACTCGTTCTTGACGAACTCGGCGTCCACCGCGGACTGCTCACGCTCCAGGATCCGCGCGCCGACCTCGATCGCGTCGTTGACGACGGCGACCGGATCGTCCCCCGCGGAGATCCGCCGGTCGATGTACGCGGCCGTCGCGGGATCGTCCACGACCACGTTCTCGAGGATCACACGCCCCATCAGGACGTGGACGCGAGGGTGGCGGAGCGGGGTGGCGGCTTCCATGGCAACCACCCACGCTACGCACCGGTCCCGACGGAATCAGCAGAGGTTCTCGTCGGCCTCCACGGTCACCGTCGCGGCGTTCGACGGCGCTGAGCGGTTCCCGGCCGCGTCGACCGCCACGACCGTCCACGTGCTCGTGCCGTCGCCGGCGTAGACGAACGCCGTCGAGCCCGGTCCCACGACGTCGAACAGCACCCCGTCGCGGAAGAGCTCGTACTCGGCGGCGTCACCCACCTCGCCCCAGCGGAGCCGCACGCTGCCGCAGAAATCGGCGAGGTCGGCGCGGTCAGCCCCGCCGGCGCGCTGGGCGCGATCCGGTCCCCCGTGTCGGCCAGCACGACCGTCACCACCGCGCTGGACGCCGACACGTTCCCGCCGCTGTCCCGCGCCCGCACGGCGAGCACGTGCGTCCCCGGGATGAGCTGCCGGAGACGCGCCGTGAGCCCGCCGGTCGTGCGCGCGACCGCCCCGTCCACCAGCACCTCGTACCAGAGCGCCCAGCGATCGGACGACGCGTTCCACGCCAAGGACACGCTCGACGGCGTCGTGGCGGTCACGCGCAACCCGCCCGGCACGGTCGGCGCGGTCAGATCCGGCGCTGTCGTCGCGGTCAGCGGCGCGGACAGCGCCGACGTGTTCCCGGCCGCGTCCGCCGCGGACACCCGGTAGCTCTGCGTCCAACTCGGCACCAACCCCGTGATCGTCTTCTGCGTGCTGGTGCCGGGGTGGTGGACGCCGTTGACGACGTAGTGGTGGATCGAGCCGGAGTCGTCGGTGGACGCGTTCCAGCGCAGCGTCACCGAGTCCTCGCTCACCGCCACGACCCGCAGACCGGTCGGCACGGTCGGCGGGTCCGGTCACGCGCCGCGGCCAGGGCGGACGCGGGCAGGCACAGCAACGCGACCACCGTCGCGAGTACGAGCTTCATGTACGGCTCCCTCCTGAGTGGCTTCCGCGCGGGTGTACGCAGGCGACCCGGAGAAAGCTCAGCGGGTGGAGAAGCCGGAGAGCCCCTCGGGCTCCTCGGCGGACACGTCGACCGAGTCCACGGTCGCGTGCCCCGGCCCGCCGCGCACGAACGCGACCAGCGCGTCGACGGCATCGGGCGCGCCTTCGAAGACCGCCTCGACCGTCCCGTCGGCCCGATTCTCGGCCCACCCGGCGACATCCCGCCGCTCCGCCTCACGCCGAGTCGACTCGCGGAAGAAGACCCCTTGCACGTGACCGTGCGCAATCACGCGGCGCCGCTGTGCCATGCCAGTACGGTAGACAAATGACAGCCCTCGAGGGCGAGCTCGATGCCTGCGGCGGGGCCAAAGCGCCACCGTCGGCAAATGCGCGCCTCAGGGAGGTCTTGAGCGACGCGCTCAAGAAGGGCCGCAACGAGCTCCACAAGCCCCGCTCGGGCGTCGAGCACCCAGTTGAGATCGCGATCACGGACGGCCTGCTCGCCGCCACGCCCGCCACGGCCACGCTGCGCGCCGACCCCGAGTCGGTCCCCGAGCGCGAGTGGCTGCTGGTCGCGGCGGTGGTCGGCACGCTCGTCGAGCTCGCCGAGCCCGGCCCACCGCGCGGGCCGGAGGACATCCGCATCCTCGCGGGAGAGCTGCCCGGCGGCTTCCTCGTCCTCTCGTACCCGGGCGCGGAGCTGGACCCCGAGCTGGTCGGGCTCGCGTTCGAGGAGCAGGCGGCCGACATCAACCGCCTCAAGGCCCGCGCGCTCGCGCTCCCACGCGGCGTGATCGAGCCGGGCACGCTCAAGCCGCCGATCGGCGCGCGCCACCCGCTGCGGATCGCGGAGGCCGTCGCCCGGCTCGGCGGCCACCCGGTCGGCAACCACGACGACCTCGAGGACGCGGTGCTCGCCCTGCTCGGCCCCGGCAATTCCGGCACGCGCCCGCACGAGGACCCCGACCCGGCGACGCGCGCCGCCCGCCGCATCCTCCAGCGCCTCGACGGCATGGGCAAGTGGGGCGGATATCACACCGAGTTCGCCCACCTTGCGCGAGGCTTCGCGGGCAACGACCGCGCGCTTGCGCAGGAGGTGGGGGAGGCGCTGCTGGAAGCGGGCCTGCTCGCCGAGAAGCCCTCGGTCGGCCAGCGCCACGTGTACCTCAACCCCAAGCGCGCCGCCGAGATCCACAAGCTGATCGACACGGGAACGCTGCCAGCGGGTATGAGGCTGCCGTCCAAATAGGAGACCGCCTTGATCCCGAAGCCGAGCCAGCTCGCCACCCAGGCCCAGACCAAGCTCCAGACGCTGGTGACGCTGACCCGCGCGGGAATCGTCCATCCCGAACGGCCCGACCATCTGTGGCACACCGTCGCCGCGCTCATCAAGTACGGCACGACGCCCGCGGCCGGCTACATCGGCGCCGCCAAGAAGTTCCCGAACGAGCCCGCGATCGTCGACGAGCTCGGCACGCTCACCTTCAAGCAGGTCGACGAGCGCACGAACGCCCTCGCGCACACGCTCGCGAAGGACGGGATCGGCGAGGGTGACGGCGTCGCGATCATGTGCCGCAACCATCGCGGCTGGATCGACGCGATGGTCGCGTGCTCGAAGCTCGGCGCCAACGCGCTGTTCATGAACACGGCCTTCAGCGGCCCGCAGCTGACGGACGTGGCCAAGCGCGAGCAGCCGAAGGCGATCGTCTACGACGAGGAGTTCGGCGAGGTCCTCGCGGACGCGGGCAAGGGGCGCAAGCGCTACGTCGCCTGGCACGACGGCAAGACCGACGACCCGCTGCTAGAGGACGCGATCGAGCGCGGCGACCCGTCCGCGGTGAAGGCGCCGAAGGAGCAGGGCCGCGCGATCATCCTCACGTCCGGGACGACGGGCACGCCGAAGGGCGCGAGCCGCTCGATGCCGAAGTCGATCGACCCGATCGCGGCGTTGCTGAGCGTGATCCCGCTCAAGGCGCGCGAGAAGACGATGATCGCCGCGCCGCTGTTCCACGCGTGGGGCTTCGCGCAGTGGGCGTTGAGCATCAGCCTCGCCACGACGGTCGTCCTCCAGCGCAAGTTCGACGAGGAGGCGACGCTGTCGCTGACCGCCCAGCACGGCTGCCAGGCGCTGGTCGTCGTGCCGGTGATGCTCCAGCGCATCCTCGAGCTCGACGACGAGGTGCTCGACCGCTACGACCTCTCGCGCGTGCGCGCCGTGCCGGTGTCGGGCTCCGCGCTGCCGGGCGCGATCTCCAACAAGTGGATGGACCACTTCGGCGAGAACCTCTACAACCTCTACGGCTCGACCGAGGTGGCGTGGGCGACGATCGCGACGCCCCGCGACCTGCGCGAGGCCCCCGGGACCGCCGGCCGCCCGCCGCGCGGGTCCGTCGTGAAGCTCTACGGCGAGGACGGCAACCCGGTGTCGGACGGTGAGCCGGGCCGGATCTTCGTCGGCAACGACGTCCAGTTCGAGGGCTACACGGGCGGCGGCAACAAGGACGAGATCGACGGGCTGCTCTCCTCCGGCGACGTCGGCCACTTCGACGACGCGGGCCGCCTGTTCATCGACGGCCGCGACGACGACATGATCGTGTCGGGCGGCGAGAACGTCTTCCCGGCCGAGGTCGAGGATCTGCTGCACAACCACGCGGCGATCGTCGAGGCGGCGGTCTTCGGCGTGGACGACGAGCAGTACGGCCAGCGCCTGAAGGCCGTGATCGTCAAGCGCGGCGAGATCAGCGAGGACGAGGTCCGCAAATACGTCAAGGAGCACCTCGCGGGCTACAAGCAGCCGCGCGACGTCGAGTTCGTCGACGAGCTCCCGCGCACCTCCACGGGGAAGGTCCTCAAGCGAGAACTATCGTAAGAGGCATGGCGCAGCGCACGGATTCCTTTGACATCGGGCGGCTCGGGCTCACCTCCGGCGAAGGCCGGCGCGTGGATCTCGAGGTCCACGTCGAGCCCTTCGAGTACGGCGGCTCGACGTACGTCGTCGACCCGGAGCTGACCCCGGTGCGCCTGGACGTCTCCCGCACCACCGGTGAGGGCTGGGCGATGCGGCTGCGCTTCGAGGCCACGGTCAACGGGCCCTGCATGCGCTGCCTGGATCCCGCGACGCCGACGTTCCCGGTCGACTCGTACGAGGTCCACCAGCCGGGAGCGGGCGACGCGGAGCTGCTCTCGCCCTACATGGGGGAGTTCCTGGAGGTCGCGGCCTGGGCGCGGGACGCGCTCGCGCTGGCGCTGCCGGCCCAGATCAAGTGCCGGCCGGACTGCGCCGGGCTGTGCCCGAAGTGCGGCGCGAACCTCAACGAGGACCCCGATCACGCGCACGAGGCGGAGCCCGACCCGCGCTGGTCGAAGCTCTCCGAGCTGAAATTCGACTAGCAGTCGCTATCCTTCCCCGCCGTCATGGCCGTCCCTAAGCAGAAGCAGTCGCACGCGCGCACCTCGCAGCGTCGGGCGCAACACAAGATCACGGCGCCCGCGGTCAACGACTGCCCGCAGTGCCGACAGCCTCGCCGTCCGCACCGTGTGTGCGGGAACTGCGGGTTCTACGGCGGTCGCGAAGTCGTGCACGTGCACGACGCGCACGATCACGATCACGAGCACTAGCACCACGCCCGTCACTGTCGCGGTAGATGTCAACGGGGCCGATCTCGGCCCCGCTGAAGTTGCCCGCGGCGCAGCGCTCGCGCAGGGCGTGCGCGTGATCCTCTTCGGCCCGGCCGCCGAGATCGGGCCGGTTCCGTCGCATGTCTCCGTGGTGGACGCGCCCGTGTCCATCGCCAAGGACCCCGATCCCGCCCGGGCCGTGCGCCGCACGCCCGACGCCTCGATCGTCCGCGCCGTCGCGGCTGTCAAGGACGGCGACGCGCAGGCACTCGTCAGCGGTGGGTCCACGGGAGCGGCACTCGCCGCCTCGCTGTTCGGCTTCAAGCGCGTCCCGGGCGTCCACCGCCCCGCGCTCGCGATCATCATCCCGGTCCCCGGCAAGCCGTTCCTGCTGCTCGACGCGGGCGCGAACGTCGAGGTCCGGCCCGAGATGCTCGTCCAGTTCGCCCACATGGGCGCGGCGTTCATGGAGGCGGTGCACGGGGTGTCGGCCCCGCGCGTCGCGTTGCTCGCCAACGGGACCGAGCCCAACAAGGGCACCGAGATCATCGTGGGTGCGCACAGCGCGCTGGCGTCCTCCGCGGGCCTGAACTTCGTCGGCAACGTCGAGGGGTTCGCGATCGGCAGCGGCGAGGCCGACGTGATCGTCGCCGACGGCTTCACCGGCAACGTGGCGTTGAAGGTGATGGAGGGCACGAGCGCCGCGCTGCTCGGCGCCGTCCGGTCGGCCGCGATGTCCTCGTGGCGCTCGAAAGTGGGCGGTTTGCTGCTGAAACCGGCGCTGCGCGGACTCCGCGGCGAGATCGATCCCGAGGAGCAGGGCGGCGCGGTGCTGCTCGGGCTGCGGCACGTCGGCGTGGTTCCGCACGGGTCCTTCGGCGCGCGCGGGTTCACCCGCGCGATCGAGGTCGCCGCCCGCAGCGTGCGGGAAGACGTCGCCGGCCGGACCTACGCCCGGCTGGCCGAAGCCGGGGCTTTGCGCACCACAGCGTCCGAAGCGGTCGCTAGCTTGCCGGACGAATCATGACCCGCGAGCAAGTCCTCACTTTGATCCGCGAGCACCTGGCCGACGAGCTCCAGCTCGAAGACCCGGCGACCATCACGGAAAACACGCACTTCCGCGAGGACCTGTCGGCGGACTCGCTGGACCTCTACACGCTCGTGCAAGAGCTCGAAGACTCGTACGGCGTGAAGATGTCCGACGAGGAGGCCGCGCGCATCCACACCGTGCGCCAGGCCATCGACTTCGTCTTGGCCAACGAACCCGCTTAAGCCGCTGCGCAAGCTCCACGACATGCTCGAGGCGCTCCCGCCCGACCTCGCGCGGCAGTCGGTGACGCACTCGTCATGGACGGACAAGCGCGCCGACTCCTACGAGCGGCTCGCGTTCCTCGGCGACTCGGTGCTCGGCCTCGCGGTCACGACGCACCTGTACCCGCGGCTGGAGCCCGACGCCTACGGCGCGGGCCGGCTCACGAAGGTGCGCGCGCAGGCGGTGAGTGGCCGCTCCTGCCGGGACGTGGCGGAGCGGCTGGGCATCCCGGAGCGGCTGATGAACGCCGCGCCGCCGGAGTTCACCGGGCCGGCCACGGAGCAGCTCGCCCGCACGGAGCGCGTGCTGGCGTCGGTGATCGAGGCCGTGATCGGGGCGTGCTACCTCGAGTTCGGCTACGAGCAGGTCTCCGAGGCGGTCGTCGAGGCCTTCCAGCCGGAGATCGAGCGGGCGCTGGCGCATCCGGCCGACTTCAAGAGCGCCCTGCAGGAGCAGCTCGCGCG
The DNA here is from genome assembly GCF_027587195.1 of Solirubrobacter phytolaccae. GTDB lineage: Bacteria > Actinomycetota > Thermoleophilia > Solirubrobacterales > Solirubrobacteraceae > Solirubrobacter > Solirubrobacter phytolaccae. The sequence continues at coordinate 1,761 of NZ_JAPDDP010000090.1, read as the reverse complement.
CCGCGGCACGGTCGTGGTCTACGAGGTCGCCTCCGAGGAGGGGCCGCCGCACGAGCGGACCTTCGAGGTGGCCGCGATGGTTGACGGCCACGAGCTCGCCCGCGGGTCCGGCCGCTCCAAGAAGGACGCGGAGCAGGCGGCGGCGGAGTCTGCGCTGGAGTCGATGGGCGGGGCCTAGTGCACCTGAGCTCGATCACCCTGCGGGGCTTCAAGTCGTTCCCGGACCGGACGCGGCTGACCTTCGCGCCCGGGGTGTCGGTGATCGTGGGGCCGAACGGCTCCGGCAAGTCGAACATCACGGACGCGGTGCTGTGGGCGCTCGGCGAGCAGTCGCCGGTGGCGGTGCGCGGCCAGTCGATGCAGGACGTCATCTTCGCCGGCGCGCACGGGGTCAAGTCGCGCTCGGAGGCCGAGGTCGAGGTCGTCCTCGACAACGCGTCGGGGCGCGTGGATCTGCCCGCGGGCGAGATCTCGATCACCCGGCGGCTGAACCGGGCCGGCGACGGCGAGTACCGGATCAACGGCGCCAAGTGCCGGTTGACGGACGTCATCGAGATCCTCTCGGACACCGGCATGGGCAAGGAGATGCACTCCGTCGTCTCCCAGGGGCGCGTGATGGAGATCGTCACGTCCAAGCCCAAGGACCGGCGGATGCTGATCGAGGAGGCCGCCGGCCTCGGCAAGCACCGCAAGCGCCGCCGCAAGGCTCAGCTCAAGCTCGAGCGCACGCAGGACAACCTGGACCGGTCGCTGGACGTCGAGCGCGAGGCCCGCTCCCGCCTGAAGCCCTTGAAGCGCCAGGCCGAGGCGGCCGAGCTGCACGAGCGGATCGAGCGCCAGAGCGACGAGGCCCGCTGGACGCTGGCGCGCGACAACGCGCGCGGCGCCCGCTCCGGCCTGGCCGAGGCGGAGCAGTTCGTGGGGGAGGCCCGCGCGGCCGCCGCGGCCGCCGAGGAGGAGTACAAGGCCGTCGGTGCGCGGCGCCAGCAGGCCGAGGAGAAGCTGTCCTCGCGCGGCAGCGAGCGCGAGACGCTGTCCTCGCGGTTCTACTCGGCACGGTCGTCCGGCGAGCGGGTCGGCATGCGCTTGGACGCCGCGCTGCGCCTCATCGGCGAGCTGGAAGAGCGCGGCAAGCGCCGCGAGGGCGGCATTGCCGCGCTGCGGGCCGAGATCGAGGCCGACACCGGCGACGACGGCTCCGAGGAGCGCATCGCCGCCCTGCAGGCGGAGCTGTCGAGCCTCGCCGAGGACCATCGCGTCCGGCTCGAGCGCGAGCTGGCCGAGTTGGAAGCGGGCCGCGAGGCCGCAACCCAGCGGTTGGCCGAGAAGACGGCGGTCGCCCAGGCCGCGGCCGCGCGCCGTTCCGAGGGCGAAGCGGCGTCGGAGGCCGCCCGCCGCGCTCGTCGTGAGCTGGATGTCGCCGCCGAGAAGGCGCGCCGCGAGTCGGCCCGGATCGGCGCCGAGCTGGCCAAGGTCAACCAGTACCTGCGCGTGAACGCGGGCGCCCCGGGCGGCGCGAAGGCGTTGGCGGACACCCTGACGGCGGCGCCGGGCTACGAGCTGGCGCTGTCGGCCGCGCTCGGCCCGCGGTTGCGTGCCGGCGTGGCGCTGGATCTCGAGTCGGGCGCGAAGCTGCTCTCCAAGGGCGGCAAGGACGGCGCGGCCGCGCTGATCGTGCCCGAGGGGTTCGCGCCCGGCGACTTCGCCGGCGGGGCGCCCGCCGCCTCCGGCGCGCCCTCGGCGCCCGCGGCCACGTCGGCC
>NZ_JAPDDP010000008.1 GCF_027587195.1 Solirubrobacter phytolaccae | reverse complement strand
GGCCCCGTCGGGCGCGTCGGCGCCGTCCGGCGGGGCGCCGCCGTCCGGTGCGGCGGGGCCGGCCAGGTGCGCGGCGACCGTGGCCAGCACCGGCTTCGCCGCGCCCAGCCACGGCGGGTGCATCGCACCGTCCAGCCCGACCAGGCGGGCGTTCGGGAGCGCCGCGGCGAGGTCCCGGGCGAGCGCGTACGGGATCGCGCGGTCGTCACGGCGGTGCATCACGACGGTCGGCGCGGTCACCGCGGGCAGCAGCGCGCGGACGTCCGTGGCGTAGATCGCCTCCAGGATCGAGGCCGCGACCTCGGGCGACGCGGACGCGCGCTGGAGCGCGGCGAAGCGCTCGCGCAGGGACGCGCTCGCGCCGGGCAGCCAGACGTCGGCCAGCAGGCGCGAGCCCGCGCCCCAGTGCGCGCGGACCGTGGCGACGATCGCCACGCGCAACGGCTCCGGCGCGACCGCGGTACCGTCGGCGAACGCGCCGAACAGCGCGAGCGAGCGCACCCGCGCGGGCTGGGCCGCGGCGTAGGCGAGCGCGGTCGCGCCGCCCGCGGACAGGCCAAGCAGGTCGAACGCGTCCAGCTCCAGGTGGTCGACGAGCGCGGACAGCGTCGCGACCTCGTCGGCCTCCCCCACGTCGCGATCGGAGAGGCCCGTGCGCAGCCGGTCGTAGCGGATCACCGTGTGGTGTTCCGCGAGCGCGCCGACGAAGGCGCGGAACTCGGGCTCGCTCCAGTCGTGCTCGGCATGGGACACCCACAGCGCCGGGATCACCAGCGGCGGGCCGGAGCCGACGGTCGCGTAGGCGATCCGCCCACCGGGCACGGCGCAGAAACGGAGCTCCTGGTTCACCTGGCGGGCCACGCCCCGGCGATCGCGGCGACGTGGCGGTGGTCGGTGCCGCAGCACCCGCCGACGACGTTCAGGTGCGGAAGCCTGCTCGTAAGCGCGGCGTAGCGCGCGCCGAGGTCCAGCGGGTCGCCCGGGTCCAGCTCGGTCGCCTCGTCGAGCTCGGCGTGGCTGAGCCGCGAGGCGTTCGCGCGCAGGCCGCGCACGCGCTCGACCCACGGGCCGTCGAGCACGGCCTCGAAGTGGGTGGGATGCGCGCAGTTGAGCATGTAGTAGGCGGGCGCGGAGCCGGTCGCGGCGTCGACCTGGGTGATCGCGTCGCCGAGCGCCTGGCCGGACGGGAGCCGGCCGTCGGTCTCAACCGTAAAGGAGATCGCGACCGGAAGGCCGACGCGCAGCGCCGCGCGGGTGACGCCGATCGCCTCCTCCGCGTAGGTCATCGTGATCGCGCACACCATGTCCGCGGCCGTGTCGGCGAACGTGCCGATCTGGATGCTGTGGTACGCCTCAGCGGCCGTCTCCGACAGCAGCTCGCCGGGCTTGTAGCCGTCGTCGGACGGCCCGACGCAGCCGCTGATGACGACCCGGTCGTGCCCGCGCCGCAGCTCCTCCATCAGCGCGACCGCGCGCCGGTTGAAGCCGTCGAGCTCGTCGAGCCCGTACCCGAGCGCACGTGCCCAGCGCGGGCTCGCGCGCCACGTCGGCGTCTCGGCCACGAAGCCCGCGCCGCACTCGGCGGCGAGCGCCACGTACGGCTGGTAGTAGCGCCGCAGCGCGTTCGTCCCCGCCGCGTCGGCGAGCAGGTCGAAGGCCGCGAAGAGCGGCAGCTCGAGCCCTTCGTGGAAGATCAGGGCGGTCTCGATGCCGCCGTCGGTGAGGAAGAGGTCGTCGCCCACGACCTGCGGCAATCGGTCACGAAAGCTCATCGACCGATGATCCAGCCCCGCTCACGCGGGTGAAATGTGGCTCACCACACACTCATGTTCGAGCTGGCCGACAAGCCGCTAGGGTCGATTGTGAATGAGAGTGCTGATGCTCGCGCCGCCCGGCGGCGGCAAGGGAACCCAAGGTACGCGGCTCGCGACGGCGCTCGGTGTCGAGCACATCTCCTCCGGAGATCTGCTGCGCGCGGCGGTGGCCGAGGACACGCCGCTCGGCCGGCGCGTGGACGAGTACCTCAAGGACGGCCGGCTCGCGCCGGACGAGCTCGTCGCCGAAGCCATCCGGCCGCTCCTGGCGACCCGCGCCGACTACGTGCTCGACGGCTTCCCGCGCAAGCTCTCCCAGACGGAGGGCGTGGACTTCGACGTCGTCGTCTACCTCGACGTGCCCGACGCGGTCGTCACGCAGCGCCTGCTCGGCCGCGGCCGCGCCGACGATCGCGAGGACGTGATCGCCGAGCGCCTGCGCCAGTACGACGCCGACACCCGGCCGCTCGTGGACTACTACGAAGAGCGCGGCGTCCTGCTGCGCGTCGACGGCGACCGCCCCGAAGCGGCGATCGCGGACGAGCTGCAGCAGAAAGTGGCTTAGGCCACCGCGGCCAGCGCGGGCTTGCCCGCCAGCGTGCGTGCGGCGGCCCGCAGCGACTCGACCATGTGGTCGACCAGCGGGTTCTCCTCACCCGAGCGCGCCACGGCGACGACCTGGCGTGAGGGTGCGCGCCCGCGCACCGGCAGCACGACGACGTCCGAGCGCGAGCTGACGAGCGCCAGCGTCGGGATGAGCGCGACGCCGATCCCCGAGGCCGCCATGCCCTGCAGCGCCTGGTAGTCCTCGGAGGCGAAGATCACCTTGGGGTCGTAGCCCGCGTCGCGGAACGCGTGCAGGACGACGTTGGAGTCGGCGCACGTGCCCGCCACCTCGGTGATCAGCCACGGCTCGTCGCACAGCTCCTCGAGCGTCACGGACGTCCGGGTCGCGAGCGGATGGTCGGAGGCGACCGCGACGCGCATCTCGTCGTCGCAGATCGGCAGGTACTCGGCGCCCGCGCGCGGCTGGATGGGCGACAGCGGCGACTGCACGATCATCGCGACGTCGACCCGGCCGGCCAGCAGCGCCTCGACCGCGGGCGCGTCGTCCATGACCTGGAGCGCCAGCTCGGCGTCCGGGCGGCGGTTGCGCAGCTCGCGCGTCGCGCCCGGAAGGAGTCCGGCGGCCGCGGAGTTGAACGCCGCCACACGCACCTGTGCGCGGCCGATGCCCGCCGCGTCGCGCACGGCCTCCTCCGCCCGGCGTGCCGACTCGAGCAGCGCGGACGCGTGGCGCACGAGCACGTCGCCGGCCGGCGTGAGCGTCACGCCGCGGGCGCTGCGCTCGAGCAGACGGGTGCCGACGGCCGACTCCAGCCGCGAGATGTGCTGGGAGACGGCGGGCTGGGTGAAGTCGAGTGCCGCGGCCGCCTCGCTGAACGACCCGCGCACGGCGACCTCACGGAAGGTGGTGAGGAGCTTGAGATCGAGCATCACGGAGCATTATGTCATGCCCAGCAACTCATCATTGGACATGATCGTGACCACGGCCGAACATGGTGGACATGAACACCGCCATCCGCTTCGCCAACACCGACGACACCTCCGGCCTGGAGCGTCTTGCCCAGCTCGACTCGAGCGTCGTGCCCGCCGCTCCGATCCTGCTCGCCGAAGAAGGCGGCCAGCTGATCGCGGCGATCTCAGCCCGCAACGGGACGGCGATCGCCGACCCCTTCACGCGCAGCGCGAACGCCGTGGAGCTGCTCCGGACCCGCGCCCGTCAGCTCGGCGCGGGCGAGAGCCGCCCGCACCGAGCAATCAACAGCCTCAGGCTGCAGCTTCGCTGATCGCCGTCCAGACGCGCTGCGGCGTCGCCGGCATGTCGATGTTGCGCACGCCCAGGTGTGAGAGCGCGTCGATCACCGCGTTCCAGACCGCCGGCGTCGCGCCGATCGCGCCCGCCTCGCCGATGCCCTTCGCCCCGAGCGGGTTGCGGGGCGTCGGCGTCTGCGTGCGCTCGGTCTCGAAGGTCGGCAGGTCGCCGGCGCTCGGGATCGCGTAGGAGGCGAGGTTGCCGGTGACGTTGTTGCCGTCCTCGTCGAACGCGATCTCCTCGAACAGCGCCTGCGCCACGCCCTGCGCGATGCCGCCGTGGACCTGCCCTTCGACGAGCATCGGGTTCGCGATCCGGCCCGCGTCGTCGACGCTGATGTGGCGGACGAGGTCGACCATGCCGGTCTCGGTGTCCACCTCGACGACGGCCAGGTGCGTGCCGAACGGGTACGTCGCGTCCGGCGTCGCGAAGTCGTGCTCGGACGCGAGCCCGCCCTCGAAGCCCTCGGGCCGGCGCGCCGGGTCGGCCGCGGCGCGCGCCAGCTCCGCCCAGGCGATCGCCGAGGCGGGTGAGCCGGCCACGGCCAGGCCCTCGCCGTGCACGACCTGGATGTCGCCCGTGTCGGCCTCGAGCAGGTGCGCGGCGAGCCGCTTGGCCTTGTCGAGCACCTCGTCCGTGGCGTTCTGGACGGCCGTGCCGCCGACCTGGAGCGAGCGCGACCCCATCGTGCCCATGCCGCGCTTGACGAGCTTGGTGTCGGACTGGATGACCTTGATGTCCTTCATCGGGATCCCGAGCGTCCCGGCGACCAGCTGCGCGTACGAGGTCTCGTGGCCCTGGCCGTGCGAGGACGTGCCCGCGGTCACCTCGACCGTGCCGTCCTCGGCGACCGTGCACGTCCCCAGCTCGGAGCCGAAGCCGGTCCACTCCACGTAGGAGCAGAGCCCGAGGCCGAGCTGACGCACGTCGCCGCGCTCGCGCCGCGCCGCCTGGTCCGCCCGCAGCCCCTCGTAGCCCGCGTTGGCCAGGCACTTGTCGAGCGCCGCGAGGTACTCGCCCGAGTCGTAGTTGGCTCCCATCACGGTCTCGTGCGGGAAGTCGCTGATGAAGTTCCGCCGCCGCACCTCGGCCGGGTCCATCCCGATCTCGGTCGCGAACAGGTCGATCGCCCGCTCCACGAGCGCCGTCGCCTCCGGGCGCCCGGCGCCGCGGTAGGCGCCGATCGGCGTGGTGTTGGTGACCACGCAGTCGAAGTGGAAGTCGATCTTGGGGATCTCGTAGACGCCGGAGCTCATCAGGCCGGTGAGCATCGGCATCAGCGCCGCGTCGGCGGGATAGGCGCCCGCGTCGGCGGTCACGCGCACCTTCAGGCCCGTGACCTTGCCGTCGCGCGTACCGCCGATCTCGACGTCCTGCACCTGCGCGCGACCGTGCTGCATCTCCAGCATCGTCTCCGAGCGCGTCTCGATGTACCGCACCGCGCGGCCGAGCACGCGGGCGAGGGCGACGACCACGATCTGCTCGGGGTAGCACGCGATCCGGGCGCCGAAGCCGCCGCCGGTCGCGGTCGAGACCACGCGCAGCTTGTCCTCCTCGAGCCCCGTCGACTTGCAGACGGCGTCGCGGTAGGCGTGCGGCCCCTGGCTCGGGGAGTAGAGGATGAAGCCGCCCGTCTCGGGGTCGGGCGCGGCCAGCGCGGCCCCCGGCTCCATCGGCACGGCCGCGATCCGCTGGTTGACGAGCCGCGCGCCGACGCGCACCTCGGCGTCCGCGAGCGCGTCCTCCCCGGTCGGGCCGGCCGCGGCGAGGTTGCCGTTCGGGGCGTCCGGGAACAGGATCGGCGCGTCGTCGTCGAGCGCCTTGGTCATGTCGACGAGCACCGGCAGGTCCTCGTAGTCGATGTCGACGAGCAGGCTCGCGTCCACGGCCTGCGCGCGCGTCTCGGCCACGACGACCGCGATCGGCTCGCCGATGAACCGGACGCGATCGGTGGCGAGCACCGGGCGGCGCATCTCCTCCGGCGTATCCACGGGCGGGCCGGCCGTGGCGAACGGCGCCAGGTTCAGGTCCGCGGCGGTGTAGACGCCGACGACGCCCGGCGCGGCCTTGGCCTCCGCCGTGTCGATCGCGCCGAGCTTCGCGTGGGCGAAGCCGGAGCGGATGAAGATCGCGTACAGCGCGTCGGCGTTGCGGAGGTCGTCGGTGTACGGCCGGGTGCCGCGCAGGAACGGCGGATCCTCGACCCGCTTCACCGATGCTCCGTGACCCTCACCCGAACCGTTCACTGATGACATTGGCTCTCCTCGTTCCCGTGAGTGGCGAACGTTATCCGCGACGGGCCTGCCATGCCTCCGCACGTAGTGCCCAGCGCTCATGATCGCGCCAGCGACCCCCGATCTTCAGGTACCGCGGGGACAGCCCCTCATACTCGAAGCCGAGCCGCTTGACCAGCGCGATCGACGGCGTGTTGCCGGGCTGGATGTTGGCCTCGACGCGGTGCAGGCGGTGGGTGACGAAGGCCTCGCGGACCACGAGCGACAGCGCCTCGGTCATGTAGCCCTGGCCCGCGGAGTCGGCGTACCCGCAGTACCCGAGGTAGGCGCTGTGGAAGTTCCCGCGGACGATCTCGGACAGGTTCACCCAGCCGACGAGCGCGCGGTCGGAGCGGCGGCGGGCGAAGTAGCCGACCTTGCGGTCCGACAGGGCGCGCACGTACGAGCGGTACGCGTCGGGCGTGAGCGGGTTGTAGGCCCACGGGCGGTGGAAGGACCGGCTGGCGTGGTTGGCCGTGAGGAACTCGTCCTCGTCGTCGAGCGTCGGAGTGGTGAGGACCACGCGGGCCATGGCGGGATAGTCTCGCGCGATGCGCTCATTCCGTGTCGCGACGGACCGCCTCGAGATGCAGGTCCACGAGTCCGGGCCCGAGGACGGCGTCCCGGTCGTCCTGATCCACGGCAACCTCTCGACGGGGCGCTTCTACGAGCACCTCTTCGACGGCGCGCCGGAGCGCTACCGGCTGATCGCGCCGGACATGCGCGGGTTCGGGGACACGGAGCGGGTGCCGATCGACGCCACGCGCGGGCTGCGCGACTGGGCCGACGACACGGCCGCGCTGCTGCGCGCGCTGGGCATCGACGCCCCGCCCCATCTCGCGGGCTGGAGCACGGGCGGCGCGGCGATCGCCCACTACGCGCTCGAGCACGGTCCCGTCGCCTCGTTGACCTTCATCGACCCCGTCAGCCCGTACGGCTTCGGCGCGGTCAAGCGCGACGGCACGCCGCACTTCGACGACTTCGCGGGCTCCGGCGGCGGCACCGGCAATCCCGAGTTCACCGCCCGGCTGGCCGCGGGCGACGCGTCCGACGTCGGCGACACCGCGCCGCGCAACGTCCTAAACACGTCCTACTGGCGGATCGGGCACAAGGAGTCGCCCGAGCGCGAGGACCTGCTGGTCGGCGAGATCCTCAAGTCCGTCACGGGTGACGACGGCTACCCGGGCGACACGACCACCTCAGGGCACTGGCCGGGCGTCGCGCCGGGCACGCGCGGCATCCTCAACGCGCTCTCCCCCAAGTACTGCGACTGGTCGGGGATCGTCGACCTGGAGCCCAAGCCGCCGGTCCTGTGGACGCACGGCGCGCAGGACATCGTCGTCGCCGACGGCTCGCCGTGGGAGATGGGGACGCTCGGCTCGCTCGGCGCCGTCCCCGGCTGGCCGGGCGCGGAGCACTTCCCGCCGCAGCCGATGGTCCAGCAGATCCGCGCGGTGCTCAGCGCGTACGCGCAGCGGGGAGGCCAGGTGGAGATGACGATCTACGAGGAGTCCGGCCACTTCCCGCCGGTCGACGCGCAGGAGCGCTGGTCCAAGCAGTTCTTCGCACACCTGGAGCGCGCATGATCCCCGGGCTGTTCGTCGCCGAGCACGAGGTCGAGGTCCCGCTCGACCACGCGGACCCCACGGGCGAGCAGATCACGGTGTTCGCCCGCGAGATCGCCGACCCGGACGGGCGCGAGCGGCCGTGGCTGGTGTACCTGCAGGGCGGGCCCGGGCACGAGTCGCCGCGGCCGACCGGCAATCCGCGCGGCCCGGCGTGGCTGAGCCGGGCGCTCGAGGACTTCCGCGTGCTGCTGCTCGACCAGCGCGGCACCGGGCGCTCCACCCCCGTGACCGGGCGCGAGCCGGCCTCCTACCTCACGCACTTCCGCGCCGACAGCATCGTCCGCGACTGCGAGCGGCTGCGCACCGCGCTCGGCTCGGCGCCGTGGAGCGTGCTCGGCCAGAGCTTCGGCGGGATCACGCTCCTGAGCTACCTGTCGTTGGAGCCCCAGGGCCTGCGCGAGGCGTTCATCACGGGCGGCGTGCCCGGAATCGGCGTCCACGTCGACGACATCTTCGGCGCGACCTGGAAGCGGATCGAGGACCGCAGCCGCCGCTACTACGCCCGCTATCCCGAGGACCGCAAGCGGATGCTCGCGCTGCTCGAGACCGACGGCGTCGCGCCCGACCGGATCCGCTCGATCGGCAACTGGCTCGGCATGAGCGACGGCTTCGAGCGCGTGCACTACGTGCTCGAGCTGCCGCCGCACTCGCCCGCGTTCCGGGCCGACGCGCACGACCCGCTCGACCTCATCCGCAACCCGATCTACGGCCTGCTGCACGAGGCCTGCTGGGCCGACGGCTTCGCCACCAACTGGTCGGCGCTGCGGGTCCGGCCGGAGCTGCCGCCGGAGTACTTCACGGCCGAGCACATCCTTCCGTCGATGTTCGACGGCTCGGTCGCGACCACCGCGGAAGCGCTCGCGCGCCACGAGTGGCCGCGGCTGTTCGACGAGGACGTGCTGGCCGCGAACGCGGTGCCGGTCGCCGCGGTGATCTACACCGACGACCTCTATCTCGAGCGCAGGTTCTCCGAGCAGACGGTGGAGCGCTTCCCGAACTTCACGCCCTGGCTCACGAACGAGTACGAGCACAACGGCCTGCGCGTGGACGGTGGCCGCATCCTCGGCCGGCTGATCGATCTCGCCCGTGGCCGCGCCTGACCTGCGCGACCGGCTCGCCGAGCTCGAGGTCGAGCACGCGACGCTGCTGACCGAGCTCGAGGCCTTCCACGCCGAGTACCTGCGCCGCGTCGGCGTGATCGACGTGCAGGTGCAGGAGCTCCAGGCACGGCTGCTCGCCGCCACCGGCCCGCGCGTGGACGCCGACGCGGCCCAGCGGCGCTACCGGGAATCCACGACCGCGCTGGAGGCCGTTCCCGCCCCGCCCGGCCCGCCGCCGAGCGAGGACCTCAAGACGCTGTTCCGCGACGCCGCCAAGCGGATGCACCCGGACCTCCAGACCGACCCGGCCGGCCGCGGCCACGCGGAGGCGTTCATGAAGCAGCTCAACCAGGCCTACACGGCCGGCGACGCGGACGCGATCGGCAACCTCGTCCGCCAGTGGGAAACGTCGCCGTACGCGACGGCCGCCCCGAGCGGCGCCGCCCCCACGCCCGCGCTCGCCGCCGCCGTCGAGCAGGCCGAGCAGCGGCTGGAGCAGACGCGCGCGTCCAGCCTCGCGACGCTGATGGAGCAGACCTTCCTGGCCTCGATGCAGGGCCGGGATCTGCTCCAGGAGCTGCGCTGGAACGCGGAGGAGGAGCTCGCGAACGTTCGACTCCGCGTGGCCACTCTGGACACGTAGACGAATCAAGCCAACTGTCATTCGGCCGACTAACCGGGTCGGTGTCGAAGCGGATCGCACGGAGGACCCCCAAGGCCCGCACCTGGACGGCGTGGCTGCTGCTTGCCGTCTTCGTCCTGATCGCCGGCACCACCGCGTGGCTCTGGCGCGCGCAGGTCGAGCGCCAGAACGAGCAGTCCTTCAGCGCCCAGGCCGCGTCGATCGGCGCCTCCGTGACCACCGCGGTGCGCCGGATGGACGACCTCACGCTCGCCGCCCGCACGCTGCTCGGCTCACGGCCCGCGATGACCGACACCGAGTTCAAGCGCTGGTACCGCTCGATGGGCGTCGACCAGCGGTTCGCGGGCGTCGCCGGCTTCAGCTACGTCGAGCTCGTCCGCGAGCGCCGCGCCGACGTCTACCCCGCGGGCAACCGCCCCTACTACTGCCTCCCGAAGCTGAGCGTCGCCGGGCCGGGCATGTCCCAGACCATGGGCGAGCTGACGGTCCCCGGGCTCGACCTCTGCCAGCTCACCAAGCTGCTCGGCGAGACGCGCGACACCGGCGAGTTCAGCGCGTTCGTCGTGACCTCGAGCCACGGGCACGAGATGTTCGAGGTGATCGCGCCGGTCTACAAGGGCGGCGGCGTGCCCACGTCGCTGTTCGGCCGCCGCGCCGAAGCGACGGGCTGGATCATCGGCCTCTTCGACGCCGAGCCGATCCTCGCCTCGGCGATCTCCAGCATCGGCGGCGTGTCCGTCAGCCTGGAGCGCGAGCAGGCCGCGGTGCCCGACTACCGGATTCCGACCGGCGCCGGCGCCGCGTTCCGAACGCTTTCGGAGACGATGCACAGCGACGCGGTGGCCCGCGTCGGCAAGGTGGCGGTGGGCGACCGGATCACCCGACGCATCTCCGTCGAGGCCGACGGCCGCTGGACGGTCGCGGTCACCGGCGCCGAGCCGACCGGGGTCAGCGACCCCGAGGTCCAGGGCGGGCTCGTGTTCGTGAGCTGGCTCACGCTCGGGCTGCTCACGTTCGTCCTGGTCCAGGTGCTCGCCCGCGGCCGTGCCCACGCGCTGAAGATGGTCGAGGAGAAGACCGGCCAGCTGCGCCACCAGGCGCTGCACGACGCGCTCACCGGCCTCCCGAACCGGGCGCTGATCATGGACCGCACGGAGCAGATGCTCCGCCACGCTCGCCGGTCCGGCGTCGACGTGTCGGCGATGTTCATCGACCTCGACGGCTTCAAGGGCGTCAACGACACGTACGGGCACCCGGTCGGCGACGAGCTGCTGCGCGTCGTCGCGACGCGGATCAAGCACGTCCTGCGCGACACCGACACGATCGGCCGGCTCGGCGGCGACGAGTTCGTCGTGCTGGTCGAGGGCGGAGCGGAGCAGATCGCCCAGCGCATCGTCGCCGTGCTGCAGGAGCCGTTCGAGCTCGGCACGGGCGGCAGCCCGGTCACGATCACGGCGTCCATCGGCATCGCCACCGGCGACCGCGAGGCCGCCAAGGACCTGCTGCGCGACGCCGACATCGCGCTCTACGAGGCCAAGGGCGCCGGCCGCAACCGCTACGCCGAGTTCCGCCACGAGATGCACATCGCCGCGCACGAGCGGCTCGAGCTGGAGTCCGACCTGCGCGGCGCGCTGGGCCGCGACGAGCTGTTCCTCGTCTACCAGCCCATCCTGGAGCTCGACAGCGGCGAGGTGACCGCCGCCGAGGCGCTGCTGCGCTGGCAGCACCCGACGCGCGGGCTGATCCCGCCGACCGAGTTCATCGCGCTCGCCGAGGAGTCCGGCGTGATCGTCGACATCGGCGCCTGGGTGCTGGAGACCGCCTGCGAGCAGGCCGCGCAGTGGGCGCAGGCCGGCATGCCGACCCGCGTCTCGGTCAACGTGTCCGCCCGCCAGCTCGACGATCCCGCGCTCGTGACCACGGTCCTCCAGGCGCTCACGCGCTCCGGCCTTGACGCCGACCTACTGACGCTGGAGATCACGGAGACGGCGCTCATGCGCGACGCCGAGTCCGCCGCGCAGGTCCTGCACGAGCTGCGCCGCTTCGGCCTGCGGATCGCGATCGACGACTTCGGCACGGGCTACTCGTCGCTCGCCTACCTGCAGCAGTTCCCGGTCACCGCGCTCAAGATCGACCGGACGTTCATCGCCGCGAGCGAGCAGAACGACGCGCTGATCTCGACGCTCGTGGCGCTCGGCCGCAGCCTCGGCCTGGTCACGATCGCCGAGGGCGTCGAGGAGGAGAGCCAGCTGGAGCGCCTGCGCGAGCTCGGATGCGACCGCGCCCAGGGCTACCTGTTCGCGCCGCCGCTCGAGGCGGCCGCGCTGGAGCGCTTCCTCGCTGACCACCGCGCGCTCGTGTAGGTACGGACAGCCGCACCAAAGACGGCGGTCGAGCGCATTGACCGCCTACTCACCGCCGCTTTAGGCTCGCCCTGTGAGTCAACGCGAGGTCGATTCGGTCGCACAGTCGGACCCGGTCGCCCCCGCGGAGACCGCCGCGATGCCCGTGGTCCCGCTGCCCGGGCGGGCCGTGCCGCTCGCCCGGATGGGCGTCGACCAACGCGCCGCCGCGGTCCGCGCGCTGAGCGCCGGAGCGGGCAACGCGAGCGTCGCGCGGATGCTCTCCCGCAGCATCCTGAGCGACCTCAAGGAGTTCAAGCACGGCATCGAGATCGACCTGCCGACGGCGTCGACCGAGGAGAAGCTCGCGGAGATCGAGCGGCTGCTGGGCTCGCAGGGCGGCGCGTTCGGCGCGACCGTGGTGTGGGAGTCGATGCCGGACCTGCTCACGGTGGCGAAGGCCAACGCGGCGCTGTTCATGCGCAGCGCCAAGCGCGACCCGTCGCTGCTCGAGAACGAGGCCTTCGACAGCGTGCGCGAGCGCTTCAAGGCGGCCGTCGAGGGCCGCGTGCTCGGCAACCTGCAGGCCAACCGCGACTACGTGACCGCGCAGATGGAAGCGGTCGGCGTCACCGCGGGAACCGAGCCGGAGTCGGCCGAGACGACCGCCGAGCAGGACCTCGCGGTGCGCAAGGCACAGCTCCTCGCCGAGCAGGTCGCGGCCTGGCAGGCGGGGATGGCCAACGCGAAGCTGATCAAGGTCGGCCGCAACACGGAGCACCGCAGCGGCGGCTGGCGGCGCGACTTCGCGTCCGACGTCGAGGTCCCCGCGCTCTTCGACCCCGACAAGCCGCCGCAGATCAGGGGCCCGCGCGAGGGCAGCGGGGAGAGCGGCTACCAGGACTACGACGCGGTCAAGGGCCACTACGACACGCTCGACAAGGCGGTCAAGAAGGTCCTCGCCGACTCGCCCGCCGTGTACGCGATCGTCACGCACGGCGAGGCGGGCGCGGCCAAGGACCTCGCCAAGCAGGACACCAAGCAGGCGCGGGCGCAGATCGGCAAGGCGATGACCGCGATGGGCGCGAAGATCGACGAGGCCGTGCCGCTCGTCGGCGACGACCTCGACTACCGCGACTTCATCCCGGTCCACCAGCAGCTGATGGCCGGCGGGCCGTTCTCGGGTGAGCTCGAGAAGGCGATCATCGCCCGTGACGTCGAGGGCCACGAGATGGGCAAGGTCCTGCGGTCGCTGGCGCTCGGCGCGCTCAGCGCCGCCGCGTTCCTCGTCGCCGAGTTCGCGACCGCCGGCATGGCGACGTTCATCGCCGTCGCCGTCGGCATCACCGCCAGCGTCGGCAACGCCGCGATCTCGATCGAGGACTACCTCGACAAGGCGAAGGCGATCGACGCGCACACGGGCGACGCCCGCAACGACATCGTCACCCAGGAGCAGGTCGACAGCGCGCTGTTCCAGGCCGTGATGGACTCGGCGCTGGCGTTCATCGACGGCGCGGTCGGCATCGCCTCGGCCGCGTCCAAGCTCGGCGGGCCGGCGGCGAAGCTGCTCGAGGCGGCCGAAGCCGGCGCGGCGAAGATGGGCACGGCGGGGCTCTCGGAGGCGCTGAGCGGCGCCGATCTCGGGCTCAAGCAGCTCGCGATCGAGAAGTCGCTCGGCGAGGCCGGCATCGAGGCGACGATCAAGGCCTCCGGCAAGAGCGCCGAGGAGCTCGCGACGATCGTTGGCAAGGAGAGCGAGGCGGGCAAGCGCCTGCTCGCCGCCGGCAACCTGGGTGGGGAAGCGCTCGAAGGCCTGGTGGCCAACCTCGCCGACTTCGCCAAGCTCGAGCCGGCCGAGCGCGCGGCGACGATGCGCGCCGCGATCGACCAGTTCGGCTACGCGGGCGCCCTGCGCCGGGCCGGCGGCTGGAAGACGGTGACCAAGACGCTCGGCGAAGGCCATCCGATCGCGACCGAGCTGGACGCCTGGCGCTCCTCGCTCGTGCGCGACATGCAGGCCTGGATGGAGGCCGCGTCCAAGGGCGAGTCCAAGGCCGTGCAGACCGGCACCGCGGCGTCCACGTCCGATGTCGACCTCTCCACCGTCGGCCGCGACGCCGCCCAGCAGGCCGACCGCGCGCTCGAGTACATCGCGCGCCGCGCCGGCGTCTCCCGCACCGAGCTGGAGTCGGTGCTGGACCTCGACGCCGCCGTCAACCCCGCGCGCATGCACCTGCAGGACGTCGTCAAGGACCTGTCCCCGCAGGCGCGAGCGGCGATCGACCGCGAGGCCGCGCGGTTCGAGGAGGCGCTCGCCAAGGCCCGCGCCGACGGCACGTTCACGCCGCTGAGCAAGGAGCAGGTCGGCGCGCTCAACAAGCGCATGGACGACTGGTCCGCGGCGCTCGCCAAGCTCGAGGCCGAAGGCGGCGCTGAGGCCGAGAAGGCGGCGCTGATCCAGAAGATCGGCCGCACCCAGGCCGAGGTGCTCGCCTCCAGCGACACGATGTACGGCACGGGAGGCTCGATCCGCACGTGGGTGACCGAGCGCGCGGCGGCGTCGGGCGTGAAGTCCGACCTGGAGAAGCTGGCCGAGGCGGGCGTGAAGGTCGACCCCGCCGCCGCGACGATCTGGCCCGGCCAGCGCTTCACGTCGATCCTGGGCGAAGGCCACTTCCTCGACCGCGCGTTCGCCGCGATCGCGCGCGGCGCCGAGGGCCCGGCGCTCGTCGGCGCGATCAAGGACCTCGGCAAGCACGGCGGGCGCGTCGTCGAGATCCTCGGCCGCGACGTCGCCGTGACCGGCATGAGCGCCGCGAAGATGGAGTCGCTGGCCGAGGCGCTGGCGGGCTGGCTGAAGGCCTCCAAGGGCCCGCTGGCGGACACCGTCAAGGACGCCGCGGAGCTCGCGCGCATCCGCGGCGAGCTCGCCGGCCAGATCGGCCAGCTGCGCACGGCGATGAACAACGGCACCGGCGCGCTACGCGCCCAGGCCCAGCTCGGCCCGGCGCTGTCGGCCTCCGAGCTGGCGGGCATCGACGCCTGGGTCCGCGCCCAGGCCGCGGCCGAGCTGCGCGGCCAGGCGCTCCTCGACAGCCTGCTCTCGCTCGAGCAGTCGGTCTCGCTCCCGGCGAAGGTGGGCTCGGCGGCGGCGGCGACCCCCGAGCCCAACACCTCTACGCCTGACGGCCCGGTCTACTCCCCTCCGCCGTCTTCAACGCCTTGAACGCCGCGCCGTTGATGCGGCGCGCGTGGTCGTGGAGCGCGACGACCGCGGTCTCCCCCTTCAGCAGCGCGAACGAGCGGAAACCGCCCGTGCCGCCGTCATGCATCAGCAGGCCGTGCCCGCCCGGGGCCTTGAACCAGGCGAGCGAGGCGCGGGCCGGCTCCGACGTCAGGAAGCGCAGCACGTCGCTCGCGGTCGACCGCAGGCCGCCCGCGCCGGCCAGCGCGGCGAGGTTCCAGGGCGGCGTGGGGCGGCCCGCGAACGTGTGGCCCTGGACGAGGCCCGGCGTGTCGAGCCCGGTCCGCGTCATCGCGAGCGGATCGGTGAGACGCGTCCGGATCAGCTCCCCGTAGGTGCTCGACGCCGCGTGGCCGAGCGCGAAGCCGAGCAGCCCGTAGCCGTAGTTGGAGTACGCGACGCGGCCGCCCGGCTCAGCCTTGGGGGCGGTGCGCGCGATCACGTCCGGCATGCGGTCGGCGGTGAACTGCGCGTACGGGTCCCTGCGGTCCCAGCGCTCGAGCTTGCGCGGGACCCGCGGCAGGCCGGAGCGGTGCGTGGCGAGGTCCTCGAGCGTGATCGGCCTGCCTTGGACGGGCGGCGCGACCGGCAAGTGCCGCGCGACGGGATCGTCGAGCGCGACGACCCCGTCCTCGACCAGCAGCGCCAGCAGCGCGCCGGTCAGCAGCTTCGTGAGCGAGCCGATCTCGAACACCGCATCGGTGCCCGAGATCGTCGTCTCACCGGCGTGGCGAACTCCAAGCGTCTTCACTCAACCCAATCTAGGGTCCTCTGCACCGCTTTCTTCCAGCGCGCGTACTCCTTCTCGCGCGTGTCCTCGTCCATCTGCGGCTCCCAGCGCTTGTCCTCCGCCCAGCGCTCACGGAGCTCGTCCTGGCTCGCCCAGAAGCCGGTCGCCAGGCCCGCGGCGTAGGCGGCGCCCAGCGCGGTCGTCTCGGTCACCTTCGGACGGATCACCGGCACGCCGAGCACGTCCGCCTGGAACTGCATCAGCAGGTCGTTGCCGGTCATGCCACCGTCGACCCGCAGGTCGGTGAACGGCACGTCGGCCACGTCGTTCGCGGCGTCGACCACCTCGCGTGACTGCCAGGCGGCGGCCTCCAGCGCGGCGCGGGCGATGTGGCCCCGGTTCGCGTAGGCGGTGAGGCCGACGATCACGCCGCGCGCGTCGTCACGCCAGTACGGCGCGAACAGGCCGCTGAACGCCGGGACGAAGTACACGCCGCCGTTGTCGTCCACGGTCTTGGCCAGCTCCTGCACCTCGGGCGCGGAGTCGATGATCTTCAGCCGGTCGCGCAGCCACTGGATGAGCGCGCCGGTGACGGCGATCGAGCCCTCGAGGGCGTAGGTCACCTTGCCGTCGCCGAGCTTGTAGGCGGCGGTGGTCAGCAGCTTCTCGGTGTGGACGATCTCCTCGCCCGTGTTCACGAGCAGGAACGAGCCCGTGCCGTACGTGTTCTTCGCGTCGCCGCGGTCGAAGCACGTCTGGCCGAACAGCGCCGCCTGCTGGTCGCCGAGGATGCCGGCGATCGGGGTGCCGCCGATCGCGGTGCCCTTGACCTCGCCGTAGACCTCCGAGCTCGACTTGATCTCGGGCAGCATCGAGCGCGGGATGCCCATCAGCTCGAGGCTCGGCTCGTGCCAGTCGAGCGTCTTGAGGTCCATCAGCAGCGTCCTGGACGCGTTCGTCACGTCGGTGACGTGCTGCTCGCCGCCCGTGAGGTTCCAGATCACCCACGAGTCCATCGTCCCGAACGCCAGGTCGCCGTTCTCCGCCCGCTCGCGAGCGCCGTCGACGTTGTCGAGGATCCACTTGATCTTCGGCCCGCTGAAGTAGGTCGAGAGCGGCAGGCCCGTGGCCTCGCGCACGACGTCCGCGTCGCCGAGCTCCCGCACGATCTTGTCCGTGCGCGTGTCCTGCCAGACGATCGCGTTGTAGACCGGCTCGCCCGTCTTGCGGTCCCAGACGACCGTCGTCTCACGCTGGTTGGTGATCCCGACGGCGGCGATGTCGCCCGCCTCGAGCTTGGAGTTCGCGAGCGCGCCGCCGATCACTTCCCGCGTGCGCGTCCACACCTCCTTCGCGTCGTGCTCGACCCAGCCCGCCTTGGGCGTGATCTGCTCATGCTCGCGCTGATCGACCGTGACGATGTTGCCGTCCTTGTCGAAGACGATGAAGCGGCTGCTCGTCGTCCCCTGGTCGATCGCGCCGATGTACTCCGCCATTGGCTTGCTCTCCTCCTCAGTCGATCGCCGTGCGGCCCTCTTCGGACACGTCCGGGTCAGGTTTGATCCCGCGGGCGATCAGCGTGTTGCGGATGCAGAAGTCATAGATCGCCGCACCTACGCCGGCGCCGACGATCGGCCCGAGGATGGGTATCCAGAAGTAGGTGTTGATGTTGCCGTAGTTGCCGGGCATCGCGTTGTCCCCCCAGCCGGCGAACCACGCGAACATGCGCGGCCCGAAGTCACGTGCGGGGTTGATCGCGTAGCCCGCGTTCGCGCCGAACGAGATGCCGACGGCGACGACGATGAAGCCGATGATCAGCGGCGCCAGGTTGGCCTTGACCACCGCGTTGTACTCGTCCGTGACCGCGAAGATGAACGCGACCAGGATCGCGGTGCCGATCACCTGGTCCAGGAACGGCCCGAACCAGTTCTGGTAGTACGGCGCGGGGCTCGTGCCGAAGATGCCGAACGTGCCGGCCCCGCTGTCCGCGTCGCGGACGATGTCGTTCGCGGTCTCGTAGCTGACGATCGCGTAGCGGTAGTTGGCGTAGACGACCGCGGCGCCGGCGAACGCGCCGAGCACCTGGGC
The DNA here is from genome assembly GCF_027587195.1 of Solirubrobacter phytolaccae. Lineage (GTDB taxonomy): Bacteria > Actinomycetota > Thermoleophilia > Solirubrobacterales > Solirubrobacteraceae > Solirubrobacter > Solirubrobacter phytolaccae. The sequence continues at coordinate 138,326 of NZ_JAPDDP010000008.1, read as the reverse complement.
GACGATGTACCCCGGCACCTTGTTCCACTCGAAGCCGCGACGCCACGCGAGCGCGAGGGTCACCGCCGGGTTCAGATGCGCGCCGGACACACCACCGGCGACGTAGACGGCGAAGCACACGGCAAAGCCCCAACCCCACGTGATCAGCAGCCAATCGCCGCTGGCCGCGAAGATCAGCTCGCCACGTCCGGACTGGTTGAGCGCCGCGACCGCCATCGCGACCACCCCGTTGCCGAGCAGGATGATGATGAACGTCCCGAGGAACTCGGCGACGTGCTCCCCCAGCACCGACTGTTGCCAGCGCCAACGGCGGGTACCACTCATGCGGGTCTCTCCTCTCGCTAGCCTCCGAGGGGAAACCTACTCCCCGCAGGAGCCCGCTCTTGAACGACCGCAGCCGTCTTGGTCCCGAGCAACGCCGCGAAGCGCTTACGCGCTTGGAGTCCGAGGTATTCGATGTCGTGGTGATCGGCGGGGGCACCGTGGGCGCCGGTTCGGCTCTGGACGCGGCCACACGCGGCCTCAACGTGGCGCTCGTGGAGGCGCGGGACTTCGCCTCCGGCACCTCGTCACGGTCGAGCAAGCTCGTGCACGGGGGCTTGCGCTACCTGGAGCAGCGGGACTTCGGCCTGGTGCGTGAGGCGCTGCGCGAACGTTCCCTGCTGTTGAACGTCATTGCGCCACATCTCGTGCAGCCGGTCCCGTTCATGCTGCCGCTGACCGAGCACTGGCAGCGCCCGTACATCGGCGCCGGGCTGATCCTGTACGACTCGCTCGGCGGCTACAAGGGGCTCAAGCGCCACCGGCACCTGACGAAGCGGGGCGCGCTGCGCATCGCGCCGGCGCTCAAATCGGACTCACTGGTCGGTGCGCTCCAGTACTACGACGCGAAGGTCGACGACGCCCGGCACACGATGACCGTGGCGCGAACGGCGGCCTCACTGGGCGCCGCGGTGGTGTCCAACGCGAAGGTCGTCGGCTTCCTGCGCGAAGGTGAGCGGGTCACGGGCGTCAAGGTCCGCGACATGGCCAGCGAGGCGGTGATCTCGGTGCGTGCGCACGAGGTCGTCAACGCCACCGGCGTGTGGACCGACGACGTCCAGCACCTCGTCGGCGAGCGCGGCAAGTTCCAGGTGCGCGCCTCCAAGGGCATCCACCTCGTGGTGCCGAAGGATCGGCTCCAGCTGGACACCGGCCTGATCCTGCGCACCGAGAAGAGCGTGCTGTTCGTGATCCCGTGGGGCCGCCACTGGATCATCGGCACCACCGACACCGACTGGAATCTCGACAAGGCGCACCCCGCCGCGTCGTCGTCGGACATCGACTACGTGCTCGAGCACATCAACGCGGTGATCAACCAGCCGCTGACGCGCGAGGACGTCGAGGGCGTCTACGCGGGGCTGCGGCCGCTGCTCACGGGCGAGTCCGAGTCGACGTCGAAGCTCTCGCGCGAGCACACGGTCGCCGTGCCCGTCCCGGGCCTGATCGCCGTGGCCGGCGGCAAGTACACGACCTACCGCGTGATGGCCAAGGACGCGATCGACGCGGCCGTGCACGGCCTGGACCGCCACGTCCCGCCCTCGGCCACCGACGTCACGCCGCTGGTCGGCGGCGACGGCTTCCAGGCGCTCTGGAACCGCCGCGAGCGCGTGGCCACCGAGTCGGGCGTGCACGTCGCGCGGATCGAGCACCTGCTGCGCCGCTACGGCACGCGCACCGACGAGCTGCTCTCGATGATGAAGGACGAGCCTGCGCTGGGCGAGCCGCTGCCGGGCGCGGACGACTACCTGTGCGTCGAGGTCCGGTACGCCGCCTCCCACGAAGGCGCGCGCCACCTGGACGACGTGCTCGCACGCCGCACCCGGATCTCGATCGAGACCTGGGACCGCGGCCTGGAGTCGGCCGAGCCGGCCGCCCGCCTGATGGCCGGTCCGCTCGGCTGGGACGAGGACACGATCGCCCGCGAGGTGTCGCTCTACCGCGAGCGGGTCGCGGCCGAGCGTCGCTCGCAGGAGCAGCCCGACGACCGCGCGGCGGACCTGGAGCGGCTCAGCGCGCCGGACGTGTTCAGCCCCGCCGGCTGAGGTAGACGCCCAACCCCACGGGCGTCAGCAGGAGGAGGAGCACCGCGGCGCCGATCAGCTGGCCGCCGTCGGCGCCCTCCCGCTGCATGCCCCAGTAGGCCCCCAGGCTCGCGGCGATGTAGAGGCACACGAGCGTCACGGCTGCGAACAGGACCGTGGCGCCCGTCCCCCACTTGCGCCCGGCCGGGCGCGCCGGCCGCGGCGGGCGCGGCGCCTCGGCGTCCACGATCTCCTCGGGCGCGCCCAGCCGCGCCAGCACCTCACGTACCTCGGCGTCGCTGGGCTCCGGGCTCAGCGCCTCCAGCAGGTGCGCCTCGATGTCGTCGACCAGCTCACGTCGCCGGGCGCGCGGCAGGTGGGCGGCCGCCCGGTCGAGCCGCTCCAAGTAGTCCTCGGCGAGCGGGTGCAGGGTGTGCGTCATGCGGGTTCCCCATGGCCAGCAGGCCATCGACGGACCGGGAGAAGCGCCGCCACTCGACGACGAACGCGTCGAGCGTGGCCTCCCCCTCGGCGGTGAGCGTGTAGTAGCGGCGTGGCGGGCCGGACGTGGACTCGCGCCAGGTGGTCTCTACGAGCCCTTCCTTGCGCAGCCGCGAGAGCAGCGGGTACAGCGTTCCCTCGCTGGTGACCATCCCGTCGGCCTCGCCGAGCGTCGTCACGAGCTCGTACGCGTAGCGCTCGCCGTCGCGCAGGAGCGCGAGCACGCAGTACTCGAGCACGCCGCGCCGCAGCTGGGAGATGGCCGGTGCCATGCGCAGCAAGGTACCTGGCCACGCGGACCAGTGCAAGGGGGGGAATGCCGGGCGCGGCTCGCACGTCTGGCGCGACATGCGCACACACAGAGCAGTGGTGGCGGCGGTGCTCGTGCTCGGCGTGGGTGCGCCGGCCGCCGCCGCGCACGACGCGGAGATCTTCGCCACGAACAACACCGCGATCATCACGGACCCCGCGGACCCGCGGCTGGACGATCCGTTGATCGCGTTCGAACGTGAGGCGAGCCGGCTGATCGAGGACGGCGGCGGGCGGGTGCGGGGCTCGGACCTGCTCGACGGCGTGTTCTTCGACTCCGGCTCCGGAAGCACCACCTTCGAGCGCTCGCGGGTGTTCGCGGTCGGCGGGGTCGAGCCGGACGAGCTGCACACGATCGCCGACACGATCCGCGCGCGCTTCAGCCAGCAGTCGGTGCTGACGTTCGACCGGCTGCCCGCCTCCGATCCGCGCGTGGATGGAGTCGAGCTCGACGTGCCGAGCGTGACCGCCGACGAGCTGCGCACCGGGTTGCTCAATGACCGGCCGGCCGCCGAGCGGCTGTTCGGCGGCTCGGTCACGCAAGCCGACCACCTGCGCCTCGTCGCGGCGGTCGAGGACCGGCAGTTCGCGCTGGACTTCGCGCAGCGGATCGGCGGGGACGCCAAGCGGGCGCGGATCGCCTACGGCGACCGCGAGTTCGTCGAGGGCCCGCTGCCGGTGCGGGTCGAGCAGCGCACGCTGATCGTGGAGGGAACGGCCGATCCCGACGACCTCGCGCTCGCGTTCGAAGGCGGGCGCGTCCGCGTCGGCGACGCCACGTTCGCGCGGCACCGCTTCGACCGCGTGCGCGTCGACTTGGGCGACGGCCTGGACACGCTGACGATCAGCGGCCGGCGCCGCGTCGAGCTCTCCGCGCAGGGTGACCGCGTGCGCTTCGACGAGGTCGAGCTCGACAACACCGACGTCCTACAGGTGGAGACCGGTGACGGCGCCGACACGCTCGCCGTCGGCGACCTCTCGGCCACCGACACGTTCCAGGTCATCGCCGACCTCGGCGCGGGCGCGGACCGGGCGACCGTCTACGGCTCCGAGGACGGCGACCAGATCTCGTTCGGCACCTTCGGCGTGCTCGCGCCCACCTACGTGCTGTTCGACCAGCCCGAGCGGATCGACCGGCTGACGATCGACGGCCGCGGCGGCGACGACATCCTCAGCGCATCCGTGGACTCGATGGCGGTGACGCTCGTCGGCGGCGCTGGCGACAACGTCCTGCTCGGCGGACCGGGCGACGACCTCCTCGTCGGCGGCCCCGGCTTCGACGACGCCCGCGGCGGCCTCGGCCGCGACACCGCGAAGCTCGGCGGTGACTTCGACCGCTTCAGCTGGCGCGCCGGCGACGGCAGCGACAGCGTCGACGGCGGCGCCTCCCGCGACTCGGTCTTTATGGAGGGCTCCAGCGCCGCCGAGACCTTCACCGTCAAGCGCGGCCGGATCGTGCACGACTCAGACGTCCTCACCGTCGACGACCTCGAGGAGCTGAACCTCGTGGCCGGCGGCGGCGCCGACACGATCGACGTCGCCGACCGGCCCGGCCTGGAGCTCGTCGACGTGAGCCTCGCCGGCCTCCCGATCACGGCCAAGGGCGACAACGCCGCCGACCGCGTGCTCGTCGACGGAACGCCCGGCCGCGACCGCCTGACGCTCACCGGCAAGGGCACGACGGCGACGCTGACCGGACTCCAGGCGAAGGTCAACGTCAGCCACGCCGAACCGGCCGACACGCTGCGGATCGACACCGGCCGCGGACGCGACGACGTGGATACGAGCGCGTTCACGCCCGGCGTGATCGGGTTGCAGATCCTGGACTAGCGGACCCGGAGCTCGGTCTCGCCGAGCTCCAGCACGTCCCCGCGGCGCAGGCGCGCCCGGGTGACGAAGTGGCCGTTGAGGCGCGTGCCGTTGCAGGACCCGAGATCGCGGACGAGGCAGATTCCCGCCCGGACCGCGATCTCGGCGTGCCGGCGGGAGACGCTATCGTCGAGCAGCGGGATCTCGCACCCGGAGCCGCGGCCGAGCGTCCAGCGGCCGCGCTCCTCCAGCGGCCACTCGTGGTCGTGGAGGACGAGCCCGCGGACCGGCTCGCGGGCGAAGAGGCGCCAGCGCGGGAGGTCCCAGACCGCGTCGTCGGCACGGCCGCTCAGCGCGAGCGCCGTGCGCACCTCGAGCGTGGCCGTGCTGACGTGGCCGGCGCCGTAGGCGTCGCGGAGCCTGCGCAGCGCTCGGTCGGCCGCGTCCACTCACCGCATCATGCCACCGCGATGTCGCAGACGAGACCGCTCAGGTCGGGCTCGTGACGAGCGGCGTCCTCGCCCTCGAGCGCGAAGCCCTCGCGGACCCAGTACTCGAAGCCGCCCAGCATCTCCTTCACCTCGGTGCGACCGGCGGCGACGAGCCGGGCGCAGGCCTTCACCGCGCCGTTGCAGCCCGGGCCCCAGCAGTAGACGACGAGCGGACCGGCGGGGAGGTCGGCGATCGCCGTGCGGCGCAGGCAGATCGCGCCGGGGATGTGCGCGTCGTCGTAGGCGCGCTCGCTGCGGGAGTCGATCACGGTGAACGTGCCGTCGTTCAGCGCCTCGGCGACGTCGGCGGCGTCGGTCTCATGAAGCAGGCGCTCGGCGAAGTAGTTGGTCATGAGCAGCATGCTCCCGAGACTTGCGACATCCGACCAGTGACCTGATGGACGACATGCGTCAAGATCTGGCCACCATGCCCGCGCATCGTGTCGTCGCCCTCCTCCCCCCGCGGATCGCCCCGTTCGAGCTGGGGATCGTCACCGAGGTCTTCGGGCTCGAACGGCCCGAGCTCGACGTGCCGTGGTGGTACGAGCTCACGCTGTGCGCCGAGCATCCGGGCGTGATCCCGGCCACCACCGGCGGCTTCAGCTTCGTCGTCGAGGCCGGGCTCGAGGCGCTGCGCGACGCCGACACGATCGTCGTGCCGGGCTGGAGCGGGGAGCCCTCAGACGCCGTGCTGGCCGCGGTGCGCGAGTCGAGCGCCCGGATCGTGAGCATCTGCAGCGGGGTGTTCCTGCTGGCCGCCGCGGGCCTGCTCGCCGGCCGGGAGGCGGCGACGCACTGGCGTTACGCGGAGACGCTCGCGGCGCGCCATCCGGAGCTGACCGTCAACGCGGACGTCCTGTACGTGGACGGCGAGGACGTGCTCACGAGCGCGGGCAGCGCCGCGGGGATCGACCTGTGCCTGCACCTCGTGCGCCGAGACCACGGGTCCGCCGTGGCCAACGCGGTCGCGCGCCGGCTGGTCATCCCGCCGCACCGCGACGGCGGCCAGGCGCAGCTGATCGACCTGCCGATGCCCGCGCACCCGGACGACGACCCGATCGCGCGCGCCATGGCCTGGGCGCTCGAGCGCCTGCAGGAGCCGCTGGACCTGGCCACGCTCGCCGCGCACACCCACATGAGCGTGCGCACGTTCACGCGTCGCTTCCAGCGCGCGACCGGCACGACGCCGGGGCGCTGGCTGATCGAGCAGCGCGTGCGGGCCTCGCTCGCGCTGCTGGAGGCGTCCGAGGACTCCGTCGAGACGGTGGCCGCGCGGGTCGGGTTCGCCACGGCGGCGACGTACCGGCATCACTTCACCGCGATCATGCGCACGACGCCAACGGCCTACCGGCGCGCGTTCTACGCCGCCGCCGCGTAGTCGTTCTGGAGGCGCTGGCGCCCACGGTGCAGTCGGCTCATCACGGTGCCGACGGGGATCTGCAGCACCTCGGCCGCCTCCGTGTAGGCGAGCCCAGCGACATCGACCGCGGCGATCACCTGACGCTGCGCGGTCGGCAGGGCGTGGATCTTGGCCAGCACCTCGCGGGTGTGGATGACCTCGACCGGCTCACCGTGGGCGGGCGCGACCAGCCGCGTGTCCTCATCCTCGAGCGGCGCCAGCACGGGCCGCCGGTCACGCGTCCGCAGCGCCGAGATGTGCGTGTTGCGCAACGCCTGGTGCAGGTACGGGCCGGCGCCGGCAGGACCGACGGTCCGCGGCCGCGCCAGCACCTTCACGAGCGTGTCCTGGACGAGGTCCTCGGCGTCGTGGTGCGAGCGGGTCATGGCACGGGCGGCGCGGCGGAGGGAATCAATGTGGACGGGAAGCGTCTCTGGGTTCAAGGACTCGGTGGGCATGCACCGAGACTCCCGTTTGGCGCGCCCGCGCCATATGGGGGAACTCCCCCTGCCTGCCCCCAACATAAAGGGGTCAGACCCCTAAACGCGACAGCTGTCGCTAAAGAGGGACAGTCCCTCTTTAGAAATGGGTGTCCCGGGTTGGGCGGGACGAAGGTCCCATTGAGGGTCCTACCTGGGCGCGGGAAGGCTCTGGGTACGTCATGTCGCCCGCTCGCCAGCTCAGCCCCTCCGCCCTCGTCGCCGCCTCCGATGCCCGATTGGTGGCGCTCACGCGGGCCGGTGACGAGCGCGCGTTCGCCACGATCGTGGATCGCTATCGCGGTCCGCTCGCCCGTCACTGCCGGCGGTTCCTCGCCGCCGCGCCCGCCGACGACGCGCTCCAGCAGACGTTCATCAACGCGCACGGCGCGCTCACCGACCCCGGCGCCACGCTGCCGCTCGCGCTCAAGCCGTGGCTGTACCGCATCGCCCGCAACGCGGCGCTGAACATCGCTCGCGACCCGCAGCTCGCGTTCGGGCCGGTCCCGGACGACTTCCTGGGCCACGAGAGCGAACCCGAGGACGCGTTCGCCCGTCGCGAGTGGTTCGACGGCGTCGTGGACGCGATCGGAGCGCTGCCGGACTCCCAGCGCCAGGTGATCGTCCGCCACGCCTTCAACGGCGACAGCCACGAGCGGATCGCGGCCGACCTCGGGATGACGGCGGGCGCGATCCGCCAGCTCGCCTACCGCGCCCGCGGCACCCTCCGCGCGGCGGCGTGAAGCTAAAGTGGAACTAAGGCTGAACTAAAGGCCCTGGGTCTTTAAGCTCGCGGCGCCGGGCATCCGCTCCCTCCCGGTCCGAAGCGCGGCCCCCTCCCGGTGTGGCTTCCCGCCCCCGGGGGCGGTGGGTTTGCGCGCGGCGACCTCGCGCCTGCCCCGGTTCTCACGGCGCGACGCGGTTGGGACGCTGGATCGCGATGATCACGACCCTCTCCACCCGCACCGAGGCGCGGCTCTTCCGGGCCGGGAGCGCGCTGCTCGGGCTGCGGGTGCTCGACGACACCGTCCTGCAGCCACCCGCCGGCGTGCCGGTCACCGACCGACCGTTCGCCGCCCTCGTCCCGCTGGCGCTGCTCGCCGTGGCGGCGTGGGCGTACCCGCGGCTTCGGGGGACGGCACGCGGCGCGCTCGCGCTCCTGCTCGGGGTGCTCGGCGTCGCCACCGGACTCGACGCCGTCTACTACACCAGCGAGCTCGGCCTCTCCAGCGACGACGTGACCGGCTGGCTCGCCCTCCCCGCCACGCTGGGGCTGATCGGCCTCGGTACGGGCACGCTGTGGCGGACCCTCCGGCGTGGCGGACGCCGGCTCGCCCGCCGCACCGCCCTCGGCGTGGGGCTCCTCGTGACGGCTTTCATCGCCGTCCTGCCGGTCGGAGTCGCCTACGTGCACTCGCACACGGCACGGGCCGTCGTGCCGGAGAACCGCATGGGCGTGCCGGTGCGGGACGTCACCTTCACCTCCACCGACGGGCTGAAGCTGCAGGGCTGGTACGCCCCGTCGCGCAACGGGGCGGCCGTGATCGTCTTCCCGGGCCGCAAGGGCCCGCAGGCGCAGGCCCGCATGCTCGCCCGCCACGGCTACGGCGTGCTGCTGTTCGACCGCCGCGGCGAAGGCCGCAGCGAGGGCCAGCCGAACGGCTGGGGCTGGGGCGGCGGCCGCGACGTCAAGGGCGCGATCGCGTTCCTGGAGCGGCAGGGTGTCGACCGGATCGGCGGGCTCGGGCTCTCGGTCGGTGGCGAGCTGATGCTGCAGGTCGCGGCCGAGACGCCGGCGCTGGACGCGGTCGTCTCCGAAGGCGCGGGCGCGCGGACGATGGGCGACGAGCTCGACGCCGACCTGCGCTGGTACGACCACGTGGGCGCCGCGATCTCGTACGGCCTCCGTGACCTCACGCTGGCGATCGAGACCGGGGAGACGCCGCCGCGGCGCCTGGACGGCCTCGTGGAGCAGCTCCGGCAGCCGGCGCTGCTGATCGCCGCGCCGAACAGCCCCAACGGCGAGCGACTGAACCGCCGCTACACCCAGGGATCGAACGCCGAGCTGTGGGAGATCCCCGAGTCGGCGCACATCGGCGGCCTCCGTGCCCGCCCCGCGGAGTACGAGCGGCGCGTCGTCGGCTTCTTCGACCGATCGCTGTAGGACCCCTTAAACACAAACGCCCGCGGCATGAGCCGCGGGCGCCCGCGCAGAACTGGTGTGGTTCTTAGATCGACGTCACGTTGACGGCGTTCGGGCCCTTCGGGCCGTTCTCGGCCTCGAAGGAGACCTTCGCGCCCTCGGCGAGGGTGCGGAAGCCGTTGCTGTTGATGCCGGTGTGGTGGACGAAGAGGTCCTTGCCGCCGTCATCGGGCGTGATGAACCCAAAGCCCTTTTCGTCGCTGAACCACTTCACGGTTCCGGTAGCCATTGGTTGTGCCTCCACGGAGTTGTGTGCTGCGAACGCGGAGGAGCCATGAAGCAACTTGCGGGCGCTGCGCACTGCTTATGGCCAGGATTCGATTTCCCGGCCCGTACTCCACGTATTCTAGACAGATCCTGCTGCCTCATGCAGTGCTCACGCCTTAGGATGCCCCCACCGGCACCATCGAGGAGGGAGAGACGGGTGGGCGACCAGGAGCTCGAGTTCGCAGAACGGTGGCGCGACAACGCCTACGGATGCTTCTCATCCGGGCACAAGTTCTGCCGTGAGGTCTGCCCCGTGATGCAGGTCACGCGGAACGAGAACCACACGCCGACGGCCTTCCACGCGAGCATCGTCGCGATGGAAAAAGGCCTGCTAAACGTGGAAGATGTCGCCGACGACTTCGTCCATTGCACGCAGTGCGGCGCGTGCGAGCTGCGGTGTCCGAACACGCTGATGACGGGCGACTTCTACCGCCATCGCACCCGCACGGTGGACGTCGTGAAGGCCATGCGCGCGCTCATGGTCGAGACCGGAAATGAGCAGGAAGCGTGGAAATTGTGGAACGAACGCCTTGCGCTCGACCACAACGAACCCGTCCTCGGGGACACAAGAGTTTCACAAGAACATGTGGCCGACTGGGCGATCGGGCTGGACATCCCGGTCGGCGGGCAGACGCTCCTGTTCGTCGACTGCGAGGCCGCGTTCTTCCGCACCTCCTACACACGCGCGTTCGCGCAGCTGCTCCAGAAGGCCGGCGTCGAGTTCGGGCTGATGCGCGAGCAGTGGTGCTGCGGCGGCCCCGCGGCCGAGATGGGCTACCAGGACCTGGCGCTCAAGCACGCGACCCACAACGTCGAGGACTGGCGCGCCGTGGGCGCGACCCGCATCATCGCGCCCGACCCGCACGACTTCATCGCCTTCACCGAGGACTACCCCAAGTACTTCGGCGAGGCCTACGACTTCGAGATCGTGCTCGGCGTCGAGCTGATCAACGACCTCGTCAAGGGCGGCAGGATCGAGCTCACGCAGCCCGTCGAGCGCACCGTCACCTACCACGACCCCTGTCGCCTGAACAAGCGCAAGGGCGTCCACGAGGCGCCGCGTGAGCTCATCCGCGCCATTCCCGGCATCACCTTCAAGGACGTGGACCGCGTCACCCAGTGGTCCTACTGCTCCGGCGGTGGCGGCGGGCTGCCGGTGGCCAAGCCCGAGATCACGAAGGAGATCAGCCGCCGGCGTGTCGCGAAGGCCGCCGAGCTGGAGGTCGACACGCTGATCAGCGCCTGCCCGTGGTCCGAACGCCCGCTCTCCGAAGCCGGCCACGAGGCCAACCTCGGCGTGATGGACCTGTTCGAGCTGGTGGCGGTGAGCGCGGGGATCGAGCCGTGAGCCCCGTCGCCTTCAAGAGCGCCGTCGACGACCACGTCGTCGAGGAGCTCAGAGCGATCATCGGCGACGACGCGCGCGTGCGGCCGGACCAGTCCAGCCGCGCCTTCCGCAGCCGCGTCCCCGCCCCGTTCCCCGTCCACCGCTGGGCGGAGCACTACCCGGACGTCGTGATCCTCCCGAAGACGGCCATCGAGGTCTCCGAGGTCGTCAAGCTCGCGAACCGCCACAAGATCCCGATCGTCCCCCGTGCCGGCGGCACCGGCCTGAGCGACGGCGCCGTCCCGCTGCGCGGCGGGATCATGATCGACTGCAAGCTCATGAACCAGATCCACGAGATCGACCTCGTGGACCGCACGGTGACCGTCGGACCGGGCATCAACATGCTCAAGCTCAACGAGGAGCTCAAGCAGCACGGCGTCATCTATCCCGACGACCCGGCGAGCTACCCGTGCAGCCTCGTCGGCGGGCGCATCGGCACCGGCGGCTGGAGCCTGCTCGGCGCCCGCTACGGCCACACGCGCGACCTCGTCATCAGCATGGAGGTCGTCCTCCCCACCGGCGAGATCGTCGAGATCGCCGAGGGCGGCGGCCGCAAGCTGCGCAAGTCCTCCACCGGCCTCACGCTCAAGCAGCTGTTCACGGGCCACCAGGGCACGCTCGGGATCACCACCCAGGCGACGCTCGAGCTGGTGCCGCGCCCGGAGGTGGAGTTCGCCGCGTTCTTCGCCTTCGACGAGTACATCAAGGCGTGGGAGACGACGGGCATCCTCACCAAGTCCGGGCTGGCGACGATCGCGGGCGTCGTGCTCTTCGACGAGAAGAAGATCGAGTACCTGCGCCGCGACGACGAGGCCTACATCCCGCAGCCCGACACGGTCAACGCCGTCGTCGCGGTCGCGATGTACGGGCGCCGGTGCGAGGTCGAGCCGGCGTCGAAGGAGATCATGCGGCTCGGCAAGTCCAACACCGGCAAGTACCTCGGCGACGAGATCTCCGCCGGCGACTGGGCCTCACGCCACGACCGCTACGCCACGCCCCTCCACGGGCGGGACCTCGACGGCCAGGCCGTGCTCATGAGCTGGCACTGCGAGGACGCGGCGCTCAACTACTCCGTCCTCCCCCAGGTGCGCGAGGAGTGGCACGCGATCGTCGCCCGCTACCGCGAGCGGTACGGCATCTTCGACGACTGGGGCATGTTCGCCTACACGTCGGGCGCCCACAAGCCGTGGGCCGACTACCTGGTCGAGATCGACGTGGGCATCTGGGAGCAGAAGCTCAACGACGAGTACTGGGCCGCCTGGGTCGACTGCAAGCGCGAGATCGCGCAGGTCAGCCTCAAGTACGGCGGCTCGATCACCGCCTGCCACGGGGCCACGCGCGAAGGCGACGCCGACCTCGTCCCCGAGGAGATGGGCAGCGCCTGGCCGGTCGTGAAGGCGATCAAGCGCGCCCTGGACCCCAACAACGTCATGAACCCCGGCAAGCAGTCGCTCGACGAGGCCTACGAATGACGATCTTCCGCCTCGGCGAGCAGACGCCGCCGCCACCACGCCGCATCACCGACACCGTCGTCGAGCGCCTCGAGCATCAGTACGAGGTCGACCCCGATCTGATGCAGATCACCCCACAGCAGGACATGCCGGTCTGGGACTCCCGCCGCATCTTCAACGCCCGCTGGGACCACCTGGACTGGATGCACGCCCATTTCGCCGACGAGGTCCTCCTCGCCGGCGAGGAGTCCGAGACCATGGAGGAACACCCGTGAGGTTCAGCTACTGCATGCTGCCGGACTACCCGCTCGACGAGTGCATCGAGATCATCAAGACCGCGGACGAGCTCGGCTTCTACGCCGCGTACTCGGTCGATGAGACCTGGCACAAGGACCTGTGGGTGCTGTTCGCGGCCGCGGCGCGCGAGACGAAGCAGATCCGCTTCGGGCCGAACGTCACGCACGTGTTCCTGCGCGAGCCGACGCTCATCTGCCAGCAGATGGCGACGCTCGACGAGCTGACCGGCGGTCGCACCGAGATCGTCGTCTCCACCGGCAACTTCGGCCTGCTGTCGCAGTACAAGATCGACTGGGAGGGCCAGAAGCCGCTCTCACGCCTGAAGGAAGCGATCCACGTGATGCGCACCTTCCTGAGCGAGGGCGCGATCACCTTCGACGGCGACTTCTTCCAGTACAGCGGCCTGTACACGTTCGCCAAGCCCGTCCAGGACGGCGGCATCCCGATCAAGATGGGCGCGATGAAGGGCCCGCGCTCGTTCCGCACCGCGGGCGAGATCGCCGACGGCATGCACCAGGCGCTCGCGTACAGCCGCGAGGCCTACGACTACTCGTCCGGGCTGCTCAGGGAGGGCGCGGAAAGGGCGGGCCGGGACTACGCGAGCCTCGACAACGGCGCCTGGGTCGTGACCGTGGTCTCCGAGGACAGCGAGGCGGCCAAGCGCGCCGCACGCATCCTCGTCGCGTTCTACATCTCCTCGATGCCCGCCGAGCAGCTCGCCCGCCACGGGATCGACGCGAGCGAGCTGGCGCCGGTGGTCGAGGCGCTCGGCGGCGGCGACGTCAAGAAGGCGATCAGCCTGTTCGAGCCGCACTACGCGGAGAAGCTGAGCCTCGCGGGCACGCCGGAGGAGGTCGTGGAGAAGATCAAGACCGACCTCGAGCCCGCCGGCGTGAACCACATGATCCTCGCGCTCAGCGACCCCGCGCTCGTGAAGCTGTTCAGCGGCGAGGACGTGCCGAACGTCCCCGACATCCGCGGCCAGCTCAAGTTGGTCAACGAACGCGTGATGCCGGCGTTCGGGTAACCGCACCCCCGGACTCGCGGTGCCACGGCGGCAGGGGGAGGGAGCGCCGGAGATGATCGTCATCAATGGCTGCTCTGACCTCCCCCTCCCGCTCCGATTCCGTCGGCTATGGCGTCACGCTGACCTTCGAGACGCTGGGTGCAGACGCCCCGTTGCGCGTTCGTCCCTGGGACGACACCCTCCTGCGCGTGATCGACGGTGTGATCGCCCTCCGCTTCGACGGTGAGGAGCGTCTCCTCTCCCCCGGCGGCGAGGCGATCGTGCCCGCCGGCTTCCACCACACGATGTGCGCCGTGACCGGCGAAGCCCGGATCGTGATGGGCTACCGCCGCGCGTTCAAGGGCGCGGCGTAGCGGTGATCGCGTCGATCAGCCCGTCCCACCCGGCGACGAGCTGATCGAGCGAGTACCCGAGCAGCCTGCGCATGCGCAGGTGGTACGCCGGGTCCAGCATCGCCAGCAGCGCCTCGGCCGTGTAGCGCGGGTCCAGGTGCGGCGTGGCCTCCTCGAGCAGGATCCGCAGGTGCGTCGAGTAGAGCCCGAGCACGCCCGCCGACTCCTTGACGCTCGGCGCGGCCGCGACCATCAGCGGCGCGTGCGTCTCGAGCAGGTCGAGGAAGCCCGCGCCGAACGCGTGCAGGCGCTGCGCGGCCGGGATGCCCGGGCCGAGCGGCGGCGGGCCGGCGATCAGCGCGTCCTGGAAGTCCTTGGTCTGGTCGTCGAGCAGCGCGAACGCGAGCCCGGCCCGGTCGCCGAAGCGCCGGTACAGCGTGCCGGTGCCGACGCACGCCGCCTTCGCGACGTCCTCCATCGAGACGGAGTCGATCCCGCTCTCGGCGACGAGCGTGCCCGCAGCCGCCAGGATGCGCTCGCGATTGCGGGCCGCATCGGCCCGCTCACGGGGCTGTTCCTGAAACTGCGGGAGCTCGAACATCAGACCTCGACCGGAGCCGTGACCTCCCGCACCAGATCGGCGATCAGGTCCGTGTAGCGCTGCGTGAGCTCGGGGTCGTTGAGGGTGCCGTCGTCGGCGAACGCGTAGTCGGCCAGGCCGACCGGCAGCTCCGTCTCGACGGGGTGCGCGCCGGAGGCCTTGAGGGCCTTGCGCGCCTCGGCCTGCGCCCACACCGCGCCGAACAGGCCGGTGCTCGCGCCGACGACCGCGACGGGCTTGTTCTTGAGCACGTTCTCGGGGAACGGGCGTGAGGCCCAGTCGAGGGCGTTCTTGAGCGCGCCCGGGATCGACGCGTTGTACTCCGGCGTGGCGATCAGCAGAGCGTCAGCATCCACGATCGCGCGGAAGAACTCCAGCACGGACTCGGGCGGATCGTTCTCCAGGTCTTCGTCGAAGGCCGGGATGCCCGCGAGGTTGTCCCACTCCACCAGCTCGACTCCAGACGGGAGCAGGTCGCTCGCCGCCTGGAGGAGCCGGCGGTTGTGGGATCCTCGGCGCAGGCTGCCGGCGATGCCGAGGATCCGCATGGCTGCTTAGGCCTGCTCGACGAGCGCGAGCTCGATGGTCAGCGTGACCTTGTTGGCCAGCGCGACGCCGCCCGACGGCAGCGGGGCGTTCCAGTTGATCTCCCACTCGGTGCGGTCGATCTCGGTCTCGAGGTTCAGGTGCGCGCGGGTGTTGCCGAACGCGTCCGGGGCCGGGGCGACCCAGGTGCCCTTGGCCGTGACCGGCTTGGTGATGCCCTTGATCGTCAGGTCACCGGTGACCTCGACCGTGTTGTCGCCGGCGACGTCGAAGCCGGTCGACACGAAGGTGATCTCCGGGTGCTTGTCGGCGGCGAAGAAGTCGTCGCTGAGGACGTGCGCGCGGAACTGCTCAGGAGTGCGGATCGAGATCGACTCGACCTGGGCCTTGCCCTCGAGCTTGCCGTCGGTCAGCGTCGCCTCGACGGCGTCAAGCGTGCCCTTGAAGAGCGAGACGCCCTGATAACGGACGGCGAACGCGAAGTTCGAGTGGACCGGATCGGCGTTGAAGGTACCGGCGAGGGGGCTGGCGGTGGTGCTCATGCGGGGCTTCCTCCAGGGAAGTGAATGTCTCTGACGACCCGTAAACGGAATCGATTCCGCTTACGTGCCCCACTGTAGCGCATCCAATTCCATATGCAACTAGTCGGAAACCAGATCGGTTTTCGTGCATACCTTTCCGGCGGGACCGCTGATGCGCACCATCACGTGGTCGGCGCCCTTGTAGTCCCGCATCCGGTGCGTGTAGGTGAACGGGCCGTGCCGCTTCCCGCGCCAGGCGACGTGCCCGTCGTGGACCACAACCACCCGCCAGTCGGCGGGCTCGGCGACCGTGATCGTCGCCGCGAGCTCGCCCTCCGACGCCCGCAGGTCCAGCGTGAGGCAGTCCGCGGCGGCCCGGACGGTCCCGCAGCCGGCGAGGAGCAGGACGAGCAACGACAGGCAGCGGCGGCGCATGCCACCGCAAGGTGTCAGCGCCCCGGTCGGGGACTCAATGCGACTTTCGGCCCACTCCGTGGCGCTCGGCCCAGAGCGCGGCCTGCGTGCGGTCGGTCACGTCGAGCACGCGGAAGATCCGCGTCAGGTGCGACTTGACGGTCTTCTCGCTGATCTCCAGCCGGCGCGCGATCAGCTTGTTGGGGAGGCCTTCCACGAGCGCGTCGAGCACCTCGCGTTCGCGCTGGGAGAGCCCGGCGAGCGGGTCGGGTTCCGAACGCGCGCTGAGCACGGTGCGCGCGGCGCGCGGGTCCAGCGGCGACTCGCCCCGGGCGGCGGCGCGGATGCCCTCGGCCACGTCCTCGGACGCGGCGTCCTTAAGCAGGTAGCCGCACGCGCCCGCCTCCAGCGCGCCGAGGATCCGCTGGCGATCGCTGAACGCCGTGAGCACGAGGACGTTGGTCTGCAGAGCGGCGAGGATCTGCCGCGTCGCCTCGATCCCGTCCACGCGCGGCATGTCGAGGTCCATCAGCACCACGTCGGGCGTCAGCCGCTTGGCCAGCTCGACCGCCTCGGCGCCGTCGGCGGCGGTGCCGACCAGCTCGACGTCCTCGAGCCCGCCGATGAGGCGGCCGAGGCCGTCGCGGATCACGCCGTGGTCGTCGGCGAGCAGGACGCGGATCATCGGGGGAGCTCCAAGATCACGGTGGTGCCCTCTCCGGGCACCGGGCGAACGAGGAGCTCGCCGCCGGACTGCTCGACCAGGTCGGTCAGCAGCGACAGGCCCACGTGCCCCTGCGCGGCACGGGCCGCCTGCTCGTGCGCGTCGAACCCGCGGCCGTTGTCGGCGACGGTGAGCGTGGTCGGCGTGACCGTGACGTCGACGCGGGTCGCGCCCGAGTGCGCGACCACGTTGCGCAGCGCCTCACGGGCGACGCGGTACACGAGGTCCTTCGCGTGCGGGTCCTCCTCCACGTGCAGGTGCGTCTCGATCCCGGCCTTGCGGAGCGGGCTCAGCAGGTCGTGCAGGACGGGTTCCAGGCCCGCCGTCTCGAGCCGCGGCGGGTGGATCTCGACCAGCAGCGTGCGCATGTCCCGTACACCCTGACGCAACGTGTCGACGGCATCGTCGACCACCCGCGCCTCCTCGTCGTTGCCGCGCCGGCGCGCGTCGGCGGCCAGCGGGGCGAGCCCGAAGGCGACGCCCGCGAGGTCCTGCACGACGCCGTCGTGGAGGTCGGAGGCGATCCGGCGGCGCTCCCGGTCTGAGGCCTCGATCGCGCCCGCCAGCAGGCGCTCGCGCTCCTCGTGGCCGCGCTGGAGGTTGCGCGCGAGCCGCCAGGCCAGCGGGGCCTGGAACAGCAGCAGCACGAGCAGGCCCGCGAGCACCGGCCGCGCGAGCGTCTTGAGGATCTCCGTCGCGGACGCGTTGATCGAGCTGAAGCGCTGGTAGATCTCGAACAGGACCTGCGTGCGGTCGGGCGTGCGGATAGCCGTGTGCGCCTCCAGCAGCTTGCCCTCCTGGCGCTCGTAGCGGTTCTCGGGCTCGGACAGGTCGCTGAGCTCGGCGTCGGCGCCGCCGGTCTCGAACAGCTCGGCCTCCTCCTCCCCCAGCTCGAACTGCTGCCCGATCAGGCGCGGCTCGTCGGAGTAGAGGATCGTGCCGTCCCGCGCCCACACCTTCACGCGCACGACGGTCTCGCCCAGGATCTGGCCTTGGACGATGTCGTCGAGCCGGCGCAACGCGTCCGGCTCGCCGGTCAGCACGCCGTTCTCCAGCGCCGCGGCCTCGATCAGCTTGCCTTCGAGCAGCACGCGCTCGCGGGTGTCGCGCTCGGCCTCCTGGGTGGCGACGTCACGCAGCGCGAAGAAGCCGCCGACCAGGATCACCGCGATCGCGGCGAGGCTGCCGAGCATGAACCGCGTCACGGCGGACGCGACGCGTGGGGGTGCCGAGCGACGCACCCATGCAGTTTTACGGGGTGTGGGCGAGCAACTCCCCCAGGCCCGTGATCTCCACGGCCTGGCGGACCGGGCCGTCACCGGCCACGATCTCGAGCGTGACGCTGCGGGCTCTCAAGGTGCTGCGCAGCTCCAGCAGCCCGCCGAGCCCGGTGCTGTCGATGAAGTCGACGTCGCTGAGGTCGAGCCGCAGGCGATCGCAGTTCTCGCACGACTCGGTGACGGCCGCGCGCAGGTCGCCGACGGTCGAGAGGTCGATCTCGCCGGCGGCGGTGACGATGACGGTGGAGCCGTCACGAGAGGTCCGGATGGTGAGGTCGTCGTCCATGCGTGGCGGTTCAGTACCCCCTCGGTGGCGAGTTCCAACGCCCTGACTTATCGTTTGGCTGGCTGATGACACACAGTGATCTCTCGGACGTCCAGATCAGGGTCCGTGCTTTGGAGAGCGCGCTCGTCGCCGGTGGCCACGTGGACCCCGCCGCGCTCGACGCGCTCGTCGAGACCTACGAGCACCAGGTGGGGCCGCACAACGGGGCGCGCGTGGTCGCGCGGGCGTGGGTCGATCCCGGCTATCGGGAGCGGCTGCTGGCCGACGCGACGCCCGCGATCGCCGAGCTCGGGATCCGCGGCCGCCAGGGCGAGCACATGGTCGCCGTCGAGAACACGCCGGACGTGCACAACCTCGTCGTCTGCACGCTCTGCTCGTGCTACCCGTGGAGCGTCCTCGGGCTCCCGCCCGTCTGGTACAAGAGCGCGCCCTACCGCTCGCGGGCGGTGGCCGATCCGCGCGGCGTGCTGACCGACTTCGGCGTGACGCTGGGCGCGGACGTGTCCGTGCGCGTGTGGGACTCCACCGCCGAGGTCCGCTACCTCGTTATCCCTCAACGTCCAGCTGACAGTGAGGGTATGACCGAGGACGAGCTGGCGGCGCGCGTCACGCGCGACTCGATGATCGGCGTCGGGACCCTGTGAACGGCGCCCACGACATGGGCGGCGTGCACGGCTTCGGGCCGGTGGTGGCCGAGGTCGACGAGCCGCTCTTCCACGCCGAGTGGGAGAAGCGCGTGCTGGGCCTCGTGCTCGCCTTGGGCGCGGGCGGGAAGTGGAACATCGACATCTCGCGGTTCGCGCGCGAGAACCGGCCGCCCGCCGAGTACCTGTCGCTGAGCTACTACGAGATCTGGCTGGCCGGGCTGGAGCGGCTGCTGGAGGAGCGCGGGCGCCCCACGCGGGTCCTGGCCGCCGCGGACGTCCCGGCGACGCTCGCCCGCGGCGGCCCGGTCGATCGCGAGCCGACCCACGAGGCGCGGTTCGCGGTCGGCGACGCGGTGGTCACGAAGAACCTCAACCCGCACGGCCACACGCGGCTCCCTCGCTACGCCCGCGGCAAGCACGGCGTGATCGAGCGCGTCCACGGCTTCCACGTCTTCCCCGACGTGAACTCGACGGGCACGGGCGAGGACCCGCAGTGGCTCTACCTCGTGCGCTTCAGCGGCAGCGAGCTGTTCGGGCCGGACGGCGACCCCGGCTCGTCGGTCTCGATCGACGCCTTCGAGCCCTACCTCGAGCCGGCGTGACGCAGTTCGAGGAGCCGTGGGAGGCCGAGGTCCACGCGCTCGCGACGTTGCTGAGCGACCGCGGCCTGCTCACCTGGCCGGACGTCTCCGGCCGCACCTCCTACCTGGAGCTGCTGGCCTCGATCGAGCGCGTCGTCGTCGAGCGCGACCTGGCCTCGTCCGACGAGCTGTCGTCGCTGCGCACCGCCTGGGACCGAGCGGCGCACCGCACGCCGCACGGCACCCCGATCGAGCTCACCCAGGCCGACTTTGATCCAGCAGCCCCGGGGGCAGCACCGAAGTCGCCGAGTCGGTGATCTCGATCCGCGCGAGGCGCCCGTAGAAGTCGAAGTGCAGGACGATCGACTCGAGGGCGGGCGGACCGTCGGCGACCTCGTCCAAAGCGATCGACTCGCGGATCTCCCCGCCGCCCGAGAAGTCCAGCAGCGCGCCGCCGTCCTCGCTGACCGTCAGTCCGATCTCCGCCATGGCGCTCCTCCTCAGGTCACGCTGAACCCACCGTCGACATCGAGGATCGTGCCAGTGATCCAGCCCGCGCGCGGCGAGGCCAGCCACGCGATCGCGGCCGCGACGTCGTCGCTCTCCCCCAGCCGCCGGGTCGGGTAGGCCTGGGCCATCGCCTCGGCGCGCTCCTCGAAGTCCGGGCGGTCGGTGTAGGCGAGGTCGGTCTTGACCACGGCGGGCAAGACGGCGTTGGCGCGGATGCCGTCCGGGCCGTACTCGACCGCGAGCGCTTTCGTGAGCGAGACGATCCCGCCCTTGGCGGCCGCGTAGGCGCCGATCCCCGGCACGAGCTTGTGCGCGAGCGTCGAGCCGACGTTGACGATCGAGCGGTCGCCGTCGGCCGCGAGCAGGTGCGGGAGCGCGGCGTGCAGGATCCGGAAGTGGCCCGTGAGGTTGGTCGCGAGCTGCTCGTCCCAGACCTCCGGCTCGATCTCGTGCAGGCGCCGGTTGCGCCGGATCGAGCCGGCGTTGTTGACGACGACGTGGAGCGCGCCCAGCGCCTCGACCGCCTCGGCGACGATCCGCGGCGCGTCGGTGACGATGTCCCCGGTGACGACCAGGGCGCCGGTCTCCTCCGCGATCGCCTCGCAGGGCCCGCGCCGGCGGCCCGTGACGACGACCTGCAGGCCCTCGGCGACGAGCGCCCGCGCCGCCGCCGCGCCGATGCCCGTCCCGCCGCCGGTGATGAGCGCGCCGCGCGTCATGCCGGCCACGTGAAGCGGGGATCGCGCGTGTAGTCCTGCCGGCGCGTCTCGAGCGCCAGCGCGATGTGCTCCGGCGCGTCGTCGCCGACGATCAGCCGCAGCGGGCCCGACTCGGCGTCCACGTGCGCGAGCAGGGCCGCGGCGGCGGCGCGCGGATCGGGCTCCCCGGTGGCCTCCTCGGGCACGGGCCAGGGCACCTCGGCCGTGCCGAACAGCGCGGTGCGCAGCGGGTCGTAGTCTCGGTTCGGCGTCGCGAAGGCCATGCTCGAGCCGCCCCAGTCGGTGCCGAAGCCGCCGAGCTCGGCGATCGTCACGCGGACGCCGAAGCCGGCGACCTCCGCCGCGAGCGCCTCGCTGAAGCCCTCCAGGCCCCACTTGCTCGCGTTGTAGAGGCCGAGCAGCGGCACCGTGCCGACCGCGCCGGTGGTGGAGACCTGGACGATGTGGCCGCTGCCCTGCGCGCGCAGGTGCGGCAGCACCGCCTGGCAGACCCAGAGCGGGCCGAGCAGGTTGACGTCGAGCTGCCCGCGCGCGTCGGCCTCGGAGACCTCCTCGGCGCCACCGACGAGCCCGTAGCCCGCGTTGTTGACGACGACGTCGAGGCCACCAAACGCGGCCCACGCCTCCTCGACGGCCGCGAACACGGCGGCGCGGTCGCGCACGTCGAGCGTGAGGACCCGCAGCCGGTCGCGCTCGGGCAGCGCCGCCGGGTCGCGGACGGTGGCGACGACCTGGTCGCCCGCCTCGAGGGCCGCCTGGGCGAAGGCGCGGCCGAGACCCCGGCCCGCACCCGTGATGAGCCATGTGCGCATCAGCGGAACCGTAATGCGCCGTCGTCGAGCGAGCCGTGCCGGAGCGTGATCACGTCCTGCGCGTAGTTCATCCCGAGCTTCCATGGCGCGTCGGCACCCGCCTGGGGGAAGAGATGCAGCGAGCGCTGGACGTAGCCCGCCTCGAAGTCGAGCAGCGGCTTGCGCTCGGTGTGAGGCTCGTCGACCGGCGTGCAGGCCGTGTAGCCGTGCTGCCCCATGTGCGCGAGCACGCGGCACACGAACTCCGCCACCAGGTCGGCCTTCAACGTCCAGGACGCGTTCGTGTAGCCGATCGTGAACGCGAAGTTCGGCACGCGGCTGAGCATCATGCCCTTGTAGGCGAGATGGTCGGGCAGGTGCACGGGCGCGCCGTCGACGACCAGCTCGATGCCGCCGAACGCCTGCAGGTTCAGGCCGGTCGCGGTGACGATCACGTCGGCCTCGAGGTGCTCGCCCGAGGTCAGCTGGAGGCCGCCCGCCGTGAAGCGCTCGATCGTGTCGGTGACCATCGAGGCCTGTCCCTTGCGCAGCACGCGGAAGAGGTCGCCGTCGGGCACGAGGCACAGCCGCTGGTCCCACGGGCCGTACGTCGGGTTGAAGTGCCGGTCGACGTCGAAGCCGGCCGGCAGGCGCGCGCTCACGCCCTTGCGGATCAGCCGCCGCATGAGCTTCGGGAAGCGCTGGGAGGCCTGGTAGACGAGCGTCGAGACCGCGACGTTCTTCCAGCGCGTGACCTGATAGCCGCGCTGGTCGCCGAGCCGCTTGCGCAGCTTGATCGCGAGCTTGTCGCGCGACGGCAGCGAGAGGATGTAGCTCGGCGAGCGCTGCAGCATCGTCACGTGCGCGGCCTGCTCGGCCATCGCCGGCACGAGCGTGACCGCGGTCGCGCCGGAGCCGATCACGACCACGCGCTTGCCCGTGTAGTCGAAGCCCTCGGGCCAGAACTGCGGGTGGATGCGCTCACCCTCGAAGTCCTCTGCGCCGGGGAAGGCCGGCAGGTAGCCCTCGTCGTAGCGGTAGTAGCCGCCGCACACGTACAGGAACGCGCACGAGAGCGGCTCGTGGCCCTCGACCTCGACGGTCCAGCGCCCGTCCGCCCACGACGCCCGCCGCACGCGGTGCCCGTAGCGCACGCGCTCGTCGATGCCCGCCTCGCGCGCGGTCTCGCGCACGTACTCGAGGATCGACGGCCCGTCCGCCAGCGACTTCTCCGCCGTCCACGGCTTGAAGCGGTAGCCGAGCGTCTGCATGTCCGAGTCCGAGCGCACGCCCGGGTAGCGGAACAGGTCCCACGTGCCGCCGATCGCCTCGCGCGCCTCGAGGATCGCGTAGCTGAGCCCCGGGAGGCGGTCCTGCAGGTGGTGGGCGGCGCCGATCCCCGAGAGACCGGCGCCGACGATCACGACGTCGACATGCTCCAAATCACCGCACAGTGAAGCGCAGCGTGCTCGCGGGGCCGCCACCGGCGCTGAGCTTGGCGGTGTAGACGCCGGCCTTCAGCCCCTTGCCGAAGGCCACCGTGACCTTCGCGGCCTTCGGCTTGATCGTCACCTTGCCGGCCGCGACCTGCGCGGTGCACTTGCGCCCCTTCTTCGCGCCGGCCTTGCACTGCTTGCCGACCTTGCGTCCGGCGGCCGCACGCGTGAGCGTCACGGTCACGGTGGCCTTCTCGCTCAGCACGAGCGAGAGCCGCGTGCCCTGCTTGCGCTTGAACGTCTTCTTGGCGAGCTTGGCCGAGACCACCCGCGGTTTCGGCACCGCAGGCGTCGGCGTGGCGGTGGGCGCGGGCGCGGCCGGCGTCGCCACCGGCGGCGTCACGACCCCCGGACGCGCCGGCACCACGGCCACCATCTCGCCCACGCGATGGGCCTTCGTCAGCGGCGCCGCCGCGATGATCGAGCCGAGCGCGGCCACACGCACGAACTCCTCGTTGGGCCCGCCCGGGTCGAGCACGACCACGTCCCCGGGCTCGAACCAGCCCTGCGCGCCCGGCACCAGGATGAGCGCGCTCATGTCGTTGATGTCGATCCGCGTCTCCCCCGCCGCGACCGCCGTGCGCACCGACGTCTGCGGGAGCGTCGTCACGGTCTGGCCGCCGGGCAGCGTGTACGGCCGCCAGCCGCCCGCCTCGGTCCACTCCTCGAAGCTGCCGTCGAGGTTGCGGCGGATCAGCCGCGCGTCCGGGGAGCGCGAGAGGATCGCGCCGTCCTCACCGCCGGGCGTGATGTACGGCCGCTCGACGACCGTCTCGGGCGCCGGGATCACCGGCACCTGGCCCGCCACGACCTTCGTCGCCTCCATCACCATGTCGGTGCCGACGAGCGTCATCAGCCCCTCGGCGAGGCGGCTCTTGCGCGAGTCGAAGTACGCCGCGCGGCGCGTGCCGTCGGGCCCATAGGCGAGCAGCGCGCGGCCCTTGCCGTTCGCGAGGTCGAAGTCGAAGAGGTACTTCGCGCGCTCGGCGGCGTTGTCCCAGGTCAGCGACTCCGGGTGCTGGAAGCCCATCGTCGCCAGGTCCTTGTAGACCTCCAGGCGCCGCTCCAGCGAGAGGATCTGACCGTTCTCGTCGAGCACCGCGATCGGGTCCATGTCGCCCGTCATCGCGCGGTAGCGACCGTTCTCCTTCACGCGCGGCTGGAAGGCGGGCAGGCCGTCCGTCGTCATGTCCAGGTCGCCCTTGCCGACGACCGTGAGCTCGAACTCGGCGTCCGTCCACACGCCGTCGGCCGCGGGCAGCCCGTTCTCCGTCGGGTTGACGCCGTACTTGGTCGACGGCTTCGGGATCTTCCCCGACTGGCCGTAGCCGAGCATCGCCTCGAGGTCCTTGCCCTCCCACTCCTTCTTGCGCTGCTTCCAGCGCTCCTCGACCATCCGCCGCACGTCGGCACTCTTGCCCGCGAGCTTGGCCTCGACCACGGACCACTCCGGCATCTGCTTGAGCATCGCCGTGTCCAGGTGGTTCGGGTGAAAGCCGAGGAAGTCGACGTCGAGCGAGGAGACGTTCTTGGCCTTGACCTTCTCCCACTTGGGGAGCATGCCCTCGGCCAGGCGGCGGATCGAGCCGGGCGAGCGCTCGCGCACCGCGATCACGACCTTCTTGGCCTTGGCGTACGCGATCAGCTGCGAGTCGATGATGCCGTCGATCCCCCACAGCTTGCGGGCCAGCAGCGAGGAGATCTCGTCCCCCGGGACGAGGCCTTCCAACCCCTTCGCGAGCAGGCGGCCGGCCCGCGTCTCGCCGAGCTTGGCCGCCTTGCGCAGCATCGCCGGCTTGCCGCCGTACTTGAGCAGCTTGCACGCGGCGAGCGCGGGCATCGCGGCTTCGAGCGCGATGTCGGGAGCGAGCGTGCCGAGCAGCGTGCCGGTGGTGCGCGACATGTCCTGCCAGGTGGCGTTGTCCCACGCCTCGCTGGTCTTGATCATGCCGGTCGTGAGCGCCTGGTCGGAGACCCGCAGCGCCTCCTCGGCGCTCAGGCCGGCCATCTCCTGCAGCGTGTAGGCGATCTCGCTGCGCGTGCGCGCGACGGCCTCCGGGACCTCCTCGTGGATGAACGCGATGACCCGCTGCAGGTACAGCGACTTCGGCGTCTCCGCGAACGTCTGGGCCGAGGCCAGCGCCGCCGCCGCGCTCTCGTACGCCCCGGTCACCCGCGCGCCGAACGCGCGCGCCGCGCTGTCGGTCATCAGCCAGCCCGCCTCGCTGAGCGAGAACGGGTCGTTGACGGGCTGGGTGAGGTCGATGCTCGCCGTGCGCTGGTCGGCGCCGGGCGCGATGACGATGTCGCCCGTCGCGAGCTTGCGGTTGCCCGCGGACTCGTGGACCTCGCCGACGATCCCGATCTCGATGCTGCCGCGCGTGCCGCCGTCGGCGGTGGAGCCCATTGAGGCCTGCACGTCGATCCGCTCGCCCGGCTCCAGGCGCTTGTACACGCCGCACGTGCACTGGCCGGGCTCGAGCAGCGACGACAGCTGGCCGTCGACGACGTTCTCCTTGCGCTTGGCGAACACGAAGACGGTGACGTCGGTGTCCGGGCTGAGGTTCTCGACGTGGCCGGTGTAGCTCCAACGCTGGCCGGCCTTGATCGACACGTGGGACACGTCCTCGGCGGTGAGCGCGACCAGCTTGGGCTGGTCGATCCGGACGGCACCCGCGCCGTTGCCGGAGATCTCGCGTCGCGGGAGCGAGCCGGCCTCGACGGCCACGCCGCGGGCGACGGCCGTGACGTCGACGATGGCCTTGTTCGCCGCGTCGGCCATGAAGGTGAGGTCGGTGGCCTCGCCGGCAGCCAGGTTGCGCACCGGCAGGTCGTGCGCCGTGGCGTTGGTGAGCGGCGTCTCGGGCGGGCCGACGGCCTTGGTGAGCTGCAGCGGGAACGGCGCGGACGGGTTGTAGCCCGTGGCGGTGCGCAGCGCGGGCGACAGGTTGAGCTTGAGCGACTCGGCCGCCTGGCCGGAGACGTTGCGCACGCGCACGGTCAGCGTGACGGGCTGCTTGATCGGCTTGCCCTTGCTGTCGACCTCGAGCTTGAGCTCGGCCGGCGCGGCGGTGACCGTGACCTGCAGGTCCTGGCCCGTGCGGACCAGGTAGGAGCCGGTGTCCGCGGCGGCGCCCCCGGCCGCGTCCTTGCCGGTGACCGCCGACGTGAGCGCCAGCTCCCCGCGCGTGCGGGCCCTCACGCGCACGTCGAAGTCGACGTGCTTGCCGGGCGCGAGCGTGAACGCCGTCGGGTTCGCGGGCAGCTCGAGATCGACCTGCGCGTCACCGCCCGCCTTCAGGAGCTGCCCGCCCGTGAAGGTGATGCTCGACAGGTCGCCGACGCCCTCGTCGCCGGTCGAGGAGACGCGCACCTTGGCGTTGACCCAGGTGTCGAGCGGCATCCGCCCGCCGGACAGCGCGCCTTCGTCGATCGAGACGCCGACGTCGAGCGCCGGCGCCGGGATCTCCAGCGTCTTCGTCTTGCGGTACGGCGTGTTGTTGATGTCGAGCGCGCGGTGGACGACGGAGTACGTGCCGGGCTTTTCGTAGGTCGTGCGGCCGATCGTGAAGTCGCCGTCGGTCTTGCCGTTGCCGTAGTCCCAGCTCAGCCGCAGCGGCTGGACGGCGGGCTCGGCCACGATCCGCGAGTGGAACGTGTACTCGCCGCGGCCGACGCGGGTGATGTCGAACTCGGCCGGGAGCACCTGCTCGCAGTCGGCGGTGATCGTGTCGCCCTCGGTGGGGGTGAAGTCGGTGACGAGATCGACACCCTCGCGGCAGTTGAACTTGTCCGCGCCGGGGCCGCCCGTGAGGACGTCGTCCAGCTGACCGCCGGAAATCTGGTCGTTCCCGCTCCCGCCGTCGATGACGGCCTTGTCGAAGACGCCCGCCACGAGGTAGTCGTCGCCGCCGCGGCCGAAGATCGTCTGCACTCCGCCCCGGCCGCCGTAGACCGTGTTCGGGCCCTCCGTGCCGTAGACCGTGTGCGTGCCGCCCGGCGCCCCGAGGCTGGTGTCAAGCTCGACCCATTCGAAGTTCTTGGCCGAGTACGAGGTGCCGGGCGCGCCGTTGGCGGTGACCGTGCCCGCGGCGAGGTCGATCGTCCAGCCGCCACCGCTCGCGAGGTACGTGAAGTGCGGGGCGATCATGTCGGTGCCCTCGCCGCCGTCGATCGGCCCGCGCGAGCCGTACCCGCCGACCCGCACGTTGTCGTTGCCGCCGCCCGTGTTGATCGAGGTGACGTTGACGCCCCCCGACGCCGGCGAGCCGATGTAGATCGTGTCGGGGCCGGTCCCGCCGCTGAACGTCACCGAGGACGGCGGCGTGAGGCACGACACCCGCCCCGTGCCGCCGGACTCGCACGGATCGCCGTCCAGGATCGACCCGATCACGCTGGACGGACCGAAGTTCGGCGCGCGCGTGAAGGTGTAGAAGGACGGGCCGTTGTAGTAGCCGCCGCCCGTCACGCTCACACCGCCGCCGTTGGGGCCCGAAGAGGCGGTCAGCGCTGCCCCGACCCCCGACATCGAGAGCGTGGTCTGCGCCTCGGCGCTGGCAGGCACGGCGAGGAGCAGGGCCGCGAGCGCGGCGACCAGGGAGCGCATGGGCGCGAGCCTAAATGGACCTCGCGGTCCGGCCCTCCCCCCAAAGGATGAGGTTCCTCACTCTTTAGTCAGAAATCTGAGCGCGTCGCGCACGGTCTCCAGCTCTTCGGGCGCAAGCGCGTCGAGCTTGGCGCCCAGCCACGCGCGGTCCTCGCAGCAGCGCAGCGCGAGCGCCTTGCCGGCCTCGGTCGCGGCGATCAGCTTCACGCGCCCGTCACTCGGGTCCGGGCGCCGCTCCACCAGCTCGCGCTCGACGAGCCGGTCCACGAGCACCGAGATGTTGGACGGGTCGCAGCCGAAGCGGGCGGCGAGCTGGCGCTGCGACAGCGGCTCGCACGCCGCGAATCCGAGCACGCGGGCCTGCGTGAGCGTCAGCCCGTGCGCGGCGGCGGCGCGGTCGTAGTCCGCGAGGAAACGCCCGACGAGCTCGTGCAGCGCCCCGCGGATCTCGGCGTGCTCGGCCGCCGGCTCAAGCGCGTACGGCGGCATCCGTCAGGGTGGCGAGCGCCTCGAGCGAGTCCAGGCGCGCCTGCTGGTCGAAGGTCGACGTGGCCACGATCAGCTCGTCCGGGGCGTGCTCGCCCACGAAGTCGGCGATCTGCTGGTGCACGGTCTCGGACGAGCCGACGAACGAGCAGCTCAGCATGCCTTCCAGCTGCGCCTTCTCCTGCGGCGTCCAGTAGTCGTCGATCGAGTCGATCGGCGGCTGCAGCAGCGTGCGCTGGCGGCGGAACGCGCCGTCGATGAACGACTTCTGCTGGGACGTCGCGAGGCGCGTGGCGGTCGCGTCGTCGTCGGCGATGATCACGTTCGCGGCGAGCATCGCGTACGGGCGATCCAGCTGAGCGGACGGCTGGAAGCGCTCGCGGTAGACCTGCAACGCGGGCACGAGCGCGGCGGGCGCGAAGTGCGAGGCGAACGCGTACGGGAGGCCGAGCGCCGCGGCGAGCTGGGCGCCGAACAGGCTCGAGCCGAGGATCCACAGCGGGATGTGCGAGCCCTGGCCGGGGACGGCCTGGATGTGCTGGCCGGGCGCGGGGTCGCCGAGCAGCGCCTGCAGCTCCTGGACGTCCTGCGGGAACGTGTCCGCGCTCGTGAAGTCCCGGCGCAGCGCGCGCATCGTCGGCTGGTCGGTGCCGGGCGCACGGCCGAGGCCGAGGTCGATCCGGCCCGGGTAGAGCGCGTCCAGCGTGCCGAACTGCTCCGCGATGACCAGCGGCGCGTGGTTGGGCAGCATGACCCCGCCGGCGCCGACGCGGATCGTGCTCGTGCCCTCGGCGACGAAGCCGATCGCCACCGACGTCGCCGCGCTCGCGATCCCCGCCATGTTGTGGTGCTCGGCCAGCCAGAAGCGGTTGTAGCCGAGGCGCTCGGCGTGCTGGGCGAGCTCACGCGAGCGGTGGAGGGCGGTCTGCGCGTTCCCACCCTCGGGGATCTGCGCGAGATCGAGGATCGAGAGCGGCACCGAGATCGGTGAAGAAGTCATCGAATTCGATGATAGCTTCACGTATCTGTCAGCAGTTGTCCCCGCGCCGGATGTGGATCGGCGTGACCAGCGGCAGCGTCTGCCGACGGTTGAACACGAAGGCTTTGAAGCGCACGTCGAAGTGGTCGAGGACGAGCGACGAGTTCGGCGCGAGGTTGCCGCACGTCGGCATCTTCAGGTCGATCACGTAGATCGCCTCCTCGCCGGGCTCGAGCTTCAGCGGCGCGAACGGCTTGTACTGGACGTCCGGGACGCCCACGTTGAACATCCGGCGCACGCGCACCTGCTCCAGCAGGCCGGGGAGGTTCGGCTCGTCGGACCCGATGCCGGTGATCTCGACCGTCCGCCCGCCGTCGTTGCGGACGGTGACGGTGTAGTCGGTGGTCCGGCCCGGTCGCAGGGGCTTCTCGGCGATCTCGCCGTCGAGGTCGTCCCCGATGAGCTCGGCGTCCGACCCGACGCCGGACGTGGAGCCGTGCGCGAGGTCGTCGTAGGTCCAGGCGCCGATCACCCACCACAGGCCGACGCCGATGGCGAGCACCGCCACACCGATCGGGATCCACTTCGCGCGCACGAGGGGCGGATACCCTACCGGCGGTTTGTTCGACCCCTCGAAGTACCGCACGTTCCGCTTCACGGAGCGCTCGCTCTCCCCCGAAGGCGCGGTGCGCCTGGTGTACGCGCTCGACGACGAGCACGAGTTCGTCGAGGAGTTCGACGTGCCCGTGCCCGAGGGTGCGGATCTGGCCGCCGTAGAGCCGATCCTGGACCTGCTGCACTGGGTCGCGGGCGTCAGCTACTACAAGACCGCGGCGCCGCCGAAGGTCGCCTGCGAGACGGGCACGCCCGGCCCGGCGACCGCGGCGTTCCTGGAGGCCCTGTACTCGGAGGGCCTCGGCGAGTTCGCGGTCGTCAACCAGCTCGGCGCGTTGCCGCGGCCGCGCTTCCCGCGGGGCCCGGCGCGCGACGTCGCGGTGGAGCGGCGCGCCCCGCAGCGTGTGCTCGTGCCGGTCGGCGGCGGCAAGGACTCGGTCGTGGCGCTGGAGATCGTGCGCCACTCGGGCCTGGACTTCACGCTGTTCTCCGTCCGCGACGACCCGGCCATGCAGCGCACCGCCGCGGTCGCGGGCGTGGAGCGGCTGATCGCCCAGCGGCGGCTGCCGCTGAAGCAACTCGGCGAGCTGAATCGCTCCGGCGCGCTCAACGGCCACGTGCCGATCACGGCGATCGTCTCCTGCGTGGCGCTGCTGACCGCGGCGCTGAACGGCTACGACACGGTGACGCTGGCCAACGAGCGTTCCGCGTCCGCCGGCAACGTCGTCTACGACGGCGTCGAGGTCAACCACCAGTTCTCCAAGAGCGCGCGCGCCGAGGCGCTGCTGCGCGGCGCGATCGGTGAGACGGGCGCGCCCGTGGACCTGTTCTCGCTCCTGCGGCCGGCGTCGGAGCTCGGCATCGCGCGCACCTTCGCCGGGCTGCCGCAGTACCACGCGGCGTTCACGAGCTGCAACGCGATCTTCCGCCTGGATCCGGAGCTGCGGCTGGCGTCCTGGTGCGGGAACTGCCCCAAGTGCCGGTTCGTGTTCCTCGTGCTCGCCCCGTTCATGGAGCCGGACGCGCTGCGCGACATCTTCGGCAAGGCGATGCTCGACGACCTCGACCAGTACGAGGGCTTCGCGCTGCTGACCGCGACCGGCGGGCACAAGCCGTTCGAGTGCGTCGGCGAGGAGGAGGAGTCGCTCGCCGCGATCTCGCTGCTGGCCGCCGACCCGCGCTGGAAGCACCGCCCGGTGGTCGCCAAGCTCGTGGCCGAGGTGCTGTCGGTGCGCGGGGACGATCCCGCGCGCGTGTCGTCGGCGCTCGCGCTCAGCGCGGCGCACAACGTGCCCGACGAGCTGATCGACCACGTGGATGCGCTTCTCCGCGCTTGACGGGCTGACGATCGGCGTCTGGGGCGCCGGCCTCGAGACGCGCTCGTTCGCGCGCCACGTGGCGGAGCGGCTGCCGCGGGCGCGGGTCGCGGTCGTCGTGCTGGAGGAGCCGGCGGACGCGCCCGAGCTGACGGACGGCGCGCTCGTGGTCGACGCCGCGGGGGCGCCGGACGCGTTGCGCTCCTGCGACGTCGTGGTGCGCTCACCCGGCGTCTCGATCTACCGGCCCGAGCTGCGCGGGCTGCGCACGACCACGCCGACCGCGCTGTGGATGGCCGAGCGCGAGGGCCGCGACGTGATCGGCGTGACCGCGACCAAGGGCAAGTCGACGACGTCGAAGCTGATCGCGCACCTGGTCGCGGCGGCCGGCGTGCCGGTGGAGCTGGGAGGCAACATCGGGGCGCCCGCGCTGGACCTGCTGGACTCCGAGGCGCTGGCGGTGATCGAGCTCTCGAGCTACCAGATCGCCGATCTGGCGACCGGGCCCGAGACCGCCGTGGTGAGCAACGTCTACGCCGAGCACGTGAACTGGCACGGGAGCGTCGAGGCCTACCGGGCCGACAAGCTGCGGCTGCTGACGCTGCCGGGCGTACGGCGGTGCGTGCTCAACGCGACCGCGCCGCTGGTGATGGCCGCGCCGCGGGTGGCTGACGCGGACGTGCTCACGTTCGGCGCCGAGCCTGGCTGGCACGTGCGCGAGGACGGCGCCGTCGCCCGCGGGCATCAAGCGATCGCCGCGCTGCCGCTGATCGGTCGTCACAACGCGCTGAACGTCTGCGGGGCTTTGACGGCCTTGGAGGCCGTGGGCGTGTCGCTGGAAGACCCGGCGGCCGCGCTGGCGGACTTCGTCGGCCTCGACCACCGGCTCCAGATCGTCCACGAGGCCGGCGGCGTGCGCTGGGTCGACGACAGCATCTCCACCGAGCCGGAGGCCGCGAAGTTCGCGATCGAGAGCTTCCCGGACGCCGACATCGTGCTGATCGGCGGCGGCTTCGACCGCGCGCAGGACTACGCGGCGCTCGGCGTGACGCTGGCCGCGCGCGGCGCCCGCGTGCTCGCGCTGCCCGACACCGGCGCGCGACTGGTCGACGCGGCGTGGGCGGCGGGCGTCCCGCACGACCGGGCGACGCTCGTCAGCGATCTGGAAGCCGCCGTGGCCGCGGCGCGTGCCGTCGCGCGGCCCGGCACCGTCGTCCTGCTCTCCCCCGCCGCTCCGAGCTTCAACACGCACAAGAACTTCGCCGTGCGCGGCGACCACTTCGCGGAGCTCGCCCGTGCGTCCTGACGAGCGCGACGGGCTGCGCGTCTACCGCTTCGAGTCGCTGCCGTCAGGGGTGGACGCGCTGGTCACGACCCGCGTCGGCGGCATCGACCTGAGCCGCGCCGCCCGCGCCGAGCACGCGCCGCGGTTGTTCGCCGCCTACGACCTGCCCGAGGCGGCCGTCTGGTGCGTCCAGGTCCACAGCGACGTCGTCGCCGCGGTCGACGCGCCCCAGGTCGTCGAAGGCGCCGACGCCCTGATCACCGACACGCCCGGCCTCCCGCTGTGCGTGATCATGGCCGACTGCGTGCCCGTGCTCGTGTACGACCCCGAGCAGCACGCGCTCGGGCTCGCTCACGCGGGCTGGCAGGGCACGGTCGCGCGCATCGCGTCCGCCACCGTGCACGCCATGGTCGACCGCTTCGGCTCGGACCCGGCGTCGCTCGTCGCCGCGATCGGCCCGTCGATCGGCCCCGACGAGTACGAGGTCGGCCCCGACGTGATCGAGGCGGCGCGTGCCGCGTACGACGACGCGCCGATCCTGCGCGACGCGGGCGTCGACGGCAAAGCCCTGTTCGACCTGTGGGCCGCGAACGCGTACGACCTGCGCTCCGCCGGCGTCACCCGGATCGAGGTCGCGGGCGTCTCCACCGCCCGCCACCTCGACGAGTTCTACTCCTGGCGCGTCGCGAAGGACACGGGCCGCTTCGCGACGATCGCGATGCTGCGCTGACTACCAGCGCTGGTGCACGTACGGCGCGATCTGCTCGTCGTACACCGCGCGCACCCGGTCCATCGTCTCCGCGTCGAGCGCCGGCAGCTCCGCGGCCGCCGCGTTGCCCGTCGCCTGCTCGGGTGAGCGCGCGCCGGGGATGACCGTCGACACGGCGTCGTGCATGAGGATCCAGCGCAGCGCGAACTGCGCGAGGGTCGCGTCGCCGCCCACGAGCGGCCGCAGCGCCTCGACGGCGTCCAGGCCGGCCTCGAACGGAACGCCGGCGAACGTCTCCCCCACGTCGAACGCCTCGCCCTGGCGGTTGTACGTGCGGTGGTCGTCGGCCGCGAACGTCGTGTCGCGCGTGTACTTGCCGGTCAGTAGACCCGACGCGAGCGGCACGCGCACGATCACGCCGACGCCACGGCGGGCCGCCTCCGCGAAGAACAGACCGGCCGGCCGCTGGCGGAACGGGTTGAAGATGATCTGGACCGTCGCGACGCCCGGGTACTCGATCGCCTTCAGCGCCTCCTCGACGCGCTCGACGCTCACGCCGTAGGCGGCGATCCGGCCCTCCTCCACCATCCGGTCGAGGTCCTCGAACACCTCCGGGTGGTAGTACAGGTCGGTCGGCGGGCAGTGGAGCTGGACGAGGTCGAGCGTCTCCACGCCGAGGTTCTCGCGCGAGCGATCGTTCCAGGCGCGGAAGTGCTCGGGCGAGTAGTTCTCGACGGTCTGGTCGAGCCGCCGGCCCATCTTCGTCGCGACGACGAGCCCTTCACGTTCCCGCGCCAGCCGGCCGACGAGCCGCTCCGAGCGGCCGTCGCCGTACACGTCGGCGGTGTCGAAGAAGGTCACGCCGGCGTCCGCCGCTGCGTGCAGCGTGCGGAGCGCCGTCTCCTCGTCAACGTCGCCCCAGTCCGCGCCGACCTGCCAGGCGCCGAACCCGATCTCCGAGATCTCGTGTCCGGTCGGCCCCAGTGTCCGTGTCTGCATCCGGAGGCTCTACCCAGCCGTGAGATCCTCGGCGAACGAGCTCGCGACGATGCCGTTCTGCGGCGAGAGCACCGGGATGCCGTCGACGAGCGGGTAGACGAGGCCGTCGGCCGCGCAGAACAGCGCGCCCTTGAGCGCCTGCAGCTCGCCGCGGCAGCGCGGGCACGCGTGCCAGTCGGCGGACGAGGCCGCGGGCGCGTGCGGCTTGCGCAGGACGAGCACCTGGGTCTCGTTGACCGGGCTCGCGGTCTCCGGCAGCAGCTCGTGGCGGACGACCTCCAGGCCGAGCGCCTCCGCCGTCGCCGGGAGGCCGCGCACGTAGCCGTGCTCCTCGATGTGCTCGCGCGTGCCGGCGCTGCCGAGCTCGTAGCTGGGCTCGAACAGGACGATCCACTCACGCGCTACCCGGGCGAGCTCGGTCAGCGCCTCCCGTTCACGGCCGCCGTTGGGCTCGAGCGCGTGCGAGGTCCAGACGAGGTCGAAAGCGCCGTCGCGAACCGGCATCGCGAACAGGTCGCCGACGAACAGCTCGGGCGTCGGCACGTCGAACTCGTGGGCGTGGGCGCGGGCGTGGGCGATCCGGGACCAGGCGAGGTCGAAGGCCGCGACCCGCGCGGGCGGCGCGTCCAGGCGTGACAGGACCGGGAGCAGCGTGGTCGCCTCGCCACAGCCGGCCTCGAGCATCGAGTCGGTCGCGTAGTCGTTCAGGACGCGGGCGACGCCACCCCAGTAGCGCTCCACGCGCTCGCGGTGCTCGGGATCCTCGAGCGCCTGCCGATAGCTCCCGCTCTGCAGGTCATACGAGATCAGGACCGCGTCCGAGCTGTTGCGGGCGGCCGGGTCACGGTCGCGGAACAGGCGCATCACGTTGCGGCCCTCCGCGTAGGCGGAGCGCGCCTCGCGCAGCGCGTCGAGCTCTTCGGTCATGCGCGGCATTGTGCCCAATCGCCTACGCGGTCGACCCGCGGTCGAATCTCTTTCACCCGCCGGTCGGATTCCGTTCACGTCCCGTTCACGGAGACTCGGGGGTGGTCATTTCCACGGATAGGAAGTTCTCTTGTCAAGTCGTACCTCGCTGAGCGCGCTCGCGCTGCTGACGGTCGCCGCTGCGGCGACCGTCGCCGCGCCCGCCCAAGCGATCAACTACATCCCGTCCGCGAACGGGATCACCTGGGACGTCAACGACGCGGCGATGCCGGGCCTGGACACGGGCAGCATCCGCGCGACGACCGACAACTCGGTGCTGAGCGTCGCGGGCCTGCGCGTGAACGTCGACGGCGTTCCGAAGCACCGCATGGACGGCGAGCTGCTGCGCGGGTTCGGGCTCACGTTCGACGGCGTCGACGAGTTCACGACCACCAAGGCGGTGAACCTGAGCGGGATCGAGATCAGCCGGCACCTGAAGTTCGCCCGCACCGCGAACTGGGGCCGCTGGGTCGACTCGTTCAAGAACACGACGACGAGCCCGAAGTACGTCCGGATCAGCTTCGGCGGCATCTTCGGCCAGAACAACGGCGAGAACCAGTCCGAGGTCGTCGACTCCTCCAGCGGTGACACCGGCGTGACGCCCGCGGACAGCTGGGTCGAGCACGCCACGCCCAACGCGTCCGCCACGACGCCCACGTCCGGCCCGACGCAGAACGGCCCGTCGGCGGTCGTGCTCGGCACGCCGGGCACGCGCGGCGCGCTCGCCTGGACCGGCATCTTCAACTCGCGCAACCCGTTCGGCTCGTCGATCCCCACCGAGGGGATGGAGGCCAACCTGCGCGGCTACGTCCGCACGCTCACGATCAAGCCGGGCGAGACCGTCTCGCTCGTGCACTTCGTCGTGATCGGCCGCAACGAGACGGGTGGCGGACGCGCCGCGGGCACGCAGATCGCGGCCGTGCGGACCGCCGCCGCCTCGCTCGCCTCCACCCCGGTCCTGGACGACCTGAGCGTCGGCCAGAAGTGCACGATCGTCAACTTCACGATCGCCGGGCTCGACTGCTCGACGGTCGCCACGCCGCAGCCGGAGCACGACTCGCCCACCGTCAGTGACGAGCCCGTCACGACGTCCGAGTACGACGTCGTCGGCAAGACGCTCACGCAGCTCCAGGACGACATGACGGCCGGCAAGACGACCTCGCAGGAGATCGTCCGCGCCTACCTGGACCGGATCGCCGCCTACGACACGGGCCAGTTCGGCCTGCACTCGTTCATCAAGGTCGCCGACGACGCGATGGCGCAGGCCAAGGCCGCTGACGAGGCCCGTGCGGCCGGCAAGAAGAGCGACCTGCTCGGCATCCCGGTCGCCGTCAAGGACCTCTACGACACCAAGGACATGCCGATGACGCATGGCTCGCTGGTGTTCGAGGGCTTCCGCCCGGAGAAGGACGCGTTCCAGGTCGCGAAGATGCGGGCCGCGGGCGCGATCGTCATCGGCAAGACGAACATGTCCGAGTTCGCGAACTCGGGCCGCCACAGCGAGTCGCCGTGGGGCCAGGTGTGGAACGCGATCCAGCCGTCCTCCACCGCCCAGGGCTCGTCCGGCGGCTCCGGCGCCTCGGTCGCCGCGTCGTTCGCGACGTTCTCCATGGGCTCCCAGACGGGCGTCTCGCTGTACGCGCCGAGCGCGGCCGGCGGCCTCGTCTCCCTGCGCGGCACGGACGGCCTGAGCTCCGGCGCGGGCGTCGCGCCGCTGACGTTCCTCCAGGACTACGCGGGCCCGCTCGCGCGCACGGTCACCGACCTGGCGAAGATCCTCAACGTCACCACCGGCACCGACCCCGAGGACATCGGGACCGTGCAGGCCGACGCCGACAGCAAGCGCCCGGCCGACTGGACGACCGTGCTCAAGGCCGACGCGCTCAAGGGCGCGAAGATCGGCCTCGTCCCGGGCCAGTTCACCACGCCGAGCTACGGCACGCAGGGCTCGATCGACCGCTACAACGCGATCCTCGACCAGCTGCGCGCGGCGGGCGTCGAGTTCGTCGACATGACCGGCAGCGTCGCGGCGCCGCCGAACGTGCCCGGCAACCTCGGCAACGAGGGCTGGTTCGAGTGGATCCGCACGCACCCGAACTCGCCGTACGCGCATCCGAACGAGATCATCGCGTCGCCCAAGAAGCTGCCGTACAACCGGAGCACCTCGGCGAACGCGACCGACATGACCGACGCGCAGGTGCAGGCCGCGCGTGACCGGCGCACGGCGTACAAGGCCAACTGGAAGACCTACCTGGACGCCAACGGCGTCGACGCGGTCCTCTACCCGGGCAACACGTCGGACTTCGCCGACAACGACACGGCGGCGCTCGGCGCGTCCTTCGGCTCGCCGCCTACGTCGAACATCGGCATCCCGGGCATGGTCGTCCCGGTCGGCATCAACGACCACGGCCACCCGCTCTCGATGCAGTTCGTCGGGCGCGCGTGGGACGACGCGAAGATGGTCGGCTTCGGCTACGCGCTCGAGCAGCTCGCCTCGACGCCGATCACGGCCACCGAGCTCCCGAAGCTCCGCTACGACGCGACGGCCACCCCGGTGGACGTCGAGATCGAGAAGGTCCCGGAGCCCCAGACGGAGGCGCCGACCACCGCGCCGTCGACCAACGGCACCCAGCCGACGGTCCCGCCGACCGTCTCCGGCGCGACCGCCAAGGCACCGTCGCTGGCCCGTCGCTTCAGCACCCGCACGACGCGGATCGGCAAGCGGACGCTGCGCACCACCGGCACCGTCCTGCTGCCCACCGGCACGACCCGCGCGGTCGCCTGCAGCGGCAAGGTCCAGGTCGTGGTGAAGGCGGGCAAGCGCACGCTCTCCACCAAGCAGTCGGCGCTCGGCGCGAAGTGCACGTTCGCGTCGCGGGTGACGCTGCGGGCCGCGTCGCTGCGCGGCGCCGCCACGGTCACCGTGCAGGTGCGCTTCCTCGGCAACGCGGCGCTCAAGCCCGAGTCGGCTTCGAGCGTGCGCATGACGGTGCGCTGAGCAACTGAGCAAGGCCGCGCCGGGGTTGGTCGCCCCGGCGCGGCACCGACGTCCGCGTCTACGACGCCGACTGGGCTGGAGGTGGCTCGACGCTCAGGTCGACGACCTCCCACCACCAGACCTCGAGCACCATGCCCGGGATCTCGCCGTCCGGCTTGTCCCGCATGATGATCGTGGCCTCGGCGCGGGCCTTGTCCGTCTTGAACTCGCCCGCGGCGCAGACGACGTCGGCGGTCCACTCGGTCACGCGTTCCGAGCCTCCCTGGCGGGCGGCGTCGGGCGCGGGAGCCAGGTCCTTCGTGCCCTGCCCGAACGCGACCACGCCCTTGGCGTGGGCCGACTTGTCCCACGGCTGGACGATCTTGACCCACACGTCCACCATCTCCTCGTCCCCCGAGAGGTCGATCGCGCCCTTCGCCTCCACGACCTGCATGCCGTCGTGCGTGACGACGTCCAGCACCTTCGCGAACTGCGGTTTCATCGCCGACACTGCGGAACACCTCCTGTTGGTTGGGGTGCTGCCGGCACGAGCCGCGCACGTGCGCGCTCGGCCATGACCACATCGCCCTTGCGCTCGAAGTGGTCGAGCGAAGCCCTGGTCGCCGTCTCGGCCGCGTCGGCGTCCGAGCACACGCGCAGCACGTCCGCGCGGACGAGCAGCGCGTCGGCCAGGTCGTGCAACCAGTCCGTGTCGCCGAGGATGGCGACGGCCTCCGCGGACAGGCGGTCGGCGTCCTCGAGCTCGCCGCGGTGCGCGAGCACGGGCGCGCGGGCGACACGCCACGCGATCTGCGCCGACCGGTCGTCGCCGGCCGCGCCGAGCTCGGCGTCGCGGGTGAGCGCGAGCGCCTCGTCCGGCCGGCCCTGCTCGAACACGGCGCGGCTGAGCGCCGCCGCCGTGTCGGCACGCAGCGCGGTTTCGCCCATCGCGTCCAGCCGGTCGTGGCCGGCGCGCAGGGTCGCCTCCGCACGATCGGGCTCGCCCGCGAGCATGTCGATGAACGCCTCGTGGTAGGCGACCGCGGTCTGCAGGTTCGGGGTCAGGTCGGCGAGCATCGCGTGGCTCGCGCCGATCAGCTCGCGCGCCGCGCCGAGCTCCCCGCGCATCGCGTGCAGCGCGGCCAGTGGCTGGAGCACGAACGCCCGCGCGCGCCGGAGGTCGCCGAGCGCCTGCTGGATGAGCTCGCAGCGCACGATCCCCTCCTCGGCGGGCGCCGGCCCCGCGAACGTCGAGGAGGCCAGCCAGCAGAAGGCGTCGGCGTACCCCTGCGTGTCGCCGGCGCGGCGGGCGTGATCGACCGCGAGCTCCCACGCCTCGTCGGCCTCGGCGGAGTGCGCGTCGATCCAGTGCATGAGCGCGCGCAGGCGCCAGAGCCGGGCGAGGCCGAGCTCGTCGCCGGCCGCCTCGAAGATCGTCCGCAGCGCCGGGAAGCGGCGACGGATCTCCGGTGCCGCGGACCCCGTCTGCAGGTAGACGCCGAGCAGCGCCACGCGCGCGTGCGCCTCGTCGACGGCGCTGCCACGCGCCGCCGCCCGGCGCGCGGCGTCGCGAAGCACCGCCTTCGCGCGCGGCAGCTGCCCGCCGTGCGTGAGCGCGACGCCGAGCTCGGGCGCGAGCACGCCGAGCGCGGGATCGTCGTAGCGCTCCAGCAGGCCGACCGCGCGCTCGAGCAGCCCGGCCGCCGCCGACAGCTCGTCGCGCCCGAGCGCCGCGCGCCCCGCCGCGCCGAGGTGCGTCGCGGCGGCGTTCGCGATCCGCGCCTGCCCCGGGTCGCCGCGCGGGTGCAGCCCCGTGCCGAACGCGTGCGCCTGCTCGTAGTGGTAGCCGACGATGTCGTCGTGCGCGGCCTCCGCGACGAGCGCGTCGGCGACCCGGTGGTGCAGCTCGGCACGGCGCGTCTTGGCGACGAGCTCGTACACCTCGTCGCGCAGCAGGATGTGCGAGAAGCGGAACGCGTCGCCGTCGGGGCGGAGCATGTCACGGGCGATCAGCGCGTGGAGCGAGGCGTCGACGCGGTCGCGGTGGCGGGGCGTCAGGAGCGAGGCGACGAGCGCGCGGTCGAAGGTCCGGCCGACGACCGCCGCGCAGTCGACGACCTCGCGCTCGGCGGGCGTGAGCGCGTCGACGCGCTCGCCGAGCACGGCCTGGACCGTCGCCGGCAGGGCCGTGGACGCGGCGCCGGTCTCCGCCGCGAGCGCGACGAGCTGCTCCAGGAACAGCGGGTTGCCCTCGGCCGCGTGCAGGACGCCCGTTCGCTGCTCGGCCGTCAGCGCGTCCTCGGGCGCCAGCAGTCGCTCGGCCTCGTGCGCGGACAGCGGACCGAGCGGGAGCGTGACCTCGCCGGTGATGCGGTCGGCGCGCTCGCGCCACTCCGGGCGCGCGAGGCCGACGATCAGCAGCGGCACCTCGCGCGCGGTCGCGGCCACGTGGTCCAGCAGCTCGACCAGCGTCGGCGCCGCCCAGTGGACATCCTCGACGACGACCACCAGCGGCCGCTCGCGGGCGGCGGCCTCGAGCAGGCGCCGCGCCGCCCACACGATCTCGTCGAACGGCACCGGACCCTCCGTGAACCCGACGCCGAGTGAGATCCGGGCAGCGACGCGCCGCGCGTCCTCGTCGTCGCCCAGCACGGCGGCGATCGTCCGCCGGTCCGTGCCGCCCGCGAGCCGCTCGACGATCTCCGCCAGCGGCCGCAGCGTCACGCCCTCTCCGTACGGCAGGCAGCGGCCGAAGACCGCCCGGCCGCGCGGCTCCACCTCGTCCATGAAGCGCCGCACGAGGC
Organism: Solirubrobacter phytolaccae; assembly: GCF_027587195.1. GTDB lineage: Bacteria > Actinomycetota > Thermoleophilia > Solirubrobacterales > Solirubrobacteraceae > Solirubrobacter > Solirubrobacter phytolaccae. Next base: position 97,453 of record NZ_JAPDDP010000008.1, on the reverse strand, counting down.
TCGACTTGCCGATCCCCGCCGGGCCGACCACGGTCCGCACCGTCGCGCGCCGCCGCTCGCACGCGTGGTCGAGGGCGGCATGGAGCGCCGCGAGCTCGGTCGCGCGGCCGACGAGCGCGCGCGGCGCGGCCTCGTGCGCGTCGTCGTCGTGATCGATGAGTCCGCGCAGCCGGCACGCGAGCACCGGCGCCGACTTGCCCTTGAGCCGCAGCGGCTCCGCGGGGCCGAGGACGGCGTGCCCGTCGAGCAGGCTCGCGGTGCGCGCGTCGACGAGCACCTGATCCAGCGGCGCCGCGGTCTCCAGTCGGCTGGCCACGTTGACGGGGTCGCCGAGCGCGAAGAACCGCTGCCCGTCGACCGACCCGACCGCGACCTCACCCGTCGCGATCCCGTACCGGGCGCGCAGCGTCACGCCCCACTGCGCGCCGAGCTCGACGTTGAGCTTCGTCAAGGCCTCCCGCATCGCGAGCGCGCAGCGGGCGGCCCGCAGCGCGTCGTCCTCGTGCAGCTGCGGCACGCCGAACAGCGCCTGGATCGCGTCCCCGATGTACTTCTGCGGCCGCCCTCCGTGCGCCTGGATGACGGGCCGCAGCGCGTCGTAGTAGCGGCCGATGACCTGCAGCTGCGTCTCCGGGTCGAAGCGCTCGCCGAAGCTCGTGAACCCTTCGAGGTCGCAGAACAGGATCGTGATCGTCTTGCGACCGGGCGCGGCCGCGTCCGGCGCGAGCGCGGTCCCACAGCGCGGGCAGAACCGGTGGTCCGGCTCGATCGCTCGGTCACACGTCAAGCACGCCTGGCGGCCCGACATGAACCGACACTACTGCGGATGTGCATCTCGCTGGTGAAACGTTTCCTGAAGCACCGGCGTCGGCTGCGCGCGCGTGAGCTTCGACCGGAGCGTGAGCACCGCCACCACGAGCAGGATCGCCGCGGCGCCGGCGCGCATGGCGATCGCGCCCGCGTCCGCGAACTCCCCCGCGAGCGCGTAGCCGATGACGGTGAAGGTCGCGGTCCACACGAGGCCGCTCGCGACGCTGAACGGGAGCAGCCGGCGGAGGGTGACGCCGCCCGAGCTGCCCACCACGAACGGCATCGTCGAGCGCAGGAACCCGGTGAAGCGGCCGAGGAACAGGGCCTTGGCGCCGTGGCGGGCGAAGAACCCGTCGATGCGGGCGAGACGCTCCGGGCCGAGCTTCAGGCGCGCGCCGCGGCGCTCGATGAACGGTCGGCCCAGGGTGCGCCCGAGCTGCAGGCTGGCCATGTCGCCGGCGACCGCCGCGAGCCACGCGACGGCGATCATCACGACGAGCGACGCGTCACCCCGTGCCGCGGCCGCGCCGCCCAGCATCAGCAGCAGCTCCCCGTGGATCAGGAACCCGAGCAGCACCGTGGTCTCGAGGAACACGAACGCGCCGACGCCCAGGTACACCCAAGCGCCCAGCGGGGTCGTGGCGTCCTCGACGAGCGCGGCGATGTTCGGCACCTCGATCGCCCCGAAGGCGATGGCCACGGCCAGCCCCGCCGCGATCAACGCCAGAGCGCCACGCATCGGAGAACCTTCTCACACGGCGGGCGCCTCGGTGAGCCGCCGGACGGTCTCCAGCTCCCCCTCGACCACCTCGACCTGACGGCGCACGTCCTCCTCGCTCACCGAGTCGGGAAGAACTGCGTGAACAGGTACTCGCAGCCGTCGCCGTTCGCGAGCACCCGCGTGAACACGCCGCGCCCGGGCTGCTCCGCGGACACGATGTCGACGGTGCCGCGCTCCCGCGAGACGCGCAGGTCGATCAGCGCCTCGCCCGCGCCCGTGTCGACGAGCCAGTGCGCTCCCGCCTCGCGCACCCCGCGCGCGAACCCGGGCGCCCAGCGCGGCAGCGCGTGCGCGTCACCGACGAGATCCAGCACCGCCTCCGGCTTCGCCTGGATCGAGATCGACCGTGTGACGGACAAATTCGTAGGCATACGTAGATCATAAGCAGACGCATACGATTTGTCTACGCGTACCATCCGGGCGGTGGACCGTCCGGATCTGGGAGAGCTGCTCGCACGTGCCGCCCGCCGCGTCATCGACGCCGAGCGCCCGCTGCTCGAAGCGCACGGCGTGAGCATGTGGGCGTACGTGGCGCTGAGCTTGCTGGCGCGCGGGTCCACCCCGACCCAGCTCGCGCTCGCCGAGTCCATGGGCTACGACAAGACGCGCCTGATCAAGATCCTCGACGGCCTCGAGGCCGACGGGCTCGTCGCGCGTGAGCCCGACCCGTCGGATCGCCGCGCGCGGGTCGTCTCCCTCACGGCGGCGGGCCGCGCGAAGCACGCGGCGATCCAGGCGGACATCCACGCGATGGAGGACGAGGTCCTCGCGAGCCTGAGCGCCACCGAGCGCGCGACGCTCTACGCGGTGCTGCCGCGGCTCGCCTGATCACGTCCTGTATCTCCCGGCGCGCGGACCGGGTCACAGGGAGCATGGCCGCTCCATCCGAACCCCGCCCACCCCGCCGCAGCACGTTCCAGACGACGGTGATGTTCATCGGCGCCGTCTCGGCGCTGCTCGCCATCGGCGGCTTCGTCGCCAACGCGTGCCGGGGCGGCGTGCTGGCGGAGGAGCTCAAGCCGCACCTGACGATGCTCCAGTCCGCCAACACGAGCCTCACCGGCGCGCTCAACGAGCTGGGCACCGAGGGGTGGGTGGAGATCAGCCGCTCGCGCCGCGAGCTGGCGCTCGACAAGACCCGCGAGCTGCGGACGTTCATGCAGTCGGCCGAGGTCGACGGAGAGCAGGAGCAGGAGATCGAACGCGACGTGCACGCGGTGGTGATCGCCGAGGTCAGCTACCTCCGGGCGGTGCGCGCGTTCCTGGACCGCGAACCGAGCCTGGCCCAGAAGCAGCAGCTCCGGAACCTGTCCGAGACGCTGCGCAACCAGCTGGTCGACCTCGGCGCGCGGGCCGGCGTCGTCACCCCGGAGGCGGTCGGCGGCGCGATCGTGCTCAGCGCGTGGTTCGCCGGCCAGAAGGGCGGCGACAGCGTGGCGATCAAGACGTTCGCCCCGCAGCAGCGCAGTGCCGCCCGTGACCGGGTGAAGGAGAACGCTGAGACGCCGCAGTGCGGCAACCATCGCGATGACGATGGCGACGGCAAGGTCGACTACGACCCCGACGGCACCGGCGACCCGCACTGCCAGAACGCGCGGGACGATGACGAGAGCGGACCGGAGACCGTCAAGACGCAATGCGCGAACGGCGGCGATGACGACGGCGACGGCAAGGCCGACTTCGGCTTCGATCCCGGCTGCGCCGACGCCGCCGACAACGACGAGACCGATCCGCCGGTCGAGCCCGACGAGACCGAACCGCCGATCGAGCCCGACGAGACCGTTCCGCCGATCGAACCCAACTGCACCGAGACCCCCGAGGCCGAGGGGTGCACAGGCACCCCCGACGAGCGGGAGGTGACGCCCCCGACCGAGCTGCAGCCCTGAGCTGTCCGCTCGCGAACCACCACGTGGGTCCGAGCCACCCGCGGAGACACATTCGGGCGGGACCGGACATAAGGACCACGTGTTCCAGTTCCTCGCTCGCCGGTCGGTGGCGCTCGTCCTGACCGCGTTGCTGGCCCTCGCGGCCGGCCACGTGCTGTTCAACGCGAACACCGGCGTGAAGTCGATGGGCTGGGGGGCGGCCATCGCGGACACGCCCGCGCACATGGTCGACCTCGTCACGGGCGAGCTCGGCGACACCACCGGCGAGGGCTGCAACCCCGGGCGCAAGCGCAAGCCGGACTACATCGAGCTGTGCACCGGCTGGGGCGCGGGGTCCGTCGCGGCGATGATGCGCGATCGCGTCCCGGTCGACCTGCAGCTGATCATCGGCGGGATGCTGCTCGGCACGCTGCTCGGCATCGCCGCCGGCCGCTGGTGTGCCGCGCACCCGGGCACGTGGCTCACGCGCGCGCTGCACGTCGCGATGGCGTTCCTGCTCTCCTGTCCGCCGTACTTCCTCGCGTTCGTGGTCCTCGTCTACTTCTCTTGGAGCAGCGGCGAGTACAAGCTCCCGTTCGTCTCCGGCCAGGGCGACTACCGGCCGTTCAGCGACGACCCGATGGCGTTCCTCAAGGCCATGTGGGTGCCGTGGGTGTGCTGTGCCCTCCCGCTCGCCGCCGTCGTCGCCCGGATCGCGGAGGCGAGCATGCGCGACGCCCTCGGCGAGGACTTCATCCGCACCGCCCAGGCCAAGGGCGTCCCCACGCGGCGGGTGATCAACCACCACGCCCTGCCGGTCGCCCTCCCGCCGATCACCGCGATGACCGGCGTGAACATCTCGACCATGCTGATCTCGGTCGCGGCGATCGAGTTCGGCTTCGGCATCCCCGGGATGTTCCTGACGATCCGCGGCGCGATCTACAGCCGCGACGTCCCCGTGCTGGAGGCGCTGGTCCTCGAAGCCGTCGTCCTCGTCGTGGTCGCCAACTTCCTGGTCGACGCCTACCAGGCCCACCTGGACCCGCGCGTTCGCGACGGCGGCAGCGGCTTCTGAGTCCGCCTCAGCCGTGGCCGGGTCGCCACGCCTCGCGCTCGTGCGTGAGCCAGACCCGCTCCGGCTCGAGCGCCCGCACCCGCAGCTGACCTTCGCTCTCCGGCTCGTCGAGCTCACCGAACCACACCGCCACATCGCCGCCCACGACGACCGGACGTCCGCCCGTCTCGACGACCACCACCTGCATGCCCTGCGTGTGTCCCGGCGCCGGAACGAGCCGGAGCCCGGGCAGCAGCTCATGCTCCCCGTCGACCGGGAGGTACTCCACCCCGGGCGGATCGACCCACTCGCGGATGGTGTAGTCGTCCTCGGTGCGCGCGTCCTCGAGCTCCCGTCGCTGCACGTAGATCGGCTTGCCGGCGAACAGGTGGTTCCCGCCGCAGTGGTCGAAGTGCAGGTGCGTGTTGACGACGATGTCGATGCTGTCGACGTCGAAGTCCTCCTGCGTGTGCAGCGGCTTGATGCGCGGGTCCATGTCGGCCGCCGCCGGGTGCAGCTCTGTGAGGCCCGTGTCGACGAGCACCCGTCCGTCGGGATGATCGATGACGTGCACGTAGACCGGCATCCGCGCATCCTCGGCGACCAGCAGGTCGGCCACGAAGATCGGCGTGATGCTGATGGCGATCTGAGTCATGACTGCCCCTTCTTGGTTGACGCGCGGTAGCGCAGGTACACGACGCGCGAGCTGAACGTGCGCGTCTCCACCAGCTCCAGGTCGACGCGGTGATCGCGCGGGAAGAACGGCACGCCGCCGCCGACCGCGACCGGATGCACGAACAACCGGTACTCGTCGAGCAGACCTTCTCGCGCCGCCTCGGCCGCGAGCTCGGGCCCGCCGATGGCGATGTCTCCGGTGGCCTGTTGTTGCAGCGAGGCCACCTCAGTGCGCAGAGTGTCGTGCGCGAGCGTCGTCTTGGCCCCCTCGACCGAGTCCAGCGTCCGCGAGAACACGACCTTCGGCAGCGCCTGCCAGATCAGCGCGAACTGTCGCTCGACCTCCGGGCCATGGTTGTCCGCCGTCTCCCAGTAGACCATCGTCTCGTACAGCCGCCGGCCCAGCAGATGCCCGCCGAGCCCGCGCACCTGCTCGTTGTGAAACCGGTGCAGCTCCTCGTCGGGCGCCGTCCAGTCGAACTTCCCGTCCGGCCCGACGACGTAGCCGTCGGCCGAGACCCCACCCATCGAGTAGATCACCTTCGGCACCGCGTTCCTCCTCGTCCAGGGACCGTCAGCCGGTATGACTCCGAGGGGTCGAAAAATTCATCGCGTTTCCCGTTCGTGGTCGCGCAGGGCGCCGACCACCTGGCTGCGAACGGTGAGCGACGGGCCGCCGACGAGCTCCCATGCTCGAGCGATCCCGATGAAGAAGCACACGACGACCAGCACGCAGACACCGCGAAGCGCACCCACGTCCGTGTCGTCGGCGACCAGGCGCAAGCCGTACCAGAGCTGCAGAGCGAAGACCACCGCGGTCCCGGCCAGAAAGCCGACCTCCCGCAGCCCGCGTTGCCCACGCGGCACGCGGAGCAGTGACGTGATCGAGCCGACGATGAACAGCAGACCCATCACGGCGACGATCGCCGCCGCTCCGCCCGCCCCGATCCCGGGAATGAGCGCGAACAGCGAGACCGTCAGCGCGTTGATGAACACCGTCAACGCCGTCGACGCCCGCACCCGGTGCGACTGGGGCGTGCCGCTGTCGACGAGCCGTTCCGGAGCGACGGAGATGGCCACGAACAGCAAGCCGATCAGCGCACCGGCGACGCCCGCCGACGCGAGCAGGAAGTCGTGGAACCCGTCTTCGATCACCCGCGCAGTGTCGTCCCACGTTCGGACGGCGCCCGCGCGACGTCTCGGCGCGCGGGACGCCACTCGAACTTCACTGGACGCTGCTCATCGCCTGTCCCACTTCCTGGACCCGACGGCCCAGCGGATCGCGGTGACCACGGCGATGATCCCCACGAGCGCGGCCATCACGGCAGGCTCCGGGCGAAGGAGGGCAATGACGGCGCCCACGAGCACGACGTTGACGACGGTCACGAAGGTCTCCCGTGAGCGGTTCGGCGCCGGGCCAAGACGGAGGACGTCCTGGAGCAACTCGTCGGGGCGCGCCTTGCTGAAGGTGGCAGCGCGACGCGCTGGCTGACTGCGATGCGGATCCTTTTCCATGCCTCCAGCTTCGCTCCGCGCCACCGTCGCCAGTAGTGGCGCAAGTCACTGGTTAGCGGGACTTTTCCACGGCCTGGCGATGACAAACGTCATCAAGGCAGGAGCGGGGGCGTGCGCCGCTATCAGAGCTTGACGCGGTGCCAGCGGGCGCCCGCGTCGGGGCTGCGCCAGAGGCCTTGGACGCCGAGCGCAAGGTAGCGGACCTTGCCGTCGACCTGCAGAACCGAGCCGCCACCGTCGAGCTGGACGGGCAGGCTGCGGAGCCCGCGCCACCGGCGGCCGCCGTCGCGCGTGACGGAGAATCCGTAGCCCGAGCTCATGAACGCTCGCCGATCCGAGACGGGGCTGAAGCCCTTGTAGTGGCCGCGCACGGCGAGCTGGCCGACCGACCGCCCGGTGCCCGGGAGCGGCGCGCTCGACCGCAGGGCAAAGCTGCGGCCGGCGTCGATGCTGGTGTGGACCTCGACGGCTTCGGCGCCGGCGCCACCCGGACCGGTGCAGACGAGCCACAGCGTGCCGGAGACAAGCCAGCGCACGTCAGGGGCGGCCTTGGAGTTGAACGTGCCGCAGGGTGAGCGGCGCTCAGTCCAGGTCCGGCCGCCGTTGTGCGTGACCAGCAGAAACGGCTTGTCTTTAGGGCGCAGACCGGAGATCACGCCGTCAGCAGCGTCGGCGAAGTCGATGTCCACCGCCGGGCTCTCGAACCCGCCGACCCGCAGCGAGCGCGTCGTCCAGCTCCGGCCGCCGTCGTCGCTGCGCGTGAGCCACACCCGCCGCCCCTTGGACCGCAGCGCCCACGCACTGGTCGAGGTCGCGGCGACCTTGAAGACGCCGCGCACCCCGGTTCGCCTCCACGTCCGACCACCGTCCACCGTGCGCCAGAGCCGGCCAGACCCCACCCGGGCGTACCCGAGCCCGTTGGCCAACACCGTTCCGTACACGTCCAGCTCGCCGCGGACCCGCAACCGCTCGAACGTTCGCCCACCGTCGCGCGTGATCCACTGCCGCAGCTCGGACCGGCCGGTGGAGGCGGTCACGGTGCCGAACCCGTCGACCACGTGAACGTCGCTCACGAACGGCGCGGCCCGGGACTCCGACGGCACCGTCGCCGCGGCGATGAGCACGAAGGCGATGAGGGCGAGCGGACCAATGCGCATGCGCGAGACTGTTTCACTCTACTGGAAGCGACTGCGCGTGACGGAACACGTTCGCCTGGTCCCAACGGCGCTTCACGGCCACCAGGTTCCGGGGGTTGTTACGAAAGTTGTCGAGGAAGTACAGCCACAGCGCGTCACCGACGTCGCCCGTGTCGTGTGTGCCGAGAACGCTGTCCGGATAGTTGAAGTATGCGCCCGCGACCGTTCCGCTCGGATCATTCGCCGGGTCGGGAGTCCCGCCGTACTCGGCGTAGACCTCTCGGTAAAAGTCGTTGATCCATGCCAGATGGGCGGCCGCTTGAGCGTCGTAGGGGGCCTGGCATCCCTGGCCGGGACCCGAGGCATTGAGCCAGTAGGTCTGATACTGCAACTTCATGATCGCGTCGCGCTGGGGAACAGCAGTCGCGCTGGGAGCAACTCGGTTGACGGCTCCCCCGTAACTGTCGACCTGCAAGAGACTCTGACTCATATCCGACTCGAGGACGCCCTTCGGGGTCGTGTTGAGCCAGCGATAGATCGCCGCCACTTGATCCGGCGGGAAGGCCTTGTTCATGTATGCGGACTTGTACTTGCCGAACTGGTTGGGGCCCGAACCGTTCAGCGTCTGCAGCGCTTCGAGATAGGTGACGTGTTGCACGCTCTCGTTGCCTACGGGGACCGCTGCCCAACCCGGATGGCCGCCGAGCGGGGTTCGCAACGGCGCATGGTCTGCGACCGCGGCGAAGCGCGATCGCGCGTCGGTGTACCGTCGCTCGACCTCGGTCACGTGGTCGAGGCGAGACGTGCCTGGCGGGGACACGGCTTGAACGATCATGCCGAGCTGCCCGGACGATACATGCGTGAGCTTCAGCAAGCTGAACTCGGTCTCGGGCATGTCACTCACGAACTCGGCGTATGCCGCCAGCAAGTCCGCGAAGGAACTTGAGTCGATCGAGGTCCAGTCCCAGGAGAGGGTGTAGATCGAAGCGAACTCCGGCGCCTCGGGCAGCTCATCGAAGTAGTAGCGCAGGATGACACCGAAATTGCCACATCCGGCCCCCTGCAAGGCCCAGAAGAGGTCTTGTTCGTCGCTCGAGGCGCTGGTCGCCGATACGTGGTGCAGCTCAGCGCAGTTCGACGCCGCGTTCCAGGTGACGATGTCGACCGCGCTGAGGTGGTCGACGGTCAACCCGTGCAATCGTGACAGCAGCCCGTACCCACCGCCGGTGATGTGACCCCCAGCCCCAACCGAGTAGCAGCTTCCCGCAGGCAGCGTCCTGTTGAACCCGTTGAGCAGGGATCGGTAGACGGACCAGTTCTCACAACCCGCCTCGACGAAATACCCGCCTCTTCGTTCATCCCAGCCGACACGGTTCATCGACGACATGTCGACGATGGCCTTGGTCGTGTCGTTGTAGGTGAAGTTCTCGTAGCCATGACGCCCGGACGCGACTTTGACGTCATGCCCGTAACGGGAGACGGCCTCGCCGACTTGTGTAACCGCCTCGGCGTCGTCCCGAGGGAGATACACCGCCTCGAGGCGAGAGGCAAACCAGCGTCGGTCGAATCCTTGTCGGTCGCTGAGCACAACTGGACGCGAACCGATGTTCGCTGACGGGGTAGACACGTTCAGGACTCCATGATCGAGAATGAGCGGCGTGTGGTTGGTGAGCCGAGCTGCGATCGCGCTAGTAGCCGCGCTCGAGAAAGCTCGCCTGGGCCTGATCGTCGTATTCGATCGCCCCGACTTCCCAGTAGTTCTGCCAGTAGTGAGGTGTCTGGTTGCGTTGGACCATGTGGTAGGTCCATTGAGCAGTCAGCAGCCAGAGCACCAGGTTCCCCGAAAGCCCGCTGATCGGACAGACCGGCTCGTCAAAGCCCGAGATGTCGAGCACGCCCGCACCGTCGCGGCTATGCGTATCAATGGCGACATCCACGTAGTCGCTGAGTGTGCCGGCACCCGTGTTCCCTTCGAAGGGACCGAAGGCCACAACCATCGCGCCGATCTGCTTGGCGTACTGAGCGACCTGGATCTCGTCGCTGTTGTCGGCGCTGATCGCGCCGATGAGCACCATGTCGCTGGCCTTGAGCTGCGTCCTGTACAAGTCGAAGGGCTGCATGATCATGCTGCCGGCAGCCGTCTCATATGCGTCATTGACAAACATGTTCTGAGTGCCCTCGTAAGGCGCTCCGGCCTGTGCGTGCCCATACACGAGCAGGCGAGGGGGATCTGCCGACCCCGCGAACAGCAGCACACGGTCGGTCCAGGCCCGCGCAACGCGATCGATCAGCTCGAATTCGTGCTCGCGGATGCGCTCAAAGCTGCTCAAGGCAATGTCGAGGTACTCGCGGGCCGCGCCGGCGCCGTCGTCTGACCCCTCGGTGCTGACCTGCGTGGACAGAGCGGCGGTGCAGGCCCAATAGACCAGGAACTGCGAGAGCCCACTGGACGAGATGATCTTGAACTCGGGGATCTCCGGTGTCGAGATCACGCCACAACTCCACGTGCACCCGCTGTCGAGCACGCGGTCGCAGATCTGCTCGAGCGAGGTGCCCATCTTGACCGGCAGCAACGCCCCGATCGGCGTCTTGTAGAAGCGGACATAGCTGCAGGTGATGCCGACGGTGTACGCGCCTCGGGCGCGAGCTTCGTCCGGCCCTACATCGGGAATGGTCCCCTTGTCGGGGTTGACGAGCGACGCGCCATTCGTGAGCAGAAAGTCACCCGGCTTCATCTGGCCGTAATCTGCCGAGATGTCCCGGTCGGCACGCTGTGGCAACACCGAGGGCTGTCCAGGAATGCCAGGGCTTGCCGCGAACATGGCGAAGTGTCCCACCAGGACATGCGAGAAGATCCGGCCGCCGGAGGCCTGACACTCGTAGGCGACCCTCATCGCTTCGCAGATCCCCGTGACCTGTGTCTCGCGAATGTGCCGACCGATCCGCTCGATCTCCCTGTAGAAGAGCTCCATGTACGACGTGCCGGCGAGAGGGGGCCCAACGGAAAGGTCGGTCATGCGTCGCTCCTTTCAGCCTTCGCGGATGACCTCGTGGCCGGATACTGCTTGCACCGGTATCTAGTCATCGAGCACTTGACATGGTTCGAACGCTTCAAAGAACTCGCTCACCGCGTGAGCATCGCACGATTCGAGGCGAGGGCGCAAGACCCCGAGCGCATGGGAAGTCGGACATGGAAAGCAGCAGTCGAGGCCGCGGTGGTCTCGCGATCGATTCCAGGCGGAAGCAGCGCTGGCGGTACGGTCGCCTCGCCGTCGGCCGACGCTCAACATCTCGGCGAGCGTGGCCGAGGTCGGCGCCTCAGCCGGGCCGTCGCGTCTGCCGACGGGGGCCCGGCCGCTCGCCCACATCGTCGGAGTTGGCGATTTCCTGGTGGACGCGGTGTCAGGGGAGGAGCGCGCGGGGGTCAGTCTGACCGCGTGACACCACCCGGATGCCGTGGACGATCTGCCCATCCGCACCCTCGTCTCGCTCCTTGCGCGCGAAGTCCTCGGCGTCGGCGGGGCTCTCGAATACGGCGATCTCCGCTTCGCGGCGCGCGACGGTGAGCACTGCAACGCTGACTTCCATCTACTACCTCCAACGTGACTGTGGTTCAGTGCGGCCGACCCCAGATCACCTCGTCGGGGCCGTCCTGCGCCGGCAGGCAGGTTCCCGCCGCGCCGTGATCGCAACTTAACCGGTCCTCCGACGAGGCCGCCGTCCCCCGCGTGGTAACTCGGCGAGGCCTAACACGGGTATAGCTGCTGGTAGGTCACACTCGCCCAGCCGCGGCTCTGACGCTCAGCGCGCACCGGCTAGCGTTCGCGTCGAGATTGAGAACGATGGTGCGCCCACGGGACCACCAGCGGTCCGCGAGCTGGCTTTCGGCGGGTCCGAGGGCCCGCCCTCGGCAAGGGACCCCACGGAGCGTGAGAACGACTGGTACTCGTGGGGCGGCCTGCGGTATCTGTTCTACGAGTACGAGCGATACCGGACCGGCAACGAGGACCTCGCAGTTGCTTGGGCCGAACTGCAGGCCGCAGATCGACCAAAGACCATCGAACACATCCTGCCGCAGACTCCGACCGCCATTCGGGAGGACGCCTTTGACGACGAGGAACGCGCGCGTCTGACGCACGATCTCGCGTCTCGCGATGGTCGCGATGACTCTAATGCACCTGGCACGGTGGCCCCTACCCTCGTCGCCTAAATCTGGGTGCCGGACCGATGAGCTCCACCGGTCGTACGTGGCCACACGGCGCGGTTGCCCGCGGCCGGTCGTCCGATGACTCGCTCGCAACGGTGGAGATCCTCTTGCTCGCTAGCGCTGCGGCAGCAGCAGTCGTTCCGGCCACACCCACCAGTCGATCAGCTGAAGCGTGCCCGCACCCTCAATGGCATCGAGCAACTCGGGGCGCTCGCCATGACCGCCGCGCGCGTTCAACCACGCACGGCACGCTCCGGCGACGACGTCGGCGATCTGCACGGCGGGTGACTCCCGCGAATCGACGGGCACCAGATCATCAAGTTTGATCCGCCGCATCTGAGCGCTCGGCGTGATGGCCAGCTCACGTACCCGCTTCGGGTCCGCGAGCGCGAGCAGCTGGTCCCTCCACAGTTCGAGGATGTCCGAGCGGTCGTGTTCTATCACGTGCCAGCCGAGACGCTGCGACCAGTGCATTGACTGCTCATAGACGGCGGAGAGCATGAGGTCCAGCAGCGGCGGGGTTCCGTCCGCGGGCGCGAGGCGCCGCAACGCCTCGTCGCGATCGGGTAACACCCGCAGCACCTGCCCGAGCGCATTTTCGTCACAGCGGTAGCGACAGCGCGCGAGGGCGCGGCGGTAGTGCGCGAAGGAATCGGGCCCGCCTTTTCCACAGGAGCTCCATCGCCGCGAGCATGAACGAGTCCCACGCGTCCGCACCGCACGCTTTTGGCCCGTGCGCCAAGACGAATTCAGTGAGGTTGACATTCGCCTGCTCCGCGTAGAGGTCGTGACCGAGGGCGGCGAGGATCGGCTCGAGTAGCCAGTCGACTGTCTTGGCGGCGAGCGCAGTCGGCTTGTGACAGACGCTCACACGGCACGCCGCGGTGGTCAGGCGCTGGTCCCCCAGCAGCCGAGCGATGTCGGCGCGCCCCGCGGGGCTCTGGCGCAGCGAGACGAAATGCAGCTCACGCCGGCCGTCGCGGAGATACGGTGCAATTATTTCGTGCGCGACCTCGGCCTCAAGGTGGACGGCGCAAAGCGCAAACGTGGGCTGGTCAGCGTCGAGCAAGCGCTCGCCGGTACTCCCGGTCTCGTCAATCGAGACGACCGGCAGCGGCCGGTCAGAACGGCGGTACTTCATCGTCCGATTGGTCGTTCGGCCGGTCGAGTAGCTCGGTCAGCTCAGGCTCCTCAAGCGTCCGGTGCTCGGGGTCGAAAACCGCGGCGAGCCGTACAGCAACCTCGTTGTCGGTCGTACCGGCCCAGTAGCTCTCGGACTGATCGTAGAAATCGACGTTGGAGCCGCGCTCCACCAGCCATTCGCCTGCGGTGGGGGTGAAGACGTGACTAAAGCGGACCTCGGCCTCCGCCGTGAACTCAACCACAACTTGGCCTTCGTCATCGAGCTCCCACGCGTGGTCGGCCTCTGGCGTCGTCAGAAAGACGAAGTCGTCGACGTCGGTGGAGTCGGACGATTCCTCGCCCATCATCGACGGACCCTCGGCCTCGACCAGCGTTAGACCGACGTGGTACGGCCACTGTGACGTGTCGCTCACTGCTCTCGAGATCGTAGTCTCGACCTCGTCTCGGAACGTCGCGTCGTTTTCGATCAGTCGCTTGACCTGGGCTAGGACCCGCTCGCTAGTCGGGACGTGGGCGTCGACGAACGCCTCCAATGAAGTGAACAGCGCAACGGCGCCGGCTCGGTCCATCCGGGACAGGTCCTCACAAAGATGTGGGTGTAGCCCCGCATGCGCGGCGTCGGCGAAGTCCTGGAGGTCGTTCGTGACCAGTACGACCCTCTCGCTGCGGGCCGCTTCGAGCATCTCGAACCAGAAGAGCGTGTCGCGGTAGCCCTTATCGCTGGCACGAAAAGGCTTGCGGGCGGCGATCGATCGTTCTACAAGCACTGCGTGGTCGACTTGTCGGAGTCCGGGCAGATCCACTCGGTGACCGAGCAAGCGGCGGCGAAGCGCGCGCTCGAACTCGCCAACGAGCACGTCTGCGGACGGCGCAGAACTGCCGGCGAGCCCGAGACGGCCGAGCCCCGTGTTGCCCGCGGTGATCCGACTCACGTCTCGTTCGATGCGCTGGCGGGCGTGATTGCGCACCTCGGCAAGAATGACTTCCGGGATGCTGACGTCGAAACTGCCCGCGCGGCACTGGCCGAGGATCAGCTGCGAGCGCGCTCCGAGCATCGCGAGGTCGGCGAACAGGACCGAGGTATCGAGGAAGACGCGCACCGGTATACGGTAGCGGTGAGAGCGCTCACAACCGCTACTCTGACGCGGGGGTGTCCCGGCGTCCTAGTGGGGTCGGGCCCCCTTTTTCTTCGCAGCACTGCTTAGTTGCTCGAGCTTCTCGCGGACAGTAGCGTCAAAACGCGCCTCGCGCCAGTGCACTGCGCCGCCCGCGATGCTGGCAAGCGCCGAGTCGTCGAACGTCGCTCCCTCGAAGTATGCGTTATTGAGGTTGGCCTGCTCGAAGCGCGCACCTCGCAGGTCGGCGTCCTCGAAGTGCGCCTCCTGCAGCTGGGCTTGTAGGAAATGCGCACCGCGCGCATCGGCGCGCTTGAGCTTGGCGGACACGAGGTTGGCGCCGCCAGTGAGTCGCGCGCGCACCAACTTCGCCTCCAACAATCGCGCCTCGAGCAGATCGGCACCCGTCAACGTTGCACCGGAGAGGTCCACGCCATATCCCGCGACCCGCCGAAGGTTAGTCTTGACTAGGCGCGCGCCGTGCATGTCGGCGAAGCCGATGTCCGCGCCCCGCAGGTCGAGCCCCGATAGGTCCACACGTCCAATCGAGCAGTGCGAGAAGTCGAGCTGCAGGTCCGAGGTCTCTCCCCGCAGCACCGGGATCTGGGCGTGCGCCGCGCGCTGGAAGGTGCGCGCGACGATCTTGTCGCCGACATCTCCGCGCGGGTAGCGCAGCGCGGTTATCAACAACAGAAATACCTGCTCGTGGAACTCCTGCTGGTCGGGCTTGAGGAAAGATGCTACGCGCGTCGTCGCTGCAGCGCGGATCGCGGGATCCGTCGAGCCCAGCTGCGTGACCATCTGGTCGAACTGCTCATCGAAGCGCTGAAGCCGGTCCTTCTTGCGCTGCTCAACCTCATCGGCCTTAGCCCGCCCCGTTTCCTCAATCTGCTTCCAAAGGGTGCCGAACAGCGCGCACAGTCCAACAATCGCGGTCACGAACGGCGCAATGCGGGCGATGTCCGCCAGCGTGCCGTGGTCGTCGCTGAGCTTTTCCTTCTCTTCCGCGAGTTTCGCAATCTCGGCCTCAAGCTTCTTGCGATCAAGATCCTCGCCGCCTGCCGCGGCCGTCGAGGTCGGCGGGGCCGTGACGGCGGGCGAGGCTGTGGAACTTGGCGCCGGCGTCTGCCCAAGAGCGCCCCCGACTGCGAGGAACGGGCCGGCAGCGGCGGCCACCACTAAGGAAATCATCAAATGGACGCGCACAGCCGAACCGTACCGAGGACTCGACCCCCTCGTGCCGTTGCCGCTCAGGAGACGTCGCGCGGAGCGTCGGCCTGGCTCGAGTTCGGTTCGCACTAGTGAAAGGGAGATCACTTCGTTCTCCAAGGGGGCCACGAGGCACACGCGCCCCGCGGGGCACCCGAGCGGGTGTCACGATCACCTCAGCTCGGTCCAACGATGCCTGGTGCCGAGTACCGCTGGCTAAGAAGACCCGGCCGACGGCATGCACGTGTGCGATGCCTGCACGGGCGGCGTGCACTTCGGCGAGGGAGACGGCAAGATCATCGCGCAATGACACACCGGTCTCGCGTGTCCTAACGGCACGAGATGCCGGCGCGTTCGACGGGCCTGTGATCTATCGGATAACTGGGATGCTGACCGACGGTAGCCGCGAGCGCGAACTCAGGACTTCTGGAACAGCGACCACGGCTACGACTTCCACGAGGACGGACAGGCCCACCCGTACTGCGCCGAACGTCGCGCGGGATCGCATCCGAGGCTAACCTCGCAGGCAAGTTTTCACTGCTCCTCGCCAATCACGCCCGCCAGCGCGCTGGCTGTTGCTTCGGACGAAGACCAGCGGTCACCGGCGCCGGCGGCCCGACTGCTGCTTTGCGCGGCGTCCGACGACGCCTCGACAGTGTCAGCGCGTGTGTACCGGAACTATGGGCGCCCGTCGGGCGTGGAAAGTGTCGATGTTTTCGGCGTCGTCGAGGCCTTGAAGGTAGATCGCGGTGATGCCGGGGTTGCTGTGGCCGAGTCTGACCCGCGAGCGGATGTGCGACGCGCTGTCTGGCGGCCGAGAGCACGAGCAACGGGTTCGTCGACAAACAGCACCTCGCTGGACGCCAGAAGCGGACTGGAGAATTCACTGGCGGAGCCCGCGTGCCTGAACGGCGCCGTGGCAACCCTCCGCTCGACGTCCGCAACGCGGTCGATACTTGACGAGTGCCTAGAGCATCGCCATCGTCGGGCAACTCCCCCCGTGTGTTCGAGTTCATTGCTCTTATCCCGGCGTTCGCTGCACTGTCAGTCGGCGGGATGTATGTCTTCGGTGCGGGCTTGAAGACCGCACAGCTCGCTGCCGCGGGGCTCACGGTGTCCGACACCCTGCCGCTAATCCCACTTGAGCAACTGCTCGCTGCTGGCATCCAAGCAGGCCTCCGTGCGCTCATCGTCGTCGCGATCCTCGCGACTGTGGCGGTGGCCGTGGGAGCTTTCTGGACCCGACGAACACGCCAACTGGAGGGGTTCTGGTTGCCGCCCGGAACCCCATCGCGTCCTGCCCCCGCTCGGTTGAAGAAGGCACTAACGCTGCTCCTCGCCGTGGTGGCCATCGTCGCTTGGACAGCTCCGCCAGCTGAAGCAGTCGTTGCCATATTGACCGCAGTCGCAGTGTTTACGGTGATTCAGCGATTCGACGATTGGACCTATCACGAGACGGTCCGGTTGACGCGTCGCCTCATTTTCGGGCTGCTCGGTTGCACTTTCGCCCTGGTCCTCGGCGCCGACCTGGTTGACCAAGTCATCGAGCCTGATCGTCTAGCGACCGTCCAGATTCGTCCACGTGTCGGCGAGCCGGTCGAAGGTCAACTGATCACCACGTCTGGCGGAATGATCTTCGCAGGCGTGCGTGGTCGCGGCGTCGTAGGCATCCCGCAAACCCAGACCAGGTCGGTCCGATTTGTTTCGGCCCCTTCGCGTGAGAAGACGAGCTTGTTCGAGCACGTCTTCGGCTTGGCTCCCGGCGCTGCCGCCAAGAAGCTGGCACGGTTGAAGGGAGCGGCAGTGCGGTGACGGGAGCTCCTCGGGCGAACTCCGCCGACGCGTCGCTTGCTCGCCTTCGACCTGCTTGAGAGCGTCGTGCGTTGTTCGCGGCTCGGACATGTCGGCCGGCGCTCGAGCCCGGGCGTTACCCCAAGGTCTCCGACTGAACATGCGCAGAGCCGCACCGCACCGAGGAAAGCGGACCTCTCCGGCCCTCTTACTCGAACCCCCGGCCGTGCTCCCGACACGAAACGCCCGGCGACCATGGTTTGACGGCAATCGAAGTGGTGCTTCTGTGGCGATTTCCGATGTCTTGATAGCGGTCGAACCACGTGACTCGGCGGATCTGGCGACTCTCGCTTTGCGCGAGTTCCGGCTTTGGTCGGATCGCGTGGTCTCAGGGCGCGAGGTCGGCCAAGATCTTTCTCTATCCACACAGGACGCGCGGCGACGCAGACGCGGACGGCGGCCGCGTTGTTCTTCACCCGGGCTCGACATCGTGTCCGAGTTGCCGCTACGGACGACGAGGGCACGTCCGCCGTGATCGTCTCGATGAGACGCCGGCCGCGGATAGCGCTTCACGCTTGCGAGCCGTCGAGCGTTTCGATCGCCGTGCCTACAGTGGGGCCATGACGTTGAGCGATGACGACCGTGGCTACGTCGAGGTCGATGCCGTCGTTCGGATGCCCGCGGGCGAGCGCCTCGCGGATTCGAGAAAGACGGAGGGCTGGAGTCGGGGCTTCACGCCGAATTCCACCGATAAGGGCCCTGAGCACGTCGAGATCCGCCTGAAGGCGGAAGGTGAGGACGATCAGTCCGAACCCGAACCTCTGGTCGTGTACTTCCACGAGTCCAGCCAGCCTCCGCAACCGACCGTGGGGGAGATGCTCGCTGCCGCGTTCGTTAATCGGGTCCTCGAAGAGCTCGTCGAAGTGGCGAGACCCCACGTTGTCCAGTGGCGAGACACGAAACTCATCCCTGCACTCAAGGCGAAGCGCGACGACCTCATTCAGAAGCGCGAAGCCCGCAAGGCCAGGAAGGCGAGCCGAGCGGAGGCGAAGCCCGCCACGCTCGTGGTTCAAGACGTGGGCACGGATGATGCTCCGGGGCAGGACGTGGCGACCACACTCCACGACGTCAAGCTCACGATGAGCACCGAGCAATACGAGCAACTCGTCGTGGCTCTGCTCGCTACTGAAGAGTTTCGTTCCAGGCTGTTGCACGTGCTGGCGAACGCACACGTCGCCGGCGGTGATCCTGCTGCTCTCGCGCAGCTCAGAGAGCTGGCGCCTCAGGAGCTGGCTGCGGGGGTCACGGAGCTTGTCCTCGAGAACCCCGCGATCCTCAAGGACCTCGGACGGCATCTCATGGATCGTGGCCCCGTCGAACTAGTTGAGCCAGCTCGCCCGAAGGGCTAGGGAGTTGCCGCGTCGAAACGGTCAGCTTGCGCGTGGCCGGCGGGATCGCTCCGCAACTATCGGACCGCGAGTTGGATTGGGGTGACCGCTGCGGCATCCGCCCCTCGCGATCGCGCTGCTCCTGCCCACAACCGCCGACGCCCACATCAAGGTGCGAGTTCCGGCTGGACCGTCACTGTCGCTTTGCGCGAGTTGCGGCCGTCCCGCGCCCACCCCGGCACGGCCGCTTAGAAGCCGCTTTGCCTGCTTCGGACTGAAACCGCGAGCGCATCCGTAGACGATGATACGATTTTGCGGAAATCAACTACGTTTCCGCAGATCCATCCCGCAGTCCCGACGGCGTCCCTCTGGACGTACGGATCTTGTCTGCTGTGCGCGAGCGGGGCGGCACCGCGCGTCGTGCCACGCTCGTGCGGGAAGTCGACGCGTCGTCGGCCACCGTGGCCCGGCATCTCGCTCGCATGGTCGACGAAGGGCGACTCGTGCACGCAGGCCACGGCGAATACGCGCTTCCGGGCGCTGAGGCGTTCCTGCCTGAGGAGATTCAAGAGCTCGTGGCCGCGCTCCGCGAGTCGGGAGCCGAGGCGCATCTCACTGGGTTGGACGTGATCGGCTCGCACAGCCATCAGTTCCTGCGCTCATATCCGCATCTCGTCTACGCGGATCCGGATGCGCTTGCCGAGGTGGCGTTCGCTCTCAGCGAAGCTGGATTCTGGTCGCTACCCGCCGGCGCGGCGTCGAAGCGTCTGCAGACACCGACACCCGAGAGCTTCGTGCTGCTCCGAGGGCAGCCGCCAGCCAGGATGGAGCGCTTCGGGGTTCGAGGCCCCATCGCACCGATGGAGAAGGCGTGGCTGGACCTCCTCCGGGAAGTTCGCGCAGGGACCTTCCCGGCATCGCTGGCGGATCTCGGCGCCGTTCTGGCAGCGATGGTGCGCGCGAAAGCAGATGTTCCGCGACTCCGGAGCTGGGCACGTGAGATGGGTCTTCGCGATCACGTCGACGCTGTCCTTGAACCGGACACCATCGCCTCGGACACGCGCCTCGAGCTACGGGAGCTTGCCGCGGGGGCACGCCGGTGACTGGTCAGGGGATCTCGCTCCGTTCGTCGACTTGTTCGTGCTCGACTTCGTTCGCGAGCCCTCGATCATCGTCGAGCAGGGCAAGCGCAACGGGATCACCCAGAACTACATCAGCGAGATCAGCGCGTGGTGCGCTGAGCTGAACGAGCAGCTCAAGCGGCTCGCGGCCGAGCACGGCATCGAGCTGCAGGTCATGGGCGGCAACGCGACATCGTTGCGTCTCGACGCCGCCGCGCAGCGCGGCAGCAGCGACAACGACTACCTCACGTCTGCTAGCGAGGCCGAGGTCGAAGCGCTGATGGCCGCCCTGCGTGAGCGATTTGCCGATCTAGGCGACGAGCGCATGTCATCCGCCGGCAAGACGGCGCTTCCGCTGGTCTCGTACACACTCTCGGTGCCGTCGCTGACGATCGGCAACCGCGAAACGATCGAGGCGAAGGTCGAGTTCATCTCGAGGACGAGCTTCCACCCGCCCGATCCCCCGGGGCGGGAAGAACGCTCCGGACCCGGCGATGTCCGCCGCCCGGGCAACGATCTCGACCGACACGTCCCGCGTCCGACCAGGACCGACGCGAAACTTGACAACCCCAGATCGGGTAAGGAACACGACCGCCGCATATCGGAGCGTCGTCCGACCTCGGTTTGGCGAACTCCACGCACAACGATGCCCCTCGCGCGAGCCCAGTACCTCGCTGTCTCAAGACTCCGAGACTGTGACGCACATGCGTCGCGAACTGGCCGCGTGAGAACCGCTGATCGCCGCGCTGCCTTCGCAGCCTGGACCAACGTATGGTAAGGAGTTCTTGCGCGCGAGCGTAAGCTAGCGCGCACTGAGGTCGGAATAAGGTCGACCTAAGCGATCCTCACGGAGGGGAACATGCGCAACGTTAGGCGTCCGGGCGTGTGGCTCGGCACGGCGGCGATCGTTCTTGCGATGGGCGGCACGGCCACGGCCGCGTCGATGGTCACCAGCGCTCAGATCAAGGACGGCACGATCACTGCCAAGGACATCAAGCGGGGCGCGATCGGTCTGACGCAGCTCAGTTCGACCGCAAGGGACGGTATCCAGGGCGAGCCAGGCCTCACAGGCCCGTCCGGTCCGGCGGGTCCCGCTGGTCCCGCTGGTCCGAGCGCGGTGGGTCAGATCAACTACGTGCGCTCCCAGCGTGTGTACTGGAACGGCACCTACGTGCAGAGCGCAATGGCGACGTGCCCGGCAGGACAGCGCGCGATCTCCGGCGGCGGCGTCTCAGTCGGTGACGCCGGCATGGCCGCGTCGGACACGGTGGCCAGCCGCAGCGGCTGGTACGTGATCGGCGGTATGTCCTACCAGGGCAACACAACCGCGTACGTCGAGGCCTTCGCCATCTGCGCGCCGACGGCCTACGCCGTCGCTGCGTCGACCGATAAGACGGTCGCGGCCGACAAGGCTGCGATTGCCCGCCTCGTCAAGCGATACGAAGCAAGCATCTCCTGCACGTCGGCGAAGATCGGCGGCGCGAAGAAGTGCATCGCGCGCGGGCAGTTCTGCGCCATCCGCAACCAGAAGGATTACAAACGCCACGGCTTCACCTGCAGGCAGGACAAAGCCGGACGCTACCGGCTCTCGTAACCGATGGTACGCGCATGTGGGAGTCTGGCCGTGCTCGCTCTGCTCACCGGCTGCGGCGCCGGCTCGCCAAGCGGCAATGATCTGACGAAGGAACTGCAACAGGGAGACTGGTCAGGCGCAAGGGTCTCCAACGTCTCATGCGTTCAGAAAGAAGCCCGCGTCTTCACCTGCATGGGCGACTACCGGGCCACCAGAGAATCGCTCGAGGCAAACAACAGCACAGCGGCGGTGGACTCCACCGAGTGGACAGATGAGGACTGGGAAGCGATCGCTGCCGGGCAGAGCGGGCGCGTCTCGTGGGAGGTCACCGTCGACGAATCCGGAAAGTGGATCGCCCGTCAGACGTAGTTACGTCCGCAGAGCAATCACGCCAGAGACCGTGCATGCAGCGCGATTGCCATGCAGGCCGAAACGCACCCTACAGCCGCCGGTCAATGCCTCCTGACAAGAGACCTGCTCTGACCTGAGCAGCCGCGAGCGCTACCGACGACTCTTGCACCCCGACCTGGGACTTGACTACGTCTGCCCCGACACCGCCGACTGCACGAAGGCCCGTTTCCAGGCGTTTCTCAGCGCCCCCGGTTGGATTCGAACCAACGACCTGCGGATTAGAAGATTGCTATTTGCAGGTACTTTGCCTGATTTAGAGCCAAACTTGCTCGGGTACGGTCAGCTTCTCCGAGGTCATATTTGCCGAGTCGGAGGCACGGTTCGAGGCACGAGACTCGAACGCCGCGGCGACCTGCGGAGCTCCAATGTCTCGGTCCCGGCACTACGGCTGGATCCGCTCTCAGCGCCTCCGACAGAACGCACCCGCCATCCGCTCCCACGTTGAAGCGATAACGCCGCTCTCGTTGCGGCGACGACCGGCCCGCCCGCCATACTCCCGCGGATGCCCTCAGCCCCCGGCACCAGCGCCACGGGACACACTGCAACTGTGCTCCAGTGGCACTACGCCTGGTTCAAGGTCGCGTGGACGACTCTGAGCGAGAAGGCCTTCCAGCAGTTCTTCGAGGACATCATGGTCCGATCGGACCCGACGTTCTGTCCCGTCGCGCCTGCGGGCCCCCAGGGTGATCGCAAGAGCGACGGCTACCAGACGTCGAATCACACCAACTATCAGGTGTACGCGCCCGAAACACCGCTGACAACTGCCCCGACCTGCAAGAAGATCCGCGAGGACTTCGAAGGCGCCAAGACGCAGTGGCCCAGCATGAAGCGTTGGATCTTCGTGTGGAGCACGCCCAGAAGGGGCCTGCCGCCCGACGCGGTCAAACTCATCGCGACGCTGAACTCACAACACGCCGGCATCGAGATCCTCCAGTGGGGCGAGGAGGCGCTATGGCAGATTGTCCGGGAGCTACCCGAGGCTGACCGCAACGACCTTCTCCGACCTTACCCCGGCTCGGTCGCAGCGACCGGTGCGGACGTGGCCGCCGATGTCGCGAGCCTACTGAACAGTGTCGCGTCGCTGGGAGCATCGGCAGCATCCGAAGACCTCACTTTGACGGCACCCCGCGAGAAGCTGGATCGCAACGATCTGACAGCGGTGACGGAGCGGATCGTACAAGGTGCGCTCGGGCTGGTCCCGACCGTCCGCCGGCTCGCAGACGAGCACCCAGACCCCGAGTTCGCGCCACGTGTCGCTGCTGCGCTCAAGGCGCTGTACATCCAGAAGCGCCAGGACATCGACGATTCGGACGCGCTGTTCTTCTCCTTGGTCGAAACGGTCGGCGCGACGTCCTCGGCTTCCGACGAGCGCTTCTGGGCGGCGGCCGCGATCGTGACTCGCGCGTTCGAGATCTGCGACGTGTTCGAACCGTGATCGCACCAACCAAACACGTGCGGGTCGATCGCTCCTTGCTCGCGACGGGAGCGGTGCTGCTCGAGCAGCTGGAGCGTCCTATCTCCGCGAATGCACTGTGGGAGCGGGTGCGCGGCACCAAGGAGGTCGCTGGCTTCGACGTGTTCGTATTGACGCTCTCGATGCTCTATGCGATTGGCGCGCTCGAGGCCGGCGAGCACGGGCTCAGGAGAGCGCGGGGATGATCCACTCGGTCACCGCCAACCGCGCGTCGTTCAAGCCGGTCCGTCTGCACAGCGGGCTCAACGTCGTGCTCGCCGAACGAACTACCAGCGCATCCGACCGAGATTCCCGTAACGGCTCAGGCAAGACCTCTGTCGTACGAATCATCCAGTGGTGTCTCGGGTCCGGCGCCAAGGCCGATCATCCCTTCCGAGTGGCCCCGGAGCTCGCCTCCTGGAGCTTCACGCTGACGCTCGATCTCAGGGGGCAGCGCGTCTCGGTCACGCGCTCCGTAGAGGATTCGTCGCGCGTGGAGTTTCGTGGCGGCGATCTCGAGCAACTGATCCCGGCCGCTCGGCACTCGGACGAGGTCACCTGGCTCCCGGTCGATGAGTGGCGTCTCGAGCTTGGGCGGCTGTTGTTCGGTCTCCGCGCGCGGGAAGGCGCATCGGGCGCGACCATGCCCTGGCCGCGCGCCTTGCTGAACTACCTCGCTCGCACCGAGCGAGAGGCCTACATCAGCCCTTTCAAGTACTTCGGGTCCCAAAGCGCCGCCGAGCAACAGGTCCAGCACGCCTTCCTGCTCGGTCTCGACTGGAACCATCCCGCGAAGGCCAAGCAGCTCGTCGACGAGGGCAAAGACCTACGCAAGGGCCACGTCGCGATCACGCGCAGCGTGGCTCGAGAGCACCGAATTCGCCCTGACAGCGTCGAAGCCGAACTCGAGGCACGGATCGTTAACCTGCGCCAAGAGGTCGAGCGGCGCGCCAAGCAGCTTCGCGGGTTTCACGTCGTGGAGCAGTACCGCGACATTGAGGTTGAGGCGTCGGAACTGACCCAGCAGCTGCACGAACTTGCCGCGGCCAACGTAGCCGACCAGCAACGGATCGAGTTCTATGTGGCCGCCATCGAGGAGGAGAAGCCGGCCGACTTGGAGCGCCTGCGACGGACCTACGAGGAGGCGGGGATCGTGTTCGGCGATCAGCTCACAAAGCGCCTCGAGGACGTGCAGGGCTTCCATCAGCAGCTCATCCTCAACCGCCGCGAGTACCTCGATTCGGAGATCGTGCGCCTCGAGATCGAGATTGCCCGCCGTGACAAGACCAAAGAGCGTCTCGACGACCGGCGCGCACAGCTGATGAAGGTCCTGGAGGAGAGCGGGGCACTCGATGAGTACCAGGAACTGCAGAGCCAGCACGCCGAGCGGGTCACCAGGGTCGAGCGCCTCCAGGTGGAGCTCGACAACCTCCGCCGGTTCGAGACGCGCCTTGCCGAGATCCGCATCGAGAAGCAGCAGCTCGTCCTTGACGCCCGCCGCGATTTCGACGCTCGCCGTGGCGCCATCGAGGAAGCCATCCGCATCTTCGGCGAGAACACAGACGCCCTCTACCCCGAGCCCGGCTCCCTCCTGATCGGGGTCAATCGCGACGGCGGCTACCGACTCGACTACGACATCGCGAAGGGCGAGAGCCAGGGCGTCCAGGAGATGGTCGTGTTCGCCTACGACCTCATGGTCGCCGAGCTACTCAGCCGTCACGCTACGAAGCCAGGTTTCCTCGTCCACGACAGCGCCATCTTCGACGGCGTTGACGAGCGCCAGCGCGCCCGGGCCCTCGTCCTGGCCGAGCGCAAGGCCCGCGAGTGCGGGTTCCAGTACCTCAGTCTCCTGAACTCCGACAGCATCCCAACAACGGATCTCCCGCGCGATTTCAAGCTCGCCGACCACACGGTCCTGACCCTCTCGGATCAGGGCGAAGACGGTGGACTCTTCGGCATCCGATTCTGAGCGCAGGCCGGGTCACCGATCCGCCGACCACGCCTAGAGACGGGACAGACCCTGGGCATCGCGGGTCACTGCAGCTGTTCAGCAGAGTGTTCTCACGTACAGACGGGGCGCTATCGCGTTGCATGGAAGGCAGTAGCGCGGACGGCTAGTCCCCGGGCCGGCCAAGGCGCTCTGTACAGCGGTCTCACGAGGCCAGTAAGAGCTGTGTCGACAAATCGATCGGATGCTCCGTACCGGGTGTCAGCCGAAGCGTGGACTCGGCCGCGGCTGAAGGTGCCCTTCCTCCAACCACTCATTCAGGAAGGCCATGAGGATGGCGAAGCGTCCCTCGATGCTGCCCTGGTCGTTGATGCTGCGATTCAGCGCGTCATAGCGCAGAAGATCTGGATCAACGATGCCGCCGACGCGTGGGTCGGCCGCAACTCTGCGGTTGCGATGGCGGAGTTCTTCGAAGTCCAAGAGGAAAGCTCGAATGCGTGGTCCATGCACGCCGCCTACAGTCCGCGCGAGCCAGTAGTAGGGCACCATCGAGCCTTGTGAGCTCAGGAGGCGATCGGAGGGCTCGAAGATCGACGCCATCCGATCGCACACCTCTAGAACCCGGTCCGCAGCTCGGCGTAGATTCTCCGGATCGGCATCGGCGCGCGTTCCTTCGCGCACGAGACGGTCAAGGCCGGCTCGTTTGGTCTCAACGAGGTTGCCTCGGAACTCGCACAAGAGGTACTTCGCTGCAACTTCCCGATCCTGATAGCGGTTCCGCGAGAACCGGACCAAGCTTGTGAAAAGCTCATGGTCGGCGATCTCACGAATGAGTCCCGGAACCACACCCTTCATTGCGTTTCGAACCTCGGCACCGCTCAGCGCGCGGCTGCTGTTCAGTCGTGTGAACAGCTCGTTGATACGCCCTTCCTCATTGGTCCGGATGGCGTACATAGTTAAGCGGTACTCGTCGAACCTTGACGCCGTGCGAGGATCACGCTGGCGGAGCTGACTGTAGGTGAGGCCCGCGAGCTCGAGCGCCGGCTCGTCGGCGAGAACGAACTCCTCCTCCAGCGTGAGCTCATCGTCAGCGAACCGGAAAATCGCTTCGAGTCGCTGCCGCCCGTCGACGACCGCGAATCGGCGGCCGGCCGTGTTCAGGTCCGGTGGCCCGGACGCGAAGTCCGCGAGGTAGAACTTCGGGAGGTCATAGCCGTTGATAATCGAATCGATGAGCTTCTGACGCATCGGGACGCTCCACAATCCGCCCCGCCGCTGGTACGGGGGGGCGAGATCGAGAAGACCGCGGTTGTCGACCCACCAGCGCAGCGGTCGGGCCTTGAGTTCCTCGACGACGAACATCAGACGAACTTGAAGTAGCGCTTCAGTTCAAGGGCGAGGCCACCGAGATCTGGATAGATCACGGAGTCGGTGATGCCGATCGCGGTCAGCGCTCGCTGCATCATCATGACGTGGTCCGCAGGAATCACGAAGCGGCGAAGGTTCTCCGCTGGGTGATCCTTGTCGTCGAACGTCTGATCCATGGGCGTCGTGTACTTACTGAAGATCGTGAAAGCGCCCCGCTGAGCGACGATCCTGGGGCTGTTGTGGATGCCGTGCAGCGCCAACGGCGTCGCCCGAACGTGGTCGTCGTTCACCCCGGGCGCCAGCGCCTTAAGAAAGTCGTCGTCTTCGGTGCCGATCGACAGGATGCCGCCGGTGAAGTTCACGTCTTGGAGAGCGTGCCGGTTCCAGGCGATGGGCTTAAGCGCCCATACCACGGCGTCCTTGACGACCTCTTTCGTGTTGGGGTCGACCACCGGGTTCGCCAAGGCGAAGTACAGACCGACGAAGGGATTCTCGCTCCAGTCGAGGAGCCGCGTCGGGACGCCGAAGTGCTGCATCACAAAGAGTTGGCCCCAGTCGCCCACCGGGGCCAGCACGTCGCGGAACGGGATGCTCCGCTCCTCGTAGCGGCGCTGCAGGTCGCGCTCAAGCTTGATCAGCTCGTTCGGTTGCGTGATCGTCGGATGGCGGAAAAGGGATGGGACGAGGGGGTGCTCGGCGTTGGTCACGCCCCGGTACCAGACCGGCGCTTCGTCGCCCATCGCGATTTCCACGGCGTGCGTGAACTCGCCCAGCGACTTAATTGTGGTCTCCTCGGGTGCCCCCATTCGGAGCCGGATCCTACGAGTAATCTTCGCTGCGTGACGAAGGCGCGGCCGCCCAGCGGCCTCGCACGTCTGACCATACGCTGTCGCTTTGGACGAGGACGAGCAGCACGCCCACGGCTCGCGCGCTATCCGTGTTCGGCGAACTGCGACACAATCACGCTCGACGTCAGGGCGCGGTGTCGCGGCCTCAGAGGACAGTACGCTGAACGATCAGCGCTTTGCGTTCGTTATATGGTCCTTTCATGGCCCGCCACGACGTACGACTCAAGATGATCTGGGGCCTTCCGCGCAGCTCCTCTCCGACCCGCACCGGAATCTCGATGTCGACGTTCCCGACTGGGAACTCCGTCAGTACAAGGACAGTTGATCGGCGGCCCCGGCACGACAGAAGTCCGTTCAGACGACCTAGTCTTGGCTTGCCGACCTGCTCGACGAACACGGAACTGCGAAGCGCTAGGCCAGGCCACGACTGAGGCTCTACGTCACGCGCATGCACCTGCTAGCGACACCTCCGGCCGTCGGACCCCAGTCCGACCGGAGCCAATCATCGCGCGATGGCACGATCGTCGTCCGCGCCACTTCCGGAGCGCTTCGATGAGAGCAAAGAGATGAGCGCCTGGGAACCGCCGGAGCTGCAGCCGTCGGAGTTGGAGTATCGAGTCGGCAGCAGCTTCGTGGAGGAGTTCGCGGCGGGTCATTCTGCCGTCGACGTGCTCCGCGAGCTTGTCCAGAACGAGTACGACGCTCAGGGACGGGCGCTAACCGTCACTTTCGGCGCCGACGGGCTCGCCATCTCGGGGACGGGACGGGTGATCGACAATGCCGGCTGGCGGCGACTGAGCGTCATGCTCGGGACCGGGACGATCGCCGGCGAGGAAGAGAAGGTGCCTCAGAAAATCAACGGGATTGGCTCGAAGAATTTCGGATTGCGCTCGCTCTTCATCTTCGGCGATCAAATCTACATACGGTCGGGTGGCCGGCAAACCGTGCTCGACCATCGCCGCGGGGCTTGGCCGTCCCCGCGTACAGACCCGAGTTCGAGGGGCGTTCCCGGCGCGCACGTGTTCGTCCCATGGCGCATTGCACAGGTCGGAAAGCTGGAGGCCTACAGCCCGGAGCGTGAGGAGCGTGACATCGTCGCGCTCGCCAGCGAGCTCGCTCCGACGGTGATGAAGCTCGCGGCGCCGAGCGGACCGAGGAGCCTGCGGGCTGTGACCGTTGCATCGGCGCGGCTCGAACGGACCTTGCAGTGGGAGCAACGGGTGCGAATGCTCGGCCGACATCGCGCTGGCGGCGTCACGCTCGAGCGGTCGATCACCCGCTCGGACTCCAGCGCCGAGCGCAATGAGCGCATCGTCGAGCTTGAGTACCAGCGCACCGTCGAGATCCCACCGAGGCATCGGACACACGCTTTTCCGACGTACTTCCGAGTTCCTGGCCAGCGAATACGCATTGGGGTCTCCTTGCGGATGCGCCGCAAACGGCCTGACATGACCCACGCCGGTCATCTCTTCCATCCCATCGGCGCGGTGAACGCGTTGACCGGGTGCGCTCTCAGCGTGAGCGCACCCTTCGAGATGAACTCGGATCGCAAGGACGTGATCGATCCCGGCCACAACGAGTGGAACGCCTGGCTCCTTGAGATCACAGCTGACTTCGTCCTCCAGCTCGTCACGACCAAGTGGCTCGACGAATTCGGCGCCGACGCGTACCTTGCCCTCCCGCGTCAAACCGACCATGGGGACTTCGCGGCGCAGGTGATTCAGCGTCTCCAGACGCGGGAGTGCTGGGCGACCCGCGAGCGCGCCGGAGGACGCCGTCCAGCGTTTAGGGCAGCGTCCCATGTGATGATCGGAATCACGCCGGAACTCGACGAACTCGTCGGAGACGTCCGCAGGCTGGACCCGCGCCTGTGGGAACCCTCGGTCATCGCCATGGCCCGCGATGCGGGTGCTCGCAGCTTCACGGTTGCGTCCGCGGTGCGGCTGCGGTGTGCCGGCAAGGACGCGACGCGACTTTCGACCAAGCTCGGCGACGCAGTTGGAGATCTGCACTACCCGACTTTCCCCGCCCCATGGCGAAACCTCGAACTCCAGAGACGTTTCGCTGAGGCGCTCGGCCGCCACCCCCTTTCAGCTAACCAGCGCAACGACCTGCGCACCTCGCCCACGACCTTGACCGCTGCCGGTACGCTCGCGTCTCCGTCAGACCCGTTGTGGCTGATCGATCCTGCGCTGGCCGCGGTTTCGCCGGTCGCTCCCGGGCAGCAACTGCACGCGGAACTTCACAAGTACCGCGCCCTCGCCCGCCTCTGCGAGCCCTTCGAAACGTCCAGGTGGGCCCGCGGCGTCGCCGAACGAGCCTTGACCGGTGACGCCGACGATGACGAGCGCGAGGCGTTGTACCACCAGATGCTGAGCGCGCCAGAGACGATCGGGCGCACGACGTGGCCCGTCGTCAAACGCTCGCCCGTTGTCCGTGACCATCGCGGCGAGTGGGCCGCCCCGAACGATCTGGTCCTATCCCGAGTCGGTAGACGAATCGAGCCTGCACTCCGCTTCCCCGGTGACGCCGTCGCCGGCAACACGAGGCTGATGAAGCGATTGGCGATTCGATCGAAGTTAACTGGAGCCGACCTGGTCGCCTACGCGAACGTTGTCGTTGAGCGTCCGGATCTCGCGCCCGGGTTCGAGCAGCTGCTCATGCGCCATCGGCCGCTGCTGACGCGCCTGACGGTCAAACGGCTGGAATCGATCGCTTTCCTGCTCTCCTCGAACGGCCAACTCATCCCACCGGCAAAGGCACTGATCCGGACGCCGTACCTCCTCAAGTGCGTCGGCCCGAACGCCGCGTTCGTCGAAGGGACCCACCCTGCGCTGTACGACCGACTGGGCTGTTCCAGCGAGCCGCGGAGCGACGACATCCTGCGCCATCTCGAAGAACTCCGCGAGGCCGGCAGCGGCCCTTCGCATCCCAACGTGCTGTATCCAGCCTTAGTCGCGTCGCTGCGCGTCGAGAAAGCGATCGAGAGCCTGGTCGACGAGCCGGTGATCTTCGAAGGAGGCGATTGGCACACACCCGCCAGAGTCCTGCTCGGACGTCGAAACCGTTTCATCTTTGGACCTGTGTTGCCCGTCATCCAGGGCGGGCTCGAGCGCGTCTATCAGGCGCTTGGCGCCGACGTTACGGCGCAGCAGCGTCACTGGCGTCGCTTTCTCGAGTGGCTGGATCAACAAAGCGAAAGCGGTCGCCGCCAGCTCCCGGGAGCACAACGCGCCGTGATCCGGGCCGCCTACGTCCAGCTCGGCCGCGTCCCTGACAGCCTGCCGCCGACCTGGCATGTGCTTCTGGACACCGAAGGACGTCTGCACCCCACGACGGACGCCCCGGGGCGCCGGCTGCTGATCGATGACGACCCCGCCACCGCGCGCGTGGTTCGAGAGCAGGGTCTGCCAATTGCGTTCGCCGATCTGGTCGACCCTGTAACGCGGCGGTTCTACGAGAGTGCGGGCACAATCCCGCTCACCATCGCCCGCCGATCGCTCGGATTCACGGTGGGCCAAGACCGCCCCGGGCCGCCCGGATTCATCGAATCCACGACGCTGGCCCGCCTGCAGCAGCGAGCGTTCTCGTCGGCGGTGTACGCCGTCGCGGCCGCAGACCGATCACAATCCCTGGCACCGAGTCGGACCTTCAGCCGCCGGTTGCGGCACCTGACCGGCGTCAGCTTCGTCACCTCGCTAATGGAGCGCTATAGGCTCGGCCGGCACGAGTTGCAGGTCTCGCGCGACGTCGCCGTCATCGATCGGCGCATCGTCCTCAGCTTCATGCGCAGCAAGTCCGAGGTCAACGGAGCGATCGCGCGCGCTGTCGCGAGCCTGGTCGACGATGCCACGGCGACACAGCGCCCCCTGGCCGACGCAATCTTCCGCATCTTGAGCTGCGACTCAACGGACGAGGTCCAGCGATATCTCGCGGAGCGTGGCGTCTCGTGGAATCCAGACGCCGGCGACACTTCCTTCGATGACCTGATAGCCGAGGAGGAAAGCGCCACCGACAATCTCGTGGCACAGGTCGGCGAGGCTCTGCAGAAGCAACTTGGCCAAATCAAGGACGGGCTACCGGCAACTGGACCCGTGCCGCCCCCCAAACCTTCGCCGAATCCACCGAAGCCGGGACCGCCGCGACCGTTGCCTGCACTGGACGAAGTCAAGCTCTCGACTGCTCCGCCTGCGGCGTGGACGCCGCCAGTGCGCAACGTCGGCCATGGAGGTGGAGGTGGCGGTAACGGCCGCTTACGCACGCCCGCCGAAGAAGCACGCGACCGCGAAGTCGGCCGGCGCGGCGAGGAACTCGTGCTTGAGGACGAGCGGAAGCGTGTCCAGGGCCTCGGTTTCTTGCCTGAGCGTGTCATCTGGACAGCGGCGCACAATCCAGCGGCGAATCACGACATCCGTTCCGTCGATGCCGACGGAGCTGACATCTGGCTGGAGGTGAAGGCGACGACCGGCCGTCACGGACGGTTCGACTGGCCCTTGGCGGAGTTCGAACTCGCGCTACGTGCGCGGGACCGATACGTACTGTGCCGCGTCTACGAAGCCGACTCGAAGAGTCCCGTGCTGGTGCGAGAGCCAGACCCTATCGCGAAGCTTTCAAACGGCTCCATGCGGCTCGACATCTCGGGCCTATCGGCAGAGATTGCGCCCCTCGGCTGACAGTCGCGCTGCTTCGCCGGCTGTCACTACGGCTTTGGACGAATACGCACAGCCTATGGCCGGCGAGCGGCAAGCCCAACGACGTCCCGCCACCGGCTAGGGACAGGCCATCGTTCGTCGACGGTCGCGGTCGTAGCGAAAATTCCAGCGAAGGCATCGTCATAGATCGCGCGCCGAAGTAGCCCGCGAAGCACCGCCTGTAAACGAACGAGGTCATCTCTTTCAGGCCCGGATGCGTTCATCGCCACGAACGCGCCATGCGTGATCTCCGAGCGTGCGGTGTAGGAGCGGTCCAGTAGTTCGGCGTCGATGTTCAGGTTCGCCTCCTCCAGTTCTTCCGCCGCGGCCAACGCTCGCACGACGAACTCCGCGCGCTGCCCAGCAGTGTTCGTGCTTACGAGCGCCTCAAACGCAGAGACGGTGTTCACGAACGCCGGCTGCATGTATCCCGTTCGGGCTGTCCACTCGCTCCACCACATGGCGTTCTTCACCCTCTGCGGTAGCTGCTCGCGGACTGCCAGCCATCGCCTGAGGAGGCGCCCCAGTTCGTCGGCGTCGGCCTCGGTGAGCCACCCGCGCGATGCCGTGTCGACCCGGAAAGCAAACTCGCGATGCTCGGGATGCAGAGGTGCGATCGTGAGCCCTTCCTCGCGCTTGAACGGGAACACTTCATGAGCGAGTACGCGAGCCGCATAGTCGGTCGAGTGGGCGTTCGGCACGATCAACCGGGAGAGCTGCAGTGCGTTGCGAATCAGTGCGTCCGGGTCGAACGTGAAATAGCGATCGTCGAGTGGCCCCCGCCGGACAAACGAATAGAGCTGGCCGAACTGACGCGCGGGGTCGTAGTTCTCGCCGCGCGGCGTTGCAGCGTGAATCACCCGCTCCGCCAGGTCGCGAGGGAGCAACTCGAGCGTCAATCCGGTGGTCAGCTCTGCGGCGAGCGACCCAGCCGGCGGACTTGTTTCGAGTTCCTCGTGCGTGTGATCATCGGTGATGACGAGAATGTCCGTGTAGGACACCGTTCCGCCGAGGTGGGCATTGAAACGAGTCATCACGCAGTATTGAAGCCGACCCGGCGGAGACCACGATGCAAGTTTGACGCTGCTACTCGCGAGTGGCGACACCGTCGCTTTGGACGATGAGCGGAAGTGGGGATCGCGCTGCCCCGGTGCGGATAAGCCACAGCGCACCGTCAGGCACGCAGATACGAGCCTAGGGTTGGTCTGAGCACAATCGTCCAGACCAGAGCGATTCTCACCGCGCAGCCGGACACCCGATCGCGCCTGCCGACGCGTGACGAACCAGAACGAATTGTTCTGTTTCGTCCCTCCCACCTGTGTTTCTACTCGTTCCCCAACTCGTTCGGCGGCCGAACGAGTAGGACTGCCTCGATCCGCCTGCCAGAGCCAGATGCGCCTCGATCGAAAATCCGACCACCCGCACCCACCGGAGGGTCTGAGGGTGGTCGGATTTTCGATCGAGGCTATGGGTGGGCAGGCGGATCGAGGCGGGTGGTTGCGAGGGACCGAGAGGACAAGGACTGGACAGGAGCTGGGGTGGTTCGAGGCAGAGGGAGAGATGCGAGGAGAGAAGAGATCGGGGGGTTGGCAACCGGGACAGCGAAGAGCGACGAGAAGAGGTGAGTTCGCGAGGGTAGGTATGGCGAACACGTGTTTGTCACCGGATTCGGTGCTGGTGCCGGAGCTGAATCCGGTGACGGTGTCGGTGCTGAAGCTGGTGCTGGAGCCGGTGTCGGTGCTGATGCCGGAGTCGGAGATGGTGCTGACGACGGCTATGGCTCGGGCGAGGGCACAGGCGACGGTTCGACCTCGTCGAGGGCGAAGGCCTGGGCAACCAGGAGGGCGTCGTCCGGCCGCGGAGCGAAGTGCAGGTACTTGCGCGTCGTCTCGATGTCGGCGTGGCCCATCCACTCCTGGACGCGCACGATGTCAGCCTTGGCGATCATGCGCGTCCCGAAGGTGTGGCGCAGGTCGTGGAAACGCAAGGGACGCAGACCAGCCTTGGTCAGCGCTCGCTTGTAGCGCTTGAGCAGTGCCGAGGCATCGAGGTGCTGACCCAGCAAGCCGACGAAGACGAGGTCGTCAACGCCGGCGAACTCGTCTCGCGTGCCAAGGCGAGCCAATGCGGTGGCCACAGCCGGCGCCATCGGGACGGCTCGAACCTTGCCGCTCTTCGGCGTTGAGAGGACCTGGTTGGTGTAGCTGGCGCGGACGCGGATGTGCTGGCCGCGGAAGTCGACGTCACGCCAGCGCAGAGCGATGAGCTCGCCCTGGCGCAGACCGGTGAAGGCGGCGGTCAGGAAGATCGCGGCGTCCTGCTCGTCTTCGGCAGCGCGCGAGAGGGCATGGACTTCTTCAGCCGAGAAGACGTCGATGCCTGCAGCTGGAGCCTGACGCGGCTTCTCCAAGTCGCGCACCGGGTTCGACGGCAACTTCCAGACTCTCCGCGCTCGCTCCATGAGGCCATGGAAGATCGTGATGATCTTCGCCTTCTGACGATTGGAGATCGGGCTCTCCGAGCCGAGCTGGCGCTGCCAGCGCTCGAGCTTCTCGATCGTGAGGTCCTCGATCGCCAGCTTGCCGAGTGTCGGGAGGATGTGGTTGTCGACCACGCTCTTGTAGTCGCGGATCGTGCTCGCTTTGCGCTGGCGATCGACTTCGACGAAGCGCAGATACTCAGCCGCGGCGTCGGCAATCGTCGCGCCCGTCCGGTTGAGACCCGCGAGCGTGCCGCGGCGTGCCTCGTCAAGCACGTCTCGCAACCAGGCTTCCGCCGTTCGCTTCGTGTACGTGCCCGCTGCCGGCCTCCCCCGCTCGGTCCAGGCCGGGCCGATCGTGCGATGCGCCTGGCGACCATCCGGAAGCCGGTACTTGGCTCGCCAGACCGGACCTTTGCGGCCCTCGTGGCGGTACACGTGACCCGAAATCGGCACTTCCATGCCGCCAAAGTAGCGCAGATTTCGAGGCACGATTGCGGCACGGTATGCCGGTCGTGCTAAAGCGCACTTTCAAAATCAGGCGCTTTGCAGGCACTTCCTAGCGCCCCCGGTTGGATTCGAACCAACGACCTGCGGATTAGAAGTCCGCTGCTCTATCCAGCTGAGCTACAGGGGCGTGGCGGCGCAGCTTAGATGCTGCGCCGCCGGAAATCCCGGTCAGCAGGGCTTGGGCTTGCTGCCGGGCGGCTGGCACTGGGTCGTGACGACCGGGGACTTGCGCGGGAGGATCTTCAAGGTCTTGATCGCGCTGGACATGGCCGGGTGGGAGACCGTCACCGTGATCGTCGAGCCGGCCTTCAGCGGCTTCTTGGTCAGAGACTTGAGGGACACGATGCCGGCGGCGTTGGTCTTCTTGAAGCCCTTGGCCGAGACGGTTGAGCCGGCCGGGACGCCCTTGACGACGAGGGAGGTGAGCTTGGTCTGCTTCTTGGTGGAGCTGGAGAAGCTGAAGGCGAGCGTGACGACGATCTGAGGTGCGGCGGTGCTGGACTTCGCTCCGCTGAGCACGCTGCCGGTGCCGGTGCCGGTGTGGCTCGGGGTCGGCTGCGGCGTCACGGGATCGACGACCGTGGCTGGGGGCGGCGGCGGCGCGGGCGCGACGGTGAAGGTGCGCTTGATCGGGGTCGACTCGGCGTTGCCGACCGCGTCGGTCGCGCGGACCTCGAACGCGTACACGCCCGGCGCGAAGCCCGCGGCCACGTGGCCGGCGGCCGACGAGCACGGACCGAAGGGGCCCGGGGTGAGGGCCGCGGGGTGGACGCGGCACGCGTAGGACACGCCGGGCTCGTTCGCGCTGAACGACCAGCCGATTGAGGTCGACGTGGTGGTGGCGCCGTCCTCCACGTCGGAGATGACGGTCGTGACCGGGGCGACGGTGTCGATCGAGAAGCTTCGGGTGACGTCGGCGACGTTGCCTGCCGCGTCCGTGGCGCGGACGGAGAACACGTAGGCGCCGTGTGGCTTGCCGGACACCGAGTGCGCGCCGGCGCCGCCCGAGCAGGCGCCGAACGCGGCGGGAGTGCCGAGCGGCACGACGCTGCACTTGACGGACGTCGCGGTGGTGTCGGTCACGGCAAGCGTCCAGGTCTGGGTCGTGCCGCCCGTGAAGGCGGCGCCGCTCGCAGGACCGTTCACGCCGACCGACGGCGCCGTGTTGTCCACGGTCACCGGGACGCTGCTCGTCGACGACAGGCCCGCGGCGTCGAAGGCCTTCGCGCTCGCGTCGTAGTTGCCGTCCTTCATCCCGGCGATCGGGATCGTCGCGGCGTAGGGCGGCTGCTCGTCGACGATCGTCGTGCCGCCGACCGCGAAGATCACGCGCGTGACGCCGGCGTTGTCGCTCGCCGAGGCGCTCAGCGGCACGTTGCCGCGCACGACCGCCCCCGAGGCCACGCCGCCCAAGGACACCGACGGCGCGACTGCGTCACGGAAGTGCGCGGTCACGCCCAGGTCGTCGCTCAACGCGACGTCGCAGGTGCGGCCGGAGCAGTCGCCCGTCCAGCCGTCGAAGACGAACCCGCTCACGCCGACCGTGGCCTTCAGGGCGGTGCCCTGGGCGACCATCTCGCACTCGGGCTTGCCGTGCTCGTCGAGGACGCAGACCTTTTTGTCGACGAAGGCCTCGACGCAGTCGCCGGTCGCGGCGCCGGACAGCCCACGCGCGCAGTTGATGCCGGTCCCGGTCACGGAACCGGGGCCGCTCATGCTCACGCGCAGGGTGCCGTCGGCCAGCGCCGGTGAGGCGATGACGGCAAAGAACGCAAGACACAGCAGGACAAGACGGCGGGCAGACGACACGGGAGACTTCCTTGGCTCGGGCTCGGTGCCCGGCGAAGGAAACGGGAGCCGCCTTGCCGCGACCTTGAAGGAACCTTGGCGGGCCTAGACGCGGCGGTAGAGCCGGCCGGGGCGGCCCGGGCCCTCCGAGCGCTGCGAGCCCGTGTCCTCCAGCAACCCGGTGCCTCGCATGTCACGGCGGAAGTTGGCCGCGTCGACGACCTCGCCGCGCAGCGCCTCGTACAGCTGCTGCGCCTGGCGCAACGTGAACGGCTCGGGCAGCAGCGCCAGCGCCTTGCGCACGAACCAGACCTTGTCCCCCACGCGCGCGTGCAATCTCCAGATGCCGTCGTCGACGATCGTGGCGTGGTCCAAAGCCAGTTCCGGGAGCCGATCGACCGGATGCCAGGACGCCTCGCGCTCCGCGGGCGTCACCTCGGGCAGCGTCTCCGGACGGACCAAAGCCATGTACGCGATGGTCGGCAGCCATCCACGGGGATCACGCAACGGGTCGGCGTAGGTGCGCAACTGCTCGAGGTGCACCGACCCGACACCGGTCTTCTCACGCAGCTTGCGCTCGGCGGTCTCGCTCGGCGCCTCCGACGCACCCACGAAGCCGCCGGGCAGCGAGAACATCCCGCGCTGTGGCTCCTCCAGCCGCCGCGCGAGCAACACGCACAGCCGCCCATCCAAAAGCGTGAACACCACGGGATCGGCGGTCAGGCCGATCGGCGCCTCATACCCCGCGGTGTTGGTCGCCTTCACTGCACCGCGGCGGCGACGACGTCACGCACGGCGGCGACGAACGCGTCGACGTCCTCCTCCGTCGTGTCCCAGGAGCACATCCAGCGCACCTCGCCCGTGGCCTCGTTCCAGTCGTAGAACTTGAACGAGCGCCGGAGCTCGTCGGCGGCGCCCGGGGGCAGCACGGCGAACACGCCGTTCGCCTGCACCGGCTGCGTGATCGTCACCAGCTCGCGCACGCCCTCGGCCAGCCGCGCCGCCATCGCGTTCGCGTTCCCCGCCGACCGCCGCCACAGGTCGCCCTCCAGCAGCGCGAGCAGCTGCGCGCTGACGAAGCGCATCTTCGACGCGAGCTGCATCGACTGCTTCCTCAGGTACAAGAGGGACGGCGCCAGCTCGGCGTTCAGGACCAGCACCGCCTCGGCGGCCAGCAGCCCGATCTTGGTGCCGCCCAGCGACACGACGTCCGCGCCCACGTCCGTCGTGATCGCGCGCAGGTCCACATCCAAGGACGCCGCCGCGTTCGCGAGCCGCGAGCCGTCGATGTGGAAGAGCATCCCGTGCGCGTGCGCGTGATCCGCCAGCGCGCGCAGCTCATCAACCGAATACAAGGTCCCCAGCTCCGTCGACTGCGTCACCGAGACCACGCCCGGCTGGACCGCGTGCTCGTCGCCGATCCGAACGACGCGCGTATCCACGAGCGAAGGCGTCAGCTTGCCGTCCGGCGTCGGGACGGTCAGCAGCTTGATGCCGCCCATCACCTCGGGCGCGCCGCCCTCGTCCACGTTCAGGTGCGCGGTCTCGGCGCAGATGACGCCCTGCCACGGCCGCAGCATCGACCGCAGGCCGACGACGTTCGCGCCCGTGCCGTTGAACACGGGGAAGATGTCCCGCGTCCCGAACAGCTCGAGCGCGCGGTCGCGCAGCTGGCCGGTCCACTCGTCGTCCCCGTAGGACGTGGCGTGGCCGACGTTGGCGGCCGCGATCGCCTCGAGCGCTTCGGGGACGATCGGGGCGTAGTTATCGGAGGCAAAGGCGCGCATCGGCTCAGACACTAGGACACGCACGGTGACGGTTCCGGGAGGAACTTCGGTCAGGCCCGCGTCGCGCACCTCCGCGACGCACCCGTCCAACCGATCCCACGCGCGCGGGACGATCACCCGCGCGGCGCTGACGTCCAACCCCAAGGCATCCGCCATCACCGCCGCGTGGGCGATCTGCGCGAGCGTCTTGCCCGTGCTCATCTTCACCAACGGGTTGACCGCGTAGACGACCGGCGCGGACGCGAAGGAACCGGGCGCGAGCAGCTCCGTCGACATCGCCTGGATCTTCAGCAGCGTCTCGCTCCGCTCCGACCGCCTTCGTGGCGGCAGCGCGATCACGCCCTCCCCGCCGACCGCGTGCGGCTCTTCCAGCAAGCGGGCGAACTGCGACGGCTGGCGCGCGCGCAGCACGACCTTGCCCGCACGGGCGAGCCATTCGGCCGGCAGGTCGAACTCCCGCACCGCCCGCACGGCCGCGAGGCCGACCATGCGTCCACCCTCGCTCAGAGTTGTGAACGCTCCGCGCCGGATGACGATGTACATCCGGTAGGGATCGTCGGTCACAGGTTCACGCCAAGCCAGACGATCACGAGAGAGACGAGGAGGATCGCCCCCTGGAGCCAATGCGCAGCGCCGTTGCGGAGATGCACGAGGATCAATCCGCCGGCCAGCGCGAACAGCCCGAGTTTGAGGTGCAACGTGCCGTCGGACCACAGTGACCGGTCCGTCGCCATCCACGCACCCGTCGCCAGCAACACGGCCAGCGCCCCGAGGGACGCCCAGCCGAACCGCCGCGCCACCGCGCGCAGGCCTTCGCGGTCACGTCCGCGAAGTCCGGGCACCACAGCGATGCCCAGGACGAGTTGCCCGCCTACGAACATCGCCATGGCAAGGAGATGCAGATATAGGGGAATCACGTCGGGACACACTCCAGCATTCGGAGGTCATGCCAGTACTCGTAGCCCTCGCGACCCGGGACCAGACCCCGCTCGCGTAGGTACTCGAGCCACGAACGCGACTCGGGCGTCACACCGCTCGTCACCGCGTTGACCTTCAACGGCACGGTAAGCCGGTCCAGCTCGCGCACGGCCCAGCCATTCTCGGCCAGCCAGCGCTCGGGCTCCGCCCCGCTCAGCGACGAGATGTTCAGCAAGAGCACGCCCCCGTCAGCGAGCATGGACCGGCCTTGCCGCGCCAGCTTGGCGATCAGATCGAGGCCCTCGTACGGGTTGTCGTTGCGCATACCCGGCCGTGGGATGTAGGGCGGGTTGCAGAAGATGACGTCGAAGCTCCCCGCGAAGCCGATCGTCGGATCGTCCGGCTGGGGACACACGAGCGACACCGAGGCGGAGTGCGAGAGCCCCGCCAGCGCATCCCGCGCACACGCGAGCGCGTCCAGGTTGATGTCCGACGCCACCGCACGCGTGATCGACGTGCCGTGCGTGAGCGCGTACTTGGTCAGGAAGCCCGAGCCGCAGCCGATCTCGGCGACGCTCGAGGCCGCCGCGGCGTACGGCTTCAAGGCGCGCGCGAAGAACACCGTGTCGATGCTCGGGCACCACACGCGCGGGTACACGTTGGGCGACCACGACACCTCGACGCCGTCGAAGCGCACGGTCCGCGGGTACGTGCTGTACAGCGCGTGGACGGCGTCGCGCAGCCCGGGCGCCAACGCTCCGATTCGC
Source organism: Solirubrobacter phytolaccae (assembly GCF_027587195.1). GTDB lineage: Bacteria > Actinomycetota > Thermoleophilia > Solirubrobacterales > Solirubrobacteraceae > Solirubrobacter > Solirubrobacter phytolaccae. The sequence goes on along the minus strand of NZ_JAPDDP010000008.1, from coordinate 57,102 downwards.
GCCGTGTCGGTCATCAGCACCGGGTCCGGACAGGTCCAGACCGGCCAGGGCTCAAGTGAGCCGCGCGCCGCGCCGAGGATGGTCTCCTGCTCACCACTTTCAGCAAGCACCGTCAACCCCGAGAGGTCGGCCTTCACATCGATGATCAATCGGGGCGCCGGGATTCGAACCCGGGACCTCATGCTCCCAAAGCATGCGCGCTAACCAGGCTGCGCTACGCCCCGCTGTCCAGGCAGTATCGCAGCGGATTGAAGTTTTCCGGCGAGGTGCCGATGAAGTAGGCAACAAAGAAAGTTCTGCCTCCCGATAAAGGCAAACCGTCTGCGAGGACGGGGCGCAAAGCCACGGGGCTCTCTGAGCCAGCCGGGCTACCGAAGGATTCGTGCCAGCACGGCACGTCGGGTCGACGGAACGAACTGACCCGACAAGTGCGAAGAGGTCGCCGCCGTGCTCAAGAAGATCGTCACCCGCTTCATCCCCGTCGCCGCCGTTGCCACCGGCCTCGTGTTCGCCGCTCCGGTGAGCGCCGACGCCGCCCCGACGAAGACCAAGGGCACGACGAAGTCCAAGACCGTCAAGGCCAAGATCGCCCTCGGCGACAAGCGCCAGGTCAAGGCCAAGGCGAAGGCGTCCAAGACGAAGACCAAGGTCCAGGCCAAGGCTTCCGTCGCTCCTTGCGCCAACACGACGATCACGCCGGACGCGACCAACCTCGACGCCGTCCGCGCCGCGCTGCTGTGCCTGCACAACCAGATCCGCGCGCAGGCCAACCTGCCGGTCCTCAAGGACAACGCGAAGCTGCGCAAGGCCGCGGTCGGGCACTCGAACGACATGGTCAACGACGGCTTCTTCGACCACACCAGCCCGAACGGCGACACGTTCGTGGACCGCATCATCGGCGCCGGCTACGCCAAGCGCAACGACGGCTGGACGATCGGCGAGAACCTCGCCTGGGGCACGGGCGAGCTGAGCACCCCGCAGGCGATCATGAACGCCTGGATGAACTCCTCCGGCCACAAGGCCAACATCCTCAAGAAGTCGTACAAGGAAGTCGGCATCGCGGTGCGCATCGGCGTCCCGACCGACGGCACCGTCGGCGCGACCGTCACCGCCGACTTCGGCGCCAAGGTCTGAGCGGCTGAGCGCCTAACATCGACGTCGATGGCCGACGTCGAGCCCCTTCTCGCACTTCACTACGACCTCGCGAAGGTCGGCGGGCTCCAGCCCGTTGCCGCACCCCCTTATGACGTGATCGACGCGGCCCAGCGAGCGGAGCTCCTGGGCCAGTCGCCGTTCAACGTGGTCGAGATCGACCTGCCGCAGAGCGACGGCGATCCGTACGCGCACGCGGCCGAGGTGCTCGATACCTGGGCGAAGGACGGCGTCGTCGTCCGCGACGAGTCCCCCGCCCTGTGGGCGCTCGCGCAGGACTACACGGGCCCGGACGGCCGGCCGCGCACCCGCCACGGCGTCTTCGCGCGCGTGAAGGTCGAGGACTACGGCCCCGGCCGGATCCGCCCGCACGAGCGCACGCACCCGGGGCCGAAGGAGGACCGGCTACGGCTCACGCGCGCGACGCGCACGAACCTCTCCCCCATCTTCTCCCTGTTCGACGATCCCGAGAACGCCGCCTGGAAGGCCGTCGAGCCGTTCACTGCCGGCGCGCCGTGGGGCGAGGTCACGGACGACGAGGGCACGACGCACAAGCTCTGGCGCGTGGACGACGAGCAGGCGACCGCGGCCTTCAAGGCCACGCTGAACGCGACCGAGCTGCTGATCGCCGACGGCCACCACCGCTACGAGACGGCCCGCGTCTATCAGCAGGAGAACGCCGCCGCCGATCATGTCCTCATGTGCCTGGTCGCACTGCAGGACGAGGGCCTGACCGTCTTCCCGACGCACCGCCTGGCCACGAACGCCGACATGGACGCGCTCGCGACGGCCCTGGAGCGCGACTGGACCACGGAGCCGCGTGACACGCTGAGCATCGGGTACTACGCGAACGGTGAAGAGCAGACGCTGTACCTCAAGGACTGGGCGATCGCCGACGCCGCCCTCGAGGGCAAGCCGGAGCCGTACCGGCGCCTGGACACCGCCGTGCTCGAGAAGCTCATCCTGATGAACGCGCTCGGGCTCACCGAGGACGACATCTCGCACCTGCACGGCCTGGACTACGCGCGCACGCCCGAGCTGGCGCGCGCCAAGGTCGACGCGGGCGAGGCGAACGCGGCGTTCCTGATGAACGCGAGCCCCGTCGAGCGCGTGCGCGACGTGGCCGCCGCGGGCGAGAACATGCCGCCGAAGTCGACCTACTTCTACCCCAAGGTGCTGACGGGGATGGTCTTCAATCCCCTGGAGGACTAGATGGCGCTGATCAACCGATCAGACAAGACGGCCTCGGGCGCGATGCGGGCGGTCGCGCGCAAGCGTGAGCGCTACACGCACGACGTCAAGGCGGGACGGCACACGATCACCGCCGACGAGCCCGAGTCCGCGGGCGGGCAGGACCTCGGCCCGAGCCCGCAGGAGTTGCTCGCCGCCGCGCTCGCGGCCTGCACGGCCGTGACGATGGAGATGTACGCGGAGCGCAAGGGCTGGAACGTGGACGGCCTGGAGGTCGACTGCCGCTACTCGCCCGCCGAGCGTGGCTGCCCGACCCGCTTCGAGATGATCATGCGGATGCCCGCCCACCTCAGCGAGGAGCAGGTCGAGCGCCTGCAGGTGATCGCGGCCAAGTGCCCGGTCCACCGCACCCTCGAGGGCGAAGTGGCGTTCGACGAGCGGGTCGAGCTCACCTGACCCTGAAGGAGCAGCTGAGCGCCGCCCTCCTCACGCCGGAGGAGGCGCTCGGCATGGACGTCCGCGGCGGGAATACGCACTCCGCCGTGCTCGTCCCGCTGTTCTGCGACCCGGACGACCGCCTGCACGCGGTCTTCACCAAGCGCCGCGAGGACCTCAGCCGCCACGCCGGCGAGATCTCGTTCCCCGGCGGGCGCCGCGACGACGGCGAGACGCTGCAGGAGACCGCGTTGCGGGAGGCGTGGGAGGAGGTCGGGCTCCCGGCGCAGGCCGTGGAGCTCGTCGGCGCGCTCGTGCCCGTCGGGACCGTCGCCACCGACTACGCGATCTATCCGTTCGTCGGCCTGATCGAGCACGGCTTCGAGTGGGTGATGCAGGAGACCGAGGTCGCGGAGGTGCTCGAGTTCGCGCTGGAGGACCTCGTCGCCGGGCACTCGCTCAAGCGGATGGAGCGCCGCGGGATCGCGTTCCGGACGGACGTCTACGAGGTCGGCGACCACCTGGTCTGGGGCGCGACGGCCCGCATCCTGAACGACCTGCTCAGACGCCTAGGAGTCGGTCCACGGCAGCCTTGGCGTCTGCTCCCGGAGTGAGCACCTCGAGCGGGATCTGCCAGGTCTCGCTCGCCCGCCGCGCCGTGTCCGCGTGCGCGCCCTCGTAGACCACGCCGCGCACGCCGGTGTCGACGAGCTTCTCGAGGAACATCCGCAGCCGGCCTTCGGGGATCTCGAGCCCGCCGGCCAGCCAGCACGCGATCGTGACGCCGTGCAGCGCGTCCATCAGTGTCGCGATCCGGTCCGGGTCGCCGACGTAGGCCTCCGCGCCGGAGGTTCGAATGTCCTCGACGTGCGCACCGCGGGTCGTGCCGCGTACGGCGTGACCGTCGGCGCGCAGCGCGGCCGCCAGCTCACGCCCGCGGCACCCGCAGGGCACGATCAGGACTCGCGCCACTCGGACTCGATGTCCTCGAGCGAGCGCTCGGGCTTGCCACGGCGGCGCCGAAGCTCGTTCTGGGCCGCGACCATCTGCTCGATGTCGTCGACCTCGTTCTCCGCCTCGACCTCCGCCGAGCGCGTCGGCTTCCAGTCGAGGATCTCCAGTGCGGAGCGCTTGCTGAACACACCGAGCAAGATCACCGTCACAAAAAGGGCTCCAACGATCACAGTAGAGACCAAAGTGAACGTGTCCACGCCGCGAGTGTAGGCTCGCCGCTCCGATCGCCCTCCCCAGGTGTTGAACTTTCCCGTGACCCGAGCCGTCCTTGCCGCAACCCTCGTCCTGCTCCTGAGCGCGCCCGCCGCGCACGCCGCCGTGCCTGAGTTCCCTCAGGATCTGCCCGGCGAAGCGACCGCGTCCGCGGTCCGGTCGGACCCTGACACCTGGCTGGTGGGCGCCGAGCCCGGCGCGGAGGCCAAGGCCGTCGCCGCCCGCTTCGGCGCGCGCCACTCCGGCCTGGGCAACTACGTGGTCGAGCGCGACCAGGCGCGTGGCTTCGCCCACGCCCTCGAGGCGCGCGGGCTGCTCCTGTACTCGCAGGCGAACACGGTGCTCAAGAGCAAGCAGGCCGTGCCGGACGACCCGCTCTCGGTCGCGCCGAACAACTGGCGCGCCCGGCTCGTCTCGCCGGCCACCGTCCCGCCGCCGGTCACGCCCGAGAGCCCGCTGATCGCGCTCGTGGACGCGGCCGCCGACCCGGCGCACCCGGAGTGGGTGGGCTCGGCGTTCGCGACGATCCCCGGCACGCCGGTCACGAACTCGCACGGCACGGCCACGGCGTCGGTCGCCGCGGCGCCACAGAACGGCGTCGGCATCCTCGGCGTCTGGCCGGGTGCGCGGGCGCTCAACGTCCCGCTCGCGACCACCCCGGGCGTGCCCGAGGGCGGCATCACCTGCGCGGCCTCCGGTGAGGCGATCGGCAAGGCGGTCGCCGCCGGCGCCGCCGTGATCAACATGAGCTACGGCTCGCCGTCGCGCTGCGCGGCCGAATGGGTGCAGCTGTACTTCGCGCTGGCCAAGGGCGTCATCCCCGTCGCCGCGGCGGGCAACGAGTTCCAGGACGGCAACCCGCTCGAGTTCCCGGCCTCGCTCCCGCACGTCGTGACGGTCGCCGCGACCACGCCGGACGACCGCAGCGCGTCGTTCTCCAACGCCAACGCCGCCGTCGACCTCAGCGCCCCGGGCGTGGGGATCATGACCGCGGTCCCGCCGGCGCTGGACACGGACGGCGTCCAGGACGGCTACCAGATCATGGACGGCACGAGCTTCTCGGCGCCGATGGTCTCCGCCGCGCTGGCCTGGGTCCGCGCGGCCCGCCCGGACCTCACGCCGGACCGCGTCGTGCAGGCCGTGCGCCTGACCGCGCGCGACATCGTCTCCCCCGACGGCCAGGACCGGCCGGGCTGGGACCCGCTGACCGGCTTCGGCGTGCTCAACATCGACGCCGCGCTGACGGTCGCCGCCGACAAGCTGCCGATCCAGGACCCGTACGAGCCCAACGACAACCTCGTGTGGGTGGACGGCACCGCGTTCGGCAAGCCGTCGACGCCGATCTGGCAGGGCGGCAAGAGCGTGCAGGTCGACGCGCTCCTGGACAAGCAGGAAGACCCGGTGGACGTATATCGGATCGTCATCGGAGGCAAGAAGTCGGCGACGGTCAAGGTCATCCCGCGCTTCGGGGATCCGTCGCTCGAGGTCTTCACCACCGAGGCGGTCTCGGTCAACGATCTCGACGGCAGAGTCGCGAAATCGCGCAAGTCGGGCTCGAAGAAGACCGAGCAGGTGACCGTCCGCAACAACGGCTCCAAGAAGCGCTCGTACTTCCTCGTGGTCAAGCCGCAGGGGAGCTCGCGCTACCAGGAACGCCAGTATTCGTTGCGCGTGCGCTGAATCTCTGCTTACAGTCCTTCGGATGCGTCGAGCCGTCGTCTTCACCCTCGCCGCGCTCGCGCTCGTCTGCGCCGCGCCCGCGTACGCCACCCGCACCGTGGCCGTGGACGCCGCGAACGCGGTCCACAGCTTCGTCGTGGGGACCGACGGCGCGCTCTACCACGCGCCTCCGGGCGGAGTGCTGGAGCGCGTGGGCGGCGCCGGGCTCGTGCAGGAGCCGGTCGCCGCGGTCCGTGACGCGGCCGGCACGATCGTCGTCGCCGCGCGCGGTGAGGACGGCACGGTGTACGTCCTGCCGGACGGCGACTGGTCCGCGCGCGAACCCGTCGCCACCGGCGCGGCCGGCGCGCCAGATCTGCTCCTGAACGCCGACAACCGGCTCGAGCTCTACTTCCGCGGCGTGGACGGCAAGCTGTGGTGGACGGCGCAGACCCTCACGGGCTGGGCCGATCCCGAGGCGCTCGGTGGCTCACCCGCGGGCGAGCCGGCGGCGATCCTCGACAGCCGCCCCCGCTCGATCGTGTTCGTGCGCGAGACCGACAGCGAGCTGCGCGTCTGGGTCAACGACGGCGGCTGGGCGAACGCGCCCCTGGGCGGCCCCTTCCCGGGCGACCCGGCGGTCGCCCGCGACGCCGGCGGTCGGCTCACGCTGTTCGCGCGCGGGCAGGACGGCACGCCGTGGTTCACCCGCCAGCCGGACGCGTCCGCGTTCACCTTCTCGTTCTTCACGTCCCACAGCCCGGTGCAGATCGTCGGTGACCCGAGCGTCGTGACCAGCGGCGACGGCGCGCTGCACGTGTTCGCGCGCGGCGCCGACGGCGCGCTGTGGTGGACCCACAACGAGCCGGCCAACAACATCTGGAGCCTGTGGGAGTCGCTCGGGGGCACGCTCGCCGGCGATCCCGTCGCGATCCGCAACCGCTTCGGGCTCGTCGAGGTGGTCGCGCCCGCCGCCGGCGGGGCCTGGACCAGCCGGGCGCAGACCGCGCCGGCCACGTGGGAGCCGGGCTTCCGCTCGCTCGGCGAGCCCAAGCCGCCCGCCGACCCGCCGCCGGTGGTCGTCGTTCCCGCGCCGGCCCCGCCGCCGGTGATCGTCTCGCCGACCTACGTGCCCAAGCGCCTCCTCGTCGACCTGGTCGCGGGCGCCAAGGCCGGCAAGACGAGCACGGTCTTCAAGACCCTGACGGTCAAGGGTGTGCCCGCGGGCGCGACGGTCACCGTCACGTGCGCGAAGGGCTGCAAGCGCACGTCGCTGACCTTCCGCAACGTCAACGGCACGGTGTCGCTGAAGGCGCTGTTCGCCAAGCGCGCCAAGCAGGGCACGCTGAAGGCGGGCACGAAGATCCGCGTGGCCGTCTCGGCGCCGAACATGATCGGCGCCGTCAAGACGCTCACGGTGCGGCCGAAGCGAGCGCCGACGGTCGCGACCCGGTGCCTCGCACCGGGCGCAACGACCGAGACGCTCTGCGCGGCCTAGCTACTTGCGCTCGTACGTGCCGGTGAAGGAACCGACGGCGACTGCGCCCTCGAGCTTCGCCAGCACGTCCTCGGGCGAGGCGCCGGCTTCCAGCGCGCTCGCGTCCTTGATCGCGTAGAAGCTGAAGATGTAGCGGTGCTTCTCGCCCTCGGGCGGGCACGGCGGCGTCCAGCCGTCCTTGCCGGCGGAGTTCTTGCCTTCCTTCGTGCCGGCCGGGAACTGGCCCTGGGGCGCGAGGCCCGCACCGGTCGCGGCCGTCATGCCGTACGCCGTCCAGTGGTAGAAGGCGCCGTCCTTCGCGTCCGGGTCCTCGACCACGACGATCGTCTCGACGGCCTGGCCCGCGGGCACCGCGCGCCAGACGAGCGTCGGCGGCGTGCCCTCGCCGTCGCAGGTCAGCTTGGCGGGGATCGCCGCGCCGTCCTTGAAGTCGGGCGAGGAGAAGTCGATCGTGTCCGGAGCCGCGGGGAGCGTGCTCACCGCGGGCTCGTCATCGCCGCCGCATCCCGTGAGGAGTGCGGCGGCGGCGAACACCGCTAGGAGCGGGCGACCGGCGCCCACTGCTCTTCGGCGAGGTTGCCGGTGCCCTCGAGGGCCTTCGGGGTCGGGACTGAGGGGTTGTCGCGCAGGTACCATTCGGCGTCGAGCGCAGCCTGACAGCCGGAGCCCGAAGCGGTGATCGCCTGGCGATAGGTGTGGTCGACCAGGTCACCCGCGGCGAAGACGCCGGGGATGTTCGTGCGGGTGGAGCGGCCGTCGACCTTGACGTAGCCCTCGTCGTCGACGTCGATCAGGCCGTCGACGATCTCCGACTGCGGCTCGTGGCCGATCGCGATGAAGGCGCCGGCCATCGGCAGGACCAGCTCCTCGCCGGTCTCGGTGTTGATCAGGTCGGCACGGTCCAGCGCGCCCTTCTCGCCGGGCAGGAACGCCTTGACCGTGTACGGCGTCAGGAACTCGATGTTCTCGGCGGCCTTCGCGCGCTCGAGCATGATCTTCGAGGCGCGGAACTCGTCCCGGCGGTGCACGATCGTGACCTTCGAGGAGAACTTCGCGAGGAAGATCGCCTCCTCCATCGCGGAGTCGCCGCCGCCGACGATGATCGTCGTGCGGTCCTTGTAGAAGGCGGCGTCACAGGTCGCGCAGTAGGACACGCCGCGGCCGCCGAGCTCTTCCTCGCCGGGCACGCCGAGCTTCTTGTGCTCCGCGCCCATCGCGAGGATCACGGTCCGCGCCTTGTACGCCTCGTCGTCGACCCACACGGTGTGCGGCTCGCCGTCGGCGCCCGGCTCGAACTTCGTCACGTTGTCGGTGATGAACCGCGTGCCGAAGCGCTCCGCCTGGTCGCGGAACTTCTGCATCATCTCCGGGCCCATGATCCCCTCGGGGAAGCCCGGGTAGTTCTCGACATCGGTGGTCTGCTGGAGCAGGCCGCCCCACATGAAGCCCTCGATGCACAGCGGGTTCAGATTCGCCCGGGAGGTGTACAGCGACGCCGTGTAACCGGCTGGCCCGCTGCCGATGATGATCACGTTCTCGACGTCTGCCATTCGAACCTTTCCACGCTCACGCTTTACTTTGTATAGTAGCGCCGCGTTCCCGTCGCCAAAGCTCCACGCGTGCGCGAAGCTTGAAGAAGGCGATCACCCCTGGAAGTAGGGGTAGCCAGAACGTCAGAGCGCGGAACACCAGAACGGCGACGACCGCGAGCCCGGCGTCGACGCCGAAGGCGGCGAACGAGCCGATCATGCCACCTTCGACGCCGCCGACGCCACCCGGGATCGGCAGCAGGTTGCCCAGCATCCCGACGAAGAACGCCTGCACGAGCACCGCGAGCGGCGGCGGGTCGCCGAAGGCGTGGAACGCGGCCCACAGCACCGCGATCTGGAACGCCCAGAACGCGATCGCGCCCAGCAGCGCGGGGTCGCGGCTGCGCAGGTGGGCGATCGCGTCGTGCAGGCCGGCGGAGGAGGCGGCGGGGATCGAGGCGAGCTTCTGCGCGACGCGGCCGATGTGGCCGGTGCGGCGGGCGAAGCCGTCGAGGCGGCGCTGCAGGTCGGTCGGGACGAGCAGGATGAGCGCCGCGACGCCCATCATGATCAGCGCGATGATCGCCGGGACGAGCGTCATCGCCACCGGCGCCTCGCCCGGGAACAGGCCGATCCGCAGGCCGAGGCCGCAGATCAGGACCGCCGCCGCGTACGGGAAGTAGGTCAGGACGAGGAAGCTGATCGTCTTGTCGGCGACGACGCGGCGGCCGAGGCCCGCCTGGCGCAGCGCCCAGGCCTGCAGCACGAGCCCGCCGGCGCCGCCGGCCGCGAACAGCCGGCTCGCCGCGAGGCCGGCCATCGTGATCAGGTAGCTCTCCGTGCGGCCGATGACGCCGGCGCCGACCTTCGAGAACACCCCGCGGAACATCTCGATGTAGCCCCAGAACATGCCGAGCGCGAAGGCCAGCGCGACCAGGATCCAGAACGGCGAGCCGTCCCGCATCCGCTCCCACGTGTCCTCCAGGCCCGCGAGCTGCGGCAGCAGCAGGTAGAGCGCGAGGATCATCGCGGCGAGGAAGCCGGCCAGCGTCAGGACGCTCCGCGTCGTGAACTCGAGGCCGCGATCGTCGTCGTCGTGCTCGTCGCCGGGCGGGCGGGGCTCCACCTCTCGCTCCGGCGCCCTGGTCATGCCCGGGCCTTCGCCTCGAGCTGCTGCAGCGTGCGGCTGATCCGCCGGGCTACCGGCGATACCTTCGGCGTCGCGGCCTGGATGCTCTCCGCGAGCGCCAGGCCCGCCATCAGGTCGGTGACGTAGTGCTCGCCCAGGTAGACGAGCGCGAGGCCGAGCGTGGCCACGTAGCTCCAGCCGAGCAGGCCCGCGCCACGGCCGGTGTCGCTCAGGACGTGCGCGGCCGTCACGGAGGTGGCGAAGTGCAGCGACGGCATGGCGGCCAGGGGATTGCCTCCCAAGACACCGTACAGAGGCGCCCAGCCCGCCTTCCAGAACTGCTCGCCGTACTCGACCATCATCCGCCGCAGCTCCGGCGTCCGGCCGTCCTCCATCAGGCCCTGCTGCGCCGCGTACCACGGCGGAGCGGTCGGCACCGCCCAGTAGCCGATCACGCCGATGTCGAACGTCGCGTAGATCCGCGCCGCCGCCGTCGGGAACTGCTTCGGGTGCTTGAACAGCACGTACGCGACCGTGCCGTGCGGGACGGCGAACCACACCCAGTGCGAGAACACCAGGAGCTTCTCCCACGCGCGGAACCGCCCTTCGGCGCCGAACGCCCGCTGCAGGCGCATGGTCGGCGTGGTCCCGAGGCCGATGACCCGGTCGATCCTCACCGGGTACTTGACCTTGACCCGCGCCTCGAGCTTCTCCGGATCGTCGTTGGGCATCTGGTACGTCGCCAGATACGCGTACATCTGCAGCACGCACATCCCGACGTCGCGCGTCCGGCTGCGCGGCATGAGCGTTCCTAGGGCGAACGGCGTAGCCGCCGCAGCGGCGATCACCACGGGCGGCTTCAGGCGGAGCCGACGGCGGAGCAACGGCGCCGCGAGGCCGACGGCGAGCACCGTGCAGGCGGCCGCGCGGATGGCGGTCGAGCGGGGCACGGAGACAGGAACTTATCGAGTCGGGCGGATGGGCCTGGTACGGCCAGCCCCATTTCTCATCTTGGGGCGGGCTGCAGGGACCCAACTTCTGATCACACCGTCGGGCGCCGCGTCAAGAAATTCATGCCCGCGACGCTCGTGCATCGCGCGGCCGGATCAGGAATTTCTTGACCCGGCGCGGCCGGCGTGATCTGGGCGGGTGAGGAGGGTTCCCCTCACTGAGTGAACGCTCAGGCGTTCACCTCAGATCGATCACGAAGGACCACCCGTGACCGTTCGGCGAGGGGGTGTGTCCCCAAACTCCCGCATAGCGGGAGTTTCCGGGCACACCCCTCCTTCCCGGCCTGATCGTGGGGTGTGTCCCGAAACCGTCCTTACGGGAAGGTTTCGGGACACACCCTCCGCGAAACCGGCCCTCGCCATACGAGACGGGGGAACGCACGGCGTTCCCACAGCGAGGGGAACCCTCCTGACCAGCCCATCAGCGCGCCGGCCGCGGCGGGTCAAGCAATTCCTGACGCCCGCAACGCTCTCCGCCCACGCTTGGGCATGAATTGCTTGACGCGACGCCCGACGGTGTGCTCAGCCGTTGACGTTCACGCGGCGACCAGCGCCGCTTCGTGCACGAACGAGCGCACGACCCGTGACCGCGGGTCCACTTCCGGGTGCCACTGCACGCCCAAGGCCCACGCGGTCTCGGGCAGCTCGATCGCCTCGACGAGGTCGTCCAGCACGCTCCAGCCCGAGGCCACGATGCCCTCCCCCAGGTCGGAGACGGCCTGGTGGTGGTGCGACTTGGTCGCGTGCAGCGTCTCTCCACACGCCCGGGCGGCCAAAGATCCCGGCTCCAGGCGCACGTCGTGATCCGCATTGTCGAACGAGCCGAGCGCACGCCGGTGGTCCGTGTGCCCCACGTCCTCGGGCAGGTGCTGGATCAGCGTCCCGCCGCGGGCGACGTTCATCAGCTGCATCCCGCGGCAGATTCCCAGCACGGGCAGGTCGCGCTCCAGCGCCCGCGTGAACAGGGCGATCTCGGCACGGTCACGGTCCACCCGGGTGTTGGTGACCTTGGGGTGCCGCGGGCCGCCGTAGGAGGACGGGTCGATGTCGGCGCCGCCGGCGAGCATGAGGCCGTCCAACCCCTCGAGCACGTCGTCGGGATGGTCGGCGACCCACTCGTCGGGCGGAAGCATCATCGCGATCGCGCCCGCGCCCTGGAGCGCGTCGACGTACGCCCGCGAGAGCAGGAAGGCCTCGCGGTCCCAGACGGTCCAGCGCGCCCGCTCGAGCGCGGTGCAGAGACCGATCCGGGGGCGTCGCGCAAACGGCATAGGCCAATGGACTACCCCGACTTGCAGCACAATCACACCCATGACCGTCCAAGTGGAGCGCAACGGCGCCGTGTGCACGATCACGCTGAACCGGCCCGAGGCGATGAACGCCGCGAACACGGAGCTGCGTGACGAGCTCCGCCAGGCCGTCGAAGAGAGCGCCGCGGATCCTCACATCCGGGCCGTGATCCTCACGGGCGCGGGGAAGGCGTTCTGCTCCGGCGCGGACCTCAAATCGGGCTTCGACCCGGCCGAGGACGGACGGCCGGACGTGCAGGCGGCGCTGCGCGACCACTTCCACCCGATCATCGAAGGCCTGCGGACGATGGACAAGCCCGTGATCACCGCGGTCAACGGGCCGGCGGTGGGGATCGGGATCTCGTTCGCGCTCGCCGGGGACCTCGTCCTCGCGGCCGAATCGGCGTATTTCATGCTCGCGTTCGTGAACATCGGTCTCGTGCCCGACGGTGGTTCGAGCTTCCTCATCCCGGAGCGGATCGGGTTCGCCCGCGCGTCGGAGATGGCGCTGCTGGGCGAGAAGGTGCCGGCGCGCCAGGCCTTGGAGTGGGGCCTGATCAACCGCGTCATCGAGGACTACGCGCTGCTGGCGAACACCGAGGAGCTCGCGCAGCGCATGGCCAGCGGCCCGACGCGCTCGTACGCGGGCTCCAAGCGCCAGCTGAACGCCTGGTCCTTCAACCGGTTCAAGGAGCAGCTCGAGCTCGAGGCCGAGATCCAGCACGGGGCGGCGCGCACGGCCGACTTCCTCGAAGGAGTCACGGCGTTCGTCGAGAAACGAGCCCCGCGATTCACCGGAGCCTGAGCGTCAGTGACCCGACCGCGCCGCGAAGGCATCCGCTCGCTCCTTATACTCCCGGCCCTCGTGTCCGAAGGTCGTAATCGTCGACGCCTGCTGCTTGCGCTGCCCCTAGCGCTCGTGGCCGCGCTCCTTGCCGCACCGGCCGCGCGTGCCGGTTTGCTGTTCCCCGAATCCGGCGGCTCGCCGAACGCGGACAGCATCCACACCCTCTACGTGATGGTGTTCATCCTCGCGTTGTTCATCTTCGTGGGGGTCGAGGGAGCGCTGCTGTGGGCTCTCTTCCGCTTCAAGGCCAAGAAGGGCGCCACCGCGGCCCAGATCCACGGCAACACCAAGCTCGAGGTCGGCTGGACCGTCGGCGCGTTCTTGATCCTCATCTTCATCACGGCGTTCACGTTCATCCAGCTGCCGTCGATCAAGAACCCGAAGCCGTCGCTCATCGACGCGGACGGCAATCAGGTCTCCCAGGTCGAAGGCGCGCAGTTCGCCGCGACCAACCAGTCCGTCCCCAAGGGCGACACGATGACCATCGAGGTCAACGGCCAGCAGTACGTGTGGCGCTACCTCTACCCGGGGCAGGACCAGCTGCTGACCTACACGGACATGGTCGTGCCGGTCGGCATGACCGTCCTCCTCGACATCACGGCCGACGACGTCGTCCACTCGTGGTGGATCCCCAAGCTCGGCGGCAAGATGGACGCCGTCCCGGGCTATACGAACAAGCTTTGGTTCCGGATCCCCCCGGACGCCATCCCGGAGGGGCAGAAGCAAGTTGTTTACACCGGTCAGTGCGCCGAGCTGTGCGGGCGCAACCACGCGAACATGTACGGCCGCGTGATCGGCATGAAGATGGAGGACTACAAGGCGTGGTACGCCGAGAAGGTCCAGCAGGTCAAGACGGCTGAGACCGACGTGTCCGAGCAGCAGAAAGAGCTCACCGAGCAGCAGAGCCAGGGTGATGGCGAGTGAGCGACCACAGCCTGGGTCGCCCCCAGATCATCGCGTCGGCGGTCGACAACCCCGACCGCACGCGTGGCTGGACCTCGTGGATCACCACGACCGATCACAAGAAGATCGGGATCATGTACCTGGCCACCGTCCTGGTGTTCTTCATCCTGGGCGGGGTCGAGGCGCTGCTGATCCGCACGCAGCTCGCGGTGCCGGACAACACGCTGCTCACGCCTGAGCGGTACAACCAGATCCTCACCATGCACGGGACGACCATGGTCTTCCTGGTCGTCGTGCCGGTGTGGGCGGGCTTCGCGAACTACCTGCTGCCGCTGATGCTCGGCGCGCGCGACGTCGCCTTCCCGCGCCTGAACGCGTGGTCGTACTGGATGTACCTGTTCGGCGGCATCGCGCTCTACGCGTCGATGCTCTACTCCCCGCCGGAGGCCGGCTGGTTCTCGTACGTCCCGCTCAGCCTCAAGCAGTACTCGGGCACCAACGGCCAAGAGGCGTGGATCTACATGGTCCACCTCACCGGCCTGAGCTCGATCATCGGCGCGATCAACTTCATCGCCACGATCCACAACATGCGCGCGCCCGGCATGGGCTGGGGCCGCATGCCCTTGTTCGTGTGGACGATCCTGATCTACGCGTACCTGGTGATCGTGGCCCTCACGTCGCTCGCCGCGACCGTGACGATGCTGCTGCTGGACCGCAACTTCGGCACCGGCTTCTTCGACCCGGCGCAGGGAGGCTCGGCGCTGCTCTGGCAGCACCTGTTCTGGTTCTTCGGGCACCCCGAGGTCTACATCCTCGTGCTGCCGGCGTTCGGCGTCTTCTCGGAGATCCTCCCGGTGTTCGCCCGCAAGCCGATCTTCGGCTACAAGGCGATCGCGGCCGCCACGGTCGGCATCGCCTTCCTGGGCATGCTCGTGTGGGCGCACCACATGTTCGCGACGCCGATGAGCACCACCGTGCTCGCGTTCTTCATGCTCATGTCGTTCGTGATCGCGGTCCCGACCGGCGTGAAGATCTTCAACTGGATCGCCACGCTCTGGCGCGGCACGGTCGAGTGGACCACGGCGCTCCTGTACTGCGTCGGCGGCATCGCGACCTTCACGATGGGCGGCATCACCGGCATCTTCCTGGCGGTCTTCCCGATCGACTGGCAGCTGACGGACACCTACTTCGTCGTCGCCCACTTCCACTACACGGCGTTCGGCGCGTCCGCCTTCGCGATGTTCGGCGCGCTGTACTTCTGGTGGCCGAAGATGACCGGCCGGATGCTCAGCGAGAAGACCGGCAAGCTCGGCTTCGCCCTGCTGTTCATCGGCTTCCACACGACGTTCCTCATCCAGCACTCCGCTGGTCTGTCCGGCATGCCGCGACGGATCTACGAGTACTCGGAGTCCAGCTGGACGGTCTACAACTTCATCTCCACGATCGGCGCGTTCATGATCGCGCTGGCCGCGGCCGTGACCGTGTTCAGCGTCGTCTGGTCGCTCAAGCGCGGCGCGATCGCCGGCCCGGACCCGTGGAAGGCGAACACGCTCGAGTGGTTCACGCCCTCGCCGCCGCCGGAGAACAACTTCGACGTCGTCCCGCGCGTGCGCTCGGTCGAGCCGATGAAGGACATCCGGCGCGAGATCGAGCAGCGCACCAACTCCGAGCAGCGCTACCGCTCCGGCCAGCCGCTGATGCGTTAGATGGAAGCCTCCCGCGCAGCCCTCCCCGTCTCGGGCGTCCGGCAGATCGCCGGCGACTACTTCGAGCTGACCAAGCCGAAGGTGCAGCTCCTGCTGCTCCTGACGACGATCACCACGATGTACGTCGCCGGGGACCCGTCGATCGCGCTCGTCGCGGCGACCGTCCTCGGTGGCTTCCTGAGCGCGGGCGGCGCGGGCGCCTTCAACCACTGGTACGACCGGGACATCGACGAGGCCATGCCCCGCACGGCCAACCGTCCCATCCCGGCCGGCCGCATCTCGTCGCGCGCGGCCCTGATCTACGCGTTCGGGCTGCAGGTGGCGAGCTTCGTCATCCTCGCCGCCGCCGCGAACGTGCTGGCCGCGTTCCTGGCCCTGGCCGGGTTCGTCTGGTACACGCTGGTCTACACGGTCTGGCTCAAGCGCCGCTCGCCGCAGAACATCGTGATCGGCGGCGCCGCGGGCGCCGTCCCGCCGCTCGTCGGCTGGGCCGCGGTCACCGGCAGCGTCGCGCCGACCGCGCTGTACCTGTTCGCGATCATCTTCTACTGGACGCCCCCGCACTTCTGGGCGCTCAGCCTGCTGATGAAGTCCGAGTACGAGCGCGTCGGCGTGCCGATGATGCCGGTCGTGCACGGCGAGAAGGAGACGCGCCGGCAGATCGTGCTCTACACGCTGCTGCTGACGCTCCTGACGCTGCTGCCGTTCGTCTTCGGGTTCTTCGGCCCGCTCTACGCGGTCGTCGCCGTCGGCCTGAACGCCGCCTTCATCACGCTGGCGATCCGCCTGCAGCGCAACGCCGACCGGGCGAGCGCGCTGCGCACGTACCTGTTTTCCCTGAGCTACCTCGCGGTCTTGTTCGTCGCGATGGTGGTCGACGCCCAACTCTTCTCGTAGACTGGCCGCCCGATGGATCGCAAGCTTGCCCGCAGAAACCTCAGGACGGCGTTCTACGTCTCGATCGTGGGGCTCCTGTTCTTCTGCCTGACCTTCGTCGCCGCCTGGGTGTACATCCAATAATGAGCGAGCACGCCGAGAACACCGAAGTCGCCGAGACCGTCGCCACGGTCCCTCCCGTCGGGGAGGAGATCCACATGCCGGCGCACAGCATCCTGCCGCTGCTCAACGCCGCGGCGCTGGCCGGCGCGATCGTCTGCATCACCCTGTCCTGGGTGCTGGTGGCCTTCTTCGGCGTCGCCTTCCTGGCGACCACCATCCGCTGGGTCGCGGACGTCCGGCGAGACATCGCCGAGCTCCCGCTCGACCATTCGCATCACTAGCCGCGTCGTTTCGCGACGCGGTCGCGTAGGGTCCTCTTGAACGTGGGGACGATGGACGGAGCCAACGGCGCACCCGTACTGGCCGCTCGCTATTCCGCGGCCTTCACGGCCTACCTCGCGGATCGGGGCGAGTCGGCGCTGGGTGCCGCCTACGACCTCGGCCGTGAGGCCGTCGCGGCGCAGCTGAGCGTGATGGACCTCGCCGAGGCGCACCACGCCGCGCTCCGGGCCGCGAAGGTCCACGACGACGCGACGCTCGCGCTCGCGGCCGACTTCCTGCGCGAGAGCCTCTCGACGTTCGAGACCGTGCACCGCGGCTACCTCGAGGTGCAGGAGGCCGCGCGGCTCGAGCACGAGTACGTGGAGCAGCTGCGCGCGCTCGCGGACGCGTCCGTCGCGATCAACCTGTCGCTGACCGTCGAGGCGATCCTGCAGCTGACCGCGGACGCGGCGCGGGAGATCCTGCACTCCGCGCGGGCGACGGTCGCCGTGCTCGCCCCGGACCCGCGCCTGCGTCCGCTCACGGCCACCTCTCCCCCGCGCCTGGGCGGCGGCGACCCGCAGCCCGCGCGCCTGCAGGCCCAGCTCACCGGCCGCGGGAAGGAGCTCGGGATGGTCGAGGTGATCGACGCGCCCGACCGCACGTTCACCCTGCGCGACGAGGCGGTGCTCACGCAGCTCGCCCAGCTCGCGTCGGTGGCGATCTCCAACGCCCAGCTCTACGACCGCGAGCGGACGATCGCGCGCACGCTGCAGCGCTCGCTGCGCCCCGGCGGGCTGCCGCCCGTGCACGGGCTCAGCGCCGCGGTGCGCTTCCGCCCCGCCGGCGAGGGGATCGAGCTCGGCGGCGACTTCTACGACCTCTTCCCGGCCGGCGACGGCGCCTGGACGGCCCTCATCGGCGACGTCCAGGGCAAGGGGCCGGACGCGGCCGCCGTGACCGCCCTCGCGCGCCACACGATGCGCGCCGCGGCCGCCTACGAGTCGCGCCCGAGCGGCGTGCTCGCACTCCTGCACCGGGCGCTGCGCGAGCAGACCGGTGACGAGGGCCGGTTCTGCACCGTGTGTTACGCCCACCTGCGCACGGCGCCCAACCGCGTGACGCTCGACCTCGCGTGCGGCGGGCACGCGCTCCCACTCGTCGTCGCCCCGGACGGGAGCGTGACGCCGGTCGGCCAGCTCGGCACGCTGCTGGGCTCGGACATCGACCCGCTGCTCACCGACGTCTCGGTCGAGCTCGGCCCGGGTGAGGTGCTCGTGTTCTACACCGACGGCGTGACCGAGGTCCGGCGCCGCCGGCAAGAGGTGTTCGGCCACAACGAGCTCGTGGCCCTGCTCAAGACCTGCGCCGGGCTGCCGCCGGACGCGGTGGCCGAGCGCGTGGAGGCGGCGGTCATGGCCGCCTCGGAAGGCCGGCTGCGCGACGACATGGCGATCCTGGCCTTCGGCCCCACACCCCAACCCAAGGAGACTGATGGCTGATCCGACCGACCCCACGGCGGTGAACGGCCAGCAAGACGCACGCGACGACCTTCTGAGCGAGTTGGTCTCCCACCTCAGCAACAACCGCACGGAGCTACGCCAGGAGTGGGCGCGGCGGATCGGCGAGGCGCGGCTGCTCACCGCCCTCACGGAGGAGGAGATCTTCTCCGAGGCGACCTCGGTCTACGACAACTACGTCGAGGTGCTCGAGACGGGCTCCGTCGAGGCGCTCCAGGACTACGCCCGCAACCTCTCCGAGCGCATCATCCCCCGCGGCGTCGAGACCGACGAGGTGCTCGGCATCGTGCTCCTGCTGCGCGACGTGCTCGCGCGCTCGCTGTTCGAGAAGTACCAGGCCGACTTCCAGGTCCTCAACGAGGTCCTCGACGCGTACGAGCCGGCCGCGAACCGCATCGCCAACACGGTGGGCGTGAACTTCGTGCAGGAGCGCGAGCGCATCATCCGCCAGCAGCAGGAGGCGATCCGCGAGCTCTCCACCCCGGTCCTCCAGGTCCGCGAGCGGCTGCTGATCCTCCCGATCATCGGCGTGCTCGACGGCCAGCGCGCCCGCCAGCTCACCGAGCAGCTGCTGCGCGGCATCCGCACCAACCGCGCCCGCGTGGTCGTGATCGACATCACCGGCGTGCCCGCGATCGACTCGACCGTGGCCAACCACCTCGTGCAGACCGTCGACGCGTCCCGGCTGATGGGCGCTTCGGTCATCATCACCGGTCTCTCCTCCGAGATCGCGCAGACGCTCGTCACGCTGGGCGTGGACCTGTCGAAGGTCAACGCAGTTGGCGATCTGCAGGGCGGCATCGAAGAGGCGGAGCGCCTGCTGGGCTACACGGTGATCTCCGGCGCCGTCGACAAGGCCGACGACCGCGTCTGATGGCGGTCCCGATCCTCAAGCAGGGGCCGTTCCTGATTGCCTCGATCCAGTCCGCGCTGACCGACACCGACGTGCTCCAGCTGCGTGACGACGTGATGGCCCAGGTCACCCGCCACCGCTCGAAGGGGATCATCGTCGACGTCACCTCGCTCGACGTGATGGACTCGTTCGTGTCGCGCTCGCTGCGCGGGATCGCGATGATGACCCGGCTCCGCGGCGCGGAGACCGTGATCGTCGGGATCCAGCCCGAGGTCGCGTTCGCGATGGTGCAGCTCGGCATGAGCTTCGAGGACGTGCAGACGGCGCTGGACCTGGAGGAAGGGCTCGCACTCCTCGAGGCGGGGTTCCTTGGCACCTGACGCGGCCGAACGGATCGCGATCGACTCCGACGCCGACGTGGTGACCGCGCGCCAGCGCGCGCGGGCCCTGGCCGTGACGCTGGAGATGCCGAGCACCGACCAGACGCTGCTCGCCACCGCGATCTCCGAGATCGCCCGCAACATCACGACCTACGCGGTGCGCGGCGAGGTGTTCATCGAGCTCGTCCGCGACGCCAAGGGCCGCCGCGGGGTCAAGGTCGTGGCGCGCGACCAGGGCCCGGGCATCGCCGACCTCGAGCGTGCGCTGACCGACGGCTACACGACCGGCGGCGGGCTCGGGCTCGGCCTCCCCGGCGCGCGGCGGCTCGTCGACGAGTTCGACATCCAGACCGCCCCCGGGGAGGGGACGACGGTCACCTTGGTGAAGTGGAGCCGCAGTGCCTGATCTGGTCGAGGAGTGGCCGGCGTCCCTGGACCGGGGCGTCGCGGGAGCGCCGCATGCGGGCGAGGAGCGCTCGGGCGACCTGGCGGTCTTCGTTCCGACCCCGACGGGCGCGCTGATCGCACTGATCGACGGCCTCGGGCACGGCCCCGAGGCGGCGGACGCGTCGGAGCGGTGCGCCGAGGTCGTGCGCGCGAACGCGGACGCCGAGGCGCAAGATCTCTTGCAGGCGTGCCATGAGGCGCTGGTTGAGACGCGCGGCGTCGTGATGACCGTCGCGTGGCTGGACCTGGAGGCCGCCGAGCTGCGCTGGGCAGGGGTCGGGAACGTCGACGCCCGGCTCGTCCGGCAGGGCCCGGAGCTGCGCGAGGAGGTCGCGCTCGTGTTCGGCGGAGTGCTCGGATATCGGATGCCGAATGTCCGTCAGGCAACGATGTCCCTGGACCGGGGCGATTTGCTCGTGATGATCACCGACGGCATCGACGCCGCGATCTCCCCGGCGCTCGCGAGCGGCGGCGCAGCGCAGAAAATGGCAGACAGAATCTTCGAGATGCACGGCAAAGGCACGGATGACGCCCTCGCCGTCGTCGTCAGATATCGATAACTCAGAGAAGCCTGGGAGCGGCGACGTGCCAGAAGTGGCACGTTGACGACACGGGGTCATCCGTTACAGGGTTAACTGCGTATCTAGATACGTGCCCATGCAACGTTCTTCAACAATTCGCTTGCGCACCTCGCTGTTCCAGGAGGCCGCTGAGATCGTCGACCGAGAGTACGCCTCCGATCTGTCTCTCGACGACATCGCCCGCCGCGTCGCATCGTCCCGCCGCCAGTTGCAGCGGGCGTACGCCGAGATCGGGGAGACAACGTTTCGCGACCACCTGACGCGTGTCCGCATGCAGAAGGCGGCCGAGATGCTCTCGACCCGTGCCCTGACCGTTCGCGAGGTCGCCCACCGTGTGGGCTACCGCCAACCCGCCCAGTTCGCGAAGGCCTTCCGCCGCTACCAGGGCGTAGCGCCGTCGGACTTCCGCGCCGGTGGGCGCCCCGACGGCCCCGTACGCGCGGCCCAGACGCCCCGCTTCGAGACGCGCCCCGCCTACCGCGCGGCGTAGCCCGAACCTCCTCCGAAGCGCCAAAATGTCTGCCGGGGGACGCCCCGGCTCCGCGTCCGACGTCGCGCTCCCTTAGGATGCCGCGACGATGGGGCTTGAGGAGAGAAGTCTCGCGCAGACCGGTCCTCGACCGGAGCGCCCGCACGCACGTGCAGACTGGAAGCAGATGCTCGGCATCGGGGTCGTTGCATCGATCCTCGGTATTGCCGCTGGCCTGCTCATCGACTGGTTTCCGGTCGCCGCCTCGGAAGAGGCGAAGCCGATCGACACTCTGTGGGACGTCCTGATCATCGCGTCGGTCCCCGTGTTCGTCGGGGTCTCGGTCGTGGTGCTCTTCAGCGTCGTCAAGTTCCGGATGCGTCCGGGGGAGGAAGAGCTCGACGGGCCGCCGATCCACGGCAACACGAAGCTGGAGGTCGTCTGGACGGCGATCCCGGCGATCCTGCTGGTCGGCCTGTGCACCTACGCCTTCATCGTCCTCACGGACGTCGAGAAGGCGCAGGCGAACACGATGGAGGTCCGCGTCGTCGGCGAGCAGTTCGCCTGGACGTTCTTCTATCCGGGTGAGGACGGCAAGGAGATCTCCGCGACGGAGCTGCACCTGCCGATCGACCGCCCGGTGAAGTTCACGCTGCAGGCCAAGGACGTGCTCCACGACTTCTGGATTCCGGCCTTCCGCATGAAGAAGGACGCGGTGCCCGGGATCAACGTGACCTACCGCGTCACGCCCAACCGGCTCGGCGAGTACCCGATCGTCTGCGCCGAGCTGTGCGGGCTCGGGCACGCGACGATGCGCGCCACGGCCGTCGTGCAGACCGAGGCGGACTTCGCGAGCTGGCTCGAAGAGGCCGCCAAGCCGCCCGCGCCGCCCGCCGGTGGCGGCGGCGGTGACAACGGCAAGGGCCTGTTCACGTCCAACGGCTGTGGCGGCTGCCACACGCTCGCGGACGCGGGCACGAACGCCACCGTCGGCCCGAACCTCGACGAGGTCCTGGCCGGCAAGGACGAGGCGTTCATCAAGACGTCGATCGAGGACCCGAGTGCGGAGATCGCCAACGGGTACTCCGACACCATGCCCAAGGACTACGGCCAGCGCCTGGGTGCCGACGGTGTCGACGCGCTGGCGAAGTACCTTTCGGAAGTGACCAAGGAGGGGTGATGACGGCTCGACTCCGCGCACCTGGACTTCCGCGGGCGGGGTTCTTCCTCGTTCTCGGCACGCTGTTCTGCGCCGCGATCATCATCGCCGCGCGTGAGGCCTACGGGTTCCCCGTCTTCGCGGACGGCGGAATCACGACGAAGGCCCAGAACGCGATCCTCCTGCTGTCGCTGCTGATCGCCCCGCTGTGGTTCCTGATCGGGCTCGGCGCGTTCGACTACTGGTTCTACTGGGCGGCCGGCAAGAAGGAGCGCGCCGAGGATCACTCCGGTCACGGCGCGACCTCCTGGACCGACTACTTCCGGGTCAACACCGATCACAAGGTGATCGGGATCCAGTACGTCGTCACGTCGTTCTTCTTCATGATGATCGGCGGCCTGCTGGCGATGCTCGTGCGCGCAGAGCTCGCCGCGCCCGGCTCGCAGTTCGTGGACGCCAACGCGTTCAACGGCCTGTTCAGCGTCCACGCGTCGCTGATGATCTTCCTGTTCATCATCCCGGTGTTCGCCGGGCTGGCGAACTACGTGCTGCCGCTGATGATCGGCGCGCCGGACATGGCGTTCCCGCGCCTGAACGCGCTGTCGTTCTGGATGCTGCCGATCGCCGGCATCATGATGACGGCGTCGTTCGTGGCGCCGGGCGGGTCGTTCTCCACCGGCTGGACGGCGTACGCGCCGCTCTCGACCTCCGCCCCACTCGGGCAGATGTTCTTCACGATCGGCGTGCAGTTCGCGGGCGTGTCGTCGATCGCGACCGCCCTGAACTTCCTGGTGACCATCATCACCATGCGCGCGCCGGGCATGTCGTTCTGGCGGATGCCGCTGCTGGTGTGGGCGAACTTCTCGACGTCGCTGCTCGTCGTGATCGCCACGCCGTTCGTCGCCGCGTCGCAGTTCTTCGTGCTCTTCGACTACGCGCTGGGCTTCAACTTCTTCCGGCCCGAGAAGGACGGCGACGTGCTGATGTACCAGCACGTCTTCTGGTTCTACTCGCACCCGGCGGTCTACATCATGATGCTGCCGGGCTTCGGGATCATCTCCGAGATCCTGTCGGTGAAGTCGCGAAAACCGATCTTCGGCTACCGGATGATGGCGTTCTCGCTGCTGGCCATCGTGCTGCTCGGGTTCACCGTCTGGGCGCACCACATGTTCGTCTCGGGCATGCAGGACTGGATCCGCATCCCGATGATGGTCACGACCGCGATCATCGCGGTGCCCACCGGCATCAAGATCTTCAGCTGGCTCGCGACCCTGTGGAAGGGCGTCCTGCACCTGGACACCCCGATGCTGTGGGCGCTCGGCTTCCTGACGATGTTCACGCTGGGCGGCATCTCGGGCGTGATCCTCGCGATGGTGCCGATGGACATCTACGTCTCGGACACCTACTTCATCGTCGCCCACATCCACTACGTGCTCTACGGCGGCTCGCTGTTCACGATCTACGCCGGCGTCTACTACTGGTTCCCGAAGATGACGGGCCGGATGTTCGACGAGCGGCTCGGCAAGGCGCACTTCTGGCTGACGTTCGTGTCCTTCAACGCGACGTTCGGCCCGATGCACCTCGTGGGCGTGAAGGGCATGCCGCGGCGCGTGGCGGACTACGCCGAGGAGTTCGCGGCGTGGAACCTGTTCATCTCGCTGAGCTCGTTCGTGCTCGGGCTCTCGACGCTGATCTTCCTCTACAACATGGTCTCGTCGTGGCGCGGTGGTCCGCGCGCGTCGGCCAACCCGTGGCGGGCGTTCACGCTCGAGTGGCAGGTCTCGTCGCCGCCGCCGATCTTCAACTTCGACCGCATCCCGACCGTCGTCGGTGGCCCGTACGAGTACGGGGTGCCCGGCCATGTGCACGGGATCATGGAGCCCGCCGAAGAGGCGCGGCCAAAGCAAGCGGCCGGCGCTTCGTCGGCTGAGGAAGGGGTCTAGCCGTGCCGACCGTGCTCATCCTCGCCAACGAGACCATCGCCGGTGGGGCGCTCCTGAACCGGATCAAGGAGCGGGCCGAGGAAGGATCGCGCTTCTTCGTCGTCGTGCCGCAGACCCGTCCCCGCCACGGCAACGTCATCTATGACGACGTCGTGCGCGACAGCGCCCAGGTGCGGATGGAGCTCGCGGTCGAGTACATCCGGGACCTCGGCGCCGTCGGCGACGGCGAGGTCGGCGACGCCGACCCGTTCAACGCGGCCATGGACGCGTTCCGGGCGCAGCCGATCGACGAGATCATCGTCGGCACCAAGCCCGTCAACACGTCCTCGTGGACCAAGCGCGACATCATCGAGCGCCTCGAGGACGAGACGGGCGTCCCGGTCGAGCACGTCATCGTCGATATCGACAAGGACGGCCTGCCGTTCGACGTCACGCTCGTGGTCGCCAACCTCACCTCGGCCGCGCCGGAGCTCGTGGAGCGCCTGAAGGCGATGGCGGAAGAGGGCTCCAAGCCCAAGCGCTACGTGCTCATCGTCCCGCAGGACGTCACCTCGGGCGAGGGCGTGCGTGAGGCCCGCCAGCGCGGCCGGCGCCTGCTCGCCTCCCTGGACGACTCGGGGATCATCGCCGCCGGCATGATCGGCGACCCCGATCCGTACACGGCGATCATGAACGCCGTCCAGTACTTCTACGTGCACGACATCCTCATCTCGACGCTCCCCGAGGGCTCGTCCCAGTGGGTCGCGGACAAGCTCGTGGACCGCGTCCGCGACAGCGCGCACCTGCCGGTCGAGCACATCGAGGCGCACGTGAACGAGACCGCGGGGGCCTAGGTGGCAGCAGCCGCTCACCTCGGGTCAGCCGAGCACGACGATCACCATCACGGGCCGCCGCCGGCCAACCGCTCCTCGCGGGTGGACCCGGCCACGCTCGGGATGCTGCTTTTCATCATCTCGGAGATCATGGTCTTCGGGGCCTTCTTCACGGCCTACTTCTTCATCCGGGTCGTGGGCGGCGCCGAATGGCCGGCCGAGGGCGACCACCTGCCCAAGCTGATCGCCGGCTTCAACACCGCGATCCTCGTGTCCTCCTCGTTCACGCTGCACTACGCGCAGGAGGCGATCCGCAAGGACAACCGCCTGGGCCTGCAGCTCGGCATGGTCGCGACCTTCCTGCTCGGCCTGACGTTCCTGTTCATCCA
This sequence comes from Solirubrobacter phytolaccae, assembly GCF_027587195.1. Classification (GTDB taxonomy): domain Bacteria; phylum Actinomycetota; class Thermoleophilia; order Solirubrobacterales; family Solirubrobacteraceae; genus Solirubrobacter; species Solirubrobacter phytolaccae. The sequence continues at coordinate 31,714 of NZ_JAPDDP010000008.1, read as the reverse complement.
GATCAACGAGTACGTCCACATCGGCTTCTCGCCCCAGGACCACGCGCAGGGGACGATCTTCTACGGCCTGACCGGCCTCCACGGCGCGCACGTGTCGATCGGCCTGATGCTGCTGGCCTTCGTCACGATCCGCTCCTTCCGCGGCCACTACTCGTCCGGCCACCACCTCGGCTTCGAAGTGCCGGGCATCTACTGGCACTTCGTCGACGTCATGTGGATCGTCGTGTACCTGACCGTCTACATCATTTGAGCGAGCGCGGCTTCAACCCGCTCAAGCACGAGCGGGACGCCTTCCGCGTCCTGCTCTACGTGCTCGCCGTCGCGGCGGTCGTGCTCGTCGCGGCGCTGGTCATCCAGGCGCTGTAGCCGACGGCGAGCGTGGATGGGTGCTCGCACCCATCCACGTGACGCGGACGGATCCGTCATTCTCCCGCGTCGATGACGCGGTCCTCCACGCGGGAGCTCGTCGGCCAGTTCGCCGCGCCGCTCCGTAGCTATCTCCACACCGAGACCGGCGGCGCGGCGCTGCTGCTCGCTGCGACGATCCTCGCGCTCGTCTGGGCCAACTCTCCCCTCTCGGGGCTGTATGAGGACCTGTGGGGCATGGACGTCGCGCTGAAGATCGGCGACTTCTTCACCTACGACCACGATCTGCGGCACTGGGTCAACGACGGGCTGATGGTGCTGTTCTTCTTCGTCATCGGGCTGGAGCTGCGGCGCCAGCTGTCGATGGGCGAGCTGACCGACCGCACGCGGTTCACGATCCCGGCCCTGGGTGCGGTCGCCGGGCTCGTGGTGCCCGCGCTCGTCTACCTGGCGTTCAACCCGAGCGGTGAGGCGGCGCGTGGCTGGGGGATCGCGATGGCCACGGACACGGCGTTCGTGCTCGGGGCGCTGGCGGTGGTCGGCCCGCGGTTCCCGGCACACCTGCGGGTCTTCATGCTGTCGCTGTCGGTGGTCGACGACATCGGCGCGCTGCTCGCGATCGCCGTCTTCTACTCCGAGGACGTGACCTTCACGCCGATCTTCGTCGCCGCCCTGTGCGTGTTGGCGCTGGTCCTGGTCAGCCGCGTGCGGGTGTTCCGCGGCCCCGTCTACCTCGTGGTCGGCCTCGTGCTGTGGGTGGCGATGGTCGAGTCCGGCATCCACCCCACGCTCGCGGGCGTCGTGCTCGGCCTGTGCGTCTCGGCGTACGCACCCCGCGCCGAGGACGTGCGCGAGGCGGGCGCGCTGGCGCGGGCGTTCGGCCAGTCGCCGCTGCCGGCGCTCGCCCGGTCGGCGAAGCTCTCGGTCGAGCGCGCGGTGTCGCCGAACGAGCGGCTGACGGAGCTCCTACACCCGTGGTCGAGCTTCTTCATCATCCCGGTCTTCGCGCTGGCCAACGCCGGCGTTGCGATCGACGGCGAGCTGCTCGAGCAGGCGTTCTCGTCACCGGTCACCTGGGGCGTGATCGTCGGCCTCGCGGGCGGCAAGCTGCTCGGCATCGGCGCGATGAGCCTGGCGGGCGTGCGGCTCGGCCTCGGCCAGCTGCCCGGCCGGATCCGCCCGGGTGAGCTGCTCGGCGGCGCGGCGCTCGGCGGGATCGGGTTCACGATCTCGCTGTTCGTCGCCGACCTGGCGTTCGACTCGCAGGAGCTGGCCGACGAGGCGCGCGTGGGCATCCTCGCCGCCTCGCTGATCGCGCTGACGCTCGGCTGGGCGATCTTCGCGATCGACAAGCGGCTCGCCGACGAGGACGACGACGCGCCGCCGATGACGCTCGACCGCCCGGTCGACCCGGCGACCGACCACATCCGCGGTCCGGCCGACGCGCCGCTGACGCTCGTCGAGTACGGCGACTTCGAGTGTCCGTTCTGCGGGCGGGCCACCGGCGCCGTCGAGGAGGTGCGGGCGCGCTTCGGCGACCAGCTGCGGTACGTGTTCCGCCACCTCCCGCTCCCGGACGTGCACCCGCACGCCGAGCTCGCGGCGGAAGCGGCCGAGGCCGCCGGCGAGCAGGGCTTCTTCTGGGAGATGCACGACTGCCTCTTCGCCCACCAGGACCGGCTCACGGCGACCGACCTCGTCGACCACGCCACCGCCCTCGGCCTCGACGTGGAGCGCTTCACCCGCGCCCTGGGCTCCGGCGAGCACGCGGCGCGCGTGCGGGCCGACGTCGCCAGCGCGGAGGCGAGCGGCGCGGACGGGACGCCGACGTTCTTCATCAACGGCACCCGCCTGCTCGGGCGCTACGACGCCGACGCGCTCGCCGCCGCCCTGGTCGGCGACGCGCCGCCTCCGGGGGCCCCGGCGCCCCTCCCTGCCGCGGACCCCTCGCTCCCCGCGATCGGCCGTCTGCGTGGCCCGGACGGCCAGGGCGTGGACCTCGCGCTGATCGACCGGATGGTCGCCGAGCGGACCAGCGACGACTACCCGCGTCTCACCGAGGCGCAGATCACGACGCTCGAACGCTTCGGCGAGCGCCGGCCGATCCTGCAGGGCCAGCCGCTGTTCGGCACGGGTGACCCGGCCGCGGACTTCGTGGTCGTGGTCTCCGGCGCCGTCGCGATGGTCGACGGCTACGGCACGCTCAACCGCGTCGGGCGCGTGCACGGCCCGGGCAGCTTCATCGGCGAGCTGGCGTTGCTCCGCGGCGACGTGACCCTCACGACCGCCGTGGGCGCCCGCGACGGCGAGGTCGTCGTCGTGCCCGCCGCCCGGTTGGCCGACGCGCTGGGCGCCGACGGCGAGCTGCGGGACATCGTGTCGCGCGCGTACCTGCTGCGGCGCGCGCGACTGCTCGCGCTCGCCGCGCAGCGCGACGCTACTTGACGGTGAGCTTGCCTTCCATGCCGCCCTCACGGTGGCCGGGCACGGAGCAGAAGAACACGTACTCGCCGGGCTGCAGGTCGGCGCTGAACTCGGAGACGCCGCCGTTGGTGACGATCTCGCCCTTGGCGTCCACGCCGTTGCCGGTGACCGCGATGTCGTGGTCCACGGGCTGCGGGTTCTCCGACGTGAACTTGACGTTGCCCGCCTCGGCCTCGGCGTCCGCGAACTTGTAGGCGAGGCCGGAGGCGGCGACCGGGATGTCCAGGACACCGTTCTCGGCCGTGGCGGTGCCCTCGGCCTTGGAGGCGCCGACGCCGGCGAGCTTGCCCTCGTCCTCGCCGCTCTTGCTGGCGGCGAAGGCGACGTAGGCCGCGACGTCCTTCGCGTCCTGGCCCGTCACGAGGTTCGCGGGCATCTGCGGCGTCGTCTCGCCCTTCTTCTGCGTGTTGAGCTGCGGGTTCTTGTTCGGGTGCAGGATCTGGCCGTAGATCACGCCCTCGATCGTGCTCTCCCCCAGGCCGTCCTTCTTGGACTGCGCGAACGCCGCATCCAGGTTCGGCCCAGAGACGCCCGTCGCGCCCGCGCGCTGCAGCGTGTGACAAGCAGCGCACTCCTGGACGAACAGCTGCTTGCCGTTGACCATGTTCGCGTTGCTGTCCTTCAGCTGGCAGCCCGCGAGGACGCTCGACGCCGACACGACCCCGACGATCCACGCCAGCTCTCTCCTCATCTGCGGCATCCTAACCAGACACGGGGACGAGGGAGCCGCCGCCTAGGCTGCCGTGTCATGCGCGTGCCCTTCCTCGTGGTCGCGACGGCCTGGTTCGTGGTCATGGCCGGGGCGAACCTGGCGACGCCGCTGTACGCGCTCTACGAGCGCGAGTTCGGCTTCTCGAGCGCGGTGCTGACGGTCGTGTTCGCGACCTACATGCTCGTGCTCGCGCCCGCCCTGCTCGTGTTCGGCCAGCTGTCGGACCGCTACGGCCGCCGCCGCGTGATGGCCGCGGGCTTCGCGACGGCGACGGTCGGCCTGCTCACGTTCGCGGCCGCCCAGAGCCTGCCGTGGCTGTTCGCGGCGCGAGCCCTGCAGGGCCTGGCGGTCGGGATGATCGCGGGCGCCGCGGCGGCCGCGCTGGTCGAGCTGGCCCCGGCCCCGAGCGAAGACCGCGCCGCGCTCTTCACCTCGCTCGCCCAGGCGGGCGGCAGCGGCTCGGGCCCGGTCATCGCGGGCCTGCTCGCCCAGTGGGCCCCGCACCGCCTCGTGCTCCCGTTCGCCCTCTTCGCGGCCCTGGGCATCGCCGCCACGGCCGCCGCCCTGGCGATCCCCGAACCTAAAGAGGGACAGTCCCGCTTTATGTTCGCGCGGCGCCGGCGGCGGGCCGCGAAGCCCGCCGCAGAGCCCGCGAAAGTTAAAGAGGGACAGTCCCTCTTTAGAATTGAGCGGCCGGGGGTGCCGGTGGAGATCCGGTCGCTGTTCGTGCGGGTCAGCCTGACCGGGGCCGCCGTGTGGGCGACGGCGTCGATCTTCCTGTCGGTGGTGCCGAGCTACGCCGGGGAGCTGCTGGACACGGGGAATCTCGCGCTGCTGGGCGCGATCAGCGGGACGATGCTCGCGACGTCGTGCGTGGCGCAGATCGCCGTACGCGGGCGCGCGCGGGCTCCTGAGCGCGACCAGGCGCTCGGGCTGGTGCTCGTCGCCGCCGGGCTCGGTGCGCTCGCCCTCGCGTTCCCGGCCGAGAGCCTGGCGGCGCTGCTCGTCGCCGCGCTGCTGACCGGGACGGGCCACGGGCTCGCGTTCCTGGCCGCGCAGGCGCAGCTCAACCACGCCGCCCCGCCCGACCGTCGCGGCGCGGTCAACGCCGCCTCGTACACGCTCATCTACCTGGGCGTGGCGACCGCGGTGATCTCGATCGGGCTCCTGACCCTCGTCGTCTCACTCGGCGCCGCAGTGGCCGGCTACGCGGGCTTCATCGCGGCCGTCGCGCTCGCGACCGCGGCCTGGCACGTCAGAGCGGATCGGGCAGACCGTCGAGCTCCCCACGCCCCGCGGCGATGACCGTCCGGGCCACGCCCTCCCACGAGTAGCGGGCTCGGGTCGTCTCGACGATCGCCGCGCGCGTGCGCTCGCGCAGGTCGTCGGGCGCCGCCAGCCAGCCGCTGAGCGCATCCGCGAGCTCCACCACGGACGAGTCGCCCAGCTCGAACGACAGCCAGCCGCGCGCCTCCTCGGGCACGGCGCCGCGGAGCGTCCGCGCGACCTCGCCCAGCCCGGAGTGGTTCGCCACCACGGGCAGCGCCCCGCAGGCCGCCGCCTCGGCCGCGACCATCCCGAACGCCTCCGGGAACGTCGACGTGACCGCCATCGCCTCGCAGGCGGGCAGCAGGTCCGCGACCTCGTCGTGATCGAGGCGCCCCGCGAAGCCGACGCGCCCGGCCGCCGCGGCGGCCGCTTCAAAGTACGCGGCCGCGCTGAGCGGGAGCGACGTCGGCCGGCCGGCGCCGGCGGGGCCGGCCGACGCGGCAGACTCGTCGAGCGCGGCGAGGAACGCCGCCAGCTCCGGCAGCTCACGCCCGTCCTCCCCGCGCACCTCGCGCACGGTGCCGGACGCCAGCTCGTCGACGAACGCCTCCAGGCGCTCGCGGAACGCGCCGAACCCGACCACCAGCAGCCGCGCCCGCGGCTCACGCGCCAGCACGAGCGGGAACGCCGCCAGCAGCAGCTCCGCGCCCTTGGACGCGATCAGCTTGCCGACGAAGACGATCAACCGGTCCCCCGGCTCCACGGCGTCCAGCGCCGCGACCGCCTCGCCGGTGTCGCGGTCGAAGGACGAGCCCGTCGCCGCGGCCGGCGCGATCGCCGCCAGCCGCTCCCGCAGCACGCCGAGATCCACCGCGCGCGGCGTGAAGCGCTCCACGTCCACGCCGGGCGGACCCAGCTTGGTGCGTGGCGGCACGGAAGGATCGTCCAGCTCGTCCCACAGCGTCTGCCCGGTGTGGCGGGAGCCGACGAGGAAGGCCTTGGCCCGTGCCGCGCCCTCGACGGCGTGCGGCCGGAAGCGCGGGTGCGGCTTGACGACGTACTCGAGGTCGGAGCCGTGGACCTTGATCGCGTACGGGACGTCCTCGAGCGCGCGCGCGAAGATCAGCGGCGCCATCACCAGGTGGTTCGCGAGCGCGACGTCCGGCCGCGCACGCTCGACCACCTCACGCACCGCGGCCACGTTGCTCGCGATGTAGTGGTCGAGCTCCGCGTCGCTCAGCTGCGGGAACGGCTTCGCGTCGAAGCCCTCGTAGCGGTCGGCGACGTACAGCGGCAGCACGCCGCCGATGTCCGGCCGGTAGACCGTGGCCCGCACCGCCGCCACGCCCTCGCGCTCCCGCACCCGCACCCGCAGGGCGCCGGCGTCCCAGTCCCCCGCGGCGTCCACCCACGGCAGCGAGAACGGATCGCGCTCCTGGCTCAGCAGGTGCAGCTCGTGCCCACCCCGCACGAGCGCCGCCCCGAGCTCCGCGTTGTAGACGTTGGACCCGGTCCCGTGGAGCAGGTAGCCGTGGAAGATGAGAACGCGCACTGACCACCAGGCTACGCGGCGTGACCGCCGACACCGCTGCTACGCTCACGCTCGATGTCAGAGGGCCAGCTTTATCGTCTCCGCGCGCCGTCCACGGGCCGTGAGCTCCTTGTCCCGGCAGAGTTCGGCAAGGTCTACACGGACGACGAGACGGGCGAGGAGCTCGAGGTCGTCGGGAAGGTGCTCCCGCTGCCGCCGTCGAAGTCCAGCCTGCCATGGGCCGTGGAGACACTTCGCTTCTGCAACTGGTGCGATCAGCCCGCCCAGAAGGATCTGAACGACTGCCCCACGTGCGGCCGCCGCATGGCCGCGCTGCCCAGCTGAGAGGAGGTCGCCGTATGCGCCTCGCGCCGCGGCTCGCCGCGTCAATCACTGCGCTCGCACTCATCGCCGCCGGCTGCGGCGGAAGCAGCGTCGCCTACCGCGAAGTGCCCGGAGGCCCGCCCGAGCTGAAGGTCCCCGGCAGCGGCGCCGGCTTCTCGTCGGCCGCCACGCCGACGCCGACCGTCGATCCGGACGCGACCGAGACCCCGGACGCCGATGCGGAGGAGACGCCGACGCCCGAAGCCGGAACCGGCGAGGAGGCGACCGGCGCCACCGGGACGACCGAGGGCGGCACCGAGGCGCCCCCGACCGAGGAGGCCCCGCCCACGAACACGACGCCGGAGACGGGCACGCCGCCCGACGGCCTCGAGGACTACTGCGCCGAGAACCCCGGCGCCTGCTAGGCGTCTCCGAGCGCCGCAAGGCGGGTAGGACGCGGGTCAAGTCCGAGTCAGGTCGACCGATTACTTCGGTGTAGAAGAGGCATTCCACTGCGCATTGCGACGGACACCAGCGCCGGCGCCGGCTGCCCGCTCAGTCTGGTCGCCCACCACGCCGCCTCGGCCACCAACCCGGGTCCGTTGTTCGCTGCCCTGGAAGGTGCGCTGCGCACCATGATCGGCGCCGACCGCGCACGCCTGCTGGCGATCAGCCAGGACCACCGCGGCGCGTTCGGGCCGGCGACCGAGGCCGACGACTACCTGCGCTTCAACGAGGGCCCCTCGGGCACCGCCACCGTCCTGCGCACCGGCCGCGCGTTCGCCGTCTCGGACGCGCTGACGAGCGACGCGATCGTCCCGGGCCGCGCGCAGCAGCACGGCATCGCCTCCGCCCTGTTCGTGCCGCTCGCCTGGAACGGCGAGATCCGTGACGTGTTGCTGATCGCCTGGGACGAGCGCCGGGAGATCAGCGAGGAGGACGTCCGCGACGCGCAGCTGCTCGCCGACCAGGCCGCCGCGGGGTACGCGCGCCTGGAGGCCGAGGAGCGCCGCGCCACCGGCTCGCTCCAGGACCGCGCCGTGGTGCGGGCAGCCCGCGCGCTGGGCCAGTCGCTGGACCTCCAGGAGGTGCTGCAGACGCTCGTCGACGAGGCCGCGCTCGCCCTCGACGGAGACGAGTCCGGCGTCTACCTCGCCGACCTCGAGCACGGTGACGCCGTCGCCACCGCGGGCTACCGCGTGCCCGCCAGCTGGGTCGGCCTGCGCGTCGAGCCCGGCGAGGGCGCGGCCGGCCGCGTGTTCGAGACCGGCAAGCCGTTCATCACCCAGGACTACCAGCAGCTCGGCGGCATGCGCAACCACCCGGCGCGGTCGGAGCTGATGACCGCCGTCTCGGTCCCGATGTACTGGGACGACGAGCTGCGCGGCGCGCTGTCGGTGGCGTGGAAGAGCCGGCGCTTCGTGCACGACGAGGACGTGCGCACGCTGGAGGCGATCGCGGGCCTCGCGACCGTCGCCTGCCGCAACGCGGAGGCGTTCGAGCACGTCCAGCACGTCGCCCGCACGGACGCGCTGACCGGCGTCCTCAACCACGGCGCGATGCAGCTGCGGATCCGCGAGGAGATCGCCCGCGCGCGCCGCGACGGGCATCCGCTCGGCGCCGTGATCCTCGACCTCGACGACTTCAAGGGCGTCAACGACACCCAGGGCCACGCCGCCGGCGACGAGCTGCTGCGGACCGTCGCCCGCGCGCTGCAGGGCGAGCTGCGCCCGTACGACCAGGTCGCCCGCTACGGCGGCGACGAGTTCGTGCTGCTGCTCCCCGGCTCCGACGAGGAGATGACCGCGCAGGTCGCCGAGCGCTGCCGCGACGCGATCGGCGGCAAGTGCTCGATCGGCGTCGCCGCCTGGCACGACGGCCTGGACTCGGACGGGCTGCTCGAGCAGGCCGACCGCGCGCTGATGCTCGCCAAGCGCACCGGCAAGGGCCGTGTCGCGGTCGCGAACCCCGAGGTGGAGCGCGAGCTCGCCCTGCTGCAGTCGCGCTCGGGCTCGCCCGCCGCCGTGCAGGCGCTGGCCGCGGCGATCGAGGAGCGCGACAACTACACGCACGAGCACACGCAGGAGCTCGTCCGGCTCGCGCGCGGCGTCGCGATGATGCTCGGCCTGGACTCAGGGCACGTGGAGCGGATCGCGCACGCGGCGCTCCTGCACGACGTCGGCAAGCTCGGCATGCCCGAGGAGCTGCTCGAGAAGGACGGCCCGCTCACCCGCGAGGAGTGGGAGGTCATGTCCGAGCACCCGATCGTCGGCGAGCGGATCCTCGCCCGCACGAAGGAGCTCGCGGCGCTCGCGCCGATCGTCCGCCACGAGCACGAGCACTGGAACGGCACGGGCTATCCCGACGGGCTCGAGCGCGCGCGCATCCCGGTCGGGTCGCGCGTGATCCTCGCCTGCCACGCCTACGTCGCGATGACCACCGAGCGGCCGTACCGTCCCGCGCTGACGCCCGCCCAGACCGTCTACGAGCTGCGCGCCGGCGCGGGCTCCAAGTACGACCCGGACGTCATCGACGCGCTGCTGGACCTGCTCGGGCACGACAAGCCGCAGGTCCCGGATCGCGCGGCGGGTGTGAAGCTCGCCGCCGCGCCCCCGAAGGAACCTACGTCCCGTCGCTCGGCGGGTCCGCCGGGGTGGGCGCCGGGCGGGTGACGAGCGTCGCGCTGTAGGTGAGGCGCGCCTTGTAGAGGCAGCGGTACTGGGTGACCGTGTTCAGCGACTGCTGGGCGGTCTGCATGCCGGTGTCGTTGCACTTGCCCTTGGCCCGCGAGGCGCGCCACGAGCTGTGGTCCGTGAGCAGCGGCGTGAGCGCCGGAGCCCAGGTCGGAACTGTCAGTGCAATGACATAACCCTTCTTGACGTTGAGCGAGCGCCCCAGCGGGAACTGCACCGTCTGACCGAAGTAGGGCTTCAGCAACTGGACCGGGCTCTGCGTCACGGTGCGCGAGTAGAGCGTCTTGCCCAGGCGCAGGACGGTCAGCCGGGCGGACGCCGGACCGCCGAGGTTCTTGTCGAAGAACGCGATCTGCTCGGCCGTGGGCTTTCCGAGGTTGATCGACCAGGCAACGATCTTCCCGTCCTCGGGAACGGTGAACGAGCTGCGCTCGTCGCCGACTTTGATCTGGTAGCCGGTGGTGCGCGAGACCGCGAGGCAAGGGGCGGCCGGACACGCCGGCGCGGCGTCCGTGCGGCCGACCTCGATGACTTTCGCGGAGGCGGGCGCAGACGCAACGGCCAGCGCCGCGACTGAGGTCGCCGCGGCGAATTTGAGCGTGCGATGGACCATCACACACGCATTGAACACGACGAGGCTCCGGGGGATGCGGTTCCCCCCGGGTCCATCGCTCTCTCCATCGCGCTCAGGCGACCTACAGCTTCTGAACGTTGATCGCCTTGGGGCCCTTGTCCCCGTTCTCTTCTTCGAAGGTGACCTTCGCGCCCTCGCTCAGCGATCGATACCCGTCGCCGGTGATACCGGAGAAATGGACGAAGAGGTCACGCCCACCCCCGTCGGGCGTGATGAAGCCGAAGCCCTTCTCGTCCGAGAACCACTTGACCGTGCCGGTGCCCACAGATGACCCCACTTGACTACTGCTCGACGTCTAACCACGCCGCACTTATTTCGACCGGTCGGTGCGTCCGGCCCCAACGTGGGAGACGCTATACATGTGCGCAGTGCGCGCGCAACCGCGTTCGTCACCTGCTGGGTGTGGAGATGTCTACGCGCTCAGGAGCTCTGCCGCTTGCGCGATCGCGTCGCGGTCGCCCGGAGCGGGCGTCCACGGAAGCCGCAGCGGGTCGCCGTCGTAGCGCGGGATCACGTGCACGTGGAAGTGGAAGACGGTCTGCCAGGCCTTCTGCCCGCAGCTGTTGATCAGGTTGATCCCGTCGGCATTCAGGGCTTCCTTCGCGCGCTGGGCCATCACCTGCGCGGTGCGTGCGCAGGCGGCCAGATCCTCCGGGTCGATCTCCAGCAGGTCCTTCGCGTGCTCGCGCGGGATCACGAGCAGATGCCCGCGCGTGCCGGGGTTGATGTCCATGAAGGCGATCGTCCGCTCGTCTTCGTAGACGCGCGTCGACGGGATGTCACCGGCGACGATCTTGCAGAACAGGCAATCGGGGTCAGCAGCCATCCCCCCAGCCTATTTAGCGCCTGGGACTTTGGAAGCGCTCGCGGCGGATCGTCGCCTTCTTGCCCTTGATGGTCGTGCCGCGCAGCGCGGTGATCACGCCGTCGACGGAGCCCTCGGGCACCTCGACGAGCGAGAAGCGGTCGCCGATCTCGATCCCGCCGATGTCCCGGCCGACGAGGCCGGCCTCGTTGGTGATCGCGCCGACGAGGTCCTTCGGGCGGATGCCGGCGACGCGGCCGGCGCCGATGAAGATGCGGGTCATGCCCGCGCTCTCGCGCTTGCCGGCGGGGCGCTTGGTGCGGTCGTCGCGGCCCCGGGGCGCGCCGCGATCGCTCGCCGGCTGGACGTCCGGGATCTCCTCCTCGTCGGGAGCCGGGCCACCGCTCGCCTCGTGGGCGAGCTTGACCGCGGCCGCGGCGACGTCCATCACGTCGTAGGACTCGGCCAGCGTCTCCACGACGACGCGGAAGTGGTCCAGGTCACCGTCCTCGAGCAGCGACTCCTCGAGGCCCGCGCGGGTGAGCTCCAGGCGACGGGCGCGCAGGTCGGCGACCGTCGGGATCTTCTCGATCTTGATCTTCTGCTTGGTGATGTGCTCGATCGTCCGCAGCATGCGGTGCTCGCGCGGCTGGGCGAGCGTGATCGCGACGCCTTCACGCCCGGCGCGGCCGACGCGGCCGATCCGGTGCACGTAGGCCTCGGGCGAGGCCGGCACGTCGTAGTTGACGACGTGCGTGAGCAGGTCGATGTCGAGGCCGCGGGCGGCGACGTCGGTGGCGAGCAGCAGGTCGGCGTTGCCGGAGCGCAGCCGGTTCATCACGCGGTCGCGCTGCTGCTGGGACATGCCGCCGTGCAGCGCCTCGGCGCGGTAGCCGCGGCCGTTGAGCGTCTCGGTCAGCGTGTCGACCTCGTCGCGGGTGCGGCAGAAGACGAGCGCGGCCGTCGGCTGCTCGACGTCGAGCAGGCGGCCGAGCGCGGCGGGCTTGCTCGCGCGCGGGACGATGTACGCGGTCTGACGGACGCGCTTGGCTTCGCTCTCGACGTCGGCGCGGCCGATCTCGATCGTCACCGGCTCACGCAGGTGGCGCTTGACCATGCCGTTCAGGCGCGGTGGCATCGTCGCCGAGAAGAGGACGGTCTGGCGCGTCTCGGGCGCGGCCTCCAGCAGCGCCTCCAGGTCCTCGGCGAAGCCCATGTCGAGCATCTCGTCGGCCTCGTCGAGCACGACGGTCTCGATCTTGTCCAGGCGCAGCGTCCCGCGGTTGAGGTGGTCGATGGCGCGACCCGGCGTCGCCACCACCACGTCCACCCCGCGCTCGAGCGCGCGCAGCTGCATGCGGATCGGCTGGCCGCCGTAGACCGGCAGCACGCGCGTGCGCAGCCCGCGCCCGTACTTGTGCATCGCCTCGGAGACCTGCATCGCGAGCTCGCGCGTGGGCACGAGCACCAGCGCGGCGGGCGACCGCTCGGACGCGTCACGGTCCAGGCGCTGGAGGATCGGGAGCGCGAAGGCGGCGGTCTTGCCGGTGCCGGTGGCGGCCTGCCCGAGCAGATCACGCCCTTCCACGACGGGCGGGATCGCCTCGCGCTGGATCGGCGTCGGCTCTTCGTAGCCGAGCTGGGTGAGGGCGGTGAGCAGCTCCTCCCGGAGCGCTAGGTCCGCAAAGGTGATTGCTGCGTCATCGTCGGCCACGTCGTGCCCTTACGCTAGCGGGCGCGACGTGGCTTGGAGACTAAGAGTGATGTTGCCCGGCCCAGGCCATCATCGCGAAGAACGCGCTGGCACCGGACAGGATGAGAACGGCGGCGATCTGGGTCATGCACCCACAATCGGCACCGGAGCCGAAGGCTTGATCAAGTTCGTCTCAAAGGTTCCATAATTTCGCGATCCGGTCCGCGGCGGCGAGCATCTGGGCGCCGACGGGCTGCAGCTCGATGCGGGTCGCGAGCAGGCCGGTGGAGACGCGCTCGGCGACGCCCCACTCCCAGATCGCGGTGGCGTCCAGGCCGGTGCGGGCGGCGAGCGAGTCGGCCCGGGCGAACGGGTCGCCGGTCGCCATAAGGTCCTCCGGGTCCTCGCGCATGAGCACGCCGAGGTCGTACTCGGGCTCGGCCAGCAGGCCGTCGGGGTCGACGAGCTTCCAGCCGCCGTCGCCGGCCTCGAGCACGTTCCACTCGTGCACGTCGCCGTGGACGAGCACGGCCTTCGCGGGGTCGTAGGCCGCCTCGCGCCGGGCCGCGCAGGCGAGTGCGTGCTCGACCGCCCGCTCGCTGCACGGGCGGCCCGTCTGCTCCCACGTGGCCGGGATGAAGGCCGCGAGCGTCCGCGCCTTCTCGGCCCCGGTCGGCAGCCCGGCGTCCGGTGCGGGCCGCCAGACGCGGCGCGCGGTGTCGACGAGGATCGCGTGCCGGCGCTCGATCGGCAGGCCCACCTCGTGCAGGCTGCGGCCGAGCCGCTCCAGCAGCATCGCACCCGAGGCGTCGTCGGCGGCGAGGAGCTTGACGCAGCCGTGCCCGTCCGCGAGGCGCAGGACGGTGAGCTCCGAGGCGCGTTCGGCGGTCGGCAGGCCCACTTTGAGCACGGCCTCGGGGCCGGCCTGAATCACGACCGCCTCGGTGCCGTCGGGGAAGACGCGGCCGAGGGTCAGCGACCAGCGGTCGGCGAGCTCGGCGACCAGCGCGGGCAGCGCCGCGAGCCAGTCTTCGGCGCCGAGGGCGAGCGCCTTGTTGCGAACCACGGGTGGGACGTCCAACACGCGCCCCACCCTACGTACGGGTGCGGCGGGCTACGCAGCGGCGCCGGCGAGCTGACGCTCGGCCGTGAGCCAGTGGTCGACGGGGTCGCCGCCCTGGTTCTCGAGCGCGATGTAGTACGCGCGCTCGGCGATGACCTCGTACGGCAGCTCGACGACCTCGACGACTTCGACGACCTCCACGGCGGCCGGAGCCTCCACGGCGGCCGGAGCGGCGGGGGCGGCCTCGGCGAAGCGCGCGCGCCACTCGGCTACACCGCCGAGCTTGCCCATGGCCGTGCTCAGACCAGAGAGGCCACGAGCGGAGAGCTCCTCGCGCTTCGGGAAGCGACCGAGCTCGGCGACGATCGGCTCGAGGGTGGCGTGGATGGTTTCAGCGTCCCAGCGACGGCGGGTAGTCATGCCCGCAGTAAAGCCCGCCTCCGCGCGTTCGTCGCGCCAAGCGCTTGCGAAACCCCCTGAACCGGGGGAAAAGGTCAGCGCTGAGACCCCGGACTGGCCTCGTCGTCGAGGTCCAGCAGCGTGTCGATGGCCGCGACCAGGGACGAGGACTCGCGCGTGCCGATGCGCAGGAGCACCTCACGGCACGCCATCAGGAGCTCGTCGCGCTGCTCGAGCGCCTCAGCTAGATCATCCGCCGCCACCACCCGCGCACGGTAGAGCGCTCAGCGGATGGCGGCGGTGTACGGCGACGGGATCGCCGTGCAGTTGGCCACCGCGTACTGGCGCACCGGCGCCACATCGCCGGCCGCCGCGGCCTTCGCGTTGAGCGGCCAGCCGACCGTGCGCTCGTACGGGTCTTCGAGCGAGCCGCGCAGCGCCGGCCAGTGCGGGATGTCCTGCAGGACCGCGGTCGCGCCCGCGAGCGCCGCCGTGTTTCCTTCCTGCTGCGCCCACAGCCAGAACGCCGCCCACGTGCAGGCCGCGCGGTACTCGACCAGGAACTGCACGGCGACGCGGCTGCCGATGCTGCTCATGTCGGTCGGGCTCTTGGGCGTGCCGGCCCAGTCCATCGACTCGCGGGCGCCCGGCGCGTATGGCACGCGCGCCGCGATCTCCGCCGCCACGCCCGGCAGCTCGGCGTGCGCGAGGCGATCGTCGACGTCGCGCCAGTCGGGGGTGGGAGCGTCCACGAGCGCGCGGGACTGCGCGAGCGTCTCCGGGGCGACCGTGACCGGCGGCGGCGGGGCGGCGGCTTCCGGGTGCGTGGCACGCTCCTCGGGCATCACCGCGACGACGAGCGCGACCGCGCAGACGGCCAGCGCCGGCGCGGCCACCCAGCGCGCCCACGACCGCGGCCGCCGCCGCGGGTAGCGGCGCACGGCCGCCTCGTCGAGCGCCGCTTCGAGCCCCGGGAAGAGCGTCATAGGAGTCCTTTCAGCGTCAGCAGCCCGCGGCTGACGCGCTTGCGCACGACCGCCTCGGAGACCTGGACCGAAGCCGCGATGTCCTTGTAGGAGCGCTCGTCGAGCACGTGCGCGCGCACCGCCTCGGCTTGCGCGGCCGGGAGCCGCTCGAGCAGTTCGAACGCGCGCTCCTCCCCCGCGAGCCGCTCGATCCGCTCGACGAGCTCGTCGTCGACCTCCAGGCGCGGCATCGCGAGCTTGCGCCGCGCCCGGTCCTCCACCCGCCCGCGCTCGAGCGAGCGCATCAGCCGGTGACGGGCGATCCCGTACAGCCAGGCGATGCCCGCGCCGCGCTCCGGCCGGTAGTCGCCGACGCCGAGCAGCGCCGCGGCGAACGTCTCCGCGGCGAGGTCCGCCGCGAGCTCGGCGTTGCGGACCCGGCGCATGAAGTAGCCGAGCACGGACGCCTCGTGACGGCGATAGAACACGCCGAACGCGGCCGGATCAGCCGGCGTCGCGGTCAGCAGCTGCTCATCGCTCCACGCGTCCACACCCCTCAATACCGCGAGGGGTGCGGATTTGTGACGAGATCAGTGGTTAGACGTCGGCTTCAACCAGGCGGCGGATCGCGTCGAGCGTGCCCATGACCTCGGGGTCGGGCGCGTCGCCGTGCACCGTCGCGACGAAGAGCGTCAGCCGCGAGCCGTCCTCGTCCGGGTCCACCTGGAGCCAGCCGTGGTAGTCGCTGCCTTCGGCGCCCCACTCGATCCGGCGCTTGTCGTCGTCGGTCTTGAACCACCCCTCGCCGTGCTGGGTGTGGCCCTGATAGCGCGCCTCGACGGTCACCTTGTCCCCGTCGTGGGGCTCCGCCTTGGTCATCTGCGGCACGTAGTGCGGCAGGTTGCGGATGTCGGCGAGCGCGGCGTACACCTTGTCGGCGTCCGCGGCCACGTGATGGGTGTGCTCGTGCTTCACGCGCCGGAGGCTACAGCCACAAGCCCTGCGCGAGCAGCGAATCCGTCAAAGAGGACTTCAGCCGCGCGTGCGGCCTCCGCGGCGTGCGGCTGCGGATCGAGGTCGGCGGCGGTGACGCCGGCCCGCGCGAGGTCCTCGTGGTCGGCGCGCGTCCAGCCCGCGACGATGCCCGCGGTGACCTCCGGGTGGAACTGCACGCCGAGGTGGCGGGTGAGGCAGAAGGCCTGACAGCCGAACGCGTTCGCGGCCAGCTCGTAGCCCAGCGGCGGCAGCGTGAAGCCGTCCTCGTGCCAGGCCAGCCACGGGCCGGACGGGATCCGGTCGGCGTCGTTGCTCGTCACCGTGACCCAGCCGACCTCGGGCGTGGCCAGCTTGTGGACCGAGCCGCCCAGCGCGGCGGCCAGCGCCTGCGCGCCGAAGCAGATGCCGAGCACGGGGACGTCGGCGGCGTCGGCCGCGCGCAGGAAGTCGATCGTGCGCGCCACCCAGCCGGGCCCGCCGCCGGCGACGCTCGCGCTGGAGCCCAGGGTGGCCACGAAGTCGTACGCGCGGGGCTCCGGCCAGGCGGCCTCACCGTCCACCCGCAGCGTGTCCAGCGCGAATCCGCGGCGCTGCGCCCAGCCCTCGAGCAGACCGGCGGGTGCGTCCTCCTGCGTCTGCAGCACGAGCCCCGTCACGAGCGCTCCACGACGATGGTGGGTTCATCGGGAGAGCGCTGGCTCGGCAGGTTGATCTCCACGCCCTCCTCCGGCTCGACCGGCCCGTGCAGGAGCGGGTCGTCGGTGGCGTCCATCCACTCGAGCAGGCGACCGCGCAGCTCGTTGAGCACCTCCTCGTGCGCGGGGTCGCCGGCGAGGTTGGCCGCCTCCCCCGGGTCGAACACGAGGTCGTAGAGCTCCTCAGCGGCGAGCACGCGCTCGGCGAGGCCGTGGGCGAGCAGGTAGTCCTTGGTCGGGCTGTCGTCGATGTTGGCGAGCACGGGGCCTTCGTGACCGTTCTCGAACCGGCGGATGTACTTGTACCGCTTCGTGCGCACCGCACGCTGGGGCTCGTAGGCGGCGTGGAAGGTGATCTCCGCGAACACCGCCTCGTTGCGCTCGGCGTCCAGCAGGCTGCGGCCGCGCACCCACTCCGGGCGCTCGATCCCGACGAGCTCGCAGATCGTCGGGAACAGGTCGATCTGGGAGACCAGCTCGTCGGACACCTTGCCGCCGATGAAGCCCGGGCCGCGGATGATCAGCATCACGCCGATGCCGCGGTCGGTCAGCGTGGCCTTCGCGCCCGGGAACGCGAGCCCGTGGTCGGTCGTGAGGATCACGAGTGTGTCGTCCGGGACCGCGTCGAGCACAGTGCCGACGCCCTGGTCGAGCGAACGCGCGCTGGCCTTGTAGGCGGCGATGTCGCGCCGCGTCTCCGGGGTGTCCGGCAGGTGCGCGGGCGGCAGCGAGTACAGGGCGTCACGCACCGACGTGGGCTCGAAGTAGTCGCGGTGGGTCTCGAAGAAGCCGACGCTGAGGAAGAACGGCGCCTCATGCTCCTCGCGCAGGAAGCTCGCCGCCGCCGGGGCGACGTGGGCCGCGTGCGTGGAGTCGATCTCGACGATCCGGTCGTAGCCGATGTCCTGCGGGTCCGAGGACAGGTGCTGCTCGCCGATCAACGTCGACCGGTAGCCCGCCGCGCGGAGCGTGTGCACGAGGTGGTGGTCGTAGTCGGCGAGCCGGTACCCGCGGTGCGCCAGGCCGAGCATCCCGTTCGTGTGGCTGTACTCGCCCGTCAGCAGCGCGGCGCGCGAGGCCGAGCAGACCGGCGCCGCCGAGAACGCCTGCCGGAACAGCACGCCCTGGTCCGCGAGCCGCTGGATGTTCGGCGTCGGGACCTGGTGGCCGTAGGGCTGGATGTGCCGCCCCGTGTCGTGCGAATGCAGATACACGATGTTGGGTTTCCGCAAAGTCATGTAATCCTATCGAGAATGTCTGGATTGATCGTCTGCGCCACCCAGCGGAGCGGGAGCACGTTGCTGTGCGAGCTCCTGAAAGCCACGGGCGTGGCCGGTGTGCCCAACGAGTGGTTCCAGCACTTCAAGGACACCGGCCTCGCCGACCAGCCCCGCCAGTACCTGGCCGGGCTCGACGACCCGTACGTGCGCTCGCTGCTGCCCCCACTGGATCCGGGTACCCCCGAATCGGACTTCGACTTCGAGAAGGTCCGCGAAGCGGGTACGACCCCCAACGGAGTGTTCGCCGCGAAGATCATGTGGAGCCACACCGACGACCTGTGGGCGCGCCTGCGGGGCCGCACGCTCGAGGACGTCTTCGGCGAGCTGCGGTACGTGCAGGTGATCCGCCGCGACAAGGTCGCCCAGGCCGTCTCGCTGTGGACCGCGATCCAGACGCAGGCCTGGCGCGACGGCGACGAGCCCCGAGCCGAGCCGGTCTACTCGTTCGCCGCGATCCGCCACCTTGTCGAGTGGCTGACCGTGGGCGAGCAGGCGTGGACGGCGTGGCTGGCGCCTCGCGATCCTGACGTCGTGGTCTACGAGGACTTCGCGCGTGACCCGTCGCCGACGATCGAGGCGCTCACCGGCGTGCCCGCCTCGCCGCCGCCGCTCAAACGCCAGGCGAACGGGCGCTCGGCGGCCTGGGTCGCCCGCTACCACGGCGAGAACGCGGAAGCCGCTTGAAGACCCTGACGCAGCTCGAGGCGCTCGAGGCCGAGGCCGTCTACGTCATGCGCGAGGTCGCGGCGGAGCTCGAACGGCCCGTCCTGCTGTTCAGCGGCGGCAAGGACTCGATCGTGCTCCTGCGCCTGGCCGAGAAGGCGTTCCGGCCGGCGCCGTTCCCGTGCCCGATCCTGCACGTGGACACGGGCCACAACTTCCCGGAGGTGATCGAGTTCCGCGACCGGCGGGTGGCGGAGCTCGGCGAGCAGCTGATCGTCGCGTCCGTGCAGGAGTCGATCGATCGCGGGCGTGTGGTCGAGGACGGGCCGTCGCGCAACCGCCTGCAGACGGTGACGCTGCTCGACGCGCTGTCCGCGGGACGCTTCGACGCGGCGTTCGGCGGCGCCCGGCGCGACGAGGAGCGAGCGCGGGCGAAGGAGCGGATCCTGTCGTTCCGGGACGAGCTGGGGCAGTGGGAGCCGCGCAACCAGCGGCCCGAGGTCTGGGACCTGTTCAACACCGTCGTCCGGCGCGGCGAGAGCGTGCGCGCGTTCCCGATCTCGAACTGGACCGAGCTGGACGTGTGGCGCTACATCGCGCACGAGGGGCTCGAGGTGCCGTCGATCTACTTCGCCCACGAGCGCGAGGTGTTCGAGCGTGACGGGATGCTGTTCGCGGTCTCCGAGCACCTGGACATGAACGGCGCCGAGACCTTCGTGGAGCAGGTCCGGTACCGCACGGTGGGCGACCTGACGGTGACCGGCGCGGTGCGTTCAGACGCGGCCGACTTCGAGGCGATCCTGGTCGAGACGGCGGCGGCGACGGAGTCCGAGCGCGGCGCGACCCGCGCCGACGACCGGACCTCGTCCGCGGCCATGGAAGACCGCAAACGAGAGGGCTACTTCTAGATGAGTGGCGACCTGCTGCGCATCGCGACCGCCGGGTCCGTGGACGACGGCAAGTCGACGCTGATCGGGCGGCTGCTGCTGGACTCGAAGTCGCTGCTGGACGACCACGGCGAGGAGGACCTCGCGCACGTCACGGACGGGCTGCGGGCCGAGCGTGAGCAGGGCATCACGATCGACGTGGCGTACCGGTTCTTCGCCACCGAGCGGCGCTCGTTCATCCTCGCCGACACACCCGGCCACGTCCGCTACACGCGCAACATGGTCACGGGGGCGTCGACGGCGGACCTCGCCCTGGTGCTCGTCGACGCGCGCAAGGGGCTGCTCGAGCAGTCGAGGCGGCACGCGTACCTCGCCGCGCTGCTCGGCATCCGGCACCTCGTGGCGTGCGTGAACAAGATGGACCTCGTCGACTTCGACGAGCCCGGGTTCCGCGCGATCGAAACCGCGTTCGACGAGCTGGGCGCGTCGCTCGGGATCGAGGACGTGCAGGCCGTGCCGATCTCCGCGCTGCTCGGCGACAACGTGGTCGACACGTCGGAGCACACGGGTTGGTACGACGGCCCGCCGCTGCTCGAGCTGCTCGAGTCGGTCGAGGTGGCGCGCGACCGTGACCTGGAGGGCATGCGCTTCCCCGTCCAGTGGACCGTGCGCGGCGAGGACTACCGCGGCTACGCGGGGCGGGTCGCCGGCGGCGTGCTGCGCACGGGCGACGAGGTGGTGGTGCTGCCGCACGGGTCCCGCTCGCGGATTGCGCGGATCGATACGCCGGCGGGCACGGTCGACGAAGCCGTGCCGCCGATGGTCGCGACCGTCGTGCTCGAGGACGAGCTGGACGTCGGTCGCGGTGACCTGATCGCCACCCCCGGGGCCACGCCCGAGGTGGCACGCGAGCTGGAGGCGACCGTGTGCTGGATGGTCGAGGCGCCCGCCCGGGTCGGCGCGCGCTACCTGCTCAAGCACACGACCAAGCGCGTGCGGGCGGACATCGCCGACATCGCGGCGCGCGTGGACATCGACACCTTCGAGGCGCAGCCCGCGGACGAGCTGGGCCTGAACGACATCGGCCGGATCACCCTGCGCACCGCGGCGCCCGTCTTCGGTGACGCGTACGCCGCCAACCGCACGACGGGCGCGTTCATCCTCATCGACGAGCGCACCCACGACACCGCCGCGGCCGGCATGATCGAGGCCGCGCGGCCGGGCCGCGCGCCGGAGCTCCAGCGCTCGCCCGACATCCGCTGGCATCCGAGCGCGCTCGATCGGAGCAAGCGCTGGTCGTCGCTGGATCAGCGCGGCGCGACGGTGTGGCTCACCGGGCTGCCGGCGTCGGGCAAGTCGTCGATCGCGGTGGCCGTGGAGGAGGCGCTCGTCGAGGCGGGGCGCTTCGCCTACCTGCTCGACGGTGACAACCTCCGCCACGGGCTCTCCGGCGACCTCGGGTTCGATCCCGCCTCGCGGTCGGAGAACATCCGCCGCGTCGCCCACGTCGCGCGCCTGTTCGCCGACGCGGGCGCCGTGGCGCTCGTCTCGCTCGTCTCCCCGTTCCGCGACAGCCGCGACGACGCGCGAAGGTTGCACGAGGCCGCGGGCCTGGACTTCATCGAGGTCTTCGTCGACACGCCGCTGGAGGAGTGCGCGCGCCGCGACCCGAAGGGCCTGTACGCGAAGGCCCGCGCGGGCCGGCTCCCGGGCCTGACGGGCGAGTCCGCGCCCTACGAGCCGCCCGAGCACGCCGAGCTCGTGATCCGCGACCTGAGCGTGGAAGAGGCGGCGCGGCGGGTCGTAGCGAAGTTAAAGCCCCAGGGCCTTTAGCTTTCGCTTATGGAACAGAGGGAGCTGGGCGACAGTGGCGTCAGCGTGTCGACCGTGGCGCTCGGGTCGTGGCTGACCTACTCGGGCGGGGTCGGGCGCGAGCAGACCGAGGCGTGCACGCGGGCGGCGTTCGACGCCGGCATCACGCTGTTCGACACCGCGAACGTGTACGGGACGGGCGCGGCGGAGACCGCGTGGGGCGAGATCCTGCGCGACTACGAGCGCTCCTCGTACGTGCTCGCGACCAAGGTCTTCTTCCCGATGGGGCCGCGTGACCGCGGGCTCTCGCGCAAGCAGATCCTCAAGCAGATCGACGGGTCGCTCGCGCGGCTGCAGACCGACTACGTCGACCTGTACCAGTGCCACCGCTACGACGACAGCGTGCCGCTCGAGGAGACGATGGGCGCGCTGACCGAGGTCGTCGAGGCGGGCAAGGCGCGCCAGATCGGGTTCTCGGAGTGGCCGGCGGACAGGATCGAGGCGGCGCTGGCGCTGCCCGGCGTGGCCAAGTTCGTCTCCAGCCAACCGCAGTACAGCGCGCTGTGGCGCAAGCCGGAGGCGTCGGTGATCCCCGTCTGCGAGGCGCACGGCATCAGCCAGATCGTGTGGTCGCCGCTCGCCCAGGGCGTGCTGACCGGCAAGTACCTGCCGGGCCACAAGGTCCCCGCCGACTCGCGCGCGGCGAGCAAGACGATGAGCCGCTTCATCAAGCAGTGGCTGACCGACGAGACGCTCGTCGCGGTGCAGGCGCTGCGGCCGATCGCCGATCAGGCCGGCGTCAAGCTCTCCCAGCTCGCGCTCGCCTGGGTGCTGCACCAGCGCAACGTGACGTCGGTGATCGTCGGCGCGTCGCGGCCCGAGCAGGTGCACGAGAACGCGGCGGCGGCGGACGTGCGGTTGTCCTCGGACACGGTGGACGCCATCGACGCCACGCTCAGAACAGCGGCGGTGTCGTGAGCAGCGGCTCGATCCGCCAGCCGTCCGGGCCGGCGGTGGCGTGCCAGAGCTCGTCGAAGCCCTCGTCGGGGGCCGGGCGCACGAACCGGCGGGCCGCGTCGCGCAGGCCCGCTGCCGGGACCGTGCGCGTACGCGCCAGGTTGCGCGAGGCCGCGACCGCGTAGTCGGCCTCGACCAGGTAGCCGATCACGCGGAACCCGGCCTCGCGCGCCGGCTTGAGATAACGGGCGCGATCGGCTGCCGTCGGGTTGGTGTTGTCGACCACGAACGGCGTCCGGGTCTCAAAGCAGACGCGCATCAGCGCGGCCTCGCGGGCCCGTGTGCGCAGCAGATCCATCGCGATCCGGGCGTGGGTCTCCAGGAAACGGTCGCGGTACAGCGTCGTCTTGCCCGCGGCCTGCAACCCGCTGAAGATGACGGCTTCCATGGCGTGAGGCATGATGTCCGAAGCGTGAGCACGGGACTGCCCCGAGAAGACGCGAAGATCGCCTTCGATCGCGAGCGGCGGAGGCGGGTACTCGCGCGGCTCGCGGCCCGCATGCGCTTCGAGCCCGACGACGTCAGCCACATGCTGCCGTTCGACGAGGTCGTCGCCGCGCTCGGCGCGACCTCACGCACGGACCTCGGGGAGCAGGTGATCGACCTGGACTCGATCGTCGGCACCGTGGACCGTCGCCGCGGCGAGTTCGACCGCGACTTCCGGCCCTCCCCCGGCACCCGCGGGCGCTGGGAGCGGATCGCCGAGGCCCGCAAGCGCGGCGAGGCGATGCCGCCGATCGACGTCTTCCGGATCGGCGACCTGCACTTCGTGCGCGACGGCCACCACCGCGTGTCGGTCGCCCGGGCGCTGAAGGAGAAGGACATCAACGCGCGCGTCATCGACGTGCGGACCAAGCTCGGCGCCGGCCGCGAGCTCCAGATGGCGGACCTGCCGCTCAAGCGCCACGAGCGCGTCTTCCACGAGCGGGTCCCGCTTCCGCCCGCGCTGCGCGCGCGGATCGAGCTCTCCGACGAGTGGCGCTACGCGCAGCTCGCCACGCTCGTGGAGGGCTGGGGCTACCGCGTGAGCCTCGAGCGCGAGCGCGTGATCCCGCGCCGCGAGCTCGGGGTTCTCTGGTACACGGAGGAGTACGAGCCGATCGTCAACATGCTGCGCGAGGCCGGCCTCGGCGGCGGCGGCACCGAGACCGAGCGCTACCTGCGCATCGCGATGCTGCGCTTCCTGCTCCTCCAGACCCACGACTGGTCGGACGAGATCGCCGAGAAGCTGGCGGGCGAGGTGGCCTCTCCGAGCAGCGCGTCCGAGAAGGACACGATGACGCACCAGATCATCAAAGAGCTCCGCGACTAGTGCAGAACCGCCACGCGATGCGCCCCGAGGTGCGCGCGGACTTCGAGACGACGCGGGTGGAGGGCGACGACGCGTTCGCGGTGCGCCTGGAGCGGTTCTTCACCGAGCTGCGGGATCCGCTGTTCGCCCTGTACGGGAACGACGCGCGGTTCCCCGCGGCATGGGAGCGGCTGCTGGAGGCGATCGCGAGCACGGCCGCCGGGCGCTCGCGCGAGCTGCGGATGCTCGACCACGAGCGCGAGGTGACGCCGGACTGGCTCCAGCGCGAGCAGGCGGTGGGGTACGTGACGTACGTCGATCGGTTCGCGGGCACCCTCACCGGCGTGCGCGAGCGGCTGCCGTACCTGCGTGAGCTCGGCGTCACCTACCTGCACCTGATGCCGCTGCTGGCGGCCCGGCCCGCGCCGAACGACGGCGGCTACGCGGTGGTCGACTACGGCGCCGTGGAGCCGGCGCTGGGGACGATGGACGACCTGAGCGCGCTGGCCGACGACCTGCGCGGCGAGGGCATGGCGCTGTGCGTGGATCTGGTGCTCAACCACGTCGCCGCCGAGCACCCGTGGGCGCGCGACCCGGCGTTCCTGCGCACGTTCGAGGACCGCTCGGAGCCGGACGCGTACGAGCGCACGCTGCCCGACGTGTTCCCGGACACCGCCCCCGGCTCGTTCACCTGGTCGGACGAGCATGAGCGCTGGGTCTGGACGACGTTCAACGCCTACCAGTGGGACCTCGACTACACGAACCCGGACGTGTTCGTGGCCATGGCGGAGGCGATGCTGGGCCTCGCGCGCGCGGGAGTGGACGTGCTGCGCCTGGACGCCGCGCCGTTCCTGTGGAAGCGGCTCGGGACCAACTGCCAGAACCAGCCCGAGGTCCACGAGCTGCTCCAGGCCTTCCGCGCCGCGATGCGGATCGCGGCCCCCGCGGTGGCGTTCAAGGCCGAGGCGATCGTCGCGCCGCAGGACCTCGTGCCGTACCTCGGGACGGGCAAGCACGAGGGCAAGGAGTGCGACCTCGCCTACCACAACGTGCTCATGGTCCTGCTCTGGAGCGCGCTCGCGAGCGGGCGCGTGGGGCTGATGACGTCGACGCTGCTGGCGATGCCGCCCGTGCCGCCCGGCGCGGGCTGGCTGACCTACGTGCGCTGCCACGACGACATCGGCTGGGCGATCACGCCCGAGGACGCCGCGCGGGTCCACGAGGACGCGTACCTGCACCGGCGCTTCCTGGCCGACTGGTACGCGGGCGAGTTCCCGGGCTCGTTCGCGCGCGGCGCCCGCTTCCAGCCCGACCCGCGGACGGGTGAGGCGCGGACGTCGGGCTCCTGCGCGTCCTTGGCCGGGCTCGAGAGCGCGCCCGACGCGGTGGCGGCGGAGCTCGCGATCCGGCGTGTCCTGCTGCTGTACGCGATCGCCTTCGCCCACGGCGGGCTGCCGCTCATCTACATGGGCGACGAGTTGGGGCTCCCGAACGACGCGTCCTACCTGCAGGACCCGCACAAGGCCGACGACAACCGCTGGATGCATCGCCCCGCGATGGACTGGTCGGCGGCGGAGCGCCGCCACGACCCCGGGACCGTCGAGGGGCAGCTGTGGGCGGGCCTGCGGCGGCTGATCGAGGCGCGCCGGGCCACGCGCGCGATCCACGTCCAGGGTGCGGTCGAGCCGATCTGGACGGGCAACGACCACGTCTTCGGCCTCTGCCGCGCGCAGGCGGGCGAGCGGCTGCTCGTGCTCGGCAACTTCACCGCCGAGCCGCAGGCGGTCGGGCTCGGCGTGGTGCACGAGCACGGCTTCGAGCTGACCGAGGACGCCGGCACGGTCGACGGCCGCCCGGTCGAGCCGTACCACGACTTCGTCGTGCTGGCGCCCTACCAGCACCTCTGGCTCAGCGGCTGAGCACGACCGTCTTCGTGACGGGCCTGGCGCCGGGGGCGGAGACGGTCACGCCGAGCGTCACCCTCTTCGCCTTCGCGAGCGCCTTGCGGGCGGAGGCGGTCAGCTTGAGCGTCGGACCGGCGCCGCGCGCGAGGACCTTCTTGCCCTGGGTGACGACGACGCTCATGCGGCACCCGGACGAGCAGGTCGCGCGGACGGCGAGCCCGCGCTTGAGCACGGTCGCGAACTTCTGCTTGGCGACGATGAGCGAGAGACCGGGGGCCGAGACGACGACGCGCGCGGGTGGGAAGACGGGCGCGGCGAAGGGCACGGGCGTCGCAGTCGGGACGGCAGCGGGCGCGGTTGCGGTCGGCGTGGGCGTCGGGGTCGGCGTGGTCGTCGCCGTGGCGGTGGTCGTCGCGGTCGCGGTAGCCGTCGCGGTCGCGGTGGCCGTCGCGGTGGCGGTGGCGATGGGCGTCGCGGTCGGCGTGACCACCGGCTTCGTGTCCACGATCAACGTGCGCGCCTGCGTGCGCGTGACGTGGTCGCTGCAGTCGCGCTGCTCGGCCTCCACGCTGTACGTGCCGTCGGCCAGCGTCAGCGGGAGCGCCCAGCGGCCGTCCACGGGCTCGACGACGGCGCTGCGGACGAGCGTCCCGGCCTGGCGCACCGTCACCGTGACGGCGCGGTCGCCACGCGTGCTGCCGGCGGCGCCGCCGACCGCCGGGGTGCGGGTCGTGCCGGGGTCGTCGAGCGTGAGCGTGGGCGGCGTGGTGTCCAGGGCGCCCGAGACGTCGGTGACGTACTCCCCCGCCCCCGCGCGGGCGATGACGCGGACCGTGTAGCACCCGGGCGCCGGCGCGACGAGGCTCAGGTCCTCCTGTCGGGAAGCGCCGAAGGGCTGGTCGACGCTCTTGCCGGTCGGCTTGCCGTCCGGGTCGAGCAGCACGAGGTCGAAGCCCGCGCTCGGCCCTTCGAGCGTGACCGCGAGGGGGAAGCGCGCGTCGGTGACCTCGACGCCCCGCACAGCGCGCTCACCCTCGGCCAGCGTCCCGACCGACGAGCGCTGCTGCGGCATGGCGGGCGGCGCGGACAGCGACGCGCCGACCGACCGCAGGGCCGCGTAGACGTCGAGTCGCCCGGCGCCGTACGCGGTGTCGCGGCCCGGCCGGCCGAAGTCCACGGCCGTGTTCTCCATCGCCGCCTTGACCTCCGCGGGGGTGAGGTTCGGGGCGGCCTGGAGCAGCAGGAGCGCCGCGCCGGAGACGAACGGCGCGGCGGCGCTCGTGCCGACCTGCGGCTCGTGCGTGCCCCACGGCGTCGCCATCACGACGTGCACGCCCGGGGCGGAGATGTCGGGCTTGATGCGCCCGTCGAGCGTCGGGCCGCGGCTGGAGAACCAGCCGTTCGCGAAACCGCCGGCGCCGAGGTCGGACATCGCGCCGACCGTGATCGCCCCGGCCGCCGCGGCCGGCGACTTGATCGTGCACGGCTCCGGGCCCGCGTTGCCCGCGGCGGCGACGACGACGATCCCCGCGGCGACGGCGGCGTCGACGGCCTGGGACGCGACGTCGGTCCCGGCGCCGCAGCCGACCGGGTCGCCGATCGAGAGGTTGATGACGTCGATGCCGTACTGCGCGCGGTGCTCGACCGCCCACTGCACGCCCTCGGCGATCTTGCCGAGGCTGCTCTGCGCGTTGCCGTCGATGACCTTGACGCTCACGAGCTTGGCGTCGGGCGCGGCGCCGCGCCCCTCCGCCCCGCTCGCGCCGGTCCCGGCCAGCACGCCGGCGACGAGGCTGCCGTGGCCGAGGTCGTCGTAGGGCACCTCGCGACCGTTGACGAGGTCCTTGAAGGCGACGACCTTGCTCGCGGGCAGGTCCGGCATCGTCGTGTCGAGGCCCGAGTCGATGATCGCGGCCACGAGCCCTTCGCCGGTCAGCCCCGGGATGTCCTCGCGCGCCTTCGTCAGGCCGAACGACGCCTGCGCGGTGACGCCGAACGGCACGACGCGCGCGTCCTCCTCCACGTGCGCGACGTCCGGCCGGGCGGCCAGCGCGCGGATCTGGGCCGCCGTCGCGTCGGCGGTGAACGCGTCGACGAGCCGGAGCCGCCGCACGGGTGCGAGTGTGCCGACGTCGGCCTCGATGGCGTCGACGCGCGCCGCGGTCGCGGGGTCGTGCAGCGCCACGATCACGGGCCGCGCGTCCGCCACGGAAGCCGACGCAACGAAAACCGAGAGGACGAGCAACAGCGAGCGGACGAGGTGCACAACCGGGAGGGTCGCGGCTGCCGGCTCCGGTGTACCTGGACCTTCGTAGGGCGTCGAACGGCCGGTGGCGACGCATCATCCCCTCATGACGAGTCCCCCGGCGATCGACGTGCGCGCGCTCCAGCGCCGTTTCGGCGACCGCACGGCCATCGCCGGAATCGACCTGACCGTCCGGGCAGGCCAGATCCACGCGCTGCTCGGGCCCAACGGCGCCGGCAAGACCACGCTGCTGCGGACGCTCGCCGGCCTGGTCGAGCCGACCGCGGGCCACGCGCGCGTCGTCGGCATCGACACGACCAAGGGCCCGCGCGGGCTGCGCGGCCAGGTCGGGTTCGTGCCCTCCAGCGACCGCTCCGCCTACCAGCGCATCTCCGGCCTGGAGAACCTCGCGTTCTTCGCCCGCCTGCACGGCATGCGCAAGAAGGCCGCGTTCATCCGCGCGCAGGAGGTGCTCGAGCAGGTCGGCCTCGGCGACCGCGCGAAGGACCCCGTCAACGCCTGGTCGCACGGCATGCAGCAGCGGCTGTCCGTCGCCCGTGCGCTGCTCACCGACCCGCCCGTGCTGCTGATCGACGAGGCCACGCACGACCTGGACCCGGTCGCCGCCGCGACCGTGCGCGAGCTGATCGCCGCGCGCGCCGAGCACGGCGCCGCGGTGCTGTGGGCGACGCAGCGGCTCGAAGAGCTGCGCGGGTTCGCGGGTGCCGTGACGCTGATGGCCAACGGCTCCGCCGCCTTCGAGGGCTCGGTCGAGGCGCTGGCCGCGCGCGCGGTGCCGAGTTGGACCACGTCGCGGCACGCGTCCGCGCTCGAGCAGGGCTACATGTCGGTGATCCGGGACGTGGCCGCATGAGCGCCCTCGTGGCCGAGATGGCCAAGCTCCCCGCGTTCGTCCGCCGCGACTGGAAGATCGCGCTCTCCTACCGCGCGGTCTTCGTCGGGGACATCGTCGGCCTGGCGATGCAGATCCTCGTCTTCTTCTTCGTCGCCAAGCTCGTGGACCCGGGCAAGCTGCCGACCTACGGCGGCACGGTCCCGACGTACCTCGCGTTCGTCGTGATCGGGCTCGTGATCAACCTCACGGCGGGCGTGCTGCTCTACCAGGTGTCGGCGGCGCTGCGCCAGGAGCAGCTCACGGGCACGTTCGAGGCGCTGCTCGCCACGCCGACCGCCGGCGCCACGCTGCAGCTCGGCTCGATCGCGTACACGCTGATCTTCGTCCCGATCCGCGCGGCGGTGCTGCTCACCGCGATCGCGATCGGCTTCGGGCTGGACCTGCAGCTCAGCGGGATCCTGCCCGCCTTCGTGCTCCTGGTCGCCTTCCTGCCGTTCACCTGGGGCCTCGGCCTGGTCGCCGCCGCCGCGGTCGTGACCTTCCGCCGTGGCAGCAACGTCACCGGCGTGGCCGTCACGCTGCTCGGGCTCATCTCCGGCGCGGTGTTCCCGATCGCGCTCCTGCCCGGCGCGCTGCAGACGATGGCCGAGTGGAACCCGTTCGCGATCGCCATCGACGGCATCCGCGAAGCGCTGATCGGCGGCACGGGCTGGAGCGCCGCGGGCTCGGACCTGCTGCACCTGCTGCCGCTCTCCATGGCCGGCCTCGCGCTCGGCGTCCTGTGCTTCCGCTGGGCGATCGCCCGCGAGCGCCGGCGCGGCACCCTGGGGCAGTACTGATGGACGAGCTCTGGAATCGCGTCGACGAGCTCGCTGACCGCGCGCCGCGCCTGTCGGACCTGCGCCACCACAAGCTGCACCTGGTCGCCGCGTCGCGCCGGCGCGCGGCGGGCGAGGCCATCCCGGCCGACCTCCAGCACGACGAGCGGCTGGCCGCGGCGATCCTGCTCGGCGCCGGTCTCTTGATGCGGCGGGTGCGCGCCGCCGTGCCGGACGCGCAGATCATCGTGATGAAGGGCCCGGAGGCCGCGGCGTACTGGCCGCAGCCGCGGATGCGACCGTGGAAGGATCTCGACCTGCTCGTCGAGGACGCCGAAGCGGTGCAGACCGCGCTGCTCGCCGCCGGCTTCGTCGAGGTCGGCGATCCGGAGCTCTACGAGGACATCCACCACCTGCGGCCGCTGGCGCTCCCGGAGCTGCCGCTGTCGATCGAGGTGCACATGCGGCCCAAGTGGCCGACCGCCACGCCGCCGTCGTTCGCGACGCTCGCGGCCGCGGCCCGGCCCAGCACGTTCGGGCTGGAAGGCGTCCTCGCGCCGTCACCCGCGCACCACGCCGTCCTGCTGGCCGCGCACGCGTGGGAGCACGATCCGCTGAGCCGCCTGAGCGCGCTCGTGGACGTCGCCGCGGTCACGCACGCCGCGGGTGAGGAGGCTGCGGCAGCGGTCGCGCGCGAGTGGGGCGTCAGCCGGCTGTGGGCGGCGACGTGGCGCGCCGTCGAGGACGTGTTCGGCTCCGGCGCGCCACGCAGCGCCCCGATCTGGCGCCGGCACCTGCTCGAGGCGCGCGAGCGCACCGTCTTCGAGGGCCACGTCGAGCGCCTGGTCGGGCCGGTGGCGGCCGCGCCGCTGCCGACGGTCCCGGGCGCCGCGGCGAAGGCGATCGTCAATACCCTGCGTCCCGGACCCGACGAAGGCTGGGGTGAGAAGCTCACGCGCTCGCGCAGCGCGCTGCGCAACGCCTCGCTCCGCCGCTCCGACCATCTGGAGACGAGAAGACCGACATGACCCTCAAGCTGCGCCAAGAGGGCGTCGCCTGGACCGACGTCGACGGCGAGATCGTCGCGCTCGACGAGGCGACCGCCGAGTACCTCGCCGCCAACGAGGCCGGCGGGCTGCTGTGGCGCGCGCTGGCCAAGGGCGCCACGCGCGACGACCTCGCCGCCCGCCTCGCGGCCGAGTTCGGGATCGACCACGAGCGGGCGGGCGCGGACACTGACGCCTTCCTCGCGGAGCTGCGCGCGCGGGACCTGCTCGAGGGTTGATGCGTCGCCGGCCGGAGATCGCCGACGCCCGCGCGGCCTGGTGGACCTGGCGCGCGGTGCGCGACGTGCGCGCGCAGCTGCGGGCCGGCGCCGTGCGTGACGTCCGCGTTCCCGCGCCCCCGGCGGTCCCCGAGCGGGCCGGCCGCGCGGTGCGCCTGATCCTGCGGCGCGAGTCTCCCTCCTGCTTCGAGCGCTCGCTCGTGCTGCAGCGCTGGCTCGCCGCGCAGGGACAGCCGGTCGACCTGATCGTCGGCACCGAGGGCGGCGCGCGCGGCAACTTCACCGCGCACGCGTGGCTCGACGGCGAGAGCCAGCCCGATGGCCATCGCTACGTCGAGATGCTTCGGCTCGCGCCGTGAGCCGCCCGGCGGGGCCGATGCGAGCCGACGGCCGCTCGCGGGCCGGCCGCGGCGGAAGCGAGCTGGCGCCGGTCGAGCTCGCGACCGGCATCGTCTTCGGCTTCGACCCTCCCACGCCGCTGCCGGCCGGCGGCGTGCCGGCCACCGCGCTCGAGGCGGCCGTGCGCGTCGACGGGCCGTGCTTCGTCTCCTTCTCGGGCGGCAAGGACTCCTCCGCGGTGCTCGCCGCGGCCACGCACGTCGCTCGGCGTGAAGGCCTGCCCGATCCGGTCCCGCTCACGCTGCGCGCGGCCCACGAGCCCCACTCGCACGAGTCCGACTGGCAGGAGCGCGTGGTCGCGCACCTCGGCCTGGGCGACTGGGTGAAGATCGAGGTCGGCGACGAGCTCGACGCCGTCGGGCCGTACGCGCGGCGGGTGCTCGAGCGGCACGGCCTGCTGTGGCCGTTCAACACCCACTTCCACCTGCCGCTGCTCGAGCGGGCGGCCGGCGGCACGCTGCTGACCGGCGTCGGCGGCGACGAGCTGTGGTCGTCCTCACGCGCTCAGGTGCTGCGGCGTCGCCGGCGCGCGCTGGCCTACGCCCCGTTCGCCCTGCGCCGCGCGGTGCTCGCGCGGCGCGAGCCGATCGCCTACCCGTGGCTGCGCGCCGCGGGCGTGGCCACGGCG
>NZ_JAPDDP010000089.1 GCF_027587195.1 Solirubrobacter phytolaccae | reverse complement strand
CGGGTCGCCGTACCCGGGACCGCCGGGGCCGGGCGCCGGTGGCGCGCCCGCGCCGGGAACGGCCTGGCCGCCGGCGAGCGGGTCGCCGTGCGGCGGGGTCGCCGACTGCTGGGGCGGAATCGGGCGGCCGTGCTTGTCGTATTCGACGTAGCCACCCGGCTGTTGCCCACCAGGCCGGGACGAGCCCTGCTGGTTGATCTGGGACTGCACCTCGTCGAGCTTGGTTTGCGCCTGCTCGGCGAGCTTCTTGGCCTTGTCGAGGAAGCCCATGGCACGACGGTAGCGTGCCCGGGCGCCGCGTGGCGTCGGGGTAGCGCGAGCACACCCGACGGGCGGATGTGCTCGCGACCCCCTGGGCTCTACGCGTGCGCGAGGCGGAAGTGCCCGACCAGCGACTCGAGGCGCTCGGCCGTGGCGGCGAGCTCCTGGGCGCTGGACGCGATCTCCTGCGTGGAGGCGCTCGTCTCCTGGGTGGAGGCGGAGACCTGCTCGGCGGCGGCCGAGGACTGCTCGGACACGGAGGCGACCTCGGCGATCTCCTCCTGCATGCGCTCGGAGTCGGCGGAGATCTGCTGGCTGGCGGCCGCGATCTCGGCGACGCGCTCGCCCATCGACGCGACGGCGGTGTCGATCCGCTGGAACGCCTCACGCGTCTGCTGGACCGTGCTGACGCCGTCCTCGGTGCGCCGGGCGCCCTCCTCGACGACCACGACCACCGCGTTCGTCTCGTTCTGCATCTCGCCGATCAGGTCGGAGATCTGCGAAGCGGCGGCCTGGGACTCCTCCGCCAGCTTGCGGACCTCCTCGGCCACGACCGCGAAGCCGCGGCCCTGCTCGCCGGCGCGGGCGGCCTCGATGGCGGCGTTGAGCGCCAGCAGGTTGGTCTGCTCGGCGATCCCGGTGATCGTGTCGACGATGCCGCCGATCTTCTCGGAGCGCTGAGCGAGGCCCTCGATGGCGGTCGTGATCTCACGCGAGGCGTCGGCCACGCTCTGGATCGCGTCGGTGGCCTGCTCGGCGGCGCCGACGCCCTGGCGGGCGATCTCGCCGGCGTCGCTCGCGACGTCAGCGGCCTCGGAAGCCGCGGTCGACGACGCACGGGCGGCGCGGGTGGTCTCGAGCGCGGTGTCGCGGGCGGTCTCGACCATGCGGACCTGACGCTCGGCGCCGTGGGCGACCTCGGTCACGGCCGAGGCGATCTCACCGACGGCGCGGCCGGCCTCCTCGGAGGTGGACGCCATCTGCTGGGAGGCGCTCGCGACCGAGCCGGCGTTCGCGCTCACGTCGCCGACGACGCGCTCGAGGTCGACGACCAGGCGGTGCATGGCGTGCCCGAGCAGGTCGCGCTCGGAGCGCGGCTCGGGCTTGATCGTCAGGTCGCCCGCGGCGACACGTTCGGCGGTCTCGGCCTGCTCGCGCAGGTAGTCGAGCATGCGGTCGAAGGACGTGGCCATGGCGCCCAGCTCGTCGCGGTTCTTGACCGTGATCGTCTGGTCGACGTCGCCCTCGGCGATGCCGTCGGCGGCGCGCTGCATCTCACGGACCGGGCCGACGATCGAGCGCGTGATCAGCCAGGCGATGCCGAGCGCGATCAACGCGCCGACCACGCCGAGGACGATCAGCTGCGTGCGCACGTCCGCGTACGCGGCGTCCTGCTCGACCTCCGCGTCCTTGACGAACTTGACCGTGTCGGCCTCGATCGCGGCGGCGGACTTGCGGAAGGCGTCGAACTCCGCCTTGCCCTCGCCGATCCGGCGCTGTGCCTCGGCCTGGCCGGCCGGACCCGACTTCACGAGCGCGATCTGCGACTCGAAGTAGTCCTGGAGCGCCTTGATCTGCGGCTCGGCGTCGGCGACGAGGCCGGCCATGATCGGGTGCTCGTCGAGCAGCGGCTTCATGCGCTCGAGCACCTCGGCGAGGGTCCTACGGCCCTCGGTGTACGGGGCGAGGCTGTCCTCGTCGGCCGTGATGAGGTAGCCGCGGACGCCGGTCTCCTGGTCGACCATCTCGGTCAGCAGGCTCTGCGCGGCGGATTTGAGCGGGATCGCGTCGTCGATGTACGCGTGTTGAGCGCTCTCGTTGACGGAATTGGCCGAGCGCACGCCGACGACGACGGCGCCCACCAGGACGAGCAGTACGGCTCCGAAGCCGGCGAGCAGCTTCGTGCGGATGGTGAGGGACAACGGGTTCTCTCCGGTCAGAGGATTGCGAAGGTTCTGCTCACCGTGATCGCCCGAGCGACATCCGCTTTGCATCCCGAAAACGTCAAGGTTTCATCAAGTCCGGCCCCCGCTCTCAAGAACGACGAAAGGCCCGCCGATGAGGGCGGGCCTTCCGTGATGCGCGGGCGGGTCTCCGCAGACCCGATCAAAAGCGCGGCGACACCGCGCGCATGCGCCGCGCTAGGCGGCGACGGTGAAGCGGGCGACGAGCGAGTTCAGGTGCTCGGCGGTCCCGGAGAGCGTCTGGGCGGACGCGGCGATCTCCTGGGCGGAGGCGCTGGTCTGCTGGGTCGAGGCGGACACCTGCTCGGCGGACGCGCTGGACTCCTCCGCGACGGCGGCGACGTCGACGACCTCGTTCTCGGCGAGCGTGGCCTGGGCGCTGATCTGGTCGACGGCCAGGGTGATCTCGCCGACGCGGGACGCCATGTCCTCGACCGCGGTGCCGATGGCCTCGAAGGCCTCACGGGTGCGCTCGACGGTGGCGACGCCGTCCTGCGTGCGCTGCGTGCCGTCGGCGACGACACCCACGACGCGGGAGGTCTCGGCCTGCATCTCGCCGATGAGGGCGGAGATCTCGGCCGCGGCGCCCTGGGACTCCTCGGCCAGCTTGCGGACTTCCTCGGCCACGACGGCGAAGCCGCGGCCCTGCTCGCCGGCACGGGCGGCCTCGATCGCGGCGTTCAGCGCGAGCAGGTTGGTCTGCTCGGCGAGGCCGGTGATCGTGCCGACGATGCCGCCGATGCGCTCGCTGCGCTCGGTCAGGGAGTGGATGGCGCCACCGACGGCGGCGGAGTTCTCGGCCACCTCGCGCATCGCGGCGCTGGCGGACTCGGCGGCGCTGACGCCCTCGAGGGCGACGCCACGGGCGGACTCGGCGGCCTGCGCGGTCTCCGTGGC
The DNA here is from genome assembly GCF_027587195.1 of Solirubrobacter phytolaccae. GTDB lineage: Bacteria > Actinomycetota > Thermoleophilia > Solirubrobacterales > Solirubrobacteraceae > Solirubrobacter > Solirubrobacter phytolaccae. The sequence continues at coordinate 24,752 of NZ_JAPDDP010000089.1, read as the reverse complement.
CACGACGGAGCTCGTCTCGGCCGAGCGGGCGGCCTCCTGGACGGCCTCGCGGGCCGTCTCGACGCCACGGACCTGGCGCTCGGCGCCGTGCGCGACCTCGGTCACGGCGGCGGCGATCTCCGACACGGCGCGGCCGGTCTCCTCGGAGGTGGCGGCCATCTGCTGCGAAGCGGCGGCGACGGTCGCGGCCTGCTCGGCCATCTCGGCCACGGTGTCGGCGAGCTGCGCGCGCATCTCGTTGTACGCGTTGACCGACGCGACGGTGTGGTTGCGGATGGCGCCGACGGCCTCGGCGACGTCACCGATCTCGTCGTTGGAGGAGCGGTGCAGCTCCGGCGTGACCGGCACGACCTCGACCGTCAGATCGCCGTGGGCGACGCGGCCAAGGGCGTTCGCGAGGTCGGTGGTGCAGTTCTCGGCCAGCATCTTGAGGCGATCGAGGATCTCCCCCACGGTCTTCGTGATCCGGCGCGAGAACCACAGCGCCATGGCGAAGCCAACGAGGATTGCGGCGATGATGATGATCAGCGCGCGCGTCACGGCCGCGGACGCGGTCGCGGTGATGTCCTTGTTCGTCTGCCCGGCCTTGGCGACCTCGGCGTCGAAGAGCTGCGTGAAGTCCGCGGTGACCTTCCCCGACTCCGGGATGCCCTGGGCCTTGTTGAGCGCGTACGCGGCCTGCTGGTCACCGGCGTTGGAGAGCTTGATGACGTCGCCGCGGGTCTCGCGGTAGGTCGCGAGGTCCGTCTTGAGCGCGTTGTACTCGGCCTCGAGCGCGGCGTTGCCGGCGAGGGAGGCGCCGACCTTGGTCAGGTTCTCGTCGATGACGGCGGCGTTCTTCGTGATCTTGCCTTCGACCTCGGCCTTGTCGGCGGCGGTCGTCTCGAGCATGTGGTTGTTCAAGAACGCGCGGTTCTCGTTGAACTTCGCGCGGGCGGTGCCGAGCTGGGAGAGCGGGACGACCGAGTTCTCGTACAGCGCGTCGGAGCTCTTGTCGGCCGACCGGATGTCGTTGATGCCGAAGGCGCCGACGGTGCCGGTGAAGGCCAGCAGGACGGCTGAGCCGGCGAGCAGCTTGCCGCGAAGGCCGAAGCGTGTGGGGATGACAGACAAGGGAAAGGGGCTCCTACAGGTGATCGGGTTACCTGGGGTATCGGAGCCCTCTCTCAAGTCCGTGTAGGGCAAATCTCAAGGTTTGAGCAAGGCTTTCGCAAGGCTACGCGCGCAAGTGTTGATGTCCGCCCATGGATCCCCGATCGCTTTAAGTCTCTCGCCCATGGTTTGCAGGGTGAACGCGTGCGGCTTCAGGCTGGGGTCCGCGACTTCGTCCCACGTGACCGGTGCGGAGACCGGCGCGCCCGGCAGGCCACGGACCGCATAGGGCGCGACGACCGTCTGCCCGTACGTGTTGCGGGCGACGTCGACGAGGATCTTTCCGTCGCGCTTGTCCTTGCGCCACTCGGTCGTGAGCGTGTCGGGATGCTCCGCCGCGATCCGGTCGGCCAGCACCTGCGACGCGGCGCGCACCTGGTCGGCTTCCCGCGTGCGCTTGAGCGGCGCGACCACGTGGATCCCGCGCGAGCCGCTCAGCTTCGCGAACGGGACGAGCCCGACCTCGCGCAGCAGCTCGGCCACCGCGAGCGCGGCCTTGCGGATCTCGTCGAAGTCGTCCTCGGTCGGGTCGAGGTCGAACACGAGCCGGTCGGGCTTCTCGCGCAGGTCGCAGCGGGCGTTCCAGACGTGCGGCGTGATGCAGTTCTGCTGCGCGAGCCAGCGCAGCGTCTCCGCGTCGTTGATCATCCCGTGGGTGATGTCCCCGCCCTTGCGGCGCGGCACCTCGCAGCGCGCGACCCAGTCGGGCGCGCCCTTCGGCAGCGACTGCTGGATCACGACGTCGTGCGCGATGCCCTTGTTCCAGCGCCACAGGTTCATCGGGCGGTCGGCGACGTGCGGGACCATGACGTCCGCGACCCGCTCGTAGTAGTCGGCGAGGTCGGCCTTGGTGATGCCGTTGTCAGGAAACAGGACCTTGTCCGGATTGGACAGCGGAACTCTCACCGATGCAGACCGTTTCGAGGTCATGTCCAGGATCCTCGCAGTCGCCAGCCTCTTCGCGTGGGCGCTCGCCTGCAGCACCGCCTCGGCCGCGACGGTCACGTCGACCGTGACGACGGAGACGGACTTGCATGCGCAGCGGTACTCCGTGCACACGGTGACGGTCACGGCCGCGCCCGGCGAGGCGAACCGGCTCGAGCTGTCGGTCACCGCGGGCGTGGCGCGACTGCGCGACCCGGCCGGGCTCACGCCCGCGGCCCCGTGCGTCGCGGAGGACGCCCAGACGGTGACCTGCCCGAACCTCGGCGAGCCGCACGTCAGCGTGGACCTCGGCGACGGCGACGACACCTACGCCGGCACGGCCGGTGACACGACCGTCGACGGTGGCGCGGGCAACGACGTGCTCTCGGGGGCCGCGACGCTGCGCGGCGGGCCGGGCGACGACCGGCTCCGCGGCGGGAGCGTGCGGGGCGGCCCGGGCGCTGACGTCCTGGAAGGCCGGGTCCTCGACTACACCGACCACACGACCGGCGTGACGATCGACCTCGCGGGCGGTGTGGCCGGCTCGCCCGGCGAGGGCGACCAGGTGGCGCCCGGCGCGACCGCGGTGCTGGGCACGCCGGCCGCGGACGTCATCCGCGCCGCCGACCAGGGCATCACCGTCGACAGCTTCGGCGGCGACGACGTGATCGACGGCAGCCCGGGCTACGACCGGATCGAGCCCGGCGCCGGCAACGACACCGTGCGCGGCCAGGCGGGCGACGACGAGGTCATCGACGAGCTCTCAGACGATCCGGACGGCGCGCAGAGCGGCGCCGACCGAATCGACGGCGGCCCGGGCAACGACCACCTCAACAGCGGGCCCGGCGACGACGTCCTGATCGGCGGCCCGGGCCACGACACGCTGCTGGGCGAGTCCGGGACCGACCGGATGCGCGCGGACGACGGGGAGCGCGACAACGTCGAGTGCGCGGAGACGCGGCTCGAGGACGACCGCGCCGAGGTCGACTCGCGCGACAACGTCGCGGCGGCCTGCCAGCACATCACGCGCTCCGGCACCCCGCGGCTGGAGGTCCACGCGCTGCTGCGCGCCGGCGGCGCCCGCCCGTGGCTGCTCGTCTCCTGCCCGCGCGGCGCGACGCGCCGCGCGTGCGCCGGCACGGTGGGGCTGCAGTCCGGAGGCTTGCGCGCGACGGTGCGGGTCCAGCTCTCCCCGGGGCGCCGCGCGCGGCTGCGCGTCGACCGCCTTCCCGCGCGTGGGACCTACCGCGTCAAGGTCGCTCTGCGGACGGGGCGCGAGTGGCGCGACTGGCTCTCCGTAGTGCGTCCGTGAAGCGCTTGGGCACGCGCGGGTCCTCCCCACCCTCCCACAGGGTGATCACGATCAGCTCGCCGCGCGGCTTGTCCTCGATGCAGATGTAGACGAGCTCGGCGTCCTCGAGGTCGCGCACGAGCACGGCGCCGCGCTCCCCGGGCTCCAGGCGTCCGGCGTCGACCGCGCGTGAGACCCGCGCGGCGACTTCCAGCTTCGGTTCGAGCGCGCCACGGACGCGCTGGAGATATCGCTCGGCGGCGTGATCCGTGACCGCTACGAGGGCCACAAGAGCTTCTCGAGCCCGATCACGGGAGACTCGGGCAGCTCGGCCACCTTGCGGATCGCCAGCAGGACGCCGGGCATGAAGCTCGTGCGGTCCGTCGTGACGTGGCGCAGGGTGAGGGTCTGGGCGACATCGCCGAAGATGACGTCCTGGTCGGCCACCAGGCCGGGCAGGCGGACCGAGTGGATCGGCACCTCGCCGTCCATCAGCTCGGCGGTGCGCGCGGCGGTGCCGGACGGCGCGTCGACCTTGTTCGGGTGGTGGTACTCGATGATCTCGGCGCGGTCCATGATCTGCGACGCCTCGGCGGCGAAGCGCATCATCAGCACCGCGCCGATCGCGAAGTTCGGGGCGGCGAACACCTTGCCCGGCGTGCCCTCGACGGCGCGGCGCAGGTCTTCCTCACGCCAGCCGGTCGCGCCGATGACGACGTGCACGCCGGCCGCGGTGGCCTGCGTGATGTTGCCGAGGACCTGGTCCGGGAGCGTGAAGTCCACGAGCACGTCCGCGTCGCCGAGCACGTCGGCGACGGTCGTGCCGAGCGACGGGTCGGCGCGACCCGTCAGCTCCATGTCCTCGGCGCCCTCGACGGCTTCGCACGTCGTCGCGCCCATGCGCCCCGCGGCGCCGGCTACGGCAACCTTGATCATCACGCGGCGAGCTGCGTATCCGTGCCCGCGACGCCTTCGACGGCGGCGCAGAACTTGTCCTCGTCCGGCCCGATGCCGGCCGCGGACAGGCGTCCGGGCGCCCACAGGTCGTCGACCAGGGAGCGCATGTCGTCCAGCGTGACGGCGTCGATCCGCTCCATGACCTCGTCCGTCTCCAGCAGCGGCAGCCCGAACAGCAGCGACCCGCCGAGGCGGTGCATGCGCGCGCCGGTGGACTCCATGCCGAGCACGATGCGGGCCTTGACGTTCTCCCGGGCGCGCACGAGCTCCTCCTCGGTCGCCGGCTGCTCGCGCAGGCGCTCGAGCTCGTCGCTGACGACCTTCATCGCCTCGACGAGGTTGTCCGGGCGCGTGCCGACGTACAGGCCGACCTGGCCCGTGTCCGAGTACTGGCCGGTGAACGAGTAGACGCTGTAGGCGAGCCCGCGCTCCTCACGCACGGCCTGGAACAGCCGCGAGCTGGACAGGCCGCCGAAGATCGCGTCGAGCACGCGCGCGGCGAAGCGCCGGTCGTCGCCGCGCTGGAGGCCGAGGCCGCCGAGCGTGACGTGGACCTGCTCGGTGTCCTTGCGCACGAAGCGCACGGTCGCCCGCGGGTCGTTCGGGGCGGGCTCGATGGCCGGCACGGCCTCCAGCCCCTCATGGGTGTGCCCCGTGCGCTGCGCGAGTTCCACGATCTGGTCGTGGTCCACGGACCCGGCCGCGGCGATGACGACGTTGCCGGGCACGTAGCGGCGCTTGTGGAACTCGGCGATGACCTCGATCGGCGTGTCGCGGATCACCGGCGCGCGGCCGATGATCGGCCGCCCGAGCGGGTGGTCGCCGAAGACGGCCTCCCCCAGGACATCGAACACCGTGTCCTGGGGATCGTCCTCGTACATCGCGATCTCCTCGAGCACGACCTCGCGCTCGGGATCGACGTCCTGGTACGCGGGACGCCAGACCATGTCGGCCATGACGTCGAACGCCGCCGGCAGGTGCTGGTCGAGCATCCGCGCGTAGACCGCGGTGCTCTCCTTGTCCGTGCCGGCGTTGAGCTCCGCGCCCATGCCGTCGAAGAGCTTGTCGATCTCTGCGCTCGCGTAGCGATCGGTGCCCTTGAACAGCAGGTGCTCCAGGAAGTGGCTGAGCCCGGCCTCCGCAACGGATTCACCGCGCGAGCCGGTGTGCACGAAGAACCCCAGGGCCGCGGAACGCACGGAGGGCATGGCCTCCGTGACGACCCGCAGCCCGGAATCGAGCTCCGTGATGCGATGGCCGGGCAGGGCGATTACCCGCGGTCCGGGTCGCGATCGCCGCGCGGGGCGCGCGGGGCACGGTCGCGGTCACGCCCGCCACCGCCGCCGCCACGGGGGCCGCGGTCACGGTCACGGCCACGGCCGTTGCGGTCGCCACGGTCGCCGCCGCTGCGGCGCGGACGCTCGCCGCCGCCACCGGCGGCCGCGTCACCCGTGCCGACGCTCGCGAGCTCTTCCTTGGTCTTGCCGGCGATCTCGGGATCCTCGGCGAGGCGCAGGCCGATGCGGCCGCGCTCCTTGTCGACCTCGACCACGCGGACCGAGATCTCGTCGCCCTTGTTGAGGACCTCCTCGACCGTGCCGACGCGGTTGCCCGGCGACACGTTGGAGATGTGCAGCAGGCCGTCGGTGCCCTTGGCGAGCTCGACGAAGGCGCCGAACGTGGTCGTCTTGACGACCTTGCCGGTGAACTCGTCGCCGACCTCGACCTCCTTGGTCATCGAGCGGATGCGCTCGACCAGGGCGTCGCCCTTGGCGCCGGTGACGGCGTAGACCAGGACCTGGCCCTCGTCGTTGACGTCGATCTGGGACTCGTACTCCTCCTGCAGGGAGCGAATGGTCTCGCCGCCCTTGCCGATGAGCAGGCCGATCTTCTCCGGATCGATCTGGATCGAGCTGATGCGCGGGGCGTGCTCGGAGAGCTGCTCACGCGGGGCGTCGATCGCCTCGGCCATCTTGCCGAGGATGTGCTCGCGCCCTTCCTTGGCCTGGGCCAGGGCGTTGCTCATGATCTCGAACGTGACGCCCGTGATCTTGATGTCCATCTGCAGGGCGGTGATGCCCTCGGACGTGCCCGCGACCTTGAAGTCCATGTCGCCGAGGTGATCCTCGACGCCGGCGATGTCGGAGAGGATCACGTAGTCATCGCCCTCCTTGATCAGGCCCATGGCGATGCCGGCGACCGGACGGATGAGCGGGACGCCCGCGTCCATCAGGGAGAGGCTGGAACCGCACACGGACGCCATCGAGGACGAGCCGTTGGACTCCAGGATGTCCGACACGACGCGAATCGTGTACGGGAACTTCTCCTGGTCCGGGATCATCGGGACCAGCGCGCGCTCGGCGAGCGCGCCGTGGCCGATGTCACGGCGCTTCGGGCCGCGCATGAAGCCGGCCTCGCCCACCGAGAAGGGCGGGAAGTTGTAGTGGTGGAAGTAGCGCTTGGACGTCTCGAGACCGAGGTTGTCCAGGCGCATCTCCTCGCGCGTGGTGCCGAGCGCGACGACGCTGAGCGCCTGCGTCTGGCCACGCGTGAACAGCGCCGAGCCGTGCGTGCGCGGCAGCGGCTTGACGTCGACCGTGATCTGACGGATCTCGCGCTCGCTGCGGCCGTCCGGACGCTTCTTGTGGACGGCGATGCGCTCGCGGATGATCTTCTTCTCGAGCGCGTCGAACGCGAGCTGCGCGTTCTGACGCTTCTCGGCGCAGTCGGCCGCGTCCTCCGGGCCGCCGTACTGCGCGAGCACCTCGGCCTCGACGGCCTTGGTCGCGTTCTGACGCTCGAGCTTGTCCGTGACCTGCGTGGCCTCGTCAAGGGCGTCGCCGTGGGACTCGTCGATCTCGTCGACCAGGCCCTCGGGCGCCTTCTTGACCTCGATCTCCTGCTTGGGCTTGCCGGCCTTCTTCTGCAGCTCGACCTGCGCGGCGCACAGCTTCTTGATCGCCGAGTGCGCGATGTCCAGCGCGTCCAGGATCTCGGCCTCGGGCACCTCGTTGGCGCCGCACTCGACCATCAGGACGGCCTCGTCGGTACCAGCGACCACGAGATCCATGTCCGTCGTCAGCAGCTGCTCGTCCGTCGGGTTGATGACGAAGTTGCCGTCGATCTTGCCGATGCGAACGGCGCCCACGGCCGTCGGGTACGGAACATCGGAGACCATCAGCGCGGCGGACGCGCCGTTCATGGCCAGGATGTCGTACGGGTGGACCTGGTCCACCGAAAGCGTCAGGTTCACGAGCTGCGTCTCACGACGCCAGCCCTTCGGGAAGAGCGGCCGCAGCGGGCGGTCGATCATGCGGGCGATCAGCGTCGCCTTCTCACCAGCGCGACCTTCGCGCTTGAAGAAAGAACCCGGGATCTTGCCCGCGGCGTACATGCGCTCCTCGACATCCACCGTCAGCGGGAGGAAGTCGACGTCACGAAGGTTGCCGGCCGTAGCCGTGGAGAGGACGATCGTGTCCCCGGCGGTGACCGTCACGGCACCGGAGGCCTGCTTGGCCATCTTGCCCGTCTCGAAGGCGATTTCCGTTCCGCCGATTTCAACGGCGACGCGGTGCACTTCAGACATATGTCCCTTTCTCGCCCCGCCTCGGAAGTCGGCAGGGTCCTCTGCATCGTCTTGACGCTTCGGTAGTCGTTGACACTTATGTTAGTAGCCGCTTCGTGCGCGGGCGCTGCCGGGTAGGGTTCGCCGCGATGGCTTCTCGCATCGTCGTCTTCGGGGCCACCGGGTACACGGGCGAGCTGATCGCCTCGCGGTTGGCCGCCGCCGGAGCACGCCCCGTTTTGGCCGGGCGCTCGGAATCCAAGCTGTCAGCGCTCGCCGAGCGCTTGGGCGGACTGGACTGGGTCCGCGCCGACGCACTGCGCCAGAACACGGTCTTCGACCTGGTCGGCCCCGACGATGTGCTCATCTCCACCGTCGGGCCCTTTGTGAAGTGGGGCCTCCCCGCCGCTCGCGCCGCCGTCGCCGCCGGGTGCACCTACATCGACACGACCGGCGAGCCCGAGTTCATCCGCACGCTCTTCGAGGAGCTCGACGGGCCGGCGCGGCGCTCGGGCGCACGGGTGATCCCGTCGCTGTCGTACGAGTTCGCGGGCGGCGTGCTGGCCGGCGCGTTGGCGCTGGATGAGGCGGGCGGCGACGCCGTGCGGGTCGATGTCGGCTACTACGCGCTCGGTGGCGGGCCGAACTCGCTGTCGGCCGGGACGCGCGAGTCGCTGGTCGGCATCGTGCTGGGTGACCACTTCGCGTATCGCGACGGTGCCGTGCGTGGGGTGCGCGCCGCCGAGCGGGTGCGGTCGTTCGTCGTGGCGGGGAAGTCGCGCGAGGCCTTCTCGCTCGGTGCCTTGGAGCACTACGCGCTGCGGGGGTCGTCCGACTCGCTGCGCGAGGTGAACGTGTACACCGGGTGGTTCGGGCCGCTGTCGCGCGCGGTGCAGGCGGGATCGGTCGTGGGGACGGTCGTGCAACGGGTGCCGTTGGTCCGTCCCGGCATGAAGTGGTGGGGCGAGCGGGCAGTCTCGCTGGTCGGCGGGCCCGAGGCGGGGACGACGCCGGAAGGCGTGCGGTCCTGGATCGCGGCTGAGGCGCTCTCTGAGAGCGGGGACGTCCTGGCGCGAGTGGACCTCGCGGGCACGGACGGGTACGACTTCACGGCTTCGTTGGTGGCTTGGGCCGCGCAGCGGCGCGTCGACGGTGCCGGCGTGCTCGGGCCGGTTGAAGCGTTCGGATTGGAAGCCCTGGAGGACGCGGCGCTCAGCGCAGGACTCGAACGAGTCCAATAGCGCACTCGAAACGGCGCCATCGACCAAGGTCGCGCACGACCGCGCTCCGAACAAAGGGGGTGTGGTCGCAAACTCCCGCATAGCGGGAGTTTCGGGACACACCCCCTCCCCGCGCCCGTTCATCGCCCGGAAATCGATCACGCCGAGCCCGGGCGGGACGGCCGAGGGACGATCTTCGATGCCCGTAACTTGACGGTAGGCCTGCACGGCCATCCGACCATGCCGCGCGGAGCCCGAGAGGCGATGTCCCATGCCGCGCGGGTGGCGCTGCCGCTCCCTTCCCCCCTCGATGGCCGTTGTTAACCGCGGCGCACTCAGTCCAGGCACGAAGACCCAGAACCGCGGCGAGCCCGTACTAACGGCCGATGTTCCGCCACCACGTCATCCACCGCGAGCAACGCGTCCTCGGCGACCCGGAGACCGTCTTCGGGTTCTTCGCCGACGCCGGCAACCTCGAGTCGATCACCCCACCCTGGCTGGCCTTCCACATCGTCACGCCACGGCCGATCGAGATGCGCCAGGGCGCGTTGATCGAGTATGAGCTCAAGCTGCACGGGCTGCCGATCAGCTGGCTGACCCGGATCGACGAGTGGGTGCCGGGCGAGCGGTTCGTGGACGCGCAGATCCACGGGCCGTACGCGCTCTGGCATCACACGCACGAGTTCGAGGCGGACGGCGACGGCACGATCGTGCGTGACACCGTCCGCTACGCGCTGCCGTACGGGGTGCTCGGCGGACTTGCGCACCTCGCGTTCGTCCGCCGGGACCTCGAGAAGATCTTCGACTACCGGACGGTGAGCTTGCCCTCCATGCCGTCCGCACGGTGATTGCCGACCGGGCAGAAGAACGTGTACTCGCCCGCCTCCAGCTCGACGGTGACCGGCGGGGCGTCCGCGCCCTGCACGGTCTCGGTGGTCGCCCCGTCGACGCCTTCGATGACGACGGCGTGGGGTGACTGGGACGGGTTCTTGAAGTCGATCTCGACCTGACCGGCGTCCGCGGTCAGCTCGGTCTCCGTGAAGGCGTTCTCGCCGCTCGGGTCGGCCTCGATCGCGAGCGTCGCGCCACCCGCGGCGGGCGCTTCCGTGGCGGCCTCGGTCGGCGCCTCCGTGGGCGCTTCGGTGGCGGCCTCCGTGGCCGCGGGGGTGGCGGCGGGCTCTTCGTCGTCGCCGCCACACGCGGCGAACATCAGCGCGGCGGCGGCCGCGATCCCTGCGATACGTCTCATGACTCGGGGTACGCGCGAAGCCCCGAGAGGTTCAGTTCAGCTTGGCTCCGAGGATGTCGTAGTCCTCGATCTGGCCGCTCGGGAAGTGCGCGCGGCGGACGATCCGCAGCGACTCGTACTGCCCGCGCTTGACGGCGCTCGTGAGGATCACGTAGCCGTTGCCCTTCGCGTCCACGCGGAACGTGCCCGCGCTGGCGCTCCAGCCCTTCGCGTCGCAGAAGACCTCGTAGACGTCCTGGGGGCCGCCCGGCAGGTTGTTGACCCACAGGCGTACGACCGTGCCTTCCTCGGTCGTGCGCAGCCCGGCGCGGGCGCTCGCGTTGTGCGCGGGGCCGATCGGCTTCATGACGAGCCGGTACTGGCTCGGTGGGCGCGGCGTCTCCTGCTTGAACCCGAACCCGACGGTCAGCGCCGCCGCGGCCACCGCCGCACCGGCGAGGGCGCTCGGCACGGCCAAGGCGAGCCGTCGGCGCCAGCGGCGGCGCTTGGGCGGCTCGGGCTCACGCTCGCGCGCGAAGCGATCGAGGATGCGCTCCTCGATCGCTGGTGGGAGCGGCTCCTCGTCGCTCGCGCCGGTCGCGACGGCCATGTCCAGCAGCGCCGGCAACCCGGCGAGCTCGGCGTGCGCGGCCGCGCAGTCCGTGCAGTCCTTCAAGTGGGCGGCGACGCGTCGCGTGCCGTCCTCGTCCAGCGCACCGAGCACGTAGGCCCCGATGTCCTCGTGGACGTGCGTCATGCCCGCACCCCCATCTCCTCCAGAACCAGCCGCAGGGAGCGCAGGGCGTACCAGGTGCGGCTCTTGACGGTGCCCTCGGGCAGCTCGAGCCGTTCGGCGATCTCCTTGACCGACAGTCCTTGGACGTGGGCGAGGCGGATCACCTGACGGTGCTCGGGCGTGAGCTTCTCGAGCGCGGCGGCGACCTGCCAGCCCAGCATGGCGCGTTCGATCGAGAGGCCCTCGGGGTCCTGCTCGTCGCGCGGCTCGTGCAACGCCAGCGCGGGGCGCACCGAAGCGCGCCGGCGCTGGTCGATGATCGCGTGCCGCGCGATCTGGTAGAGCCAGGTGCGGACGCTGCCGCGCGTCGGATCGTAGGCCTCGGCGTGCCGCCAGGCACGCGTGAAGACCTCCTGCACGATCTCCTCGGCCGTCCCCCGATCCCCGAGTGCGTTCAACGCGAAGCCGTAGAGCTCGCCCGCATACGCGCGGTAGAGCGCGCGCAGGGACTCGCCGGTGGCATCCGACGAGATTCGGGCGAGGAGCTGGGCGTCCGTTGGCATAGACCAGGGGGCATTACGCACCGGTCCGCTTCCCGGTTCGGTGCACCGTCGACGAGATCGTGCCAGCCGACCCCGCCCGCCCTCAATGGGACAATGGTCCCGGCCAACATAAAGAGGGACTGTCCCGCTTTAGAAATGGTCGAGGACGGTACGGCCCGGGTGCAGGACGCCGTCAAGGAAGGCCGAGGGCGTGGTGACGACGCCGCAGCGGACGCCGGCGCGGAAGGACGACTTGACGGTCGCCAGCACCGATTCCGAGCGGCGGTCGGCGTCGAAGCGCTCCACGTCCAGGCCCAGCGACTCCGCGCGGGCCCACAGGTGCGGGTCTTCCAGGCGGCCCTGGTCGGCGAACAGCGCGTCGTGCATCGGCCAGAAGTGGCCCTGTCGACCGGCGGCTTCCGCGGCACATGCAGCGGGCCACGCGCGGGGGTGCGAGGAGCGCACCGGGAAGTGCCGGAAGCACATGCGCACGTCCAGCTCGGCGAGCCGGTGGTCGAGCACCGCGCAGAACGGGCACTCGTAGTCGCCGTAGACGACGACCAGACGACCCTCCCCGCGCACATGATCAGCGGACTCCAGCGGAGCCAGCGGGGCTGAGCCGAGGTCGCTCAGGAGGAGTCCGTTGGAGAATGGGCGATGCGCCTGATGTGGTGCAGCCGCCAGTGCGTCGGGGCGCCCGCGACAAGCGTGGCGTGCCTCTGGCACGTGAGCGTCGTGGGTGCACCGAGGTGCCGCGGATGTGCCGCAGCAGGCGTGTCGGAATTCTCCAACGGGCTCCTACAACGCGTCGAAGATCAGGTTGGCGCCAGGGAGGTCACCGGGCGAGTCCGCCTGGTGGCTCCAGCGCACGGTGCCGTCGGGGTCGACGATCACCAGGGCGCGCTGCGGGAACCCGCCCTCGTGCAGCACGCCGAAGGCACGGCAGGTCTCACCCTTGGGCTCGAAATCCGAGAGCTGCTCGATCTCGATGCCCAGCTGCTGCTTGAACGCGATCTGCGAGGGCGACGCATCGCACGACACTCCGTAAAGCGTCGCGCCGCGTGCCGTGAAGTCTTCCAGCAGGTCGTTGTAGACCGACAGCTGGCTGGTGCAGACCGGAGAGAATGCGAACGGGTAGAAGACGAGCACCGACGTACGCCCGAGCAGGTGCTCGCGCGTAAACGGCTCTCCTTCTTCCGTCCTCAGCGTGAAGTCGGGCGCGGGTTGACCGGCTCCGACGATCACGGCGACCTACTAGCGGCGCAGGCCCAACTCGCGGATGAGCGAGCGGTAGCCCTCGAGGTCGTTCTTCTGGAGGTAGTTGAGGAAACGGCGACGGCGACCGACGAGCATCAGAAGGCCCCGGCGCGAGTGGTGGTCGTGCTTGTGTTCGCGCAGGTGCTCTGTCAGGTGGTTGATGCGATGCGTGAGCAGCGCCACCTGGACCTCGGTCTTGCCGGTGTCGTTTTCGTCCTTGCCGAACTGCGAGATGATCTCGCGCTTTTGCTCTGCGGTCATGCTCATGTGCGGTCGTGCAGAGTAGCAGCCAGCACCCGGTCACGCCCGGCGTCTTTCGCTGCATACAGCGCCTCATCGGCGCGGGCGAGGAACACTTCGGGCGGTTCCTCCGCCTCCCAGGTCGCGATCCCGATGCTGACGGTGACCGGAACGGGCGTCGGCGCCGAGGCGACCTCCTCGCGCATGCGCTCTGCGGCGTGCATCGCGGCGTCGGCGTCCGTGTCGGGCAGCAGCACGAGGAACTCCTCCCCGCCGAGCCGGCCGAGCTGGTCCTCCTGACGCAGATGCGTGCCCATGGCGTGCGCGGCGGCCACGAGCACCTCGTCGCCCGTCTTGTGCCCGTGGCGGTCGTTGACGCGCTTGAAGTGGTCGATGTCGCAGACCGCGATCGAGAGCGGGTGCCCGTGACGGCGGGCGCCGGAGACCATGCCCGCGAGCTGGGTGAGGATCGCGCGCCGGTTCGAGAGCCCCGTGAGGGCGTCCTCGCGCAGCAGGGCCTCCAGGCGTGCGCCCTGGGCCACGAGCTCGTGCTGGAGCTCCTTCGTGCGCGAGGCGGCCTCCACGCGGGTCAGCACCTCCCCGTCGGCGACCGGCTCGATCAGGTAGTCCTGCACGCCGCGGCGCATCCCGTCCAGCGCCGCGTCCGGTGAGAGCTCGGGGCGCTCGATCATGATGATCGCGGTGCCGTAGGCCACCGGGTCGGACTTGATGTCGCAGACCAGCTCGCCGCAGCACTCGGCGTGGATGAGCGCGACGTCGGGCTCCCACCGCCGGCAGAGGCCGAGCGCGGTGACGGGGTCGTCCGTCTCGCAGACGTCGTGCCCGGCGGCGGCCAGGACCCGTGCGATCCGGCGGCGTTTCGGAGTCAAGGCATGGGCCAGCAGCACCCGCATGTCCGTCCGATACCCCATTGACGGGGAGTCAAGACTCGTACAGGCGGCTACTTGTCAGACCAAGCGGCCGATCTCGTCCACATCGCGGTGCATCTGCTCGATCAGCGCCTCCGCGGAGTCGAAGCGCTTCTCGCCCCGGATCCGGTCCACGAACTGCAGTCGCAGCTCACGGTCGTAGAGGTCGCCGTCGAAGTCGAGCAGGAACGCCTCCACGAGCAGCCCGCGGCCGGTGACGAACGTCGGGCGCACGCCGATCGACACCGCGGCCGTCCACTCCCCCAGCCCGGGCACGATCGCGCGACAGGCGTAGATGCCGTGGTCGGGCACCGCGAGCGCCGGGTCCGGCACGAGGTTCGCGGTCGGGAAGCCGAGCGTGCGGCCGCGCTTGTCGCCGTGGGCGACGATCCCGCGCGTCTCGAACGGCGCGCCGAGGAAGCGCGCGGCTTCGGCGACCTGGCCGCCCGCCACGAGCCCGCGGATGTGCGTGGAGGAGACGATCTCGCCGTCGAGCTCGACCATGTCGGTCACCCGCGTCGTGAACGCGGTCTGCTCGGCGAGCAGCGCCGCGTCGCCGCGGGCGCGGTTGCCGAACCGGAAGTTCTCGCCCACCGACACCCAGGTCGCGCCGAGCCGCTCGATCAGCTCGTGGTCGACGAACTCCTGCGCGGTCTGCGCCATCCGCGCCCCGTCGAACGGGATCACGATCAGCTCCTCCACGCCCAGGTCGGCGATGAGGCCGGCCTTCTGCGCGAGCGTCGTCAGCAGCTTGGGTGCGGCCTCCGGGGCCACCACGGTGCGCGGGTGCGGCTCGAACGTGAGCACGCTGTCGGCACCGTCGATCACGGCGCGGTGGCCGACGTGGACGCCGTCGAACTCACCGACGGCCAGGCGGCGCTCACGAGGCGTCGCGTCAGGGAGCCAGACCGTCTTCACGCCCGGAAGCCTACGACCGGCTTCAGGAGATCGCCGTCGCGCGGCTCGGCGAGGGCGATCAGGCCGGCTTCGTCGTGCAGCCGGACGGTGCCGTGCGCGGAGCCCGGGACGGCCACGCCGTGCGAGGCCTTCTCGGCGTCCCCGCCCTCGAGCTGGACCAGCGGCAGGAAGTGCAGCGCCTCGTCGAGCGAGAGCATCCGCTCCTCGGACGCGTCCGCGACCTCGAAGTCGCCGATCCGCGTCCGGCGCAGCTCCACGCAGTACGCGTCGCGCAGCTCCATGATCAGCGAGCGCACGTAGGTGCCGGAGGAGCACTCGATCACGAACGCCGCGCGGTCCTCCTCGCGCCACTCGCAGTCGAAGCGGGCCAGGAACACCTGGCGCTCGGGGATCTCGACCGTCTCCCCGGCACGCGCCAGGGCGTAGGCGCGCTTGCCGCCGATCTTGATCGCGCTGTAGGCGGGCGGGCGCTGGGTGATGATGCCCGTGGGCAGCTCGAACTCACCCGGCATGTCGCCCGGCTCGATCTCGCCCTCCGGATCGCCCGTGGTGGACGTGTAGCCCAGGCGCGCGACGGTCTCGTAGCGCTTCGGCAGGCCCATCAGGAACCGCTGCACGCGCGTAGCGCGGCCGACCAGGATCAGCAGCAGCCCGGTCGCGAACGGGTCCAGCGTGCCCGCGTGCCCCACCTTGGTGCCCTTGGGCAGCCCACGCCGGATCTTCGCCACCACGTCGTGTGACGTGACCCCGGCGGGCTTGTCGACCAGCAGTACTCCGTCAGGCATGCGGCTTCAGAGCTGCTGTGCGAGTTGTTCGCGCAGGAACGTGACCAAGTCGGCGAACTCGAGCTCGGTGGAGAACCCGGCGGCGCGCCGGTGTCCGCCGCCGCCGCCGGCCCGTGCGATGACGGACACGTCGACCCGGTCGTCCGTCGCCCGCAGGGACACCTTGCGGGTGCCCGTGCCGCCCAGCTGCTCGCGCACGAGGCCCGCGACCGCGGTGCCCTCGACCGAGCGCAGGTGGTCCACGACGCCCTCTGAGAAGGACTCGTCGGCGCCCGCCACGCGGTAGTCGTCGGCCGTCAGCTGCGTCACCGTCAGCAGGCCGCCGTCGAAGCGCTCGACATTGGTGAGCCCGCGCGCCAGCAGCACCAGCTTGCCGTGCGGGACGCCCTCGTACAGGTGCCGGTAGATCTCGTGCGGCTGCAGCCCGTTCGCGATCAGCTCCGCCGCCATCTCGTGCGCCCGCGGCCCGGTGTTCTCGTACATGAAGCGGCCCGTGTCCGTGACCAGGCCGACGTACAGCGCGTCCGCGATCGCCGGGGTCGGCTTGACGCCGAGCCCGTGCGCGAGGTCCCAGACCATCTCCGCCGTGCACGAGGAGTGCGGGTCCACGTGGTTGATCGCCCCGAAGCGCGTGTTGTCGTGGTGGTGGTCGACGTTGACCACCAGCTGCGCGCCCGCGTCGCCGACCGGCGAGCGGTCGATGTTGCCGCAGTCCAGGAAGATCAGCACCCGGTCGTTCAGGTCGACGGGCGGCTCGGTGATGAGGCCGTCGAGCTGGATGAACCGGTACTCGTACGGGAGCGGGAACTCCTCGGCGGGCAGGAACGCGAGCGCGTCCTTGCCCAGGCCGGCCAGCACGCCCTGCATGGCGGCCAGCGAGCCGACGGCGTCGCCGTCCGGGCGCTCGTGGGTGGTCAGGCAGAACCGCTCGTGGGCGCGGATCGCCTGGAGCACCTCTTCTCGCGCCGGCAACGAGCCGTTCGATCCTCCCATCAGGACGGGTCTTCCTGGTCGAGGATCTCGGTAATCCGCATTCCGCGCTCCGGCGTGTCGTCGTAGACGAACTGCAGCTGCGGCGTGTTCTTCATCCGCAGCTCGGACCCGACGCGCCGTTGGAGGAAACCGTGCGCGTTGTCGAGCGCCTGCAACGTGCGGCGGCGCTCCCCGGGGTTGCCGAACACCGACACGTATACGCGCGCATGGCGAATGTCAGGCGATGTCTCGACGGAGGTCACGGTGACGAATCCGACCCTCGGGTCCTTCAGCTCTGTGGTGATCGCGGCGGACAAGACCTCCCTCACGGCCTCGTTGACCCGACGCATCCGATCGGAGGTCATCCTAGTGACTCCAGGTCTTCCCAGGATGCGAGCCGGTATTCAAGGCGAACCCCCTGTGGAAATCGGCCGTCCAGCGCCCGCTGGATGGTGTCGACGGTGTGTTCTGCCAGCGTCACCGAACGGGCCGCGATCGCGACCGCGAGCGTGGAACGCTGCCAGGAGTCTTGATGAGCCACTTCAGCCACTGAAACGTGCAGGCGCTCCCGGAGGAGCGCCTTGACCCGGTTGAGCTCGGCTCGCTTGCCTTTCAGCGAGCCGACCTCGGGAAAGAAAAGATGCACGCGCATCAGGACCACATACGCGTGCTCTTCCACGGCCGTCTAGGCGAGCTTGCGCTCCACCTGTCGAGTCTCGTAGACCTCCAGCGTGTCGCCCTGCTGCACGTTCTGGAAGTTGGCGAGCACGATGCCGCACTCGAAGCCCGTCAGGACCTCGCGCACGTCCTCGTTGAAGCGCCGCAGCGAGCCGATCTCGCCGTCATGGACGACGGAGCCGTCACGGATGACGCGCACCTTCGCGCCACGGGTGACCTTGCCGTCGGTGACCATGCAGCCGGCGATGATGCCGATCTTGGACGCGCGGAACGTCTCGCGCACCTCGACCGTGCCGACGATGTCCTCGACGGTCTCCGGCGCGAGCATGCCCTCCATCGCGTCGCGGAGCTCCTCGATCGCGCGGTAGATGATCGAGTAGGTGCGGATCTCGACGCCTTCGCGTTGCGCGAGCAGCGCGGCCTCGCCGACCGGGCGGACGTTGAAGCCGATGACGATGGCCTCCGACGCTGCCGCCAGGTTGATGTCCGACTCGGTGATGCCACCGACGCCGGAGTGCACGATCTGCACCAGGATCTCGTCCTGCGGGAGCTTCGCGATCTCGTCCTCGAACGCCTCGAGCGAGCCCGACACGTCCGCCTTGATGACGACGCCGAGCTCCTTGAGCCCAGCCTGCTGATCGAACAGCTTCGCCAGCGAGAACTTGATGCCGCCCTTGCGCGCCTGGGCCTCCTGCTTGAGGCGGTGCCCACGCTCGCCGGCGATCTGACGGGCCTTGCGGTCGTTCTCGACGACGCGCACGAACTCGCCCGCCTCCGGGACGGTGTCGAACCCGAGGATCTCCACCGGCTCGGCCGGGGTCGCCGTCTTGACGCGCTTGCCCTTGTAGTCGGACATCGCGCGCACGCGGCCCCAATGGGCGCCGGCGACGACGGCGTCACCGATCTTGAGCGTGCCGCGCTGCACCAGGACGGTGACGACGGCGCCGCGGCCCGGATCGAGCTTGGACTCGATCACGGTGCCCGAGGCCGCCGCGTCCGGGTTGGCGGTGAGCTCTTCGATCTCAGCGGTGAGCAGCAGGCCCTCGAGCAGGTCGTCCAGACCGGCGTGGGTCTTGGCCGACACGTCCACGAACATCGTGTCCCCGCCCCACTCCTCCGGCTGGAGGCCGAGCTGGGTCATCTCCGTGCGGACGCGGTCGGGCTGCGCGCCTTCCTTGTCGATCTTGTTGACCGCCACGACGATCGGCACGTCGGCCGCCTTCGCGTGGTCCACGGCCTCGCGGGTCTGCGGGCGCACGCCGTCGTCGGCGGCGACCACGATCACGGCGATGTCCGTGGCCTCGGCGCCACGGGCACGCATGGCGGTGAACGCCTCGTGGCCCGGGGTGTCGAGGAACGTGATGACCTTGTCGTTCTTGTGGACCTGGTACGCGCCGATGTGCTGCGTAATGCCACCGGCCTCGCCCGCGGCCACCTCGGACTCACGGATGGCGTCCAGCAGCGACGTCTTGCCGTGGTCGACGTGACCCATGATCGTGATCACGGGCGGGCGCGGCTCGAGATCCTCGTCCGCGTCCTCGTACTCCGGGTCCTTGTTCGCGTCCTCGGCCGCCGTGACGATCTCGATCTGCTTCTCGAACTCGTCGGCGATGACCTGGATGGCGTCGTCGTTCAGGGTCTGCGTGAGCGTCGCCATCTCGCCGAGGCCCATCAGCTTCTTGATGACCTCCGGCACGGGCACGCCCAGGTACTCCGCGACGTCCTTGACGGTCGACCCGGAGTTGACGCGGATGACGTCAGCCTTCAGCGAGCTGGTGTCCTGCGCGACGGGCTCTTCGTACGTACCGCGACGGCGACGGCCACCGCGACGGCGCGGCGGACGGTTCGGACCGCCGGGGCCGCCGGGGCCGCCCGGGCCGCCGGGACCGCCACCCGGGCCACCGGGGCGCCGGGAGGCCTGAGAGTCGATGACGACGCGGCGGACGCCGCCGCCGGCACCCGGGCTGCTGCCCTGCAAGCTCGAGCGCGTGGGCCGGCGCTGACCGTTGTCACGGCCGCCGCCTTGCCCGTCGCGGGCTCCGGGCTTGGGCTTGGGCTTCGCCTTGGGCTTCGGCGGAGCGATGTTCTCCGCGCGCGGGGCGCGGGCGGTGCCGTGGCCGAAGCCGGCACGCGCCTGCAACGGTTGAGCGGCAGGCTTCTTGGCGGCAGCGCCATTGGCAGCGGCGGCCTTGGGCTTGGGCTTACCGGTGAGCGCAGCGTCGGCGAGCTTCTCGTCCACGGCGGTCGCGGCAGCCTTCACGTCAAGTCCGTACGCATTCAGGCGCTTGATGACCTCCGGGAGAGGCATCGAATATTGCTTGGCTAGCTCGTGGACGCGCTTCTTGGCCATGTTTGGGTTAAGTCTACGGTTTCCTGTGAGAGGGACACGGGCGCGCGGAATGCGCGGTTGAAGCCACGACGGGCTGTCGCAGCCTGGAAGCAGTCGCGGGCAGGATGCAGCCAGGCGCCCCGTCCAGGCAGGGACGCGCGTGGATCCGGCACCGCGCAACCGTCCACGTTAGCGAAGCGGAGCAACCGCGCGCGAGGCGCGACTGCTCCGCAGCCGATGCAGCGACGGCTGGGCTCGTGCTTGAGGACGGGCATGCCCGCCTCCGGGCTAAGCCTCGACGACGTCCGTGTCCTGGTTGGCGAGGGCCTGGTGGGCGTCCAGGCCGCAGTAGCGCGAGCCCGGCAGCGCGGCGTTCGGGCAGCGACGCCCGTTGCCGAGGATCGCGGCGCAGCGGCCACCGGTCTCCTCTTCCTCGCCGTAGCCGGTGTCCTCGTCCTTGGCGAACTCGGTTTCGCTCCGGATGTCCACGCGCCAGCCGGTGAGGCGGGCGGCGAGACGGGCGTTCTGCCCCTCACGGCCGATCGCCAGGCTGAGCTGGTCGTCCGGAACGATGACCGTGGCCTGCTTGTTGGAGTCGTCCACCAGCACCTCGCGCACACGCGCGGGGCTGAGGGCCTTCGCCACGAAGCGGGCCGGCTCCTCGTTGTACGGGATGATGTCGATCTTCTCGCCGCGCAGCTCGGACACGACCATGCGCACGCGCGAGCCACGCGGGCCCACGCAGGCGCCGACCGGGTCCACGCCGTCAGCGTGGGAGACGACCGCGATCTTCGAGCGGTAGCCGGGCTCGCGGGCGACGCCGGTGATCTCCACCAGACCGTCGGCGATCTCGGGCACCTCGAGCTCGAACAGCTTCTTGATCAGCTCCGGGTCACGGCGGCTGACGATGATGCTCGGGCCGCGCGTCGAGGAGGAGACCTCCTTGATCACGGCCTTGATGCGCTGCGAGTGGTCGTAGCGCTCGCCGTCGACCTGCTCGGACTTCGGCAGCAGCGCCTCCACCCGCTCGCGCAGCTGCACGAGCGTGTAGCGGGAGTCCGACTGCTGGACGATGCCGGTGATCAGCTCGCCCACGCGGTCGCGGTACTCCTCGAACATCATGTCGCGCTCCGCCTCGCGGATCCGCTGCAGGATGACCTGCTTGGCGGTCTGCGCGGCGATGCGGCCGAAGTCGTGCGGCGTGACGTCGCGGATCTCGATCTGGTCCTCGAACTCGCTCAGGCGAGCGGGGTCGATGTCCGGAGCCTCCGGGATGATCACTTCGCCCGTCTCCGGGTCCACGCGACGCTCGAGCGCACCCGTCGCCTGCTCCTCGGCCTCGTCGAGGAGCTGGTCCTCGAGGTCCTCGGGCAGCAGGAACTCCTCGACGATGAAGTCGCCGGAGTCACGGTCCATGCGCACGCGGGCGTAACGCGCCGCGCCGGGCTGCTTCTTGTACGCGCTGAGCAGCGCGTCTTCGAGCGCGCCCATCAGCTTCTCCTCGGAGATGCCCTTCTCGCGCCCGAGAGTCTTTACGGCTTCGACGATCTCAGCGGACATAGGCCTCAGTCTCCCACGAGATTCGAACGGTGGATGTCGGCGTAGGAAATCGACACGACGCCGGTCGACGCGGCCACGGTGACCGTGTCGTCGGTGGCGGTCAAGAGCTCGCCGGTAAATGTCTTATGGCCGTCCTTGGCCTCCCGCGTGCGGACGCGTGCCTTGCGTCCGACGTAGCGGCGGAAGTGCTCTGGCTTCGTGAGCGGGCGCTGCGACCCGGGGCTGGAGACTTCGAGCGCGTACTGCTCTCGGAGCTCAGGCAGGTGCTTCGTCACGCGCTCGCAAAGCTCGAGTGACACGCCCTGCGGGTGGTCGATGAAGAGGCGAATGAGGTCGCCTCCGACGACCTCCGCGAGCAGCACCTCGACCTCAGGTTCCGTCTCCGCCAGACGGGCCTCGATCTCGGCCTGGATATTGCTCATGTCACCTCCCTTATTCATAAAAAAAGCGGGCTCTTCGCCCGCTTCCCAACGTGGCCTACGGCCGCGAAAAAGCTCGATCGCTCAGGTTAGCAGCGGATGTCTCTTTCACGCCGCGTTGCGCGCTCGGTCACGGTAGATCGCGTAGTCGCGGCGACGGGGGTTCATGTTGGCCGCGAGCGTGAGCGGCTTGCGGGCTTCGCGGTGGCGTCCGAGCTGCATCAGGCTGCGCCCCAAGCAGAACAGCGCGTAGTCGTTCGTGGGTGCGCGGTCGACGACCGCTTCGAACTCGGCGCGGGCCGGCTCGTAGGCGCCGGAGCGGAAGTACGCCCGGCCGAGCGCCTCGCGGATCGAGGTCTTCTCGGGGTCCAGATCACGGGCCTTGGCGAGTGGGATGATCGCCTGGTGGAAGTGCCCGTCCTCCAGCAGCGCCATTCCTCGCTGGTAGAGGTCGTACACATCGTCCATCTGCTGGATTGTAGGCCCGCAGGGGGTCGTTGTTAACGGGGCGGGAGTGCCCACCAGGCCCGGATGCGGCCCAGCAGGCCTCCTCCCCGTCCGAGCTCGGACCGCAGGCCGCGGCGTTGCGCGCGGGTCGGGCGCGCGGGCTCATCGCGGTAGCGGCTCTCCCGCAGCGCCCGGACGTAGCCGGCGGCTTCCGGCGTGCGCTGGCCGAAGCGCAGCTCGAGCGCGTGGAGCGTGGTCCCGGGCGCCGGGTCGTGGCGGGTGCGCCTGAGCGCGCGCTCGAGCTCCGACAGGGCCGGCGGGGCACCGTGGCGCCAGCGGCGGACGCCGACCGCGGCGGCGGCGACGGCGATGAGGGCCGCGACGGCGAGCAGTCCGTAGTGCCACCACGGGCGCGCCTCCTCGGCGACGGTGACGCCCGCGCCGCGGTCGGCGAGCGGGTCGCCGAGGGTGATCGGCGCCGACGGGGACGCGCTGCCGCCGACCGAGGCGGCGTCGGCCGGCTGGCTGCGGGCCGGGCTCGCGGCCGGGGTCGGGTCGAACGTCAGCCAGCCGTAGCCCGGGTAGTAGGCCTCGACCCAGGAGTGCGCGTCGAAGTCGCGCACCACGTACTCGCCCGTCTTGGTGTCCGTCGCGCCCGTGGAGAAGCCGGTCGTGACGCGCGCGGGGATGCCGGCCATCCGCAGCAGCAGCGCCATCGCGCCCGAGTACTGCTGGCAGTAGCCCTGGCGGGCGTCGAACAGGAAGCCCTCGAGCGTGTGCGCCTCGGGCGGCGGCGTCTCGCTGTAGGTGAACCGGTCCGTGTCCCCCAGGTAGGCGAGCACGCGCTGCACGTAGTCCTCGGGCGTGTCCGCGCCGTCCGCGAGCTCGCGCGCGAGGTCGTAGGTGCGCTTGAGCCCCGCCCGCTGGAGCAGCTCCTGCGGGTCGCCGAACGTGCCCTCGCGGGTGAAGATCTGCGTGGGGTCCTCGCCGAAGAACGGGAAGCGCAGGAAGTCCCGCGGCGCGCCCGTCAGGCCCGGGTCGGTGGCGACGATCGCGGTGAACTCCTGCAGCGAGTCGTCGTAGTTCGTGCGGGCCCGCCGGCGCTGGTTCTCGGTCGGGCGCGGCGTGTAGACCTGCGCCGTGTACGCGTCCCCGCGCCGCAGCGTGCGCGGCGCGACGTACAGGCCGTCGAGCGTCGGCAGGTCGTCCAGCCGCGGGATGTCGACGTCGAACGCGTAGCCCGCCGTGATGAACCGGTCGGTGCGCAGGTTGCGGATCGACACCTTGATCGTCTGCGTCGAGCGCCTCACAAGCCGCGGGTCGTCCTCCGGCACGTCCGGCGTCGTGGAGCCCATGCGGCTGCGGACCCACTTCTCGCCGTCGAAGATGTCGAGGTTTTCGGCCTTCCAGTACGCGGGCCGTTGTGCGGAGACCCGGAGCAGCTCACGACCGTCCCGCGGCCAGTTCAGCCCGTCGTAGTTGTGGTCCCAGTTGAAGGTGGTGGACTTGGAGGTGGACGTCTCCGCCGCCCACGTCTCGTAGTCGAACCACGGCTGGTCGCGGTTGAGCACCGGCGCCGCCGCGAACGCGATGAACGTGGCGCTCAGCGCGAGCGCCCCGGCCGCCAGCGCGTCCGTCCGGCGCAGCTTCTCCAGTCGCAGGAACGCGACCATCAGCAGCGTGAACACCGCGCCGCGCAGGAACTCGTGCCCCATCACCAGCGCGACCACCGGCACCACATACAGCGTCATCAACGCCAGCAACGCGACGCCCGGGAACCCGAGCTTCTCGCGCCGCGGCCAGAACGCGAGGACCGCGGCCAACGCGACGAGCGCCGAGCCGCCCAGCGGGATCGCCGTGCGCACCCAGTCGTCCAGCCCGCGATACGGCACGCGGATGCCCGGCAGGTCGGAGATCGCCCGCGAGATCCCGCCGGCAAGCTCGCCCCACCCGGTCGGCACGACGAGCTCGTCCGCGACCCGCCCCGCGAGCAGCATCAGCCCGACGATCGGCACGAGCGCGACGATCGCCGCGAGCGTCCGCGTGCGAGTGCGCTTGAACCGTCCGGCGACGAGCATGAGCCCCGCGGCGATGAGCCCGACGAGCGCGACGAGCAACCCGCGGCCAGGCTCGGCCGGCTCGAGCAGCTGCATCCAGTGCAGCGACCCCCACGCGACGAGCGCGGTGAACCCGATCAAGCGCGCGATGGCGATTGGCAGCGCGGGAGCGTCGGCGTTGGCCCGCAACTGCGGAGCGGGCGTCGAGATCGGCCGCGCGACGACGCCGTGATCGGGAACGGCCGCGCTCATCGCGTGCTCCCCGCAAACGACCACGCGCGCCGAGGGGGGTGTGTCCCGAAACTTGCCCCACAGGAAGCTTTCGGGACACACCCCCACCGACGCGCCAACTCGAACGTGCGAGCGTGATCGAGTCGCGGCGTGGAGTGATCGATCGCGCGCGCTCGGCGCGGCGCGGCGAGGACGCACGGGTGGCGCGGCGTGGCGAGGGCGCGTGGGTAGCGCGGCGTGGCGAGGGCGCGCGCGGGGCGGACGTGCTGATCGTCGATCGGTACGAGATCGGCGAGCGGGCCACGAGCGCGTGTG
>NZ_JAPDDP010000088.1 GCF_027587195.1 Solirubrobacter phytolaccae | reverse complement strand
ACGATCCGACTTGCCCGCGGGCGTGCGCGCGGCGCTGGCGCTCGGGGCGGCGGCCGTGCAGGTCGGCAGCGCGCTCTTGCTCGCGGACGAGGCCGGGACCGTTCCCGCGTATCGCGCGCGGCTCGCGGCCGGGGGCGCGCCGACCGCGCTGACGCGCGCGTTCAGCGGGCGGCTCGCGCGTGGTATCCAGAATCGCTTCATGGACGAGCATCCCGACGCGCCGATCGCGTACCCGGAGATCCACCACGCGACGGCCGGTCTGCGGGCCGCCGCGCGCAAGGCCGGCGACGCCGACGGCTTCAACCTGTGGGCCGGCGAGGCGTACGAGCTGGCTCGCACCGGGCCGGCGGCGGACATCGTGCGGTGGCTCGCCGGATGAGCGTGCGGGTCGCGGCCGTGGAGGCCGAAGCGGTGCCCGGCGCGGTCGCCAAGAACGTCGAGACCGCGACGCGGCTCACGCGGGCCGCCGCCGAGCAGGGCGCCGAGCTGGTCGTGTTCCCGGAGGCGTTCGTGACGGGGTACGACGACGGCGTCTTCGGCGGCGAGCTGCCGACGCTGGACGACCTCGGCTGGCTCGACCCGTTGCAGCGCGCGGTCGACGAGGGCGATGTGGTCGTCGTGCTCAACACCGCGCTCGACCGCGGCGAGCGCCGCACGCTCACGGACTTCGTCCTCCGCGCCGGCAGCGCTCCGTGGCCGGCGTACGACAAGCAGCACATCTACGCGACCGAGCGCGAGCACTTCACGCCCGGTGAGGACGGCGCGAGCTTCACGCTCAAAGGCTTCGAGTTCGCGCTCTCGGTCTGTTACGACGCCAACTTCCCCGAGCACGCCGCGGGGGCGGCCGCGGACGGCGCGAGCGTGTACCTCGCGAGCGGCGCGTACTTCCCGGGCGGTGAGCGGCGCCGCGACCTGCACTACGGCGCCCGCGCGCTCGACAACGGCCTCTACGTCGTGTTCGCCGGCCTGCTCGGCGCGCCACACGCCTTCATCGGCGGCTCGGCCGTCTACGACCCGCTCGGCACGCGGATCGCGCACGCCGTCGACGGGCTCGCGATCGCCGACCTCGACCCGGAGGCGATCACGGCCGCGCGCAGGAGCCAGCAGATGTGGGCCGACCGCCGCGCGCACCTCGGCTCACGCACCGTCCTGGCGTTCGAGTAGCGCGACCAGGCGCCCGAGGCTGGCGCGCAGCTCCGCTTCGAGCCCGCTCTCGGGCCGGAACGCCCACCACGTGACCGCGCCCTGCCAGTGCGCGGCGAGCAGCGCGCCGGTGCCCGCCCCGCAGCGAGCCTCGAGCGCGGCGATCAGCTCTCGCTCCCACGCCGCGCCGCGCGCCCGCAGCACCGGGTCGCGCAGGTCCTCGCGCAGGAGCATCAGGTTGTCCGCGTAGCGGTCGATCTCGTCGTACTGGCCGGACAGCCCGACGAGCAGGTCGATCGCGCCCGCCGGGGTGAGCGGTGCGCTCGCGGCAAGCTCGGCCGTCCGCGCGTCGAGGAGATCCCACGCGCGCAGCAGCGCGCGCTGCCGAAGGCGGTTCTTGTTGCCGAACCGCTGCACGAGCGTCGCCGCCGAGAGGCCGCTCGCGTGCGCCACGCCCGCGAACGTCAGCTGCCCGTAGCGAAGCGACAGAAGCGCGGCGTCCAGCACTTCCTCGTCGGTCCTTGTTTTCGGTCGGGGCATCGTGTAATCATAAACGAATGGTCGTTTACAAACAACTCGAAGGCAAGCTGGCCCTCGTCGCCGGGGCCACGCGCGGGGCGGGCCGCGGGATCGCGGTCGAGCTGGGCGCGGCCGGCGCGACCGTGTACGTGACCGGTCGCACGACGCGCAAGCAGCCATCGGAGTACGGACGCACCACGGAGACGATCGAGGAGACCGCGGAGCTCGTCACGGAGGCGGGCGGCACCGGGATCGCGGTCCCGACCGACCACCTCGACCACGAGGCCGTGAAGGCGCTGACCGACCGCATCGCCGCCGACCACGGCCGCCTGGACGTCCTGGTCAACGACATCTGGGGCGGCGAGAACCTGTTCGAGTGGTCCAAGCCCGTCTGGGAGCACGACCTCGCGAACGGGCTGCGGATGCTGCGGCTCGGCGTCGACACGCACCTCATCACGGCGCACTACGCGCTACCGCTGCTCATCCAGCAGCCCGGCGGCCTGCACATCGAGGTCGGCGACGGCACCGCCGACTACAACGCGAAGACCTACCGCGAGTCACCGTTCTACGACCTCGCGAAGGTCGCGATCAACCGCATGGGCTGGGCGCACGCGCAGGACCTGGTCAAGCACGGGGCGACGTCCGTCTCCCTCACGCCGGGCTGGCTGCGCAGCGAGATGATGCTCGAGCACTTCGGCGTGACCGAGGCGACCTGGCAGGACGCGCTCGAGCGCATCCCGGACTTCGCGATCTCCGAGACGCCGCACTTCGTCGGCCGCGCGGTCGCCGCGCTCGCCGCCGACCCGGACAAGGCCCGGTTCAACGGCGAGTCGCTCTCCAGCGGCGGCCTCGCCCAGGTCTACGGCTTCACGGACCTGGACGGCTCCAAGCCCGACGCCTGGCGGTTCATCGAAGACGGCCGACCGAGCAACGTCGAGGCCTACCGCTAGCGGGTCAAGAGCCCCGCGTCGAGCACGAACTGCGAGCCCGTGACGAACCGCGCCTTGTCACTCACCAGGAACCGCACCGCCTCGGCGACGTCCTGCGCCTCGATCCACGGCACCGGCTGCAGGTTGCCCGCCGACGCCTCGGCGATCTCCTGCGGCGTCTTGCCCTCCATCGCCGCGAGGCCGTCGTTCAGTGCCCCGTCGACGCCGGTCGGATGGATCGAGACGACGCGGATGCCGTGCGGCGCGAGCTCGATCGCCCAGGACTTCGTGAGCCCGGTCAGGCCCCACTTGGAGGCGGCGTAGTGCGACAGGCGCCCCATCCCGCGCAGGCCCGCGATCGAGGAGTTGTTGATGATCACGCCGCGCTTGTCGGCGATCATGTGCGGGATCACCTGACGGGCGACGATCCACGCGCCCTTGAGGTTGATGTCGATCATCGCGTCCCACTCGGGCTCGGTGAGCTCGTGGGCGAGCCCGTACGCGCAGATGCCGGCGTTGTTGAAGAGCACGTCGATGCGGCCGAAGCGCTCGATCGCCGCGGTGACGGCGGCGTCGACGGCCTCGAAGTCGCGCACGTCGGCGATGACCGGCAGGCACTCGCGCCCGAAGCCCTCGACCTCGGCGACCAGCGAGTCGAGCTCCTCGGTGGAGCCCATCCGGTAGGCGGGGTACGAGAGCTGCGCGGCGACGTCCAGCGCGACGATGTCGTAGCCGTCCTCGGCCAGGGCCAATGCGGTCGCGCGGCCCTGTCCATGAGCGGCACCGGTGATGAAGGCGATCATGCCGCGTACCGCTCCAGGTAGTCGTCGAGCTCCACGCCCATGGCGTCGTTGAACACGTTGGTGGCGAGCATGATCGCGCCGAACGCGATCAGCGTCACGACCTGCGGCGGCGTGAACCGCTCGGCAAGCTTCGCGTGCAACGCGTCGTCGACGGTGTGCGGGTCGGCCGCCAGCCGCCGGCCGAGGTCCACGATCAGCTCGTCGAACTCGTCGAGGTTGAGGTCCGCCGGGTCCTCGCCGGCGTCGATCAGCAGCCGGCGGAAGAACGTCGAGCAGATCAGGCAGTCGCTCTGGGTCGAGATCGCGTGGCAGAACAGCCACGTCCGGCGCTCGCCGAGCACGGGCGCGATCTGGTCGTGCAGCGGATACCACTGCAGCAGCGCGTCCAGCGCGACCGGGGAATGCGCGAGCGTCCACTTCATGTTCGTCATGCGTCCGCCGGTGGCGGCGTGCGCTGCGGCGAGCTCCACCGACTCAGGCGGGGCCGAGGTCTCGTCGACCGGAAGGATGCGGGCCATCCGGCAATCATGCCGATCGTGTGTTGGTTGCGTTAGCAAATGTTTTGAAGAGGTGAATCCGCACACACGGTCTGCTGACGGCGTGTTACCACCTATAGGGCATGCCGTACGTCGATCTCCACTGCCACATCCTCCCGGGTCTTGACGATGGGGCGCGGACGCTCGACTCCGCCGTTCGCTACGCGCGTCAGCTGGACCGCGAGGACGTGCTGGACGTCGCGACGACCTCGCACATCAAGCGCAGCCACTTCCCGCACATCGACCTGCACGAGCTGGCCGACCGCCGCGCCGAGCTGCAGGATGCGATTCACGCCGAAGGCCTGAACGTCACGTTGCATCCGGGCGGTGAGCTCGCGCACGAGGACGCGCTGGAGCTCCCGGACCGCGACCTGCAGCTGATCTCCCAGGGCCCCAAGCACGCGCCGTGGCTCCTGCTCGAATGCCCGTTCGCCGGCCTGAACGAGGACTTCGACGCCGCCGTCGAGCGCCTCACCCGCCTCGGCTACGGCCTGCTGCTCGCCCACCCCGAGCGGGTGCGCGGCCCGATCGACCGCCTGCGGCCGCACACCGACGCCGGCGCGCTGCTGCAGGTCAACGTCTCCAGCCTGCTCGGCTCCCACGGGCCCGCCCCGCAGGAGGTCGCCGGCAAGCTCGTCACGAACGGCCGCGCGTACTGCCTGGCGTCCGACACGCACCCCGGCAGCCGCGAGGAGACGCTCCCGCTCGGCTACGCCGCGCTGCGCCGTCTCGGGGTCAGCGACGTGCAGGCGTTCCGCCTCACGCAGTCCAATCCGCGCTTCCTTCTGCGCGAGGGCAATCCTCGCCTGGCGCTTCCGGAAACGGAAGACCGCGCCAACTCCGCGCGCTGACGGAGTAAGTTCGGTCCCGCGTTGGACCGAGGGCTTCAGGAGATCGTCGATTCGCTCAGCCTGAGCCTGGGCCGTCCCGTGCTGATCGATGACGCGGAGCTGAGGCCGCTCGCGTACAGCACGCAGTTCGGCGAGCTGGACGCGGTGCGCACCGCCAGCATCCTCGGCCGGCTCGCCCCCGACGACGCCCGCGTGGCGTTGTTCGCGGAGGGCATCCGCACCGCCACGGGGCCGGTGCACATCCCCGCCCGGCCGGAGATCGGCATGCGCGCGCGGGTCTGCATCCCGCTCGTCGGCGCGGGCCGGCGCCTCGGCTACCTGTGGCTCTTCGAAGAGCCGGCCGTCAACGCCGACGAGCTCCGGCTGGCGCGCGCCGCCGCCGCGGAGGCCGCGGCGCTGGTCGGTCCGGACGCCGACGCGCAGCTCATCCGCCGTCGCCACGAGCAGCAGCTCGTGACCGCGCTGCTGAGCAGCGACCCCGCCCTGGCCCAGGCGGCCGCGCACGACCTGGAGGCCGAGCACTATCTGCCCCTGCGCCCGCTGCGCGTGTGGGTGGCGGCACCGGCGAGCCCGGCGGGGGAGGAGTGGAGCGCGGAGGCGCTGGACCGGCTGCGGGCGCGGCTGGCGGCCAAGCAGGCGCTGTGCGCGGAGCTCGAGCAGCGGCTCGTGTGCCTGGCGGGCGAGCGCGGCTCCAACGCGGTGCTGGAGGCGCTCGGGGCACTCACCTCGCCGCGCGCCCTGATCGGACAAGGCGACGCGGCGGAGGCGCTCGCCGACGCCGGCACCTCCTACCGGAGGGCGCTGGCGGCACTGCGGGTTGCCGCTCTTCAGGACAGCGGCATCGCAAGCTGGGACGCGTTGGGCGTGGAGCGCGTGGTGACGGCGCTCCCGGACGCGGCCCTGGAGGACTTGCCGGAGGGGCTCCGGCGGCTGCTGGCCGGGGACCAGTCGCTCGTGCAGACCCTTGAGGCCTATCTCGATCACGCGGGCGATGTCAAACGCACCGCCGCGGCGTTGTCCCTTCACCGCGGCGGGCTGTACTACCGCCTGCGCCGGATCGAGGAAGTGGCCGGAGTGGATCTACACGACGGCGAGGATCGGCTGTTGTGCCACCTCGCCTTGCGACTGGCCCGGCTCAGTCCCCCCTAGGAAACCGGCTGGAGGCGCGGCAGCAGCTCTGCCAGCTGCACGGTGACGCGGCGCAGCGCTTCGGCAGACGAGGAAACTTCGACCGGGGCGCCGCGGTCGGCGACTTCCTGCACGGCCTCGGTGACGGCGATCAGGCAGGACTCCATGCCGGCGACGGCGACGCCGGCCTCCGACAGGAAGTCGTGGTCCTCCGTCGCGGTCTCGAGCTCGGAGACGAGCCAGACGATCTCACCGGCGGAGACGCCGGCACCGACCGCGAGGCGGCAGATCTGGTCGACGACGATGGCGGTGCGGCCCTGCGAGTCGGCGCGGGCGGCTTCCATGGCGGCGTCAAGGGCGAGGCGGTTGCTCTGCTCGGCGAGGGCGACGATGGAAGCGACGAGATGTTCGGGGCGATTGGGCGTGAAGCGGGACATGGGGGACGTATCGGGCCGTCCCCTCAAGCGAGTGTGCGGTCAAAGTCAAGAAGCGCTCAAGCTGCGGATTCGGGGAAAGGGGACCGCACGGTCCTGCACCCACCGCAGCTCGGCCGCGAGGCCTTCGCTCAGCGTGGTCCGGGGGGTCCAGCGCAGCTCGGCGCGGGCGCGGGTCGTGTCCGCGCCGGTGTCGACGACGTCGCCTTCCTGGCGCTCACCGTGGCGGACGTCGAGCGGGCGGCCGGCGAGCGCGGCGAGCGTCTCCAGCGCCCGGTTGACGCTCACGCTCCCGCCTCCGCCCAGGTTGTAGACGCGGCCGGGCGGGATGGTCGCGGCCCCGGCGGCGCAGGTGGCGGCGACGATGTCGGCGACGAACGTGAAGTCGCGCGACTGGCGACCGTCGCCGAACACCTCGATCGGGCGGCCCTCGACGATCGCCTCGCAGAACCGGCGGAAGGCCATGTCGGGCCGCTGGCGCGGGCCGTAGACGGAGAAGAAGCGCAGCGCGACGGTGTCCACGCCCTGCTCCTCGCCGTAGAGCACGCACAGGTGCTCGGCGGCGAGCTTGGTCACGCCGTACGGGGAGAGCGGGCGCGGCGTCGTGTCCTCGGGCGTGGGGAGCGTGAGGGCGTCGCCGTACACGGAGGATGAGCTCGCGTAGACGAAGCGCTTGCCGGCGCCGACCTCGACCATCGCCTCCAGCAGGTGCTGGGTCGCGCCGACGTTGTGGTGCGTGTAGCGGTCGAAGCGCTTGCCCCAGCTGCCGCGCACACCCGGCTCGCCCGCGAGGTGGAAGACCATGTCGCTGCGTTCGATGAGCGCGTGCGCGTCGAGGTCGCACAGATCGCCGGTGAGGAGCTCGAAGGCGTCGTGTCGGCGCGCGCCCGCCAGGTTCGCGTGCTTGTCGGCGGCGGGGTAGTTGTCGTTGAAGCAGTCGACGCCCAGGACGGCGTGGCCGTCCGCGAGCAGGGCGTCGACGAGGTGCGAGCCGATGAACCCCGCGGCTCCGGTGACGAGCGCTCTAGCCATGCGTCGTGGCCTCCGTGATCCGTCCGTGGTCGAGTTCGAGAATCTGGTCGGCGGTGCTCGCGAGCCGCGCCGAGTGGGTGATGAGGATGCACGTCCGTCCGCGCATCAGGCGGTCCAGGCCGTGCATGACCTGGTCCTCCGCGTCCTGGTCGAGCGCCGTGGTCGGCTCGTCGAGGATGATGATCGGCGGGTCGCGCAGCAAGGTGCGGGCGATGCCGAGGCGCTGGCGCTGGCCGCCGGAGAGGCCCGTGCCCTGGGGGCCAAGCTCCGTGTCGTAGCCGTCGGGGAGCTGCTGGATGAACGTGTGCGCCGCGGCGGCCTTGGCGGCGTCGACGATGTCCTCCTCGCGCGCTTCGCTCCCGTAGGCGATGTTCTCGCGCACCGTTCCGGTGAACAGGACCGTGTCCTGGAGGACGACCGCGATCTGCTCGCGCAGCCACTCCTGGGCGCAGTCGCGGGCGTCGCGGCCGTCGATCAGCACGCGTCCGGAGGTCGGGTCGTAGAAGCGGGCGACGAGCGCGGCGAGCGTGGACTTGCCGGCGCCGGACGGGCCCGTGAGCGCGAGGCGTTGACCGGCTTGCAGGTGGACGCTGACGTCGTGCAGCGCGGGGCGCTCTCCCGCGTACTGGAACGTGACGTCCCGCAGCTCGATCTCCCCTCGCGCCCGGCCACCCTTGTACGCGTGCGGGCGGTCCTCGATCACGTCGTCCTCCGTGAGCACCTCGGCGATCCGGTCGGCGCGGGCGAGCGCGGCGGTGAGCTTGGCCGCCTCACGCGCGAACGAGCGCATCGGGGAGGACGCCTTGCGGGTGTAGGAGACGAAGATGATCAGGTCGCCGACGCTCAGCTCGCCCTTAGAGACGCGCAGCACGCCGACGACGGTGACGAGCGCGGTGGCGAGGGCGCGGATGACGCCGACGGTGCCGTCGAAGCGGGCCTGCAGCCGCGCGACCTCGACGCCGACGCCCATCCGCTGTTCCGACCGGCTGCGGACGCGCTCGGACTCCTGGGACTCCGCCCCGAACGCCTTCACGACGGTCATCGCCGAGAGCGCCTCGTTGGCGATGCTCGCGAGGTCGCCCTCGTGGCGGCGCTGGCGGCGGGCGCGGTCGCGGACCTTGCGCCGGAAGACGAAGCTGATGATCACCAGCAGCGGCGCGGTGACGAGGGAGAGCAGCGCGAGGACCGGGTCGATGAACAGCAGCACGACCGTCATGCCGAGCGCCAGCAGGGCGCTTTGAAGCATCTCGCCGAGCGTGTCGCTGAACAGCTCGCCCATGTCGTTGACGTCCTCGGTCACGCGGGTCAGCAGGTCACCCTTCGGGGTGCGCTGGTGGTAGGCGAGGGAGAGGCGCTGGAGGTGGTCGTAGATCGCGACGCGCAGCTGGTGCGCGATCCGCTCGCCGGCGCTCTGCAGCCACAGGCCGGTGAAGTACGTGGAGGCGGACTCGGCGACGCTGATCGCGAGGATCATCGCGCCGATCGCGAGCAGCAGCGTCGTGTCGGGGCTGAAGGGCGCGGCGCGGTCGGCGATCACGTGGTCGACGATCAGCGCGATCGGCCACGGCTTGGCGAGCTCGGCCAGGGCGAGGATCGCGGTGCCGCCGGTGGCTCCCGCGAGCGCGCGCCACTGCCGCAGCACGTAGGGGCGCAGGATCTTGGCGCCGGAGCTCACGCGATCAGCTCGTAGAGGAGGTCGCGGGTCGTGGCTGCGCCGTCGAGGTCGAGCACCGCCGGGGCGGGCTCGTGGTGCAGGAGGTCCGGCTCGACGTGGTCGGAGACGCGGACCAGGCCCAGCTCCTGGAGGCGGAGCGCGCGGCGGGTCTGCTCGTCCTCCTCGGGCGTCGCGTACGGGACGACGAGCGCGGGGACGCGGGTGCGGACGAGGTCGAGCGCCGTGTTGTAGCCGCACTGGCTGATGCTGGCGGCGGCCTGCTTGAGCTCGGCGGCGAGGTCCGGCACGGAGCGGATCAGCTCGACATTGCGCGGCGCGCGCTTGCGCAGGGCCTCGAAGTCCTCCTCGGGCATGAGCGGACCGGCGATCATCCGCATCGGCGTGCCGTTGAGGCGCTCGATCGCCTCCTCGAGCAGCGGCCGGCCGACGCGGCCGCCGCCCGCGCTGATCACGACATGGTCTCCGCGCGGGCGCTCGTCCCCACGGTCGCGGCCGGTGACGAAACCCGTGTAGTGGACGGGGACGCTGAGCGGCGTCGGCGGCTTGAACGTCTCCTCCAGGCGAGCGAAGCGCGGGTCGGCGTGGACGAGGATCGCGTCCAGGTGCGCGTCGGCGAGCTTGCGCGCGCGGTCGTCGCGTCGCGGGTCGCCGGAGACGAGGATGTCGCGCAGGCTGCAGGCCTTGAACGCGTCGTCGGCGGCGCCGAGCAGCGGCACGATCTCGCGCGTGAACTTCGCCCGGCCGAACGGGTACAGCTCGACGAGCACGACCCTCGGCTTGACGTCGCGGACCGTGTTCAGGATGCGGTGGAGGCGGATGTCCCACGCGCGTTCGGTCGTGTAGCGGGGGTCGGTGCTGCCGAAGCCGTTGGACCCGTTCACGCCGAGCGGCGGGAGCGCGACGATCTCCACGCCGGCGGGTGGGGGGATGTCGGTCGGGAGTTGCCCGCCGGCGATGAGGGTGACCCGGAACCGCTCCGCGAGCCGGTCGCACAGCGCGTACGAGCGCATCAGGTGCCCGAGCCCCACCGAGTGCTGGCAGTAGAAGAGCAGCGCGGGCTTCATCCGAGCAACCTCGGCAGCCGGACGATGAGCTCGGGTCGGTACCGGCTGATCGCGGGCAGCGCGACCCGCGCGAGCAGGCTGGCGAGCGTGTACCACCGCAGCGCCTCCCGGTCGATCGGCCCGTAGCCGTCCAGGAACGCGCGCACGTCCTGCCGTCCGACGAGCAGGTTGGCGACGACCTGCCCGACGTCCGCCGCGGCCGGCCCTTCGCTCAGGTGCTCGAGGTCGAGCAGCGCGACGGTCCCGTCGTCGAGCTGCAGCGCGTTGCCGAGATTGGCGTCGCCGTGGATGGTCACGACCGGTTGCTCGGGCGGCGCCCCGAGCCGCTCCACGAGCCGCTTGGCCGCGTCGCCGGCGTCGGGCCGCGCCCGAGCGATGACGTCGGCGGCGGTGCTGAGCCGCGCGAGATCGAGCCGCGCGAAACTTAAAGCCCCAGGTCCTTTATGTTCGTGGAGGGCCGCCAGGGTGGTGCCGAAGGCGTGCATCGTCGGGCGGGTGCCGTGGAGGGCCTCGATCGTGAGGACGTCGCCGTCGTCGTGGAGGATGCGGGGGACGCGGACGGCGTCCTGGTCCGCGAGGGCGTGCAGGCCGTGGCGTTCGCCGTCGCCGCGCTGGACCTTCGCGAAGGCGTCGTCGCACGCCGATGTGGCCGACTGCTCGGCCGCCCAGGCGACCAGCTCGCCCGGCAGCCGCGTGAGCGCGGGGAGCTTGCGGTCGTGCGGGAACGGATACAGCGCGGCGTCGACCTCGGGCGCGGGGATGCCGTCGTCGCGGCCGGAACGGGCGGCGGCGAAGTGCGTGGCGTCACCGACCCGGTAGCGGTAGACGACGCGCAGGCTCTCGCCGACGCGGTACTTGACGTAGTGGCGCTCGCACGCCTCGACCGGGACGCCGCCGTGCAGCCGCTGGGAGAGCACGCCGGCCATCGTCTCCGGGCGCAGGAGCGCGTCCCGGCGCGGAACGCTTGAGTCGGGGGCGAGCATCACGTGCGCGGCTCCAGCACGGTCACGAACCGCGCCACCGCGCCCACGGCGATCGCGCTGACGACCTTCGCCGCGTGCTTGACGCCGTACTCGGGGCTGATCCAGCCGTCCTCGAGCGCGACCGAGCGGGCGCCGTGGATGGTGATCGTCGCGGTGTCCGTGACGACGCCGTCGGGCCGCAGCTCCACCGGGCCGGGCGGCAGGTGCCAGCGCAGGTCGTAGCGGTGGCTGCGCTCGCCCTCGAGCTCGTCCTCGACGATCCAGTAGCGACCTTCGACGAGCGTCACGCGCCGACGGTGGACCGCCTCGTAGCAGGGGCTGCGTACCTCGCCGGCGAGCGTGTCGTCCTCGCGGCCGAGGAAGGTTGCGACCGCGCTGGGCAGCGAGGAGCGACCGCGCGCGTAGGGCGTCTGGTCGAAGCCGTCGACGGTCACCGTGTTGTGCGCGGCGGTCCCGCGGAACCAGTGGCGCAGGTTCGGCTCACCCTCGGCGTACGTGAAGCGGCCGGGGTCGAGCACGAGCGGCTCGCCGTTCGCCCACGCCTCGACGCTCAGCGCGTCGTAGTGGCCGTGACCGCCGTCGCCCAGCGGCCCGCAGTCGAAGATCAGGTACCGGTCACGGGTGCGCTGGACGAAGTAGCCGCCGTCGGGGTAGTCGCCCGCGCCGCTCACCAGCAGCTCCTCGCGGGCGAGCAGGCGCGCGGCGAGCTGGAGCAGCTCCGTGTAGTCGCCGGTGTCGCTGTCGGAGAGCGCCGGGAGCGTGCCGTCGGGGCGCCGGCAGTCCCGCGCGAAGGCGCAGGCGAGCGTGAGCCGCTCGTCGAAGCCGGCCGGCAGCGCGACGCCGAACCGGCGGCAGTTCTCCCGCGCGCCCACGAAGGACCGCAGCGCGATGCAGTGGTAGTGCGTCGAGCGCTCGCGGTGCACGCCGTCCGGCAGGAAGTCCGCCAGCAGGTTCTCGTACAGCTCCTCGACGGGCGGGTCGATGCCGAGCTCGGGCAGCGCGAGCGCCGCGATCAGCAGCGCGTAGAGCTCGAGCGTGCGGTGGTTGCGCTCGGGTGAGAGCGTCGCGCGCACGTGGCGGACCTGCTGGCCGAGGTGCTCGTGGAGCGCGTGGGCGACGCACTCGTCGACCTCCGGCAGCCGCTGCCACGCGTAGATCCAGTTGAGGATCCGGCGCGCCGTGACCTCGCTGTCGTCGTGGTCGGGCGGGATCTGCAGGACGAAGCTCGCGACGAGCTTCTCCCAGGCGCGCAGGTACCGCGCGTCACCGGTCGCCCGGAACGCGTCGGCGAGGTCCAGCCCGTAATAGAACTTGACCCAGTCGATCCGCCACTCCTCGTCCTCGGGCAGATCGGCGTCGACCCAGTCCGGCTCCAGGCCGAGCGCGCGCGTCTCGCCTCCGAACGTGAAGCGTCCTTCGGCGACCGCGTCGGCGAGCGCCCGGTCGCGGTGCTCGTGCTCGGTGACGCAGTGGACGGGCCGCGGGCGCGCGGTGCGGGCGACGATGATCACGGCGCCCTCAACAGCGTCGCGAGGTCCTGCGCGAGCCGCTCGCCGTCGAACCGCGCCCGCACGGTGGCGCGCCCGTTCTCGGTCAGGCGCCGCGCGAGCGCCTTGTCTTCGTGCAGCCGGATCAGCGCGTCGGCGAGCGCGTGCGGATCGTCCGGCTCGACGAGCAGCCCGTTGACCTCGTCCTCGACGAGCTCCGGGATCCCGGACACGTTCGTCGCGATCACGGGCGCGCCGGCGGCCATCGCCTCGACGAGCACGTTCGGGATGCCGTCGCGGTCGTTGGCCAGCAGCCGGCTCGGCATGCACAGCGCTCCCGCGCGGCGGTACTCGTCCAGCAGCTCGGCGGGGCCGACGGGACCGGGGAGGGAGACCGGCACGCCGCGCGCCGCGATGTGCGCCCGCAGCGCCTCGCCGTCCTTGTCGTCCTGCCCGACGATCAGCGCCTCGTACGGCACGCCGCGCTCGCCCAGCACGGCGCACGCGTCCACGAGCGTGTCGAAGCCCTTCTTGGCCACGAGCCGTCCGACGCCGAGCACGCGCAGCTTCCCGTTGGTCTCCGGATGCGGCCGGTCCGCGCGGAGCAGCGTCGTGAAGTCGGCGGACAGCCCGTGGTAGACGAGGTGGACCCGCGCGCCCGGCGCGATCGCCCTCAGGTGGCGGACGTTCGCCTCCGTGCACGTGACCACGAACCGCGCCGCGTTCAGCTTGCGCCGCAGCCAGCCCTTCGGGTTCAGCTCGGGCGCGTAGATGTCCCGCGCGTGGCCGGTGAAGCTGAACGGCAGCCCCGCGATGCACGCCGCGAGCCATGTGATCGTCGTCGTCCCGTGCGCGAAGTGCGCGTGCAGGTGGCGCACGTCGGGCTCCCGCAGCAGCCGATCGGCGAGGGTGATCGCCTGGATGAGCTCCTTCACGTAGATCTTGCGCGGGCCGCTCAACCGGCTGCGCCGATCCCGGAAGGCCTGCGCGAACGCGGTGCGCGTGGCCCGTGCGACGCCGCGCGGTCGGCGGCGCGCGCAGCGCTTGATCGCCGGCGCGAACTCCCGGAGGTCGCGCCAGCGCCACCGGTGCATCGGCTTCGTCAGCCCGACGGGGTCCGGCAGGTACTCGGGCTGGGCGACGATCGCGTCCAGCACCGGATGGTCATGCCCCTGCTCGCGCGCCTCGATCGGCTTGATCACGAACAGCTTCAGCGGCACTCCGGCCTGCTCCACGCGGTGGATCTCCGAGGCGATGAACGTCTCCGAGACCCGCGGGAACCCCATCAGGATGTAGGCGACCGACCCGTTCACATACCGGTGACAATCGGAACCCGCCCAACGTCACGCGCCTTTAGGAAGCTTTTACGATCAGCCGATGGCGTGGTGACGATGAAGCTCGGCGTGATGCTCCCGAACGAGGTCGAGGACGCGGACCCGCGGGAGATCGCGCGGCTCGCGCAGCGGGCGGAGGAGCTGGGCTACACGTCGGTGTGGCTGCCGGACCATCTGCTGCCGCCGGGGCCGTTCGGGGACGTGTTCGGTGGCGTGCACGAGGCGTTGATGCTGCTCGCGAACATCGCCGCGCGGACGGAGCGCATCACGCTCGGCACGTCGGTGCTGATCCTGCCGCTGCGCGAGCCGGTGCTGCTCGCCAAGCAGCTCGCGACGCTCGAGCGGCTCGCGCCCGGCCGAGTGATCCTGGGGGCGGGCGTCGGCTGGCAGGAGGACGAGTTCGCCGCGCTCGACGTCCCGTTCAACCGGCGCGGCAAGCGGACGGACGAGATCCTCGCGCTGGTCGCGGAGGCGCACGCCACGGGCCGCCTGCGCGGCGGCGTGCTCGCGCCGCGCCCGACGGCTCGCATCCCGCTGCTGATCGGCGGCAAGTCCGAGGCCGCGCTGCGCCGCGCGGCCCGCGTGGGCGACCTCTGGCAGGCGTACAACGTCACGCCCGAGGCGTGGGTCGGGATGCGCGACCGGCTCGACGAGCTCGCCGGGGAGCGGAAGGTGTCGGCGGGCACCGTCATCCGTGCGCAGCGGGGGATGGACTTGAAGGCGGAGGCGGAGCGCTGGCGCGCGGTCGGCGCCGAGCACCTCGCGATCCATCCCGGCCGGCTCGAAGGCGCGGCGGAGCTGCTGGCGTGAACGCGCTGCGCGAGGCGCTCCAGAACGCGGCGACGCCCGTCGAGGTGTTCTTCCGCGACGACGACGCGGGCTGGGAGGACGCGCGGCTGCTCGAGCTGATCGCGCGCTTCGCCGAGCACGGGCTGCCGGTCGACCTCGCGGTCATCCCGAACGAGCTGCACGAGCCGCTCGCGGCCAAGCTCATCGACACGCACGCGGGACTGCATCAGCACGGGTTCGCGCACACCAACCACCAGCTCGAGGGCCGCAAGTGCGAGTTCGGCCCGGCGCGCGACAAGTCCGCCCAGCGCGCGGACATCGCGGACGGCCGCACACGGCTCCAGCACCTGCTCGGCGACCGGCTCGAGCCCTTCTTC
Source organism: Solirubrobacter phytolaccae (assembly GCF_027587195.1). Classification (GTDB taxonomy): domain Bacteria; phylum Actinomycetota; class Thermoleophilia; order Solirubrobacterales; family Solirubrobacteraceae; genus Solirubrobacter; species Solirubrobacter phytolaccae. The sequence goes on along the minus strand of NZ_JAPDDP010000088.1, from coordinate 13,392 downwards.
ACGCCACCGTGGAATCGCTGCACGCACGCCACGGCCGAGACGCTCGTAGAACTCGGGTTCGCGCTGCTCTCACGCGAGCACAAGGTCGAGCCGTTCGGGCTGCTGTCGGAGCTGCCCGTGCACCTCGACGTCGCGCGGCTCGCTCCCGACGAGCTGGACGAGCGCTTCGCCCGCCACGTCGAACACGGCGGCCCGGTCGGCGTGATGTTCCACCACGGCGTGATGGAGCCCGAGGACATGGCCCGCGCGAGCGCGCTGCTCGAGCTGCTCGCGACACACCCCAACGTCAAGGCGAAGACGATGCGTGAACTATGCCCCTGACCAACCACGAGGACTGCGTGCTCGTCGTGATCGACGTGCAGGCCGGCTTCGGCGGCGATGCCGACACGCTCGCCCGCGCGCACTGGCTCACCACGCTCGCGCGGGCGCTGCACGTCCCGATCATCGTGACCGAGGAGGAGCCGGAGCGCCACGGTCCCACCCGCACCGGCTTCGTCGAGCCGGGCACGCCGGTGTTCCGCAAGCCGACGTTCGGGCTCGCGGGCACGCCTGAGATCCTGAGCGCCGTCACCGACACCAGTCGGACCACGGCCGTGCTCGTCGGCTTCGAGACCGACGTGTGCGTGTACCAGTCTGCGGTCGGCCTGCTCGACGCCGGGCTGCGCGTGCTCGTCGTCGAGGACGCGGTCGGCTCGCCTGGCGAGATGCACGCGCGCGGCCTCACCCGGCTCCGGGACGCCGGCGTCACGCTCACCCACTGCAAGGCGCTCGCCTACGAGTGGGTGCGCACGGTCGAGGGCGCGAGCGTGCTGCCGCGGCCCGCCCCGTTCGCGCTCTAGAGCCGTGCCGCGATCGCTTCCGCGCGTGCCTCGGTGATCCCCTCGCGCTGCTCGACCGCCAAGGGATGGTCGGACGGCTCCAGCACGATCAGCGACGGCACGCCGGGCGGACGCGTCAGCACGCGCGTCTTCAGGTGCAGCGTCGACCGCGTGTAGGCGGGCAGCTCCGTGGTGAGCCAGCCGAAGTACGGCGGCTCGGTCTCGCGGCCCGGCACGTCCCAGAGATCGACGGCCCGCTCGAAGTCGTCCGCGCCGACCGACACCCACACGCGCAGGTCGAGGTCGTCGTCGCCGTCGAGCACCGGAAGCCGGACGACACCGCGGATGAAGAACTCCTGCCCGCGGACCACGCACCGGTCGGCCTCGAGCTCGCTCTCGGGGTCGTCTTCGAGGTCGGGCGTCCAGGCGTCGGGCGGCGGCACGCGCCTCAGGCTACGAGGGCGAGGCCCGGACGCGCGGCGGCGTCGACCAGGGCGCGCATGACCATCGCGTGCTCGGGGCGGTGCGTGAGCACCTCGGCGTGCCACTGCACGCCCACGTGGAAGCGGGCGCTCGGGTCGTGGACCGCTTCGATCGTGCCGTCGGGCGCGTGGGCGATGACCTCGAGCCCGGCGCCGAGCCGGTCGATCGCCTGGTGGTGGAAGGTGTTGACGGCGAGCCGGCGGCGGCTCGTGATCCGGTGCAGCGGCGAGCCCGCGTCGACGGTCACGGCGTGGGTGGGCTCGTGGGGCGCGACCGGCGTCTGGCGGTGGTTGACGATGTGCTGGTGCAGGGTCCCGCCGCGGGAGACGTTCATGGCCTGCATGCCGCGGCAGATCGCCAGGACGGGCAGGTCGCGCTCGCGGGCGGCCTGGTGCATGCGCAGCTCGTACTCGTCGGCCGCGCGATCCACGTTCGGGCCGAGCAGCGGGTGGCGCTCCTGGCCGTAGGTCGCCGGATCGAGGTCCGGGCCGCCGCTGACGAGCAGGCCGTCGAGGCGGTCCAGGAGGTGGTGCGCGTCGTCGCCGAACCCGTGCGCGGGCAGCACGACGCTGATCCCGCCGGCCTCCTGGACGGCGTGCACGTAGGTCAGGCGCAGGTTCAGGCGCGGCGGGGCGAGGTCACGCTCGGACCGCCCCGGGGCAGGCGCCCACGCGGCTCCGGTGTCTTCGCGGAGCTCATGCGTGAGGATGCCGATCAGTGGGGGTCGCGGGTGGAAGATGGGAAAAGTACGCCCGAATTGGAGTGCTGTTACCTGTGTTCTCGGTCACAGGAGCGGCCGCTTGAGCTGGTGCTCGTCCCGCTCGGCGCGTACGAACTCGAAGCCCGCGGACGCGTAGGCGGCGCGCGCCGGCGCGTTGATGATCCGCACCGCCAGGTTCACCGCGCGGAAGCGGCGCTCGAGCGCCCACTCCACGCAGGCCTCGAGCAGCGCGCGGCCCATGCCCTGCCGCCGCGCCTCGGGCGCGATCCACATCGCGTTGATGACCGCGTCGCCGGGGGACTCGTCGTCGGCGCGCACGAGCGCCATCCCGAGCCAGCGGTCCTCCTCGTCGACGACCACGAAGGTCCGCTGCACGCCCTGCTCGGAGTGCCGCGCGCCGCGCTCCCACCAATCGGCCGGGCGGGAGGCGTCGCCCTCGAAGGTCGCGCCGAACGCCTCCGGGTCGGTCGCGAGCGAGCGCAGCCGGATCTCACGCAGGCGCTCGCCTTCGTGGGCGAGGACGTGGCGGACTCTCACGTCAGGAAGGCGAGGAGCTGCGCGACGTACTGGTCGCGGACGGCGGCGGTGTCGTGGATGGTGTGCGGCGCGCCCGCGATCCGCACCACGGGGACGTCCGGGTGCGTCGCGGCGAGCCGGGCCTCGTGCGCGGGCGGGAAGGCGGGCGCCACGTCGGCGCCCACGACCAGCGTCGGGACGGACACCGGCGACCGCGTGTCCGTCGCCGCGAGCGTGGAGCCGTCGAGGACGCGGTCCAGCACCTCGGGATCGAGGTGGCGCAGCGCGTACGCCCGCGAGGCGAGCGCCTCCGGCGTCTGGACCGTCCCGTACTCCGCGGCGAGGTCGGCCTCGATCTGCGCCTCGCTCGTGCCGGCCGCCTGCCACGTGCGCACGGCCGCCTGCTGCTCATGGAAGTGCGGGATCGCTGGGTTCTGGGCGTGCTCGTCGGGCTCGCCCATGAACAGCGGCGGGTCCTCCATGAACAGCTGGGTCACGAGCTCCGGCCGCTGCTGCGCGACCGTCCACGCGACGACGCCGCCGAGCGAGTGCCCGACCACGGCCGCCGGGCCGATCTCCTCCAGCACGGACACCGCGTCCTCGGCGTAGTCGGCCAGCCGGTAGGTGCCGGGCGCGCGCGCCGACGCGCCGTGGCCGCGGAACGTCAGCCGCACGGCGCGGAAGCCCTCCGGGACGAGCCAGCGGTACGTCGCCGCCGACCCGCTCACGCCGTGCAGGAACAGGACGGGCTCGCCCTCGCCCTCGGATTCGACGTGGAGGTTCACCGGCTCGCGATCACCGTGTAGTAGAGCGGCAGGACCTCGGCGCCGATGCGCAGCCGGCAGCGGCCGTCGGCGTCGGGAGTGAGCAGGCCGCGGCCGTCGCGGGCCGCGTCGAGGTGCTCCTTCAGGGTGTCGAGGCGCAGGCCGGCGCCGAGCGCCGCGGTCACCACCTCGCCGATTGAATGCGCGTACTCGACGGACTCCGTCGACGCCACGAGCGCGTTCGGGTCCGCGTAGGACCCGGCCTCGTCGAACGCGCGCGGCCCGTCGAAGGCGTACGGGAAGTCGAGGATCAGCGGGTCGGTGGAGGCCACCATCAAGAACACCGGGTGGTGCTCGACGAGCACGAGTCGCCCGCCCGGCCGCAGCGCCGCGAAGACGCTCCGCATCCACGCGTCGATGTCCGCGATCCAGCCCAGCACGCCGATCGTCGAGTACACGAGGTCGAAGCGCCCGTGCAGGGTCTCCGGCAGCGCGGTCGCGTCCGCCTGCACCCACTCGATCTCCACGCCCGCTCGCTCCGCCAGCTCCGCGGCCGCCGCGAGCGAGCCGGGGGAGAAGTCCACGCCGGTGACGTGCGCGCCGCGCCGGGCGAGCGAGATCGAGTCGAACCCGATGTGGCACTGCAGGTGCATGACGTCCAGCTCGGTCACATCCCCGACCGCCGCGGACTCGAACTCGTTCAGCGAGTCGCGCCCGGAAACCAGCGCGTCCTTGTCGTAGTAGGCGTCCTGGCCGTGCACCGCCGCCAGCGCGTCCCAGTGCGCACGATTCACGTCGAGTGGGTCCATCCGGCGCAACGGTATACCTGGAGGGGCATGCGGTACCTCGTGCTCATCCTGGGCGCCCTGCTCGCCGCCGGCGCGGTCGCGTTCGCGCAGGAGCCCACCCCGGCGCCGGCCCCGACGCCGACGCCGGTCGCGACCGAGACCCCGGTGCCCGCGGGCACGCCGACGTTCGAGGAGCCCGTCACCGAGCCGAGCGTCCCGCCCGACTTCGCCGCGATCCAGTGGCGCCAGTCGCAGTCCAAGGGCAGCTGGGCGCGCAAGGGCCGGCTCGTGCGCGGCGTGATGCTCCCCGAGCTGGGCGAGGACTTCTTCACCTGGGACCCGATCTTCAACCGGATCCCCAACCGCGAGTGGCGCCGCTACGGCACCGACCGCCTCATCCGCACCGTGCTGACGGTGATCCACCAGTTCCGGATGGAGCACGACAGCGCGCAGCGCGTCGGGATCATGGACCTGTCGCGCACGCACGGCGGCAAGTTCGGGCGCGAGTACGGCGGCCTCGGCCACGCCTCGCACCAGAACGGGCTGGACATCGACATCCTCTACCCGCGCAAGGACGGCACGGAGGCGCGCCCGACCAAGCCGTCACAGGTGGATCGGGTGCTCGCGCAGGACCTCGTGGATCGGTTCGTCGCGGCGGGTGCGATCAAGGTCTTCGTCGGACCGAAGCTGAAGCTCAAAGGCCCGAAGAACGTCGTGGTGCCGTTGATCTACCACGACGACCACCTGCACGTCCGCGTTCGCTAACGCACCTGGTAGAGCTCCGCGCGTACCGTGTTCTTGCGCCACGGGAGCGTCTCCACGGTGCCGATCGCCCGCAGCCGCGGAGAGGCCTGCATCGCCGCGCGCCACTCGCGCGTGCGGATGCGTACGGCGCGCGCCCACGGCGACTGCGAGAGCCGCTCACCCGGCTCGGGGGTGACGATCAGGATCCGCTTGCCGGTCGGCAGGCGGTCGATCGCCGGCAGCAGCTCCGTCTCGGCTTGGCCGGCGCGGAGGCGGGTGAGCCCGTCCCGCCAGTCGGTCTGGCGCGGGTCCTGCACCAGCCCCATCGGCGTCAGGTAGACGACGCCCTGCGGCAGGTAGCGGTTGAGCGCCGGGACCTGCTCGGGCTGGGTGGAGACGACGAGGTCGCCGGGACGGATCGACGGCGCGACGCCGGTGGAGACCGTGCGCACGTTGCTCTTGGACGGCGGCGGGCTGTTGATCGCCCACACGCCGGCGACGCCGATCAGCGCGACCACCGTCCAGCCCTTGCCGCGCGCGACCACCGAGGCGAGCGCGAGCAGCAGCGGGCCGAGCAGGATCGCGCTGTAGCGCGTGGCCCACGCGGGCTGGATCTGCGAGCACAGCCAGGCGAGCACGGCGGTGCCGATCGCGATCCCGACGAGCATCCGCACGGCACGGTCGACCGGCGGGTGGCGGCGCACGGCGAAGTAGACCGCGACGGCCAGCAGCGGGAGCGCGAAGTGGCCGAACAGGCCGCCCGGGATGATCAGGAGCAGCAGCGGCGACGGGCGCTCCGCCCACGGCGCGGCGGTGTGCGAGGCCTGGAAGAGCACGACCGGCAGCCAGGGCAGGTAGGCGAGCGCGACGAGGATCGCGAGGCGGACGCCGTCGGCCGTGCCCACCTCGTTGCGGCGGCGCAGGTGCAGCCACACCGCGCCCATCGCGGCGGCCATGAACAGGCCCCAGGTGTGCGTGTAGAGCAACAGCGCGAGCCACACGCCGAGCCACGCCACGTGCTTGCGCTCACCGCGCACGAACGCGAGCGCGAAGCTCGCCGACGCCAGGATCGACAGCAGCACGACGAGCGAGTACATGCGCGTCTCTTGCGCGTAGTACGTGAGGAACGGGCTGCCCGCGGCACCGGCGGCGGCGAGCACGCCGGCCTTCCAGCCGAACAGCCGCGTGCCGGCCCACATCGCCGCGGGGATCGCGAGCAGCGCGAACACGAGGCTCAGGCCGCGCGTGGCCGCCTCGGTCGTGCCGAACACCTGCATCCAGCCGTGGAGCAGCAGGTAGTAGAGCGGCGGGTTGCCGTCCTGGCCGAGCGCGCCGGGGATGTCGCGCAGGTCGTGTGACGCGATCCCGACCGAGATCCCCTCGTCGATCCAGTAGCCGCCGTCCAGCGCGCCCGTCCGCAGCAGCGCCGACAGGCAGATCAGGAGCAGGAGAGCGCCGGCCAACAGGGCCGGCTGGCGGGCGGCGAGACGGTTCACGACAGGAGGCAGTGTGCCCCGCGCCCGGAGGCGCGAGGCCACTTGCGAACAGCCCCTAACCGCGCTTGAGCGTGAGGTTCTTCGTGACTGCGTGACCGGACGTGGGGGCGAGGCGGACCTTCACGCGCTTGGTCTTCGTGCGCGGGAGCGTGACCGTGTAGGTCTTGCGCTTGCCGGCGGCGAGGGCGTACGTGCGGGTGCGCCTGAGGATCGTCAGCTTGCCCGCGCACGGGCCGGCGTTCGAACAGGCCAGCTCGAGCTTGACCTTGCCGCGCTTGAGCGTGAGCCGCGACGAGCGGATCGTGACGCGGCCGACCGGCTTGGGCTTCGGGGCGATCGTGGGAATCGGGGTGCGCGCGGCCGGCACGCTCGACGGCGGGTCGACCACCGGCGGCGGGGGAGGCGGCGGTGGCGGCGGGATCGTCGCCGTCGCGAACACGTGCGGGGCGGGGTTGTCGACCACCGTGCCGTCGTCCCGGACGATGCCGTTCACGCAGCGCCGGTCACCGATCAGGACGCTGCCGAGGCCCGGCGCCTGGGTGAACGTGATCGGGCCGGTGCCGGACGGGGTCCAGACCGTGTCGGGCACGGCGGTGGACGCCTGCGCCGCCGCGGTCGGCTCGGCCGCCGTCGGCGTTCCCGCCCCGGCTGGCGTTCCCGCCCCGGCTGGCGTTCCCGCCCGGGCCGGTGTTCCCGGCCCGGCCGGCGTTGCCGCCCCGGCCGGCGCCGCGCCCGCGACCTGCGTGCCCTCCACGGTTCCGGCGCCGCGGATCGTTACGCGGTCGGCGCCGTCCGCCCGCACGCCGCTGAGCGTGAACGGGGTGCCCACCGTGTAGGTGAGGGTCGGACCGCTGAAGGCGACGCTCGCGAATGAGCGGGTCCCGGCGTCGTCGACACACGACTGGTTGAGCGGACCGGGCCGCGTGTCGAACGGCACCGGCGCGGCGGGGAGCGGGCCCGTGCCGGTGTCGTTGCCGGCGCCGGGCTGGCAGTCCATCGAGAACCGCACCGGGCTGAGGTCGGCGAGGATCACTGCGCTGCCCTTGACCGCGCGCAGCGCGTCGTCCGGGCCAATCGGCAGCCGCTGCGTGATCGCGCCCGCCGGCGCCTGGCTGAGCGCGACGTCGCCGCCCGCGGCCGTCCAGGTCGTGGTGGGCAGCGGCGGGGGCGTGTACGTGATCGGCGTGGCGCCGAGGAACTCGCCGTTGGCGGCGGTCGTGATCGTCGTCCGCGCCTGGACCGCCACCGGGCCGACGAGCTGCGTGCGCTCGAGCGTGTTCGTCGCCTGCAGCGCGATCCACACCTTGACCGGGATCTGGTTCTCCCCGGCCTTGAGGATGCCCGTGTTGTAGCCCACCTGCGCGAGGTAGGCGGGCAGCGCGGCGGCGGCCGTCGCGCTGGTCAGCGTGACCGTGTCGCCAGGCAGGACGTCGGTCTGCGGCGTGCCCGTGCCGGTGAGCGCGACGTCGATCGACGTCCAGTACTCGTCGACGCTGAAGTTGCACGCGTTCGACGCCGCCCGCGCGGGCGCGGCGCCCCACAGGAGCGCCGCGATCGCGATCAGGAGGAGCCGTCTCACCGCTTGACCGTGATCCGGGCCTTGGTCGCCGTGGACTGGGCGAGCCCGTCGAGCCCGTACGCGCTCACCTCGAGCGCGTAGGTGCCCTTGCCGAGCTTCTTCGCCAGGTCGAGCGACCACTTGCCGCCCTCGTAGGCGACCGCGAAGCCCTTGCCGGAGCTGCACGAGCGGCCGCTGAACGCGCCGCGCGCCGGCTGGTAGGCGCGGCACGCGCTGCCGGTCCCCTTGGTCAGGCGCACGAGCACCTTGCTCACGTTGGTGGGTGAGCTGACCGTGCCGGACAGGCGGCGGGGGCCGCTGGTGTAGGTGCGCTTGGCGCTGCTGCGGGCGAGCGGAGCGGCGGGCTTGTTGACCGTCGCGGGAACGGTCACCGTGACGGTGTTGGTCACGACCTTCTCGACCAGCTTCTCGACCTCGACCGGCGCGGGCGGCGCGACGAAGTTGAGCTTGAGCGCGGCCGCGTCCTCGTTGGCGGCGGTCGTGCCTTGCCAGCCGACGGCGATCGCGCTCTGCTTGTCGGGCGTGAGCGTCGCACCGAACAGCGCGTCGGTCGTGCCGCCGAGGTCGGCGCGCGTGACGGACTCCTGCGCGCCGTCCTCGCTCAGCTTGATCAGCAGCGCGTCGGCGTTGCTCGCGGCCACCTCGGTGTTGCCGACGACGAGGATCTTGTCGTCGGGCGCGATCACGACGTTGCGGGCGCGGTCGGCGCGGCCACCGTCGTAGCTGTAGACGCCGTCGGTGGCGAAGCTCGTGTCCTTCGTGCCGTCGGGGTTCAGGCGCGTGACGAGCAGGTTGACGTTGGCCGGCGTGCCCGTGTTGCCGTAGCCGACGCTGACCACCTTGCCGTCGGACTGCACGCCGAGCGCGTAGGACTCGGACGTGTTCGGCGCGGCGCCGTTGAGGTCGAAGCTCGCGACGCCGCTCTCACCCCAGCTCGGGTCGGGCTTGCCATCGGCGAGCAGGCGGAAGATGAACGGGCGCGTGACCGCTCCGGCGCTGGCGTAGCTGCCGATCAGGACCTTGCCGTCGGGCGCGACGGTCACGCCGCGCGGGTTCTCGTTGAGGTCGGTGCCGGCGACTTGCAGTCGCGTGGTCGTGGTGGTCCAGGCGGGGTCGTCGGTGCCGTCCTTGGTGAGGCCGAGGAAGCTGAAGTCGCGATCCACGCGGGCGCCGTCGCGGCCGCGGGCGGCGACGATCACGAGCTTGTCCTCGCCGCGGTTCGCCAGGCCCCAGGCCTGGTCGCCGCCCGTGCTCAAGCTGATCTTGCGGAATCCGGTGCCGGCACCGCCGAAGCCGTTGTCGATCACGCCGCCGGCGGTGAAGCGCGCGACCACGACGTCGGTGTCGTCCGCGGCGGGTCCGGCGACGCCGCCGATCACGACCTTGCCGTCGGACTGCAGCGCGATGCCGCGCGCCTGCTCGACCGTGTTGTTGGTCGGATCGGCGTCGACCACGGCCACGCCGCCGACGCCGAAGTTCGCGTCCAGCCGTCCGGCCGGCGTGAGCTTGGCGACGGCCATGACCTGGTTCGCGACCGCCGCGTCCGGGACGAGGTAGCCGGCGGCGTAGACGTTGCCGGCGGCGTCGGTGACGGTCGCGTTGAAGCGGTCCCCGGCCGCGGCGAGCGGCGCGGGCGCGAAGCCGATCCGCCCGAAGGCGCTGTCGAACACGTCGGCCTGCGCCGTCGCCGGCGTGCCGAGGACGACGGCCGCGGTCAACACGTACTTCCTCATTGCGTGCTTCCCCCCTTGATGTGATCTGTCAAGGGGCCTTTACGCGCGTGGTCGCGAAAGGTTCAACGGGGCTGGAGATCCACCCCGTCGAGGATCGTGCGCAGGCCCTGGGCGAGCTGGCCGCGGGCGGCGGTGGCGCACTGGCTGCGCTCGGCGTCGGTGGTCGCGCCGGTCACGACGGCGTGGCCCTGCGCGAGCACGACGATCGCGTCCTCGGCCACGTCGAGCTCGGCCGCGCCGGTCGCCTTCCAGCCGAGCGGGGTGACGGTCGTGTCGACGGTCGTGCTCGAGCGGTACCAGCCGTCGCCGCGCTGGAGCGCCTTGAAGCTCACCGGGGAGCCGTCGAACCGCAGGCTGACCGTCGAGCCCTTGCGGGTGAGGCCCAGCGGCGACGTCTGCCCGCGGGTCACCACCGAGACCTCGCAGGTGGCGTTGCCGATGGTCGTCGTGCGCCGGTAGACGCCGCGGTTGTCGCCGGCCCCGTTGCGCCAGCCGTCCGGCAGCGGGAACGTGAGCTCGGTGTTCTTGGACGGCGTGCCCTTGACCTTCAGCGGCGCGGTGCCGTCGGCGGCGAACGCGCCGGAGGCCGGGACGAGGACGGCGGCGGTGGTCACGGCGGTGGCGAGGAGAGTCCGGTTCATGCGGCGGAAGGCTGTCGATCGGAATGGCCGCCGTCATCGCGGCGTACGGGTGACTTGACCCCCGGCTGGCAGGGGGATGGCGCTACCGGTTAGGGTCTGTGACACGGCTGGGACAGACGACACGGAGCGCCGGGTGCGAGTCGTCGTCGCCGACGACGACGTCCTGCTTCGCGAAGGGCTCGCCAGCCTGCTCGAGCTCAACGCGTTCGACGTCGCCGGGCGGGCGGGGGACGTGCCGCAGCTGCTGGCGCTCGTGCGCGAGCACGACCCGGACGTCGTGATCACCGACATCCGGATGCCGCCGACGCACACGACGGAGGGGATGGACGCGGCGCTCGCGCTGCGACGCGACCACCCACGGATCGGCGTGCTCGTGCTCTCAGCGCACGTCGAGGTCGAGCAGGGCATGGAGCTGATGAGCGGGCGCGGCGGGGTCGGCTACCTGCAGAAGAGCCGCGTGATGGAGGTCGAGGATCTGCTCGACGCGGTCGAGCGCGTCGCCGAGGGCCGCACCGTCGTCGATCCGGACCTCGTGCGCGAGCTGTTCGCCGCGCACCGGCGCGAGGACCCGCTGGAGGAGCTGACCGCGCGCGAGCGGGAGGTGCTCGCGCTGATGGCCGAGGGACGGTCGAACTCCGGCATCGCCAAGCAGCTGTGGCTCGCCGGCGGCACCGTCGAGAAGCACGTCAAGAGCATCCTGGCCAAGCTGGATATCCAGGCCACGGACGACGATCACCGGCGTGTGCTGGCCGTGCTGGCCTTCCTCGACAGTACCGGCTAGCGGGTAGTCCAAGTCACCCGCGCGCCGTGCAGACAGCGGGCGCTCGGCCCGGAAGGCTTCCGAGCCATGACGATCAGCTCCTCCGCTGCCGCCTCCGCCCCGACCCGCCGGGTCCTGCTCGCCGGGACCACCGGCGCCGCGCTCGGCCTCGCCGTCGGGCTCGTCCTGACCGCCGGCAACCCGGCGTCCTTCCTGCTCGCGCTCGCCGGCATGGCGATCGCCGCGACGCTCGCTCAGGGCATCCCCGAGCCCGCCGAGAGCCGCGCGGACCGCCGCCGCCTGTCGTCGCTCGAACCACCGGCGAATCCGGCGCCCGCATGGCTGCCGGACCCACTCGGCGGCGAGCACGAGCGGCTCTGGGACGGCGAGACGTGGACGCGCCACGTGTGGCGGGGCCGATGATCGCCACGACGCTTGCCTCGCGCGGTAGGTTCGACCGTGTGGAGGCTCACGACGCGCCGGCTGGTGAGCAGGCCGCGCTGCGCCGGCTGGCGACGCTCGTCGCCGACGAAGCGCCGGACGCGGAGCTGTTCGCTGCCGTCGCGGAGTCGATGGGCGCGCTGCTCGACGCCGACAAGAAGGCCCGGCTCGAGCGCTTCGCCGAGCTCGTCGCGACCGAGGTCGCCAACAGCGAGGCGCGCGCGGAGCTGCGGCGGCTGGTCGACGAGCAGGCGGCGCTGCGGCGCGTGGCGACGCTGGTCGCCCGCGGTGTGCCGGAGGCCGAGGTGTTCGCGGCGGTCACCGAGGAGGTCGTCCGGGCGCTCGGCGTGGACGTCGCCGGGATGTCGCGCTACGAGCCCGACGGCGTGCAGACGATCGTCGCGGTCTGGCCGCCCGATCGCCCGCACCTGCAGGCCGGGACGCGGCTGCCGGTCAGCGGGGACGAGTCGATCGCGGGCCAGGTCCAGCGCACGGGCGAGCCGGCGCGGATCGACGACTGGGAAGCGGTGCCGGGCGCGGTGTCCGAGCAGGTCCGCCGGCTCGACGTGCGCTCGTCCGTCGCCTCACCGATCGTCGTCGCCGGGCGCCTGTGGGGCGTGATGATCGTCGACGCGCGGCGTGATCACGGGCTGCCCGAAGGCGTGGAGCAGCGGCTCGCGAGCTTCATCGAGCTCGTCGCCACCGCGATCGCCAACGCGCACACGCGGGCCCAGGTGCAGCGGCTGGCGGAGGAGCAGGCGGCGCTGCGCCGAGTCGCCAGCCAGGTGGCGCGGGAGACCACGCCCGAGGCGCTGTTCGCGGCGGTCGCCGAGGAGGTCGGCGTCGTGCTGCGGGCCGACGTGACCCGGATCTTCCGCTACGAGATGGACGGCTCGGTGACCGTGCTCGCGTCGTGGGGTGAGGCGGAGATCCCGACCGGCCGGCGGATGCCGCTCGACGGTGAGAACGTCACGTCGCGGGTGCGAGCGACCGGGCAGGCCGCGCGGATCGAGAGCTACGCCGACGCGCACGGGCCACTCGCCGAGCAGGCGCACGCGCTGGGCCTGCGCTCGAGCGTGGGCGCGCCGATCGTCGTCGAAGGCCGCCTGTGGGGTGTCGCCGTGGTCGGCACCACGCGGTCGGAGCCGTTGCCGCCGGGCGCCGAGGCGCGCGTGGCGGAGTTCACCGAGCTGCTGGCGACGGCCGTGGCGAACGCCGCGAGCCGCGCGGAGCTGACGGCGTCGCGGGCGCGTGTGGTGGCCGCCGCGGACGCCGAGCGACGGCGGATCGAGCGCAATCTGCACGACGGCGCGCAGCAACGGCTCGTGTCGCTGGGCCTGCGGCTGCGGGTCGCGCAGGCGGGCGTCCCCGCCGGTGACGACGTTCTGCGGGGACGGCTGGACGAGGCGATCCGCAGCATGCGCGAGGTCGTCGACGAGCTGCAGGAACTCTCCCGTGGACTCCATCCGGCGGCGCTCTCGACCGGCGGGCTGGAGCCGGCGCTGGCCGTGCTCGCGCGCCGTTCCGCGGTTCCGGTGGAGCTCGACGTCGCCGTGCGCCGCCGCCTCCCGGACGCCGTCGAGGTCGCGGCCTACTACGTGGTGAGTGAGGCGCTCGCGAACGCGGCCAAGCACGCGGGCGCGTCGTGCGTGACGGTGCGCGTCGTCGAACGCGACGGCGTCCTGGCCCTGACGATCGGCGACGACGGCGTGGGCGGCGCCGACCCGGCCCGCGGCTCGGGCCTCGTCGGCCTGCGCGATCGCGTCGACGCGATCGGCGGCGCGCTCGGCGTCGACAGCCCGCCAGGCGTCGGCACCACGCTCCGCGTCGAGCTGCCCGTCGACCCGACATGAGCGCGCGCATGAGGTTCGCCGCCGCGGGCACGTCGGCCGCCGCGGCGCGGGCGTG